>JACPOB010000045.1 GCA_016185145.1 Rhodospirillales bacterium | reverse complement strand
GGCTGAAGGGATCAAGATTATGCCGAGTAGATGCCTGAACTTATCCAAGTGTAGCAAGGACATGCCTGCCTCTACTCAGCATAATCTCGTGCTCCACATAACAGGTCTTATGCCGATATCGGCATAAGACCTGTTCCTGCCGCCCACGATCCGCGGTCACGGTGAAGGCCATGAGCTGCTCCAGTGTCATGCCGTCCTCAGCATAAATGTCGAGCAGCTTCTCCGAGACGGAGGCCAGGCGGAGCCGCTGCTTCACCACGGCCGGTGCCACGAAGAAGCGGGCGGCGATCTCCTCCTCGCCGGCGCCCTGGTCGCGCAGCGCCTTGAAGGCGCGGAACTGATCGAGCGGATGCAGGGTGACACGCTGGAGGTTCTCGGCCAGCGAATCCTCCTCCGCCGAGATCTCGGTCCCCGGATCGCGTACGATGCAGGGGACCGGCGCCGTTTTCGACAGCCGCTTCTGCTTGACGAGCCGCTCGAGGGCCCGGTATCGGCGGCCGCCGGCCGGGATCTCGAAGGTGCCGGTCTCGGCGCCCTCGGCATCGAGGACCGGCCGGACGTTGAGGCTCTGCAGCAGCCCGCGGCGGGCGATGTCCTCGGCCAGGTCCTCGATCGAGACGCCAGCCTTCAGGCGTCGCACGTTGGACTGGCTGAGCACCAGCTTGTTGAAGGGGATGTCGCGCGAGGCGCTGAGGATGATCTTCTGAACGGCCTTTGCCATGAGGAACACTCCGCGACGGACAGTCAGGAGACTCTCTCTTGACCTACAAATCCGTCATGGGGCCGGAATCGCCCTCTCACTCTCTCCGAGGCACAGGCTGATCACTCGACGGATGCCTCGGGGCCGTGGGCGCCAATCCGGTGGATGACGAGTCACCTGTCGCTCACGAGCCTCTGGGTCGCGGCGTCCACGGCGCGTCACCTTGCCGGCTTCTTTGGGCACTGTCCTATTCCCTCGCTGTAGTAGCCGAATAAGCCCTTCGCGATTGACTTGACCAGTCGGTCTGAAAATCCGGCCTATTTGTCGCTGCTGTACTCGCTTCCAGTCCGTCCGATTTGCACGCTACGGCACGCTGGCGTTCGCGGAAGCGTTAGGGAACCTTTTGTTCGGCACTGTTGGCGGTGTAAACCGAGGTATCCTAGGCAATGAGGCTACGTGTCGATGGCGTCGAAACAGGATCAGCCGGAGCGCCGACAGCCTCCTCCACGACGCCTCCCTCTCAAGCGCGCGCCAGTAGCAGGTCGCGACATGCAAACGCCCACTCGTCCAGCGGGTCTTGGTCTAACCACGGCAGAAATGATCGACGCACTTGCACGAATCATAGTTAACAATGATGACAGTAAGCAGCGTCGGCTCGTCGAGTTCAAGGACGGTTGCCGCTATGGCAAATTCGGAAAGACCAAGGCTTACGAATTGATCGCCCAGCAGCGGATCAGGGCCTATAAAATGGGAGGCAAGACCATGATCGACCTCGACAGCGTGGACGAATTTCACGCCTCGCTGCCCAGGGTCGAATCAAGAGCAAGCTAGGCAGCAGACCTGCTTAGCGAGACGGTGCGCCTCCCGTCGCGCAGGCTGTCGAGCCGATCAGCCCAATGCTGCATCAAACGTACACGCTCGGCCCAATAAGCCGCACGATTATAGATGCCCCGGATCTTGTTCTTGTCGCCCTTGCCAAGTTGGCGCCGCACCACCTCGTCGCGTCGCCGCCGCTTCTTTTCCTCCGTGCCATGGGCAAGTTGGGATTCAACGACATCGCCGTCGAACGCACCCTCCTCGTTGAGCAAGGTCGACGCGGTCGAGCGGAAGCCGTGCGCGCAGTGGTCGCCTCCGGGACCGGTCGCGTAGCCCATGATCCGTAGAGCCTTGTTGACCGTGTTGTCGGACATAGGCACATCATCATCGTATGAGAACAAGTAACGGCATCGGCCGCTCAACGGCCGCAGCTTCGAAAGGATAGCGAGCGCCTGGTGGGAAAGAGGCACTTCGTGATCATCGCGCATCTTCATCTTCTCGGCGGGGATCAGCCATACCCGGTTCGCCTCGTCGAATTCGGTCCACTCCGCTAGCCGCAGCTCGCCAGGCCGCACCATGGTCAAGGCGATCAGCTTGAGCGCGTAGCGTACTAACCCGCCGTTCTTGGCGTCGTAAACTTCAATGCGGCGCATCAGGTCGCCGACGTCGTCCGGGTCGGTCAGAGCCGGGCGAGGGTTCGCCTTGGGGGCCTTGGTAAGCGCGTGCTTCAAATCCCGGGTGGGGTCGCTGCTGCAATACGACGCGCCAATACCAAATTGGAAGACCCGCGAGGCCGTCGAGCGCAGCCGGCCGACCGTATAGTAGCGGCCGCGGGCTTCGACGCGCCGCATCGCCGTCAGCAAATCGGGCGGCTCGATCTCGCACAACGGTCGATCGCCGATCTCGCGATTGAGCTGACCGAGATTCCAGCGTTCCCGCTTGATCGTCGCTTTGGCCTTGCTTTCCTTTTCGAGCTTCGTAGTCGCCCATTCCTCCCCGACCGCGCGAAAGGTGTGTTTGTGCTTCTCCTCGTCCTTTCGCTTCGCCTCGCGCACTGCGGCCGGATCCTGCCCCTGATCGAGCATCTTCTCGGCTTCGTGACGCTTGTCGCGCGCGGACTTCAGTCCAACGCCGGGGAAGATGCCGAAGGACATGTTCTTGCGCTTGCCGCCGAAGCGGTAGCGATAGAGCCACAACTTAGTCCCGTTGTGCCGTACCACGACGCTAAGCCCCTGGCCGTCAGCAATCGTGTATTCCTTGGCCGCCGGCCTGGCATTGCGAATCTTCGTGTCGCTCAGTTCATCCATGGGAGTGGTCCCTCGTAACCAGCGGACCGTCAGTGTACCCGGCCTTCCGAGTGTACCCACAGTGTACCCGGAAACGCCGGATGCGACCGGACGGGCGCGAACCGTACCGAGCATCAATATACGCTGAAATGCCTGATTCTACGAGGGTTCTGAGCACCCGGCGAACGCGCGCCGACGACAAAGAACCAGGTCGGTCAGGGGAATGGTGCCCAGGGGCGGGATCGAACCACCGACACTGCGATTTTCAGTCGCATGCTCTACCAACTGAGCTACCTGGGCGCGCCGTGTTGGCGGCCGGGCTTATAGGACGCGTCAGCGCTCCTGTCCAGTTGGCCTGTTCCCGGGAGGCCCGGGGCCGCCCGGCTCCTCGTCGGTCGGGGCCTCGTCGGTCTCGATGCGATAGCCTTCCTTCAGCCAGCGGCCGAGATCGATGTCGGCGCAACGCTTGGAGCAGAACGGCCGGTACTCCGCGACGACCTCCTTGCCGCAGGTCGGGCATTTGGCGGCCGTGCGCACGGCGCGCAGCGGGATCGGTCGGTCAGTCATCGGCCTTGTGTTGCAGTGCCTCGAGCTGGGCCGCCAGCGTCGCGCCGCGTCGGGCGCGGGTCAACTCGAAGTGGCCGAGCCGCGTGAAGCCGTAGAGCTGGGTCGGCACCGGGTCTTCGGCAAGGACCTCGGCAAGAACGGCCTGCACCTTGTCGCGATCGTAGGTGCTGCGCATGGTCACGAAGTCGATCACCACCGCGCCCGCGATGTTGCGCAGGCGGAGCTGCTGGGCGATCGCCGGCGCGGCCTCGAGATTGACCTCGACCGGCCGGCGCGGCGCACGGCCCTGGCGGCCGCCGGCGCTGCCGCTGTCGACGTCGACGGCGGTCAGCGTCTCGCCCGGCTCGAACAGCACCTCCACGCCGCTCTCCAGCACGATGCGCGGAGCGAGCGCGGTGTCGATCTGGCCCTCGACGTCGTCGATATCGAAAGCGGGCATCGCTCCGTTGTGCCAGCGCACGCGGATCTTCTCGCCGAGGCGATCCATCTCGTCCTGCAGCGTGCGCGCCATGCCGCGATCGTCGAGGACCACTTCCTCGAGCGAGGCGCCGTAGTCGCGCAGCGCGCGGGCGATGGGATCGCGCTCGCCCGGCATGCGGGCCGACAGGTCGGCCGGCGGCTGGGCCTCCAAGGCATGGCGGCGAAGCTGCTCCCAGCGCTCCATGATCTGGTTGGCGTCGGCGCGCAGCACCTCGGCGCCGGCGCCGGCGGCGGCCGTGCGCAGCACGATGCCGCCTTCCAGCAGGCCCTCGACATGGCGGCGCAGCCGCTCGCGCTCGCTCTCGCCCTCGATGCGGCGCGAGAAGCCGACGCCCGAGCCGACCGGGTGATAGACGAGATAGCGGCCGGTGACGGCGAGGTTCATCGAGAGCCGCGGTCCCTTCTCGCCCTCGGCGTCGTTGCGCACCTGCACCAGCAGCGGCGCGCCGGGCGGAGGCCAGTCGTCGATGCCGGCGCGGTCCTCGGCTCGCAGGAAACCCGAGCGGCCGATGCCGATATCGACGAAGGCCGCGTCGAGCTCGGGCATCACCCGCTCGAGCCGGCCGAGGAACACGCTCTCGACGCGCGTCGGCTTGTCGCGACGCACGATCTGCAGCTCGGCCAGCCGACCATCGGCGACCAGCGCCATCAGGAAGGCGTTGGGCAGCACATGGCAGATCAGGCGGTCGATGCGGCTCATGCCACGACCTTCAGCAGGGCCAGCGTCTCGTAGAGCGGCAGGCCGACGACGTTGCTGTAGGAGCCGGAGAGGAAGCTGACGAAGCGTGCGGCGCGGCCCTGGACGGCATAGCCGCCGGCCTTGCCGCGCCATTCGCCGCTCGCGATGTAGTCGTCGATCTCGGCGGCCTCCAGCCGCTTGAAGCGCACGACGGTCTCGACCAGGCGCGCCCGCACCGTTCCGTTGGGCGCGCCGACGGCGACGCCGCCCAGCACGCGATGCCGGCGGCCCGACAGCAGGCCGAGGCAGCCGCGCGCTTCGCCTTCGGTCTCGGCCTTGGGCAGGATGCGCCGGCCGCAGACCACGACGCTGTCGGCCGCCAGCACGACCAGGCCCGGATGACGGCCGGCCACGGCGGCGAGCTTGGCCTTTGCCATGCGCAGCGCATAGGCGCGCGGCAGCTCGCGCGTCGCAGGCGTCTCGTCGATGTGGGCGGGATCGATCTTGACGGGCTCGATACCCACTTGCCGCAGCAGGTCGAGCCGGCGCGGCGAGGCGGAGGCGAGGACCAGCGGCGGGATCGGCTGGGCGCTCAACGCCTACTTGAAACGGAAGGTGATGCGGCCCTTGGTCAGGTCGTAGGGCGTCATCTCGACGGTGACGCGGTCGCCTGCCAGCACGCGAATGCGGTTCTTGCGCATCTTGCCCGACGTATGGGCGAGGATCGTGTGGTCGTTGTCGAGCTTCACCCGGAACATCGCGTTCGGCAGCAGCTCGGACACCACTCCGGTGAATTCGATCAGGTCTTCCTTGGCCATCCGGCCTCCGGTTGGAGCATTGAGAACTAAAGCGGCCGGAAAATGGGCTGCCGACAAGGTTTAGTCAACTCGACCGGGGGATTGCTTTCGCCTATACAAAGCGCGGCTGCGAACGCCCGGGGAAAGAAGGACCAGTCGCAAATGAACGCACAGCAGACGTGCAGCCTTGTTGGCGGCCTTCTGGCCGCCCTGACCCTGGCTTCCGGACACGTTTTCGCGCAAACGCCGGCTCCGGCGCCGGTCGCGCCGACGGCGGCTGCGGCCGCACCCAAGACGATCGGCGTTCCGACCAACCGGCGGTATTCGTCGGCGCTGATCGTGCTCAACGCCAAGGCCGGCCGCCTGGAGGGCGACAAGCTGATCCTCGACGGCGTGCTGCCGACCGCGACCTTGTTCACCAGCCGCCCCGCCCGCACGGTCGGCCACATGGCGACGCCCGAGATGGTCGACATCTGGCGCACCGGCAGCTTCGCCAAGGATCCGCCCAACGCCACCGCTTCGGTCTTCAGCAAGGACGGCTCGTCGGTCGCCGACGTCGTGGTCGTGCTGAAGGCGGCCAAGCTCGAGGGCGAGAAGCTCACCTTCGATGTCCAGGTGCTGGAAGGCAGCCTGGGCAAGGCCGACGGTCCGGCCTCGGTGTTCATCGACACGATCTGGTTCGGCATGGGCTCCAACGGCTTCACCTACTACGGCACCAGCCAGACGACCGGCGGCGAGACGCCCAACATCGGCGACCCGCACGGCACCAGCACGTTCAGCGGCTGGTCCAACCCCTCGCCCACCCATCCCTACGTGCCGCCGCCGCAGAGTTACGGCACCGCGGTCGGCGCGCCGCCGCCGCCCGACATCGATCCGCGCTACCAGCAGCGCTACAACCAGCCGACCTGCGGCAAGCCCCCGCTGCTGCCGTGCTACTGAGGTCCGCCATGAACCGCATCCGTTTCCTGGCCCTCCTCGGCGCCGTCGCCGCCCTACCGGTCGTCGTCGCATCGCTGCCGGCCGCCGCGCAGACGGCCGCGCCGACCACCAGCCCCGGCGCGCCCAAGGTCATCGGCCAGCCGCAGCAGCCGCGTGTCGTGCCGTCGATGATCGTGCTCAATGCCAAGGGCGCCAAGCTCGGCGGCGGCAAGCTCGTGCTCGAGGGCGTGTCGCCCAATGCCATCATCTTCGCCGACCGGCCGGTGCGCTCGGCGGGTCATGCACTCACCGCCCATCTGCTCGAGGAGTGGAGCGGCAACGACAGCTTCGCCAAGACGCCGCCCAACGCCACGGTGTCGGTGCTGATGAAGGCCAAGGCCGCGGTCGTCGATGCCGTCGTCGTGCTGAAGTCGCCCAAGCTCGAGGGCGACAAGCTCACCTTCGACGTCGATGTGCTGGAAGGCGACCTCGTCGGCGGCGATGGTGCTGTGTCCGTGTTCATGGACATCATCAACCTGCCGCTCGCACGCCGCACCGCGCATCGCGGCGCGTGGTATCACGGCGCCAACTAAACTTACGTCGTACTTACACGAAGCATTGCGCGCATGGACTCTGCCATGCGTGCAGCGACGCGTATTCGGCACATTTCAATCACAATCCGGACGAATGCTCCGCCCGCGTTAGTAACCGAGGAGTAGTTCGATGAATCGTACGCTTATCACGCTCAGCCTGCTTGGCATCTGCATCGCTTCTGCATCCGCCGTCCAGGCGCAGTCCGTTCCTCTCGCCGGAACCGGCGTGTCGACCGCCACCCAGAACTACAACGCCATGCCGCCGCTGGCACGCGATCCCAAGGGCACCGTCGCGCCGCAGAACGGCACGGCCGAGGAAGCCTACGTGAAGGAGCACATCCGCGGAGCAGGCTACACCGGCGTCAACAGCCTGTACCGCGACACCGCCGGCACCTGGCATGCATTGGCCTACAAGGGCCCGGCCGACGTCGAGGTGGCGCTCGACCAGTCCGGCCACATCACTGAGACGGCTCACCAGTAAGAGTTACACCGATGGGCCCGAGGGTGCGCCGAAGCGCACCTTCAGGCGCGCCAAGAGCTGATCGCGCATGCGGCGATAGGCATCCAGCCGCATCTCGCGCGAACCTTCGACGGCGCTGGGATCGGGCACCGGCCAGTACTCGACCTCGGCCGCCGTGCCGCGCGTGACTTCCAGCGCCTGGTGATGCGCTTCGGGCGACAACGTCACGATCAGGTCGAACGAGCTCGGATCGACGTCGCCGAACGTCTTGGCGTGATGGCGATGGACGTCGATGCCGACCTCGTCCAACGCTGCCGCGACGAAGCCGTCGACACCGGTCGCCCGGACGCCGACCGAATCGATGTACGACGCCTGGCCGTAGAGCCGCTTGGCCAGCGCCTCGGCCATCGGCGAGCGCACGGAATTCTCGCTGCAGGCGAACAGCACGCTGGCGGGAAGGCCGTTCATCGCCATCGCATCACAGCTTGATGTGCAGGGCGCAGATCAGGGTGAACAGTCGGCGCGCCGTGTCGAGGTCGAGCTCGATCTTGCCGTCGAGCCGCTCGCGCAGCAGCTCGGAGCCCTCGTTGTGCAGGCCGCGCCGCCCCATGTCGAGCGCCTCGATCTGCGAGGGGCTGAGCTTCTTGATGGCGGCGTAGTAGCTTTCGCAGATCAGGAAGTAGTCCTTCACGACCTTGCGGAAGGGCGTCAGCGACAGGACGATGTCGCGCAACTTGTTGTCGCCCTCGTCGCGCACGTCGAACACCAGCCGCTGCTCGAAGATGCCGATGCGCAGCCGATAGGGACCGGGCGCGTTGCCGACCAGGGCGAAATCGTTCTCCTCGAGGAGGTCGAACAGCGCCACCGCGCGCTCGTGCTCGACCTCGGGCGAGCGCCGCGCCACCGACTCCTCGTCGAGCGCGACGTCGATGATGCGGCGGGCGACCTTGGTCGTCATGGGGCGGTCATGCGACCTAGCCGCGGCGGTTCAACCGGATCGACACCGACCGGCCGTGCGCGCCCAGCCCCTCGGCTTCGGCCAGCGCCAGCGCCGCCGGCCCCAGCTCGGCCAGCGCCTCGGGCGTGCAGGCGACCAGCGAGGTGCGCTTCAGGAAATCGGCGACGCCGAGCCCGCCGGAGAAGCGCGCCGCCCGCGAGGTCGGCAGCACGTGGTTGGTGCCGGCGACATAGTCGCCGATCGCCTCGGGCGTGTGGCGGCCGATGAAGATCGCGCCGGCATGGCGGATGCGCTGGGCGAGCGCTTCCGCGGGGGCCGCCTCCATCGCGAGCTCGACATGCTCGGCGGCGATGCGGTCGACGATCGGCGCCGAGGCTGAAAGGTCGGGCACCAGGATGATGCAGCCATTGTCGCGCCAGCTCGCCCGCGCGATGTCGGCGCGCGCCATCCCGGAAAGCTCGGTCTCGACGGCGGCGGCCACGCGATCGGCGAAGGCGGCATCGTCGGTGATCAGGATCGACTGCGAGGAGGCGTCGTGCTCGGCCTGCGACAGAAGATCGGCGGCGATCCAGGCGGGATCGTTCCGGCCATCGGCAACGACCAGGATCTCGGACGGGCCGGCGATGAGGTCGATGCCGACCTGGCCGAATACGCGGCGCTTGGCGGCCGCGACATAGGCGTTGCCCGGGCCGGTGATCTTGTCGACCGCCGCGATCGATTGCGTGCCGTAGGCCAGCGCCGCCACGGCCTGGGCGCCGCCGATGCGCCAGACCTCGTCGGCGCCGGCGATCTCGGCCGCCAGCATGACCAGCGGATTGAGCACGCCGCCAGGCGTCGGCACGACCATGACGATGCGGGCCACGCCCGCCACCTTGGCCGGCACGATGTTCATCAGCACCGACGACGGATAGGCCGCAGTGCCGCCGGGCACATAGACGCCGACCGAATCGATCGGCCGGTAGCGCGCGCCCAGCCGCGTGCCGGTGGCGTCGGTGAAGTCGACGTCCTTGGGCATCAGTGCGCGATGGAAGGCCTCTATGCGCCGGGCGGCGAAGGCCAGCGCCTCGCGCTCGGCCGGCGAGGCCTTGGCCGCCGCCGCGCGGCGCTCGGCATCGGCGATGCGCAGGCCCGCCGCATCGGTGTCGACCTTGTCGAACTTCTTCGTGTACTCGACGACCGCCGCATCGCCGCGGGCACGCACGTCGGCGATGATGTCGGCGACGACGCGATCGACGTTCTCGTCGCTGTCGCGGTTGCGCCCGAGGAAGGTCGAAAAATCCTTTTCGAAGCCCGGCGCCGCAGCATCGAGCCGTTTAGGCAGCCCCTCTTCAGGCTGCACTTGAGATCTCGCGAAAGCGGTCGACCCAGCGGCCGATGCGCTCGGGCTGCGTCTTGAGCGCGGCGCGATTGACGATGAAGCGCGAGGTGATGTCGGCGATGTGCTCGATCTCGACCAGGCCGTTCTCCTTGAGCGTGCGGCCCGAATCGACGAGGTCGACGATGCGATGGCTGAGGCCGAGCGACGGCGCCAGTTCCATGGCGCCCGAGAGCTTCACGCACTCGGCCTGCACGCCGCGCGCGGCGAAGTGGCGGCGCGTCACCTCGGGATACTTGGTGGCGATGCGGACGTGGCTCCAGCGCCTCGGGTCGTCGCCGCTCGCCATCTCGGCAGGCTCGGCGACGGCCAGGCGGCAGTGGCCGATATTCAGATCGATCGGCGCATAGATCTCCGGATAGTCGAACTCCATCAGCACGTCGGAGCCGGCGATACCGAGATGGGCGGCGCCGAAGGCGACGAACGTGGCGACGTCGAAGGAGCGCACGCGGATGATGTCGAGGTCGGGATGGTTCGTGGTGAAGCGAAGCTGGCGCGCCTCGGGATCGGCGAAGGCCGCCTCCGGCTCGATGCCGACGCGCGCGAACAGAGGCGACGCTTCCTTGAAGATGCGGCCCTTGGGCAGCGCCAGGATGAGCTTTTCGTTGGCTTCGCCGGACACGACAGTTGCTCCAGTAACGAATGCCCGCCTGAGCCGGGCTATTCGACCGGATGGGCGGGCTTCCACGGGGTGGCCCAAGGCTCCCCGACATCCCCCAAATGGCACGCAAGCCGGCCGATTTCCAGCCGTATGGCGCGGCCTGCGGCGAACCGCAGCGTGACTGAACGCTCATGTTCCTGCGACACAGCCAGCAGTTCGAGCATGCGGTCGGGCTCGCCGAGCGGGATGTGCTGATGATGGACGGCCGTCACCTCGTTGAAAACAAGGGCGGAATGGGTGCGCGAATAGGCGGCGTCGACGGTCGGGTCGGCCTCCCAGCGGAACCGGTTCAAAAGCAGAACGAAGCGCTTCTCGTCCTTGAGATAGGCGCAGTCGCGCACCGCCACCAGCGCGTCCTGGACCGCCGCCGATATGACGTCCAGGTCGTCCGCGTCCAGCGCGGTCAGTTTCAGTCCGCTCATGGCTGGGGGCGCGCGACTCCAGTCGCGCGATCTTCGGGGTTGCGCGCGAAGACGCGCCACTGGAGTGGCGCGCCCCCGGCGACGCGATGATTGGACGCCATGATCATTTCAACCGCTCTATGTCGGCGCCGCAGGCGGCGAGCTTCTCCTCGAGCCGCTCGTAGCCGCGATCGAGATGATAGAGCCGGTTCACGACGGTGTCGCCGTCGGCGGCAAGGGCCGCGATGGCAAGCGACACCGAGGCGCGCAGGTCGGTCGCCATGACCTCCGCGCCGCGCAGCTTCGGCACCCCGCGCACCAGGGCCGATTCGTGATGGACGGTGACGTTGGCGCCCATGCGTGCCAGCTCGGGTACGTGCATGAAGCGGCTCTCGAATACCGTCTCGGTGATCATCGAGGCGCCCTCGGCGCGGGTCATCAGCGCCATCATCTGCGCCTGAAGGTCGGTCGGGAAACCGGGATAGGGCTCGGTCATGACGTCGACGCCGGTCAGCGCACCGTTGGTGCGATGCACGCGCAGGCCCTTCTCCGTCTTCTCGAGCGTGACGCCGGCCGCGCCCAAGGTCTGCGCCGCCGATTCGATCAGGTCTAGCCGGCCGCCCAGGAGCTCGACGTCTCCCGCCGTCATCGCCACCGCCATGGCATAGGTGCCGGTCTCGATCCGATCGGGGATGACGCGATGCGAGGCGTCCTTGAGCGAGCGCACGCCCTCGATGGTGAGCGTCTCCGTGCCGATGCCGCGCACCGGCACGCCCATGCCGACCAGGCACTCGGCGAGATCGCCGATCTCGGGCTCGCGCGCGGCGTTGTCGAGCACCGTCGTGCCCTTGGCCAGCGCCGCCGCCATCATCAGGTTCTCGGTGGCGCCGACCGACACCTTGGGGAAGGTGAAGCGGGCGCCCTTCAGCCCCTTGGGCGCCTTGGCGACAAGATAGCCACCGTCGATGTCGATCTGGGCACCCATCGCCTTCAGGCCGGCAATGTGCAGGTCGACCGGGCGCGCGCCGATGGCGCAGCCGCCGGGCAGCGAGACCCGCGCCTCGCCTTCGCGCGCCAGCAGGGGCCCCAGCACCAGCACCGAGGCGCGCATCTTGCGCACGATGTCGTAGGGCGCCGTGGTCGACGCGATCTTGCCGGCCTGCAGGGTGAGAGTCGTGCCGCGGTCGTGGCCGTTCTCGCCGGGGCCCGCGTTCACCTCCACGCCATGCTGCTTGAGGAGCTGGATCATGGTGGTGATGTCGGCGAGCCGCGGCACGTTGTGCAGCGTGAGCTTGCGGTCGGTCAGCAGCGCAGCGACCATCAACGGCAGAGAGGCATTCTTGGAGCCGGAAATGCGGATCTTGCCGTTGAGCTGGCGGCCGCCCTTTATGCGGAGTCGGTCCATGATCCCTCCTCCCGTCAGATCTTGGGCAGGGTGACGCCGCGCTGGCCCTGGTACTTGCCGGCCTTGTCGCGGTAGGAGGTCTCGCAAGGTTCGTTGCCCTGCAGGAACAGGAACTGGCAGGCGCCCTCGTTGGCGTAGATTCGGGCCGGCAAGGGCGTGGTGTTGGAGAATTCCAGCGTGACGTGGCCTTCCCACTCGGGTTCGAGCGGCGTCACGTTCACGATGATGCCACAGCGCGCATAGGTCGACTTGCCCACGCAGATCACCAGCACGTCGCGCGGGATGCGGAAGTATTCGACGGTGCTCGCCAAGGCAAAGGAATTGGGCGGGATGATGCAGATGTCGGTCGTGCGGTCGACGAAGCTGTTGGCGGCGAAGTTCTTGGGGTCGACCACCGCCGAATCGACGTTGGTGAAGATCTTGAAGTTGCTGCCGACGCGCGCGTCGTAGCCGTAGGACGACAGCCCATAGGAGATCACGCCGTCGCGCTTTTGCGCGTCGACGAAGGGCTCGATCATGCCCTTTTCCTGCGACATGCGGCGGATCCAGCGATCGGAAAGAATGGTCATTTGGAGGGGCTTTTGGGGGGCTGAGCTTCGGTCTTGGCGCCGTCCTGCCGGATACGGTCCTGGGCGCGTGCCTGCGCCTTACGACGCTTGAGGTTTTCCCGCAAGGCGGCCGCCAGTCGCTCGGCGCGGTCGTCGTTCTTGGAAGGGGCGGTCATGCCCGCAGGATACATCAAGCCGCCAGCTTTTGGGCCAGCGATGCCGGTACCCGGACAGGCATATCCAGGAGCATCTGCGCGAACGCCTTGGCCAGCGGGTCGGCCTTGAGCGAGGCCATGCCGCCGCCGCCCAGCGCCTGGCGCAGCAGGAAGTTGAAGCCGTGGATGCCGGGCAGCCGCCAGCGGCTCACCTTGCCCTGGATGCGATGGGCGAAGTACTTCGCCACCGCCTCCTCCGTCACCTCCGCGTCGAGGATGGGCTCGTATTCGGGCCGGCGTGCGAAGATGCCGATATTGGCGTTGTCGCCCTTGTCGCCCGAGCGACCGTAGGCCAGCGCCACCAGCGGCACCGTCGCGGTCGCCGCGTTCGGGCCGGTGGCCGGCAGCGACGGGCCGGCCGGCGCCTCGACCGGCAGGTCCGCCGCCGTGAAGCCGCCGCTCTTGGCCGCGCGCTCCATCGTGATGCTGCGGCCGTCCATCTCGATCGTCACCGGCACCAGGGTCTTTGGCACCAGGCAGGAGAACATGCGAATCACTGGCGAGGGCGAGACTCGGCCAGCGCCGAAGCTGCCGGTCATGCCGACCACGCCACCGGTCGCCATGGGCGCGATCTCGCGGCCGAGCAGGCCCAACGCCTCCTTCTGGTCGTGCTTGGCCGCGATCTTGACCACCACCTCGCGGCTGTCCTGGGTGCGCGCGTGCGGCCCATAGGTCGCCTCGCCGCCGATGATCTCTATGCTGAGGTCGCGGTAGTCGCCCATGTTCTTCTCGCGGAACATGCGGCGCGTCTTCTTGACGATCGCCTCGGCGCTGTGTTGCCCTTTGGCCACCGCCTCGCGGCCGCCCAGCATGAAGATGGCGCTGAGCTTGTAGCCGTTGGGCCACGTGGTCGAAACCTTGTAGCTGTCGGTCGGCGGCCGGCCCTTGGCGCCCGATACGCGCACGCGGTCCTTGCCGACCTGCTCGTAGGTCGCCTGGGTGAAATCGCAGACCACGTCGGGCACCATGTAGGCGCGCGGATCGCCGATCTCGTAAAGCATCTGCTCGGCCACCGTGGCCGTGGTGATCAGGCCGCCGCTCCCCTCGGGCTTGCCCAGCACGAACGATCCGTCGGCTGAAACCTCGGCCACCGGGAAGCCCATGTCGTCATAATCGGGCACCAGCCGCCAGTCGGTGAAGTTGCCGCCGTTGCACTGCGCGCCGCATTCGATGATGTGGCCGCAGAGCGTGCCGGCGGCGAGCCTGTCGTGATCGTCCATGGTCCAGCCGAAGGCGTGGATCAACGCGCCCAGGGTCACCGCCGAGTCGACGCAGCGCCCGGTGATCACGACGTCGGCGCCTTCGCCGAGCGCCCGGGCGATCGGAAAGCCGCCGAGATAGGCGTTCATGCTGACGATCTTGCCCGGCAGCTCAGCGTCCGTATCCATCTCGCGGATGTCGAGTCCGCGCAGCTCGTCGACGCGCGGCAGCAGGTCGTCGCCCAGCACGACGGCGACCTTGAGCTTCACGCCCGCCGCCTCGCACGCCTTGAGCACGGCGTCGCGGCAGGCCTGCGGGTTCACGCCGCCGGCGTTGGTGATCACCTTGATCTTCTTCTCGGCGATCTCGCGGGCGAGCGGCGCCATCACGACCTGGACAAAATCCGTGGCGTGGCCCATCTGCGGATTGCGCAGCTTCTGGGCCGCCATGATCGACATGGTGACCTCGGCGAGATAGTCGCTCACCAGGTAATCGACCTTGCCGTGGCGCACGAGCTGGACGGCGGCGGTCTCGGTGTCGCCCCAGAAACCCGAATGACAGCCGATGCGGACGGTCTTGCTCATGAGCCTACTCCGGTTGGATGCCGGCCTCGCCGGCCAGCTTCAGCCACTTGTCGATCTCGGCCCTCTGGAAGGCGAGCAGGTCTTCCGGCGAGCCGAGCTTGAGGATGACGTTGATGTCGGCCATGCGCTGCTGCATCTCCGGCCTCGAATATTCCTGGCGCATGATGGCGTTCAGCCTGTCGATGACCAGTCGCGGCGTCCTCGCCGGTGCGAAGATGGCGTACCAGCCGTCCAGGTCGAAATCGATGCCCTGCTCGCGCAATATCGGCAGGTCGGGCAGGTTGGGTGAGCGCTGGCTCGAGATCGAGGCGATCGCCTTGACGCGGCCCGCCTTGATGTGCGGCAGCACCGTGCCGACGTCGGAGAAGAGGTAGTTCACCGTGCCGCTCAGCGTATCGTTGAGCGCCGGCGGCACGCTCTTGTAGGGCACGTGCAGCACGTCGATGCCGGCCATGCGCTTCAGCGTCTCGCCCGCCACCACGCCGGTGCTGTTGCCGCTGGCGAAGGAGAGCTTGCCGGGATTGGACTTGGCGTAGGCCACCAGCTCCTTGACGTTGTTGAACGGGGCGTTGGGATTGGCGACCACGACGAACGGCACCAGTCCGATCAGGCCGACGCATTCGAAGTCCTTGACCGGATCGTACGGCATGTTCTTGACCAGCGCCGGCGCCGCGGCATGCGAGGTGTTCGAGGTGAACATCAGCGTATGGCCGTCGGGGGCGGCGCGCGCCACGAAGGCGCCGGCGATGGTGCCGTTGCCGCCCGGCTTGTTGTCGACGACCACGGGCTGGCCGGTCTGGGCTGAAAGCTTCTCGGCGAAGATGCGCGCCATGGTGTCGGTGCCGCTGCCGGCGGCGAACAGGATCACCAGGCTGATCTGCTTGCCCGGCCATGCCTGCGCGAAGGCAGAAGCCGGGGCCGCAAGGGCGGCGGTGGACAGGATGAACCGACGGCGATCCAGCATGACTCTTACTTCTTCTTGCGATTGACGAACGCGCCCATGCGCTCGATGTGCTCGCCGTCGGCGACCGACTGGGCGAAGGCGTCGATGCCGGCCTGCACCGCCTCGTCGAGCGACAGGCGCTCCCAGCGCCGCATCAGCCGTTTCTGCGCCCGCACCGCCTTGGGCGTGGCCTCGACGATCGAGGCGACACAGCGCTCGACCGCCGCATCGAGCCTGGCGGCGGGCACCACCTGCTCGACCAGGCCCCAGCGGTCGGCCGTGGCGGCGTCGATGTTCTCCGCCGTCATGAGCAGCCATGAGGTGCGGCCCCATCCGATCAGGCGCGGCAGCAGCGCCGCCTCGACCACCGACGGTATGCCGACCCGCACCTCGGGCATGCCGAAGAAGGCGTTGTCGGCGGCGATGCGCATGTCGCAGGCCGCCGCCACCTCGAGCCCGCCGCCCAGGGTGTAGCCTTCCATGCGGCAGATCACCGGCACGGGACAGTCACGGATGGCCTGGCAGAGCTTGTGGATCATGGTGATGAAGGCGCGGCCGTCTTCCGAGCTCTTCATGCTGGTCATGTAGTTGATGTCGGCGCCGCCGATGAAGGCGCGACCGCCGGCGCCGGAGAAGACCACGGCGCGCAGGTCGTCCTCGCGCGCCAGCCCCAGGAAGGCCTCGGTGAGATCGAGCAAGGCCGGCGGATTGACTACGTTCAGCCGGCGCGAATTGTCGAACACGACATTGGCGACCGTGCCACCGGACCGGCGATCCCAGGAAATGTCGACCTTATGCACGCCTGACGCCATGACGTTTCGCTCCGTGGCTCTTTGTCGGTGGGGGAATTTCATCTATTAGAGCGCCGCAGCAAAGCTTCACAAGAGCCTCCGGATGCCCGATTCCATCGACCTCGGCAGTTACTCGGTCTTCGTGCCGCCCGATCCCTTCGAGGATCACATCGGGCCGTTCTACTACCGCATCCAGGGCGACGCGCGGCAGGCGGGCAGCGTGCATTGCGTGCTGCCCACGCACGAGCGGCACGGCAACTATGCCGGCGGCGTGCATGGCGGCGCCACGCTCACCTTCGCCGACTACGCGCTCTGTCTGGTCGCCGGGCGCGCCGCCGACGGCGGCACCAACACCGCCTTCGCCGTGACGGTGAGCATCGCCGTGGAATTCCTCGACGCCGGCCGCGTCGGCCTGCCGCTCGAAGCGAGCGGCGAGCCGCTGCAGGTGACGGGCCGGCTCGCCTTCGCGCGCGGCAGCGTCACCCAGCAAGGCAAGACCATCGCGCTGTGGTCGGGCGTGTGCCGCCACGTTCCGCGCGTCAAGGCGATGGAGCGCAAGGACGCGTCGGCGGCCGCCCGGCCGGCGCTCGTCGCCCAGAGCGTGCCGGCCGGCTTCGAGCTGCTGTCGAACGCCAGCGTCTACTCCCGCCATATCGGTCCCTCCTACGCCCGCAAGGAGAGTGACGGCGCCTCGCTGGTCCAGCCCACCCTGCCGCACATGTGCAACTCCGGTGGCGTGCTGCACGGCGGCTACATGATGAGCTTCGCCGATTCGGCGGTGACACGCGCCGCCGGCCTCGTCACCGGCATGGCGCCCTCGACCGTCGCCTTCGCCGCCGAGTTTTTAGCGGCCGGCACGCCTACTGCGCCGCTCACGACGCGGGTCGAGGTGCCGCGCCACGGCAAGTCGCTCGCCTTCATGCGCGGCCTGCTCGAGCAGGACGGACGCAAGCTCCTGTCCTATTCAGCGACAATAAAACTACGGTCACGCGATAGATAATCAAAGTTATCTCATCGGGTGGCAGCGGACGCAACAGTTTCGTCCTCGTCCGATCTTTTTGGCGGACCGTAGCCCGCCAAAAAAATGCTGGCACTGCCAGCACACACCTCAGATTCTTTCGGACCGCGCGCTGGGTCGCGTAAGACGCGACCTCACGCGCGGTCCGGAAGAGCATGATTACTCCACCGGAACCCCCGCCTGCTCGGCGACGCGGCGGACCTCGGGGTCGAACATCTCGCGCAGGCGGCGCACGGTCGACAGGTCCTCCGCCTTGGCGGCCCGTTCGATGGCCTCGGCGATCCGGCGCAGCGCGAGCGCGCCGATCATGCCCGAAGCGCCCTTCAGGCGATGGGCGGCGCGGGCAATCATCGTGAAGTCGTCGGTGCCCGTGATCTCGCGCGCGGCCTCGCGGGCGGTGTCCAAAAACTCGCGCTCGACCTCGGCCAGGGTCCGCGGATCGTCGCCGAACAGTTCGACGAGCTTGTCGCGGTCATAGGCCTGATAGGGGCTTTGGTTCATTTGACGCCTTTCAGCCAGACATCGAGCGTGGCCCGCAATTGCTCGATGCCGATCGGCTTGGTGATGAAGCCGTCCATGCCGACCGCCCGGCTCCTCTGCTCCTGGTCCTCGAGCGTGCTGGCGGTGACGGCCAGGATCGGCGTACGCGCCCTGCGCTCGGCCGCTTCGCTGGCGCGGATGCGGCGCGCCAGCTCGAAGCCGTCCATGGTCGGCATCTGCAGATCGGCCAGCACCAGGTCGTAGCGGCCCGTGCGCCACAGCTCGAGCGCTTCCTCGCCGCCCGATGCCGAATCGGTCGTGGCGCCCGCCATTTCGAGCTGTCGCGCCAGGATCTTGCGGTTGACCGAATTGTCGTCGACCACCAGCACGCGGCCATTGAGCGGCGCTGGGCGGGGCGGCGTGCTCGCCACGGAGTCGGTCGCGCGGCCCACCGCGCGGGCGACGGCGCGCACCAGCGCATCGCGGCGATAGGGCCGCGGCAGGTAGATCTCCGCACGGGGGGTTGCAACGAGAATGCCGACGAAATTGCCGTCCGGATAGATGGCCACTTCGGCGCCCGCATCCGCGAGATAGCGGGCGATGGCGCAGGCTTCGTCGGCATCGGGCAAGGCGACGGCAAGCGACAGGCCGCGCAGGATCGATTCGCCGCGGCTCGCAGGAACCGCCGCGCCCAGCCGCACGGTGACGATGAAAGTCGAGCCCTCGCCCGGCTTGCTCGAGACCTCGACCCCGCCCTGCATGGCTTCGGCGAGGCGGCGCACGATCGACAGGCCGAGCCCGGTGCCGCCGAAGCGGCGCGTGGTCGAGCTGTCGGCCTGCACGAACGGCTGGAACAGGCGATTGCGCTGCTCGTCGGTGAGGCCGATGCCGGTATCGACGACTCTGATGCGCAGCAGGCCGTCGCCGGCACTCTCGAGCGACAGCCGCACCGAGCCCGCCTCGGTGAACTTGATGGCGTTGCCCAGCAGGTTGAACAGGATCTGCTGCAGGCGCAGCGGATCGCCGACCACGCGATCGGGCACGTCGGCGGCGACATAGGCGACGAGGCTCAGCCCCTTGGCCACCGCGTGCGGCGCCAGCGTCTCGGCCGCCCCCTCGATCAGCTCGACGGTCGACAGCTCGATCTGCTCGAGATCGAGCCGGCCGGCCTCGATCTTGGAGAAGTCCAGGATGTCGTCGATGATGCGCAACAGGGCCGACGCCGAATAGCGCACGGTGCTGAGCGCCTCGCGCTGCTCGACCGAAAGCTCGGTGCGTTCGAGCACGTCGATCATGCCCAGGACGCCGTTCATCGGGGTACGGATCTCGTGGCTGACCGTGGCCAGGAAGGTCGACTTCGCCTGGTCGGCGCTCTCGGCGTCACGCTGGGCGCCGATGGCGATGTCGCGCGCGTGACGCGCCTCGTCGTAGGCGACCTGCAGGCGGCGGGCGAGATCCTCTTTCTGGTAGGCGAGCGCGATGTTGTCGTACTGCCAGCGATGGACGTCGCGTACATAGGCCATGAGATGGCCGACATAGGCGCCGCCGGCGATGCCGACGAGCTGATAGAACGGATCGGCCGAGGTCAGCAGCACGAACAGGAGCGGCGCCGTCGTCGCGCCGGCGAAGGTGAAGAAGGTCGGCGGATGCGCCGAGCGGATCGGCACCGCCGTGGTGATGGTCGCCAGCAGCACCAGGCCGAGCAGCATGCGTTGCAGCTCGTAGTCCTTGGAGGCGAGCATGTAGCCCGCGACGCCCCAGCACGCGCCGGCCAGCAGGGAAAGCGCGGCGAACCACCAGCCCCAGCGGACGACCTCGTCGTCGGGCGGATTGGCGCGATTGAAGTTCCGCCGCAGCACATCGAAGCCCAGGGTGACGACGACGTGGGCGGCGAAGGGCCCGGCGAGCTCGATCAGGTCGATCTGGCGCCAGTAGATCGCCGCGATCACCGGCCACAGGACGAAGGAGAAGTAGCGGGACTGCGCCGAGCCCTCGAACAGGCGGCGAATGAGTTCGGCGCGGACGAAGGCCTCTTGGCTCGCCGTCGCGGCTGGCTCAGCCTGGGCTACCGGCTCAGTCGCGATGACAGTCATCGTCCTTCGTCCGCGCCGAGGCGTGGCGGCCCAGTTCGTCGTCCTTGCCCGTGCGCCGATCGGCTGACTGACTTTGCCTCGCGGCAACGTCCGTCCCCAAGAGAGTCCGGATCGCTGGAACTAGGGATAGAGACGATCCCGGGTCGCGGCTCTAAGGGTGGGAAGGACATGTGTTGCGCCTGTGGCGAATTAGGCGAAGAACTGTATCAAATATATCAAGAAACGGCTATATATCCTTGAGAAATCATGGTATTTTGTCTGAATTAGAGAAAACATTTATTTCGGATCAAGTCATGCTGCAACCCTCCATTCTGTTGGTTGAGGACGATGCGTTTCAGCGTAAGGCGGCCGAGACCTACCTGATGAACCACGACCTCAAGGTGATCGCCGTCGAGAACGGCGCGCAGATGCGCCGGCAGATTTCGCGCGCCATGCCCGATCTCGTCCTGCTCGACGTGCAGCTTCCCGGCCAGGAGGACGGCTTTGCGCTGGCCCGCTGGCTGCGCGAAAGCAGCACCAGGGTCGGCATCATCATGCTGACCGCGGCGGGCGATTCCGTGGACAAGGTGCTCGGGCTGGAGAGCGGCGCCGACGACTACGTCGCCAAGCCCTACGAGCCGCGCGAGCTTCTCGCGCGCTGCAAGAGCGTGCTGCGCCGCTCCGTCAACAAGTCGACGCCGTCGCTGCTGGAGCGGGTCCGCATGGGCCAGCACACGCTCGACCTGCCCAAGCGCCAGCTCCTGGACAATGCCGGCAAGGACGTGGCGCTCACCTCGGGCGAGTTCGACATCCTGAAGACCTTCGCCGAGAACCCCAACCGTCCGCTGTCGCGCGACTGGCTGCTGGAGACGACCAGCCACAGGAGCCGCGACCCGTTCGACCGCGCCATCGACCTGCGCATCACCCGCATCCGGCGCAAGATCGAGCCGACGCCGGAGAAGCCGACCGTCATCCGCACGGTGCGCGGCATCGGCTACATGTTCGTGCCGCCCGCGGAATAGCCCTGCCTCGCGCGGCGCGCTACGCAGGGCGAGCCCTGAATTCTTGGCATGGCCCTCCGAAGCCTTGGCGTAGGAGGGTGACGAGCCGTGCGCCTCTGGTCAAAATAGACGCCTCCACGACCGCCCATCGCGAAAGACGTTGTCGCTGAAGGAAGGGTCACATGATCAAGCGGTTTCACGCCCTGTATGTGGGTCAGATCGACCTTGACAATGTCGGCCTCCACGGCACGCCGGCCGACGAGCGCCGCTATTCCAGCGAGCGCCTGAGCGAGGTATTCGCCACCGCCCGCGATGTCGCCCGGCTCATGGACGAGCTCGGCTACCACGCGCTGTGGACGGCGGAGCACCACTTCCAGCACGAGGGCTACGAATGCCTGCCCAACCTCGTGCAGCTCGGCCTGTGGCTCGCCACACAGACCAAGCGGCTGAAGTTCGGGTGCGCCTTCAACGTCCTGCCGATGTGGCACCCCATCAGGCTGGCCGAGGACTACGCCATGGCCGACATCGTGACCGACGGCCGCCTGATCATGGGCGTCGGCCGCGGCTACCATAGTCGCGAGGTGGAAACCTTCGGGGCGCCGCTCATCGATGCCGAGGCCAACCGCGAGTATTTCGAGGAGCAGGTCCAGCTCCTGCTGAAATGCTTCAACGAGGACTCCTTCCACTTCAAGGGCAAGTACTTCGAGTGCCCGCCCGCCGTCGACTACCGCGGCTACCGGCTGAAAGAGATCACGATGGTGCCGCGTCCCAAGCACCTGCCCGTCGACATCTGGATGCCGATCGCCAGCGGACGGACGATCGACATGATGGCGCGCTACGGCCTCAAGGCCATGGTGGACCTGAACGGCGAGAAGATCCTCGACGATGTCGTGCGGGCATATCACGACGCCTGCGCCCGCCATGGCCGCCCCAAGAAGCTCGGCGAGGACATGATCTGGGGAGCCGGTCTCTACATGGCCGACAGCCAGGAAGAGGCGATCCGGCGCATCGAGCCGGCGCATGACGAACGCTACAAGTGGTTCGCGCCGTTCGGCTTCGTGCGCTATGCGGACGACCAGGGGCGGACGTGGGGCACGCCGGGCGCGCCGGCCACCATCCCGTCGATCCGTGACGGCGTGAAGCAGAAGGCATGGCTGTGCGGCACGCCCGCCCAGGTGATCGACGGGATCAAATCGATCGAGGCCAAGTACCCCGGGCTGGAGGACTTCATGATCCACTGGGCCGAAGGATTGTCGCCGACGGAATTCAAGAACCAGCTGCGCGGGTTTGCACAAGACGTCATGCCGGCGTTCGAGGAAGCGAAGATCGCAGCCCAATAGGACGCCGACCGTCGCGCGCGCCGGCGATGGTCGTTTCGCCGGGCACGAGGTGCATGTGACCTGCGTGCTACTCGAACTGGAGCCCCGCCTCCTTCACGAACAGGGCCCACTTGTCGTGTTCCTTGCGCACGTAGGCATCAAGTTCGGCAGGCGTGCTGCCCACCGGCTCCGCGCCGACGTCCGATAGCTTGGCGAGGACTTCCGGATCCTTCAGGACGGCCACGACGTCGCGATTGAGCCTGGCGATCACCGGTTCAGGGGTGCCGGCCGGTGCAAAGAGCCCCATCCAGGCATATGCCTCGAAGCCCGGGAAACCCGCTTCCGACATCGTCGGAACCTCGGGAATATCGGACAGGCGCTTGGTGCCCGCCACCGCGAGCGCCTTGAGCTTGCCCGACTTGATGTGCCCGCGCAGCGATGCGTAGGACAAGAAGCTGTACGCCACCTCGCCGGACAGCATGGCGACGATCGACGGGCCGCCGCCCTTGTACGCCACATGCATCAACTGAATGCCGGCGAGACGATGGAAGTACTCGGACATCAGGTGATTGGAATTGCCGGGACCGACGGAAGCGTAGTTCAGCTTGCCGGGTTCGCTCTTGGCGAGCGCCACGAACTCGCTCAGGGTGTTCGCCGGCAGTTCGCCCCAGGTGGCCATGACCTGCGGCACCCTCGCGACCAGCGTCACGGGGACGAGGTCCTTGAACGTGTCGTACGGGAGATTCTTGTAAACGAGGGGATTGATGGCGTGCGAGTCCCACGACAGGAACAGCGTGTAGCCATCAGGCGCCGCCTTGGCGACGAAGTTGGTGGCGATGGTGCCGGCCGCGCCGGGCTTGTTCAACACCACGACCGACTGCCCGAGTCTCTCGGACAGCTTCTGCTGCAGGATGCGCCCGACAATGTCGGTGCCGCCGCCGGGCGCGAAGGGAATCACCAAGGTGACGGCCCTGCTCGGATACCCTTCCTGTGCCTGGGCCGGCGAGGCGACTTGACCAAGCAGAGGCAGCGCCGCAAGCGTGCTGATCAAGCTCCGACGATGCATCTTAGAGCCCTGGGCCGTCATGTTCATTCCTCTCTTCATGTCGTTCGAAGCGTCTTGTCGAATACCTCTTCATGCAGCCGCCGAGCGGCGGCGATCATGATCTTCGAGGCATAGCCGAGCGACAGAAACGCAAAGCCTTTGTCGCGAGCCGCGCGCGCCACTTCCGGGCTCGCGGCATGCATTCCGGCGGCGATGGAATGCCTGCGCGCGACGTCGGCGAAGAACTCCATGGCCTGGTCCACGCGCGGATGGTTGGGCGTATAGGAAGGCGCCGCGCCGTAGGAAATGCCGAGGTCGTTCGGCCCGAGATAGATCATGTCCAGCCCGGGCGTCGCGGCGATGGCGTCGAGATTGTCGATACCGCGCGCCGTTTCGATCAGGGCGACCTTGATGATTTCATCGGCCGAGCGCTGGAAGTAGTCGGCGCCTCCGTACAGCAGGCCGCGCACGGGGCCCCAGCTGCGATTGCCGCGGGGCGGATACAGGCACGCGGCGACGAAATCGCGGCATTGATCAGGCGTCTCGACGGTCGGGCAGATGACCCCGTAGGCGCCGGCGTCCAGCACGAACGCGATCTCCGCCGGATCGTTCTGAGAGATGCGCACCATCGGCGCGCCGTTTCCCAGCGACAGCGCCTGCAACAACGACGTGACCGCACCGCGGTCGATCAGGCTGTGCTGCAAGTCGATGGTGTAGGAGTCGTATTCCAACTGCGACAGCAGCTCGACGGTGAGGGGCCAGCCGATGTCGATCCAGAGATTCGACGCGACGTGCTTCTCCTGCCAACGCGTCCTGACGGGATTCTTGCGCATGGCGACCCTTCAGGCGGCCTCGATCGCCAGCAGCCGGCTTTCCTCCCGCTGCTCGACCGTGGCCGTGCCCCTGACGGTCGTGCGATAGAACTTGCGCAGCTGGTCGAGCGGGTAGTCGACACTGCCGGAGTGCCAGGCGGACCTGTTCTCCCACATGATGGTATCGGCCACCCGCCAAACCTGCTGCCACTGGAAGCGCTCCTGTGCGCACCATTCGAACAGCTCGTCGAGCAATGCATCGCTTTCGGCGCGCGGCATGCCGATGATCGACACGGTATGATAGGGATTGGCGTAGACCGATTTCCGTTGCGTCTGGGGGTGCGTGCGGATGACCGGATGCACGACATCGGCGGGCGCGGCCCCGGGTTCCATGATGCCCTGGTTCAACGCCAGGCGGCCGCCCTGCCGGAAGCGCGCAAAGCGACCGTCCACCTTCTGCCGCAGGCGATCGGGCATCGTATCGAACGCCAGGTACATGTTTGCAAACTTCGTGTTGCCGCCGCGGTCCGGAATGGCGACGGCATGCAGCAGCGTCGCCTTCGCGGGTATGCGGTCGTAGGCCAGGTCGGAATGCCAGCCGACGCCGCGCTCGGCGCCGACGCGGTCGAAATTTCCCTTGTCGTCCTGATTGGTCATCAGGACGACGTCGGGCACGTCAGGATGGCGGTAGCGCTTGGCGATATGCGGCTGAAGTTCGCCGAACTGCCGGCTGAAGTCGCACAACTCCTGGGCCGACATCGGCATGTCGCGGAAGCGGAGGACCAGCCGGCGGCAAAAGGCGTCTTCGATCGCGCGAAGATCGTCGGCGGTCATCCGGACCAGGGGGTCGAGGCCGATCACGTCGGCGCCAAGCGGCCCTTCGATGTCACGAATCTCCAGCGTCACAGCTCGCTCCGTCCGATGAAATGGAAGGAGCTGCAAGTTGCATCGCGTTGCGCACCGGCGGCCAATACAGACTTTGCTTGGCTGTCAAAACAAATTCTGTATATCGGCCGGGCGGCACAGCGGGATCGCTTCCCAGACATCGGCCTGCACCATCTCGAGAAGCATCTGCATGGCGAGCCGCGCCACTTCACGGGCGCCGCGCGACATCACCTGGCCTTGCCTGCGCACCAGGCACACGTCGCGGCGGATCGAAGGCTTCACGATGCGGACGATGCGCAGGTCGCGATGCTCGAGCTCACGATGCACGTTCGCCATGGACAGTACGCAGCAACCCGCGCCGTCGAGCACGAGCGCCTTCATGATGTAGAGCGAATCGACTTCAGCCAGGACGTTCAGCGTGACGCGCTTGCTGTGGGCGCAGCGTTCGATGAGCTCCCGCATGACATGCGACCTGTGCGAGAGGTAGAGCGGAATGCCGCCCAGCGCCGCCACGTCGATCGTCTTGGCCTGGGGCGGCACGAAGGACGCCATCAGCCGGCGCTGACCGACGAGGCACATGTCCTCTCTCAGGATGCCGTAAGCCTGCACGCCGTCGCCCGTGGCGATATTGTACGAAAGGGCGAAATCGACGGAGCGCGAGCGGACGAGATCCGGCAGGAGCCCGCTCATCAATTCCCGGATCTGGATCCTGACGCGAGGGAAGCGCTGGGCGGCGGCTTCGAGCAAGGGGACCATGAGCAGGGAACCGATGGTCTGGCCGACGCCGACAACGACCTCGCCGTCTGGTGTCGCCGTCTCCGACTTGACGCGTTCGACCATCGTGCCGATGCGAGCCAATGTCTCGCGGGCCTCGTCCATGAGCTGCGTTCCCGCCTCGGTGAGGGCGACGCCGCGCGGTCCCCGCTCCAGGAGCTGAAGGCCCAATTCGTCCTCCAGGGCTCGAATGTGGTGGCTGAGAGCCGGCTGCGCGATATGGAGCGCTTGCGCCGCTCGCGTCAGGGACCGCAGTTCCCCTACTTTCACGAAATAGCGAAGACGACGGAGTTCGAAGCTTCCCGACATGGTTTCCTGCCTTGGCCGCGGGAAGCCTCACCTCCCCATGAGCGGCGCATCATTGCCGAAAAGCCATTCTGTCCCAAGGTGCCGTCTCGACGTCGCCTGTCGCCAGGGCGGCAATCGACACGATTGCCGGTAGAAGGGCACGGCGAGCGCGGCCTGCGTCACCAGCCGACGGCCTTTACGGCGCCGTTGTTGCGGGCACGAATGGGCGCGCGCCGGCCGCCATCCCGTCGATCCGGTTCAAGGATACGAAGATCGCCGCCGAATAGGGCTCACCGGGCGAAGAAGCACACGAGCCGATTGAACCGGCGGCGGTCCTCGAGCAGCCGCATGCCGGCGCTCAGCGCCCGATTGAGGCAGAAGTAGATCGCGAGCAGGGTCGCATAAACCTCGACTGGCGCCGTCAGCAGGCGGTTGTTGATCTGCCGGCCGACCTCCGTCACCTCGGCAAGGCCGATCAGGAAGGCGAGCGAGGTGCCCTTCAGCAGCGTGATGTAGCGCCCGGTCATCGCCGGGATGGTGTTGTATGCCGCGATCGGCAGCTGGACATAGAGCGCGAGCTGGAGGGAAGACATGCCCATCGCCCGCGCCGCCTCGACCTGGCCGACCGGGACCGACAAGAGGCCGCTGCGCACGATCTCCGCGAGGTAGGCCGCGTTGAACAGCACGATCGCCACCAGCACGCTCGCGAACTTGGTCGATTCGAAGCCGAAATAGGGCGGCGCGAAGTACGCCCAGAAGACCAGAACCAGCAGCGGAATGTTGCGCAGCAGCTCCACGTAGCCCGCGGCGACCCAGCGTACCGGCCGCGGGCCGGCGAAGCGCATGTACCCGACCAGGAAGCCCAGCAGCGTCGCGAGCACGATGCCGATCAGCGACAGCTCGAGGGTGAGCGCCACGCCGCCGAGCGACTTGGGCCAATCACCGACCAGCAGGCGCCGGATGTTGTTCTCGGTGAGGACGAGATCCCAGTTCATGCTGCGCTCCGCCGATGCCGCGACAGCCGGCGCTGCAGCAAATGGCCCAGTCCCGCGATGGTCATGCAGACAACGAGATAGAAGATCGTCGTCGCGGCCAGCGCCTCGACGCCGCGGAAGCTCGAATAGTCGATGTAGCGGGCCTGGTAGGTGATGTCGGCGACCCCGATCGCCAACGCCAGGGAGGTGTTCTTGATCAGGCTGACGGACTCGTTGACGATCGACGGCGCGACGATGCGCACCAGCTGCGGCAACAGGATGTAACGTACCGACTGGCGGAAGCTGAAGCCGATCGCCTCGGCGGCCTCGTACTGGCCGCGCGGAATGGCATTCAGGCCGCCGCGCACGATCTCGGCGATGAAACCGCTATGATAGAGGCCGAGCGCGAAGACGACGGCGACGAACTGGAAGCCCCAGTCACGCAGCGCCATGATAAGGCCCGGCGGCAGGATCACCGTGGCCGAGAAATACCAGAACAGGATCTGCACCAGCGGCGGCGTGTTGCGCAGGACCTCGACGTAGAGCCAGCAGACGGGCTTGAGCGGCCCGAATTGCGACCAGCGCAGCACGCCGAACAGGAAGCCCAGCATCAGCGCCAGCACCAGCGAGAGCGCCGCCAGCTCGAGCGTGACGAGAGCGCCTTGGAGGAGAAGGCGTCCGCCCTCTCCCCACAGAATGCTCCAGTCGAACTGATACATCCCGCGTCAGTCCCAGACTTCCATCTTGAAGCCGATCTCGTCCTTCTTGAGGTTGAGCTTGGTGCCCGGTCCGATCCACTTGTCGTAGACCTTGTCCCAGGTGCCGTCCTTCCACATGTCCTGCAGCGTGAAGTTCAACGCATCGCGCCACTTCGAATCGTTCTCGCGCACGCCGATCGCATAGTCGCCACCGCCGAGCGAGTCGCCCACGATCACGTAGTCGTCCGGCTTGGGTGAGTTGGCGCGCAGTCCGGCCAGGATGATGATGTCGGCGACCACGGCGTCGATCAGGCCGCGCTGCATGGCGAGGAAGGCCTCGGGGTAGCCCTCGAAGGTCTGTCCCACCGCCTTGGGCTGCGCCGCCGCCAGGTTCTTGAGCGCCAACGCGCCCGCCGTGGTGCCGACGCGCTTGCCCGCCAGGTCGGCCGCGGACTTGATGCCGCTGTCCTTCTTCACCATCAGCTTCTGGCCAGTCCAGAAGTAGCCGATGGTGAAGTCGATGACCTTGTCGCGTTCGCGGTAGTGCGTGAGCGTCGCGGCGATCATGTCGATGCGCCCCTGCTGCAGCAGTGGGATGCGCGTGGCCGCCGTCACCGGCACCAGCTCGACCTTCACGCCCAGGCGATTGCCGATCTCCCTGGCGATGTCGATGTCGAAGCCCACCGTCTCGCCCTTCTCGTCGACGATGCCGAAGCCCGGCACGTCCTGGCGCACGCCGACGCGCAGGACGCCACGCTTCTTGACCTCGTCGAGCGTGTTGGCCGGCGCCTGCGCGAGCGCCGGCCCGGCGGCCAGGACCAGTCCCGCGCCCGCAATGAACAGCCTTCTCTTCATCCCACCCCTCCTTCGATCGACATCCGTTGCCCCAGCACCGTGCGCACGAAGCGCCGCGCCTCCTCGCTCTGCGGCGCGCGGAAGAAATCGCCGGGCGCCGCCGCCTCGACGATGGCGCCGGCGTGCATGAAGGCGACACGGTCGGCGACCTCGCGCGCGAAATTCATCTCATGGCTGACGACCACCATCGTCATGCCCTGGTCGGCGAGGCCGCGCATGACGTCGAGCACTTCCGCCACCATCTCGGGATCGAGCGCCGATGTCGGCTCGTCGAACAGCATCAGGGAAGGCTGCATGGCGAGCGCGCGCGCGATCGCCACGCGCTGCTGCTGCCCGCCCGACAGGAAATCGGGAAAGGCGTCGGCCTTGTCGGCGAGGCCCACGCGCTCGAGCAGACGCAGCGCCGTATCGCGCGCCTCGGCCGTGCTCCTGCCCAGGATCTTGCGCGGCCCGAGCGATATGTTCTGCAGCGCCGTGAGGTGCGGGAAGAGATTGAAGGACTGGAACACCATGCCGACATGACGGCGAAGCTCGCGCAAGCCCGACCGGCTTCGCGGGACTTCGGTCCCATTGAAGCGAATGCTGCCGCCGTCGATCGGCTCGAGGCCGTTGATGCATCGCAGGAGCGTGCTCTTGCCCGAGCCGCTGGCGCCGCACACCGTGACGACCTCGCCGGCGGCGACGTTCAAGCTCACGTCCTTCAAAACCGGCAGCGTGCCGAAACTCTTGCTGAGGCGGTCGATCTCGAGAAGCGCTGTCATCCCGGAAGGCCTCGTAGCAAAGCCTGTGCCCCGTCGAGAATGACCGGCAGCGGACCCACGAGATTGACCCTGATGTGGCCCTCGCCGGCCGCGCCGAAGACCGCGCCCGACGTCACCGCGACGCCGGCCTTGTCGAGCAGACGCGCCGTCAGGGCGTCGCTGCTCAGCCCGAAGCGCGTGATGCCGGGGAACAGGTAGAAGCTGCCCTGCGGCGTCGGCGCGTCGAAGCGCGAATCGCGGCGCAGGATCTCGAGGCAGGCGTCGCGCTTGTCCTGGTATGTCCGGCGCAGGAACGGCGCCCACTCGGCTTCCTGGGCCATGGCTTCGCAGGCGACCTTCTGCGAGACGAGGCTCACCGACGAGATGAGCTGCTGCGTGCAGGTCGCGACCAGGCGGCAGACCGGCTCTGGGCCGACCAGCATGCCGATGCGATAGCTCGGCAGGGCGAACGCCTTGGAGAAGGAGTAGAGCAGGATGGTGCGGTCGCGAATCGCGTCGAACGCGCCCGGGCTGAGGTGCAGGCCATCGTCGAACACGAAGAGATCGAAGCTCTCGTCGCAGATCAGCCAAAGGTCGCGACGCTTTACCAGATCGGCCAGCGCCGAAAGCTCGGCCTCGGTGAACACCCGGCCGGTGGGATTGTGCGGCGTGTTGACCAGGATGGCCCGCGTGCGTGGCGTCAACGCAGCTTCGAGGGCCGCGACGTCGAGACGATTGTCGGGCCTGGCCAGTCCCACCAGCACCGCCTTGCCGCCGGCCAGCGCGACGGACGGCGCATAGGTGACCCAGCAGGGATCGAGCACGAGCACTTCGTCCCCCGGCTCGAGCAGCGCCAGCGCCGCGAAGTAGACGCCCTGCTTCGCACCGATGGTCGCCACCATCTCGCACTCGCCACGCACGACGCCGTGGCGCCGCGCCAGGCGCTCAGCGAAGGCACGGCGCAGGAACGGCTCTCCCCACGGGTCACCGAGCGCATTCTCGCCCGGTGTGATGGCCGGGGGCGTCAAGCCGACCGGCGGGGCGGGGTCGGGCGCGCCACCGGACAGGTTGAAGATCGTCCTGCCGGCGGCCCGCAGGGTCCGCACCCGCTCCCCCACGGCCAGCGTTCCCGACGGCGGCAGGCTTGCAAGAACCGTCATGGTCAACGCTCCCGATGCCGGTCGAGCGCTTCGGCATAGACGTCGATGACGCGCTGCAGATTTGCGGTGATGTGCTCGACCGTCATCCTGCGCGCCAGCTTGAAGTTGCGCGTGCGGATCGCCTGTGTGATGTCGCGGTGGTATTTGTAGTCGGCGCGGCCGGAGAACTCGTCGCTGAGTAGGATGAACCTCACCGGCAGCGACATGGCGTTGACCTGGTGCAGGATCGTGCGCAGCACCGAGCTCTCGGTGCTGTCGATCATGAGCTGGTGGAACTCGATGTTGTTCGAGAAATAGCCTTCGAGATCGCGCCTTGCCGCGAAGTCGCGCATGACGCCGTTGATGCGGTCGAGCGCATCGCACAGCCCGTCGACCGCCTTGGTCGACAGCGCGTCGATCACCTCGGCCTCGAGCTGGACGCGCAGACGATAGAGATGGCGCAGATCGTCGGCCGTGTAGTGCTTGACCTTGAAGCCGCGCCGCGGCGCATGGACCACCAGCCCCTGCAATTCGAGGATACGCAGCGCCTCGCGCACCGGCCCGCGGCTCGCGCCGTACTCGGCAGCAAGGTCGGCCTCGCGCAGCGAGCTGCCCGGCGGATAGCGCCAGCGGATGATCCCCGCCTTGATGCGATCGGCCAGGAAATACGGGATGGTCTCGGGCAACGACACGACGTTGCCCGTCTCCTTCCCCGCCGCTGGCAGGCTGCCCGCTGATGCCATTTGCCGAATCTCAATTGTCTACAATTTACTTTCGACGATCTTGGGCGTAGTTTTGCCGCCTGTCCAGTGCAGTCGTTGGAGGAAAAGTGATGGACGCCAAGCAGGCCAAGGAGATCGCGGGCCAGTGGATGATCCCGACGCCCGCGGGCGCCTACATGGCGGGTCTCGAGAACCGGCCGATCATCGAGCGGGCCGAGGGCATCGAGGTGATCGACACTACCGGCAAGCGCTACCTCGACTTCGGCTCCGGCCAGATGGCCGCCGCGCTCGGCCACAACCATCCGCTCTACGTCGCCTCGGTGAAACGCAGCCTTGAGACGATCAGCCATTCGACCAAGACGTTCCTGAACGTCGACCGGCTGGAGTTGCACAGGCGGTTGGGCGAGATCCTGACGCCACCGCTGCAGAAGACGCTGTTCCTGGTGAGCGGCAGCGATGCCATCGAGGCGGCGATCGACCTGGCGCGCAAGGCGACCGGCGGCGTCGACGTGCTGGCGCTCGACATGGCGCTGCACGGCTCGACCTCGTTCGTGACGCGCTCGCTGACCTTCGGCTGGGGACGCGCCAAGCATCGCCTCGCCGCGCCCGGCACTTCGGCGATCCTGACACCCTACGCCTATCGCTCGCCGCTGGCCGGCGGCAACGACTTCGTCGAGAAGTGTCTGCAGGTGAGCTTCGAGATCGCCGACGCCAACTTCACCGCCAAACCCGCCGCCGTGATCCTGGAGCCGGTGCTGAGCGCGGGCGGCATCATCGTGCCGCCCCCGGGTTACGTGAAGGCGCTGACCAAGATGGCGCACGACCGCGGCATGCTGGTGATCATGGACGAATCGCAGACTGGCCTCGGCAAGACCGGTCGGATGTGGGGCCACCAGCACGAGGATATCGTGCCGGACATCATGACGGTCTCGAAGCATTTCGGCGCCGGCATGCCGATCAGTGCAGTGTGCACCACCTCGGCGATCGCCCAGCAGGCAGTCGACAACGGATACTTCGCGACCCGCTCGCATGCCTGCGATCCGATTGCCTGCGCCGCCGGCGTGGCCAGCATCGACATCATCCAGCAAGGCAACCTGGTGGAGCGCGCTGCCGCCATTGGTCGGCGCATGCAGGGCGCGATCGAGGCGATGGCCAAGGACATCGAGGCAATTGGCGACATCCGCGGGCGCGGCGTGCTGTACGGCATCGAGCTGGTCGAGGACCGCGGCACCAAGGCGCCGGCCAACGATCTCTGCCGCGCTGTCGTCGCGCAATGTCAGAAGGACGGGCTGCTGCTGCAGTCGCGCGGCAGCCACGGCCGCCTCAACGTCATCCGCCTAGTGCCGCCGATGGTCTCGACCGATGCCGAGATCGACCGCGGCATGGACATCCTGGAGAACGCCCTGCGCGCGGTAGTGCGCGGCCAACGCAAGGCGGCCTGATCGCAGAATCGCCGAAACACCTCACCCTAAGGAGCGGCCTTGGGCGCATGTGAATGCGCCCAAGGCCGCGTCTCGAGGGGCCAGGTGGCCGCGTTGCGGCATCTCGGGCTAATTTGCGGCGGCGAGGCCGACCATCGCGTCGCGCGGCGCAAGCGTAGCGCCCATGAATCGCAGCAACAGGTCGTTGAAGGCCTGCGGCTGCTCCAGGTACATGGCGTGTCCCGCGCCGTCGATACGGTGAACCATGGCGTCCGGCCACTGACGCGCCAGGGCCAGCGTGCTTTCCGGCGGCATGACGACGTCGTGCTCGCCGTAGACGAACTGCAGCGGCACCCGCCCCGCGAGCCGCGCGATGTCGGCACCGGTATCGGCGCCGGAAAGCAGCGCGACCGCCTGCCGATAGCCGTCCGGCCGGACGCGGGCCATGGTTTCGATCACCGCATGCCTGTGCTGCTCTGTCGCCAGCGGGCTGACCAGGCGCGGGCCGCGCAACTGCGCCATGCCGCGCGGACCGAGCTTCGCCAGATCGTCGATCCGGCCATTGCGCAGCCGGTCGCGCTCCTCGGGCGACAGCCGCGCATGGCCGGTGGACGGGCCGGCCAGCGTCAAGCTCATCACGCGGTCGGGATGCTCGCAGGCGAACCGCGCCGCCTTGATCGCGCCCAGGGAGTGGCCCACCAGATGGAAACGGTCGACCTGCAGCGCATCGACCAGGCTCCTCAGGCGGCCGGCATAGTCGGAGGCATCGGGCCGCTCCGGCTCCAGGGGAGTGGAGCTGCCGTAGCCCGGCGCGTCCCAGGCCACCACCCTGCAGGTGCCGGACAGGTCCGCGAGCTGCGCCTTCCACGAGCGCGCGCCCGATCCCACGCCGTGCAGCAGGACGACCGCCGGGCCCGAGCCCGCCTCGAGGTACGAGAAGACCGCACCGTCGGCGACGATCGCCTTCGGCGTTTCAAACGCAATGGTCATGATCAGGCCGGCTGGAAGTCCACGTTCTCCGGCGCAGGCGTGCCGACCACCATCATGAACTGCGTATGGTGGTGGCCGTCGTTCCTGAAATAGTGCCGCCGTCCGGGCGGGTTGTAGATCAGGTCCTTCGGTCCCAGGCGCTTCTCGACGAACTCACCGTTCTCCTCCCAGCCGACCGTGAGGCAGCCCTCGACGACGAAATAGGCATCCTCGACGTCCCGCTCGTAGGCGCGGACCCGTACGCCCGGCGGCACCTCGATCAGGTCCTTGCGGTACGTGCCCGCGGGCGCCCCACCCTCGCCGACATAGGTGATCCGTGCGAAGCCCGCCGGCGTCCAGACCGCCTTCTTCTGACTGTAGCGCACGATGTGGCGCGCCATCTCCTGGTGGCGCGGATCGCTGCTCGTCCAGGACAGTGGCTTGCTCTTGCCCGGCAGCGCGCCGAACGCGCGTGACAGCGCGGGATCGTGAGTCTTGGGATGGTAGATGTACTTGGGCGGCAAGGGCTTCGCCTTGCCGACCATGATCGACACCTTCACCGGATCGAAGCCGTCGTTGCTGAAGCCGTGCGGGCGGTTGACTGCGTGCAGGATCATGTCCTTGGGTCCCAGGCGGGCCAGCACGACCTCGCCGTCCCATTCCCAGCCCACCGTCAGCACGCCTTCCAGCACGAGGAAGGCCTCCTCGACCTCGTGGGCGTGCGAGGCGCCGTACTTGCCGACCGGCTGCTGCACGATGCTGAGGGTGAAGTGGTCCGGCTTCAGCGTCGACGGATCGTCGATCTTGGGCGAGCCGCCGGCGCCGATATAGCGGATCTGCGCGCGCTCCAGCTCCGGATAGCCGCGGCTGGCGGGAAATGCATCCCAGTCGGGAATCTTGTCGGCGTACAGGCCGACATGCGCGTCCATCTGGCCGCTCAGGCTGTTTGCAATCAGTGTCATGTGCTTTCTCCCAATCCGATCGTTTAGGCGTATTCGACCCCGAGCAGTCGATGGATGCGCGAGGACAACTCCATGAAGGCCGCGCTCGCCCGCACGCGCGGATGGCGCGGCCGCGGCAGGTCGACCTTCACCTCGGCGACGATCGTTCCCGGCCGGGCGCCCATCACCAGGACCCTGTCGGCCAGGAAGACGGCCTCGGAGATGCTGTGCGTGATCAGCACGGTGGTCTTCCGCCGCTCGCTCCAGATCTTCATCAGCTCGACGTTCATGATGTCGCGCGACATCGCATCGAGGGCGCCGAACGGCTCGTCCATCAGCAGCAGCCTCGGATCGTAGACCAGCGCCCGGCAGATCGCGGCCCGCTGCTGCATGCCGCCGGAAAGCTCCGACGGGCGCATGTGCGCGGCGTCCTTGATGCCGGCGAGCTCCAGCAGCTCCATCGCGCGCGGAATGTATTTCGCGCGCGGCAGACGCAGGATCTCGATCGGCAGCAGGATGTTGTCCAGGATGGTCCGCCACTTCAGCAGCCGCGGCGACTGGAAGACCATGCCCGCGTCCGACCGGGGCGAATCGACGATCTCGCCGAACACCTCGACCTGGCCGGCCGTCGCCGGCATCAGCCCCGAGATGATCTTGAGGATCGTCGACTTGCCGCAGCCGCTCGGGCCGACGACGGTGACGAATTCCTGGTCGCGCACCTCGAAGCTCAGGTCGGCGAGCGCGGTGACGCTGCCGCGGCGCGTGTGATAGGTCTTCTCGACGCCCGACACCCGTATCACCGCCGGACGATCGTCCGGCTCGACCCGCTCGTCGAACGCGACCATGGCCTGGCTGAGCGTCATGCCGGGCGCAGGCCCGACTTGGCGAACTCGTTCGTATAGACCTCGTCGAGCTTCACCTCGCCCTTGAGGCCGTAGAAGTCGCGCACGATGTCCAACGTGAAGCCCATCTTCTCGGCGGACATCGGCCCGATGCCGTTCGCCTTCACCTCGTCGACCAGCAGATGGTCGATCGCCACGTCGAGCTGGACACGCGCCGTCTTCGGGTTGGCCATCGGGTTGTGCTTCATGAACGCCTTGACGGCCTCGTCGCGATTCTCGCAGGCGAAGATCATGCTCTTCACCATGGCCTCGTTGAACGCCCGGACGAGCGCCGGGTCCTTGGCGATCAGCGCATCGGTGGCGATGATGCCGTTGGAGTACATGTCGAGGCCGTAGTCGGCGAACAGGAACTGCACGATCTTGTCGCCGGTCTTCTCGACCACCTCGGCATAGACCGGTGCAAAGGCCGAGAGGCCGAGGATGCCGTCGACGCGCTTGGACATCAGCAGCGCCGGCTTGGCCGAGCCCTCGATCGTGATGATCTGCACCTTGCCGGCGTCGAAGCCGTCCTTCCTGGCCAGCGCCGGCAGGGCCACGCGCGGGGCGTCGCCCGCCGTGGCGCCGAAGGCCCTGCCGACCATGTCCTTCGGCGTGCGCACGGGATTCGAGGCCAGCGACACGACGTTGTTCATGGTCTTGTAGTGGACCATGAGGACCTGCTTGACGTTGGCGCCGGTGCCGCGCGCCAGGATGCTGGTCGGCGCGTCGGCGAAGCCAAACGCGGCGGTGCCGGCCGCGACCTTCACGACGTTGTCGGCCGATCCCTTGGCGGCCTCGAAGCGCACATTCAGGCCGGCCTGCTTGAAGTAGCCGTTCTCCAGCGCCGGATAAAAGAGCGCATGCTTGCCGTAGGCGCCGATATCCAGAAGGAAGACGAGCTGGCGGTCCGCCTGCGCCCACACCGCAGGCGCGCCGAGGCCCGTCACCGCCGCAGCGGCCGCCACGCCCGTATTGAACCGACGACGATTGAATCCGTTGCCATTCTTGCTCATGTGACCCTACCCCACTCCACTGCTAAGCCGATTCGAACAAACCCTCCTGGTCCTCGACGCTCCACGGCACCACCAGGCGCTCGATGAGCTCCATCAGGCCGAACAGCCCGAGGCCCATCGCGCAAAGCAGCAGGAGGGCAGCGAAGGACATGGCGACATTGAGCTCGGAGTTGGCCACCACGATGGCGTTCCCCAATCCGGTGTTTCCGGCGACGAATTCCGCGACGATCTCGCCGATCACCGCGAGGGTCACCGCGACCTTCAGGCCCGAGAAGATGAAGGGCATGGCCTGCGGGAAGGCGACCTTGACGAACTGCTGGATCGCGCCGCCGCGCAGCATGCGCACGAGGTCGAGCAGGTCCTTTTCCACCGCGGAGAGCCCGGCCACCGTGCTCATCACGATGGGGAAGAACGCCACCGAGACGACCATGACCAGCTTGGGCATGATGCCGTAGCCAAGCCACACGATCAGTAGCGGCGCGATGGCGATCTTGGGTGCGGTCTGGGCGACGACGATGATCGGGTACAGCAGCGCGCGTAGCGTCTTTGAGTAGACCAGCATGATTCCGATCAGGACGCCCGCCACGGCAGCGATCGCGAAGCCCGCGGCCACGCCGCCCAGCGTGACCAGGAAGTTGTTCCAGTAGAGCTCGGGCCGCGACAGGAGCTCCCTGATGACCGCCGACGGCGGCGGCAGGAGGAAGGAGGCGATGTTCAAGGTCCGCACCAGGATTTCCCAGACGACGCCGAGCGCCGCCAGGATCGCCAATCCAAGTCCGATGTTGCGTGTTTCCATGGTCATGCCGCTCCGTCGGCGCGGGTGCCGTTGGCCTCCTTGCGCCGTGCGTTCACAAAGGTCCGGTCACGCACAACAGCCGCGCCGGCCGACGCCCGCAGCTCCTCGGCAATGGCATCGGCCGCCTGCCGCAGCCGATGCAGGGAGCGTTTCACCGCCTTGTCGGTGAAGCGGATGCTCGGCCCGGCAAGGCTCATCACGGCCAGCGGATGGCCGCCGCCCGTGTCGGCGCTGACCGGCACCGCGATCGAGGCGATGCCGGGGTTCACCTCCTCGGAGGACGACGAATGGTTGCGGCGCCGTATCTCGCCCAGGTCGCGAAGGAAACTCTCCAGGTCGCGCGACCGCAGTCCCCGCTTTCCCGCCAGGGGATGGTCGCGCTCCGCCAGCCGGCGCATGTCCGGTTCGGGCAGCATCGCCAGCAGCATTTTTGCCGCGGCACCCGCATAGAGCGGCATCGGCACCATCTGGTTGTTGTAGACCCAGCGATGCTGGTGATCGCTGACCACCTGCTCGACCAGCAGTCGGCGTTCGCCGAACAACACATGCAGGCCGACCGTCTCGCCGACGTCGTCGCGGACGGCGATCATCTGGGGGCGGGCATACTGCACGAGCGTCCGCCAGGACTGTCCGCCCGCGAGGTCGTCGATCAGCGTCCCCAGCGAAAGAAGGTCGCCATCCTCTCCGGGATGGGACCGCAGGAGGCGCGCCTCCACGAGGTTCGCGACGAGACGGTGGGCGGTGCTCTTGGGCATGCCCATCGCCACGCCGATCTCGCGTACCGTCATCTCGCCGCGCAGCGCGACGAGCTGCACCACGTCGAGCGCCTTGCGAAGGACATTGCCGGCCAAGATCAGCCCTCCGAAGCCGCCGGTGCCGTGGACGCGGCGATCATTGGGGGACGAACTTGTGACGCAGGAACGTCGACTGCCTGACGCTCATCGCCTGCTCGAACTCTTCCTTGATCTCCTCCGGCTGCCCCGCCATCGAGTAGTAGTCGCGCAGAAACGGCCCCATCACCGGATGGCGTTGCATCTCGGCCCGCGGCAGGCCGTTCTTCAAGTCCTCGCGCGCAATGCACGGCAGCTCGATGCGCACGTTGCGTTCGGGATTCCGGATGATCCCTCGCGGCTCGCGGCCCGCGGCGACGGCCGCCAAGTCATCGAACAGCCGCCGACGCAGCATCGCCACGCCGCGGTCGCTGGCGCCGAGATGCTCGTGCGTCCGGTCGGCGATCCGGCCCTGGCTCACCCAGGCGACGATATCCTGGTTGCCGACATGGCTCAGGATCCATTCGCCGTTCTCATCCTTGATGGGCGCGTACCAGGTCGGGATGCGCGTCTGCACGTATGGCTCACACTCGGTCGGCACGTGCAGGATGCTCCAGGTGATGAACAGCGTGTTCTCGTCGTCGATCGGCACCTTCCATTCGAAATGGTGGCCGAAGTACCAGCCGTTGGGCCACAGGATCGCCCGGCCGACCGACCAGAGCGGCGTCGTCTTGTCGGTGCCCTCGCGGAAGCGCCGCGAGATGAGGCCGTACTCGAAATCCTCGACCTGCAGGTCGATGGTCGGCGGAGAATAGGGTCCGAAGTCACCGGCGCGCCGCTGCGGGCCGTTGTTGTGCATCCATTCGAAATGCACGGGATCGACGGTGTTCTCCTGGCACTGCAGCCAGTTGCACGGGATCTCGGCGATCACGACCTGGGTGTAGCAGTTCGGCCAGCTGAAGGTCTCCCAATCGGGCAATAGCGGCGCCGGCTGCGGGCCCATGTAGGTCCAGATCATGCCGCCCTTCACCTGAACCGGGTAGCCGGCGAGCTTGGTCGACGGCGGGATGGCCTGTCCCGGATTGACGGCGTTCTCGAACGGGCGGAAGACGCAAGCGCCGGTGCGGTCGTACTGCCAACCATGGTAGCCGCAGCGCAGCCCGTCCTCCTCCACGATTCCGAACGAGAGGTCGGAGCCGCGGTGCGCGCACCGCCGCGCGATCAGCCCGAAATCGCCCGCCAGCGTCTTGAACAGGACGAGGTTCTCGCCGAACAGCCGGATCGGCTTGACCGCCTTCGCCTCGAACTCGGTGACGCCGGCGATCGGATGCCAGTAGCGGCGCAGCAGGTCGCCCATGGGAGTGCCGGGCCCCACTTCCGTCAGCAGCCGGTTCTTCTCCGGTGGCAGCATCACGCACTCCATTTGCGCCGACGACACGCGAGCGCATTCTTATGAGTCCCATAAATTGGGACCATAAAGTCTCTTGAAATGAACCGTAAGGCCGTTGTCAGATCAGTGTCAAGCCGCGCGGACGGCGCTCACCGCGCCGTCGCGTCTGGCACGAGGTGTGCTTGGCCGGGCAACACGCGCGCCGCGATCAGGTCGCCCGGCTCGAGCTTGCGCACGTCGCGCGCCGTCACCTCGACGCTCGCCTCCGGCGCGTGTCCCGCCTGCAGGCGATAGACATAGTCGGTGCCCGTGAAGGTGCGCTGGACGATGCGTGCCGGGAAATCGCCGCATCCCGAGGCGCGCGGCGCGGCCGCCGTCATCTCGACATGCTCGGCCCTGAACCACACCCACCAGCCGTCACCGGGTCGCACGCCGGATGGCGCTTCGCCTTCGAGCGCGAGGTGCGGCGAGACATCGACCTTCCACCTGCCGTCACTCGCCGCGGTGACGGCACGGACGGGCAGAAGATTGGGGATACCGATGAAGTCCGCCGTGAAGCGGTCCGCGGGCCGGGAGAACAGCTTCTCGGGCGTGTCGCTCTGCACGATGCGGCCTTCGTTCATCACCACGATGCGGTCGGCAAGCGCCGCGGCCTCGCTTTGATCGTGCGTCACGAACACCGCGCTCGCGCCGGACGTCTTCTGCAGCTCGCGCAGTTCCTGCCGCAGATGGTGGCGGAGCTTGAGGTCGAGGTTGCTCAACGGCTCGTCGAACAGCAGCGCCGCGGGCTTGCAGGCGAGCGCCCGCGCCAGCGCGACACGCTGCATCTGCCCGCCGCTCAGCAGCGATGCGGAACGGTCCTCGAGGCCGGCCAGGCCGACGAGCGCCAGCACGTCCCTTACCCGGTCGCGGACCTGCGGGCCGCGCTGCCGACGCGCCTCGAAGGGAAATGCGACGTTCTCGAAGACCGTCATGTGCGGCCAAAGCGCATAGGACTGGAAGATCATCCCGATGTTGCGCTGCTCGGGCGGCACGAACACCGCGCCGCCACCGTCGAACACCGTGGCCGTCCCGATGCGGATCGTGCCGTCGTCGGGCTTCTCCAGCCCGGCGAGGCAGCGCAGCGTCGTCGTCTTGCCGCAGCCGCTGGGACCGAGGATGACCACGAACTCGCCTTCCTCGACGACGAGCCCGACATCCCGGACCGCGAGATGCCGGCCATACGACTTGCGCAAGCCTGAGATTTCCAGCCGCATCGCCCTAGCGGCCCGACCGGAAGATCTCGAACCACTCCTTGGTCCACTCGGCGCGGACTGGTTCGGTCTCCTGCACCGTCGGCACGACGACACGCACCGGCGTCGCCGTCTTGCGGCCGGGCGGCGGATCGACGTCCTTGCGCGGGCTGTCGACGCCGCGCACCCGCACCAGCTCCGTCTGGCCCTCCTTCGACAGGTACCAGTTGACGAACAGGCGCGCGGCGTTGGGGTGCTTGGCCGCCTTGAGCACGGCGATCGAGTAGACGACGCCGGGCACGCCGTCGGCAGGCAACGTCTCCACGAGCGGCGCGCCGTCCTGGATGGCGCCGTAGCTGACCGAGCCGCCGACCAGGCCGAGATCGGCCTTGCCCGATGCGACCGCATTCACGACCGCGCCACCGCCGTCGAACATCTGCGGCTTCAACGCCGCGAGCTTGGCCCAGTAGCCGGGATCGACGTCCTTGCGCAGGAAGTAGTAGAGCGCCCACGGCAGGCCGCCGCCGCCGATATGCACGGAAGCGATGCGGCCGCTCCACTTCGGATCGAGCAGGCCGGCCCAGCGGCCGGGAACATCGCCCGGCTTCACCTTCATCTTGTTGTAGACGATGAGATTGACGACGTCGGCGACGCCCGTCCAATAGCCGTCCTTGCGATAGGCCGCGGGATACGCCGCGGCTTCCGGCGCGTCCCATTGCGCCAGCAGGCCGGCCTCGCGCAGCCGCTCCATCAGGGGCAGGTCGCTCTGGAGATGGACGTCGGCGAGATCGCGTCCCGCCTGCGCCTCCGCCCGCAGCCGCTCGAACAGCGCGCCGCCGCCGGCATAGACGACCTCGACGTTCACGCCCGGATACTTCTTCTTGAAGGCCTGGGCGATCTTCTGCTCGGCGACCGCGACCTGGGACGTATAGAAGGTCAGCGTCCCTTCCTTGCGCGCTTCTTCGTAGAGCTTGTCGACGGACTGCGCCGACGCGCCATGTGCCGCCAGCAGGCAGAGAATTGCCGTCAATCCAGATAGCCAGGTTCGATACATCCGACGTTCCTTTCGAAAGCGCTCAGGCGCGTTGGGGAGTGGACTGGGCCCACGGGCCGGCACCCAGGCCGAGCCGGGCGGCGAACAAGAGAAGGACGACCAGCAGCGACTGGATCAGCGACAGCGCCGACGCGGCACCCCACTGACCGGACTGCCAGAACTCGTACATGACGACCGACAACACCACGGTCTTCGACGTGTAGAGCAGGACCGAGGTGTGCAGCTCGGTGATGGCGAGCACGAAGCAGAGGACGACCGCCGAGAAGATGCCTTGGCGGGCCAGCGGCAGCACGATCCGCCACAGCCGGCGGACAACACCGGCACCCGAGACACGCGCACTTTCCTCGAGCTCCGGATGCAAGGCGCGCAGCGACGCGCTGATGCTGCCGGCCCCTTGAGGCATGAACCGGGCGATGTAGCTCAGCAGCAGGATCCAGATCGTGCCGTAGAGCGGCAGGTAGAGCGCGATCCACAGGTAGCTCAGGCCCAGCACCATGCCGGGCACGGCACTGGGCAACGCAACCAGGAAGCGGAACGGAGCCGAGCCGCGGCCGTCCATGCGCTCGGCGGCGTAGGCCAGCAGGAAATAGAGGCCTGCGCCTGCCGCAGCACTTCCCACGGCGAGCAATCCCGTGTTGACCAACGCCCGGATCACCTGGTCGTACTCGAGGACGAACGCGAAGTTGCGCAGCGACATCAGATCCGGGTTCCAGAGGTCCGACAGCTCGCCGACGAAGAAGTAGGCGCGCGTCGACCGCAGGCCGAGGGCGGCCAGCGGCACGACGATCACGGCCAGGACATAGACCGCGATGCTGGCGATGCAGACGGCCCTCCAGCGGCCGAGCTCGATGATGCGCGGGCGAAAGCCCTTGCCGGTCACCGACACGTAGTTGCGGCGGCCGACATAGACGCGCTGGGCCAGGTACAGCAGGAGCGCCACCACCATCAGCAGCGTTCCGGCGGCCGCCGCCTCGCTCTGTCGCGGCGGCGAAAGCTGGAGCTGCTGGTAAAGGAAAGAGGTCACGAACTCGAGGTTGGCCGGCGTTCCCAGCAGCGACGGGATGGCGAAGTTGCCCGCCATCAGCGCGAACACCAGCACGCCGGCCGACAGGATGGCCGGCGACACGAGCGGGATCGTGACGCGCCGAACGGTGCGCCAGATGCCGGCGCCCGACGTGCGCGCCGCCTCCTCGAGCGAGGGATCGACGGCATGCAGCGCCGCGCTCACGAACAGATAGACGAAGGGGATGTGATAGAGGCCCTGGACGAAGGCCACGCCGCCGATCGTGCCGATGTCGACGCGAACGTCCGTGCCCAGCACGGCAAGGACGAGGTTGAGGATGCCGATGGTCGGGTCGGCCAGCGCCGACCAGGCGAGCGCGTGCACGAACGCCGACACGAAGAACGGCACCACGGCGACGACGGCGACGAAACCCTTCGCAGGGATGTCGGTGCGGGTGACCAGGAAGGCAAGCCAGCTTCCCGCGACCAGCGACAGCGCCGCGCCGAGGCCCGACGAGATCACGGTGTTGGCGAAGGCGCGGCGGAAGCTCTCGGACTGGGCCAGCATCGCGTAATGCTCGAGGCCGAGCTGGCCGCCGTCCTGGCGCAGCGAGCCCAGCAGCAGCATGGCGATCGGCAGCACCGCCACGCCGGCCAGCACGAGATAGAGCGACACCGTCAGCAGCGGAGTCGAGCCGACAGCCGCGGCCGTCGCGGTCGCGACGCGTCTCCTGATCCCGTTGCCTGCTGCGACGACGCTCATGCTGTCCGGCGTCGATTTCTCATTGCGACATGCATATTTAAATAGTGAACGAGCGATCCGATGCCGGCAAGTGCTTGCCACATCGTGAACTGATTTAATAATATGAAACCACGCGGAGCTCGCGACGGAGGGATTTTGGTGAAGATCAGGAACAGCGTGGCGCATGCGGTCGAGGTCCTGCTCGGCGACTTCCTGTGTGTCGGCGGGCAGGAGCGCGTCGTGATCACCGCGGACATGACGTCCGACATGCGGCTGGTGCAGGCGCTGCTCGAGGGCGCCTACTGCCGGGCAGCGGAGGCGACCGCCGTCGTGATCCCCAAGCTGCCGTCGCAGGGCGCCGGCGCCGACGTCGCCATCACCGCCGCCTGCCGCGGTGCCATCGGCGCCGCCGACGTGTGGATCGACATGACGTTCCCCTACATGGCGGGCTCGGGGCCGCACGATGCGGTGATGCACGAGAAGAAGGCCCGCTACCTGCTGCTGGGCGATGCCGGACTCGAGTCCTTCACGCGCCTGTTCGGCGACGCCGACCTCGACCTCTACTTCGCCGCACAGGCCGAGTTCGACAAGACCTTCGGGCGCAAGGGCGCACGCTGCCGCATCACCTGCCCGCGCGGCTCCGACTTCACCTTCGAGCTCTCCAAGCCGATCTTCGAGAAGCCGCGCCGGGCGCTGAACCCCGGCATGTACACCATCCCCGGCGCCTGCTCGATCGGCGCCGACACCAAGACGATCAAGGGCCGCATCGTGCTCGGCGCGGTGTTCCACCAGGTCTACGAGCTGCTGCAGCAGCCCGTCGTGGTCGAGGTCGACGGCGCGATCAAGAGCATCACCGGGGCCGGCGCCGCCGCCATCAAGTTCGAGCGCGCCGTGCGCCGGGCAACCGGCAGCGGCCAGGGCATGATCATCCATCTCACCAACGGGCTGCATCCGACCGCCCAGGTGACCGGCAAGTGCTTCAACGAGGACATGCGGGCGCTTGGCAACAACGCGGTGGGCTTCGGCCTGCCGTGGTGGGAGCCGGGCGGCGGCGAGAACCATCCCGACGGCGTGGTGATGGGCCAGTCGGTGTGGATCGACAACGAGCTGATCGTCGAAAACGGCCGCATCGTCGGCGGACCGGAAGAACTCGTCCGCAAGGCCGACGCGTTGGTGGCCTGATGACGATGCGCAAGCCCGGCCACGCGATCGACACGCTGTTCACCGATCGCTGGTCCCCCCGGTCGTTCACCGCCGAGGCGATGCCCGAGGCGACGCTGCTGCAGATGTTCGAGGCGGCGCGCTGGGCGCCCTCCTCCTACAACTACCAGCCCTGGCGCTTTCTCTATGCCCTGCGCGACACGCCGGCCTGGCCGACTTTCCTCGGCCTGCTGACCGACGTGAACCAAGTCTGGGCGTTCCGCGCGTCGGCGCTGGTGTTCGTGCTGTCCGACAGCCGCGTCATGCGGCCGGGCAACGACATGCCCGTCGATTCCTACACCCACGTCTTCGATTCCGGGCTGGCCTACGCGCAGTTCGCGCTGCAGGCGACGCGCATGGGCTGGATCACCCATTGCATGCAGGGCTTCGACAAGGAGCGCTCCTATGCCGAATTGAAGGTACCGCATGACCTCAGGATCAACGCCGTGGTCGCGGTCGGCCGGCAGGCCGGGCCCGAGCAGCTCTCGGAGGCCCTGCAGGCGCGGGAGAAGCCGAGCGATCGCCGGCCGCTCGGCGACCTCGTCTGCTGCGGCACGATGCCCGACTCGTGGCGATCGCCGGCAGCACCTTGATCTTCATCGTCTCTTGTCGGGAGAAGTAGCGTGGGCATTGGCAGCAAACTGGCGGCGGTCGCCGCTTTCCTCTTCGGCATGCCGGCGCTGGCGCAGGGCACGGCCGAGGCGAACTATCCGTCGCGGCCCGTGACGGTGGTCGTCCCCTTCGCCGCGGGCGGCCCGGCCGACCTGGTGGGCCGCGCCGTCACCACGCGCATGTCGGCGGCGCTCGGCCAGCCGTTCGTCATCGACAACAAGGGCGGCGCCGGCGGCGCGATCGGCTCGGCGCTGGCCGCCAAGGCCCAGCCCAACGGCTACACGCTGGTGATCGCCAATCCCGGCTCGCACGGCACCGCGCCACTGATCCAGCGTGATGTCGCCTACGATCCGGTGGCCGACTTCTCGCCGATCGCGCTGCTAGGCTCGGCGACGTTCGTGCTCGTGTGCAATCCGGCCCTGCCGCCGCGCACGACGCAGGAGCTGATCGCCTACCTGAAGGCCAATCCCGGCAAGGTGCGCTACGGCAGCGCCGGCATCGGCTCGAACGTCCATTTCGTCGGGGAATACTTCAAGCAGCGCACCGGCACCGACATGCAGCACGTGCCCTACCGCGGCGCCGGCCCGATGATGAACGACCTGCTGGCCGGCACGATCGACTGCACGTTCGATTCGTCGGCCAAGCCCCATATCGATGCCGGCCGCCTGCGCGCCTTTGCCGTGACCTCGGCGGCGCGCGATCCGCTCTATCCCGACGTCCCGACCCTGCAGGAGGCCGGCATCCCCGACTTCAACATCACGAGCTGGCAGGCACTGCTCGGCCCGCGCGACCTGCCGACGCCCCTGGTGCGCCAGCTCAACCAGGCCGCCAACGACGCGCTCAGGCAGCGCGAGGTCGCCGACCAGCTCGCCGGCATCGGCTTCCGGGCCGGCAGCGGCACCCCGCAGGACATGCAGAAGCTGCTCGAGCGCGACCGCGACCTCTATCGCGAGATCAGCCGCAGCGCGAAGATCGAGCTTCAGTGATGACGGCATCCGACCAGCCGCTCGACGGCGTCCGGATCATCGACGTCACGACGGTCCTCATGGGCCCGTTCGCGACGCAGATCCTGGGAGACATGGGGGCCGACATCATCAAGATCGAGGCCGGCGGCGGCGACAGCCACCGCACTGTGGGGCGCGCCCGCTCCGCCGATCTCGGGCTGAACTTCCTGAACACCGGGCGCAACAAGCGTAGCATCGTGCTCGACCTCAAGCAGCCGGCCGCCGGCGGGATCGTGCAGGCGCTGGTGCGCTCCGCCGACGTCTTCATCTCCAACATGCGGCCCGGCGCGCTCAAGCGCCTGGGCCTCGACTATGAGACATTGTCGAAGGTCAACGACCAGCTGATCCACCTCAGCCTGGTCGGCTTCGGACGACAGGGCCGCTATGCCGGGCTGCCGGCATACGACGACCTGATCCAGGCCGCCGTGGGCATCCCGTGGCTGATCCAGCATGCCAGCGGCGCCGAGCCCGCCTACGTGCCGCTGGCTCTGAGCGACCGCGTGGTCGGCATGGCGGCGCTCAATCCGCTGCTCGCCGCCCTGTTCGCGCGCTCGCGGCACGGCAGGGGCTGCGAGATCGAGGTGCCGATGTTCGAGACGATGGTGCGCCTGGTGCTGGGCGACCACCTCGGCCAGCGGGTGTACGAGCCGGCGACCGGCCCCGCCGGCTATGCGCGCCTGCTGTCGCGCCATCGCAGGCCTTATCGGACGCGGGACGGCCATATCGGCGTTCTGCCGTTCGACGACAAGGCGTGGCGCAAGCTGTTCGGCATGGCCGGCCGCGAGCACCAGCTGCCGACGGCGCCAATCAGCGACCGCACCGCCGACTTCGACAGCCTTTACGGCATGCTGGCGGACATCATCGCCGAGAAGACGTCGGCCGAATGGCTGGCCCTGCTGCGCGAGGCCGACATTCCCGCCATGCCCATGAACTCGCTCGACGATCTGGTCGACGATCCGCACCTGGCCGATGTCGGCTTCTTCCAGCAACGCCGGCACCCGAGCGAAGGCGACGTGCGGATGATGGTGGTGCCGGACGGCGTCAGCGAACCAGGCGAAGCGCCGATCCGCCCCGCGCCGCATCTCGGCCAGCACACGCGCGAGATCCTCGAAGAGGCAGGCTTCTCGGCCGAGGAGATCGCAGGCTTCCTGAAGGACAAGGTCGCCCGGCAATGTCCATCGTGAGCGAGCCGACGATCGGCCAAGGCGAACGGACGAGCTTCGATCAGCTCGCGATCCCGCTCGATCTCGGCACGATCTGGTACGAACCGGCGATCGAATCGGTCAAGAAGCTCGCCTATGCCGTCGAGGACGAAAGCGGCTGGCTGGTCGGCGACCCGGCGGACGGCATGGTCCATCCGCATTTCCTGTCGGCGTACATGTGGTGGCCGTCGGGCTTCTACCACCGTGAGCCATGGGCGCGCGGCCTGTTCGCGACCTTCCACGAACGCTATCCCTGGCTGGTCGGCCGGCCGTTCCTGCACGCCAAGACGCGCGGCCGCTTCCATGCGGCGTTCCGGGCGGGCACGCGCATCCGGGCGGACGTGGCGGTCATCGAGAAGTACCGCCGGCGATCGCGCGATTTCATCGTCATGCGCGCCCGCTTCCACGATGCCGGTGAACGGCTGCTCGCCGAGTACGACCATACCGTCGCGATCCGCAGCGATCCTGTCGAACGGCCCGCGGAACGCGGCAGCAAGCCGGCAGAGCACGCCGGAGCGGCGCCAGCGCCCGGCCGGCCGCTGCCGCAGCGCCGCATCGAGATGTCGCTCGAGAAGTCGCGCCTCTTCACCCTGCCGACCGAGAACTATCACACCCATGACGCGGCGGCGCAGGCGATGAGCCTGCGCGTCGCCGTGCCCGCCGCGATGATGTCGTTCGGCTATCTCTCGAAGCATTGCCGCGACTTCTTCGGACCGGCCTGGACCGGCAGCGGCGACCTCGACGTCGTATTCACCCGCATGCTGGCGCGGGACGACGTGCTGACCGTGCACGGATCGGTCCGCGGCACGCGATCCACTGCGCAAGGCGTCCGCACGGAGATCGACGTCGGCATCCGCAACGCCCGCGGCGAGGCGGTGGCGGTTGCGGTAGCGAGCGCGTTGACGGCCCAGCAGAGGACCGCCTAGAGCGCGGTTCCATTCGAACGGAAAACGCTCTAGAGGTCTGCTGCCACAACGAAGGCGGACAATGGCAAGAGCACAGCGGCCCAAGCGCTCCACGCAACAAGGAATCCAGTCGATCGAGGTCGGCGCCGATCTCCTGCAGGTGCTGTCGGATGCAGCCGGCCCCGTTGCGCTCAAGGAGCTCGCCATGCGCGCGAACATGTCGCCCAGCAAGGCGCACAAGTACCTCGTCAGCCTGGCGCGCTGCGGCATGACCCGGCAGGACCGCGTGTCAGGCTATTACGACCTCGGACCGCTCGCCCTGAAGATGGGGCTGGCCGCGCTCAACCGGCGCGACGCCGTCCGCCTGGTGGCCGAGGCCGCCATCGACTTCAACCAACGCCACGACCTGACCGTCATGGTGACCATCTGGACGCCGCGCGGGCCGATCGTCATCGCGCTCCACAACAGCAGCCAGCTCGTGGTCGGCAACGTCAGCGTCGGCGCCATCCTGCCGGTGCTGCGGTCCGCCTCCGGCCGGGCGTTCCTGGCCTATCTCGCCCCGAACATGACCCGGGCCATCGTCGCCCGGGAGATGCGCGTGGCGGCCCAGCGCAAGGGAGCCGGCGCCCTGTCCGGCGAGCGCGACGTCGAACGCCTGATCCAGCGGGTATGGAGCCTGAAGGCGGGCTGGACGAAGGACGACCTGGTGATCGGCCTGAATGCCCTGGCCGCTCCCGTGTTCGACCACCAGGGCGCGATCGTGGCCTCGCTGACGGTGCTCGACAACACCGACGCCGTCGACGTCGACTCGCCACGGTCGATCCTGCCGGAGCTGCTGCGTGTAACCGATGGGGTTTCACGTCAGCTCGGCTTCGAGCCCGGCAACGGCCTGCCCCTCGCCCTGCGGGCCAGGTCGGCCGAGCATCGCAAGGGCCCGTCGTGATCCGACACTCCCTGTTCGACCGCGCATCGGATTGGGTGTAGAACCCCGCCCTCGGCGACGGGGGCCCGTAGTTCAGTGGTTAGAACGAGCCGCTCATAACGGTTATGTCGCAGGTTCGAATCCTGCCGGGCCTACCATCTCCCCTACTCGCCATGCGCGAGGCCGAAAACGATCAGCGTTCGCGCAGGCTGTCGTGCTTGTAGCGGACGATCGGCGACAGCAGGTAGCTCAAGATGCTGCGCGAGCCGGTCTTGATCTCGACGGTGACCGCCATGCCAGGCGACAGGTGAACGGTCCTGTTCTCGACCTGCATGCTGGTGCGGTCGAGTGAAACGCGTGCAGCGTAGACCAGCTCCAGCCCCTTGGGTTCGCTCGAGCCAGCTTCCGCCGCCTGCGGCTTGTCGGGCTGCTTGTCCTGCGGCCTTTCGCGCTGGATGGCGTCGTTCGACACCGTGAGCACCGTGCCGTGCAACAGGCCGTAGCGCGTGAAGTTGAAGGTGTCGACCTTGATCGCAGCCTCCTGCCCGACCTCGACAAAGCCGACGTCACGGTTGGGTATCGTGGCCTCGATCTCCAGCCGGCTCTCGGCCGGCACGATCACCATCAGCTGCTGCGCCGGCGTTACCACGCCCCCGATGGTGTGCACGGCAAGCTGCTGCACCACGCCGCCAACCGGCGCAGTGAGCTTCTGCAAACTGGTTCGCTGCTCGGCCTTGATGACGTCCTGGGCCAGCCCCGCCGCCTTCTGCTCGGCCTTGGCGAGGTCGTCGAGCAGGCCACGCTCGTACTCGGCGATGGTCTTGCTGCGCATCTCCCACAGCGCCGCGATGGCCGAGTCGCTTTCACTCAACCGGCTCTCCTGGACCAGGATCTCCTTCTGCTGTCCGACCAGGTCCTGCAGCTCCTGGAGATAGATCAGCTTGGAGCCAAGCTCCTTGCTGAACATGGTGCGGCGGATGTCGACGCGTTCCTGCAGCGGCTGGATTGTCGTATGGAGCTTGTCGATCGAGGCCTTGATCGTGGCGCGTTCGGCCTCCTTCTGAGCGATTTGCCTGTCAGTCGACGCGAGCTTGGCCTTCTGCTCCGCCACCTGGCTCGCCAGCAGCCGGCGCTGCATCTCGATCAAGGGTCGCGGCGCATCGGCCGGCGGCGCAAACGCGGCGAGCGGATCGTCCCCGGCCAGGGCCGCATGCAGGCGAGCCGCCTCGAGCTGCGAACCCGCCAGATCGCTCTTCAGGTGCCCCAGCTCGGCGGCATTCATGGTGGGATCGAGCTCGATCAGCACGTCGCCCGCCTTGACGTTCTGGCCATCACGCACATGGATCGCGCGCACCACGCCGGTCTCGAAAGGCTGAATGGTCTTGGTGCGGCCGCTCGGGATGACCTTGCCCGGCGCCACGGCCACAATGTCGACCGTGCCGATGCTGGCCCAGGCGAGCGCGGCGGCAAACACCGCGATCACGGTATAGACGATCACCCGTCCGATCGGCGACGGCGGCGTCTCGACGATCTCGAGCGCGGCCGGCAGGAAGGCGAGCTCGTCGCGGCTGCGTTCGGTGCGCCGTTCGGGGAAGGAGACCACGTTCTTGGCCTCCTTGCCGGGCGGGGATGGGTCGGGCTTAGCCGACTTCATGCAGACCTGCCTGGAGGCGGTAGAGCGTGGCGTAGCGGCCGCCGGTCTTGATCAGCTCGTCGTGGGTGCCGTCCTCGACGATGCGGCCGCGTTCGATGGTGAGGATGCGGTCAGCCAGCCTGAGCGCGGAAAGGCGATGGGCAATCACAAAGACCGTGCGCCCGCGCGCAATTTGCGCCATGCCCTGGTGCACGATGCGCTCGCTTTCATAGTCGAGAGCGCTGGTCGCCTCGTCGAAGATCAGGATGCGTGGGTCCGTCATCAGGGCTCGCGCAATGGCGATCCGCTGCCGCTGACCGCCCGACAGGCTGCTGCCGCGCTCTCCGACCAGCGTGTCGTAGCCCTCGGGCAACTCGAGGATGAAGTCGTGGGCACCCGCCATTGTCGCCGCCGCGACGACGCGCTCGATCGGCACTGCGGGATCGGCGAGCGCGATATTGTCGCGGATCGAACGGTTGAACAGCACGTTCTCCTGCAGCACCACGCCGATCTGGCGGCGCAGCCAGGACGGATCGATCTGCGCGAGGTCGACGCCGTCGACCAGCACGCGGCCGCTTTCGGGAACATAAAGGCGCTGGACCAGCTTGCTGAGCGTGCTCTTGCCCGAACCCGATTGCCCTACGATTCCGATGACCTGGCCGGCCGGAACCTTCAGGTTGATGTCGCTCAGCACCTCCGGCCCGTCGATGCGGTAGCGGAAGGTGACGTGCTCGAAGGCGATGTCGCCCTTGATCGCCGGCAGCGAGGTGCGGCCCAAGCTGAAGGTCGGCTCCGCCTGGGTGTTGAGGATGTCGCCGAGGCGTTCGACCGACAGCCGCGCCTGGTGGAAGTCCTGCCAGATCTGGGCGAGCCGCAGCACTGGCTGGCTGACCCGGCCGGCCAGCAGGTTGAAGGCGACCAGCTCGCCAACCGTCAGATCGCCGCCGATCACGAGCTTGGCGCCGAAATAGAGGATGGCCGCCATGGCGATCTTGTTGATGAACTGGACGGTTTGGCTCGCGACATTGCCGAGCGCGAGCACGCGAAACGAGGACGCGACGTAGCCCGCGAGCTGCTCCTCCCAGCGGCGCTGCATCTGCGGTTCGATCGCCATGGCCTTGAGCGTTTCCGCACCAGAGACGCATTCGACCAGAAACGCCTGGTTCTCCGCTCCGCGGCGGAACTTCTCGTCGAGGCGGCGGCGGAACAACGGTGTGGAAGCCGCGGAGATCGCGACGTAGAGAGGCAGCGAGCCCAGCACGATCCAGGTGAGCAGCGGCGAGTACAAGAACATCACCGCCAAGAACACCATGGTGAAGAAGAGGTCGATCACCAGGGTGAGCGCCGAGCTCGTGAGGAAATTGCGGATGTTCTCGAGCTCGCGCACGCGCGCCACCGAGTCGCCGACCCGGCGCGCCTGGAAATAGGCAATGGGCAGGGCCAGCAGATGGCGGAACAGCCGAGCGCCCAGTTCGACGTCGATCCGGTTGGTCGTGTGCGAGAAAAGATAGGTACGCAGGATGCCGAGAATGGTCTCGAACAGGGCGATGGCGACCAGCCCCACCACCAGCACATCGAGCGTGCTTATGCTGTGATGCACCAGCACCTTGTCGATGACGACCTGAAAGAAGATAGGAGATATCAGCGCGAACAACTGCACGAAGAACGAGGCCAGCAGAACCTCGCTCAGGAGCCCACGGTACTTGTGCATCGCACCCAGGAACCAGGTGACGTCGAAGCGTCTGCTGAGATCGGTGAGCTTCGCCCGCCGGGTCATGAGAACCAGTCGGCCGTCCCATATGGCCTCGAGCTCGGCGCGCGTCATCAGTTGCGGGCGCGGCTGGTCGGGCGCCATGACCAGGATCTTGTCCTCGCCGGCGGCGCGCAACAGCAGGAAGCCGCCATCGCGCAACGCGGCGAGGCCAGGCAAAGGCGTGCGCGCCAACCGATCCCAACGGGTCTTGGCCTCGCGCGCCTTGAGACCGAGCCTGCGGGCGCAGCGCAGCATCTCGGGTACGCCGATTGCATCGGTGCCCAGTTGATGGCGTATCTGGCCCGGATCGACGCTGAGCCCCTGGAATCGAAGCAACGTCACGAGAGCTGCAAGCCCCCGTTGGTCAGATCCCGTCATGCGTGCTGCAGCTGGGTCGGCGTGGGCGCCAAGATTGTCGGAGGCACGTCATGGATGAGCGTTCCCCCGAAACCATCGGCAGACATTGCAAAACTCGAGGCCGCATATTGGCCCAACAACGCAATCGTGGCCGTGTGCGTGCCGTCGCTTGCCGTCAGGGTCCCGCCCGTGTCGTTGCTGTTGGCGGCATAGCCGAGCGTCGTGCTGCTGCCGAAAGCGAGATCCCCGAGGTCGAGCGCATCGTTGCCGTCGAAGCCTGCCACGGTGCCATGGAAGTCGGCGGCATGGTCGATCTTCAATGTGCCGGCAGCGTCGGTCGCGAGCATGACGTTCCCGCTGAACGTCCCAGCCATTTCAAAGGTCGCTGTCCCGTCGATGAGTGCAGAGCCTGTGCCGCTCACGTTGCCATCAGTCGTGATGTTGCCGCCATTCGCCCACAGCAATCCGGAATTGGCTACGTCGCTATGGATGACCAGGCCGCCACTGCCGGTTGCTTCCAACGTGCCGGCGTTGACCACTTCGTTTGCACCGGTGTCGATTGTCAGCGCATTGCTGCCGCTGGCGATGATGGTCCCCTGATTGTGGAGGGCCAGTTGTCCGTCGCCGAGCTGGCCGGCGCCGGAGATGGTGTTGTCCACGTTGGTCAGAGTGGCGTCCGGCGTCGTTCCCGCGATGATGTTGCCATTGCCATCGGACAACTCGACATGGCCGCCCCCCTCGAGGGTGAGACCGTTGGCCAGGACCTGCAATCTTGCTTCACCGCCGGTCGAGGCGAGTTCGATCGTTCCGCTGTTGTTGACGGTGCCGGCGAGCGGCAAAACGGCGCCGTCGTCGATGGCTATGCTTTTCGCGTTGCTCATCACGGGATCGACGTTGAATGCGAAATTATCTGCCGTCAGGCCCTTCGGGCTCACGCCGGCAAAGGTAATGGACTGGCCCGGCGCAATCGTGATTACCGCATCGCCATTGCTGTTCTGGGAGAGTCTCGCTTGAACGTCAGCGAAGCTCGAGAGATCGCCAAAGGCAATCAGATCGACCTTGTCGTGGGCGGCATCGAAGCTGTGGATCGTGTCGTTGCCTATCGGCTGCGCCAGCACAAACAAGTCATTGCCGCTCGAGCCGCTGAGGTGGTCGTCGCCCGCGATTGCAAAAATCGGCCCGCCCGGAGCATAGGCTTCGACATTATTGGCAATCATCGCGAGCCCGGTGCCGCCGCTCGAGTCGGTCCAGGTCTGCGATATTTGCAACGAGACCGCGCCGGCATAGTTCTCGGGCGCCGTTATGGAGAGCGCCGATACGTCGGAGGTTTGTACCGACCAGGTGCCGTCATGATTGTCGGCACCCTCGCTCAGGATCCAGCCCGCCGGCACGCCGGTGATGTTGACCGTGATCAAGCCGAGGTGATCCGTGGGATTTGTCAGACCCAGATTGATAGCTTCGCCGGCCGCGCCGGCGGGAGCGAGATTTGCGCCACTGAGACTCGTCAGGGTTACTCCTGACAAATCAACGAGAATGTCGTTCGCAGCGCTGGCATTGTTGCCGACTTGATCGAAAATAAAGGTGTGCGGCGTGCCGTTTATAGTCGCTACGAATCCTATATTCGCGCCGGCGGCGGTGGCGAAGTCGTTTCGATGGACATAGTCCATGGCCGCCGCGACGTTCGCGAGCGACGTCAAGCTCACCGTCGTAGCCGCGGAGAACGTATTGTTGGTGCTGAATGCAATGATGCCGTTGGTTATCTGATGGGACTTGATGGTCTGGCCACCGATCGTCAGGACCGAGTCGGTGCCATTGACAGTCTCATTCGCTCTCACGTTGACGTTTGGGGTGTCCAGGACGTCGCCGCCAGCATTCATGGAGAAATCAGTAATGACATCGTAACCGCTGATCGTTCCGGCGTTTCCAATGCCTCCTACTGTGCCCGGCGAGCTTCCGCTGCCGAATACGAACCTGTCGACGCCAGCTCCACCGGTGATCGTGTCGGCACCACGGCCACCAGTGATCGTGTCATTGTTTGCGCTTCCCGTGATGGTGAAGCCCTCGGTCTGACCAGAGAGCGAGAGGGTGACCCCAGCCGCCGCCGTGGCCGCAGAGATCGCCTCAACCCCCTGGATCGACGCGTTCGTCGCACCCAGAGTGTTGAGGTCCGCCGAAGTCGAAGTCAGATTGATGACGTCCGTACCGGCGCCGAGATTGATCGTGCCAGCGCCAATAATGATCGCATCGAGCTGCGCGCCGGTGAGCGTGATCGAATCGTTGCCGCTGGTGCCAGTGAGATTCCCGGTGGTGACATTGCTGATCGTCGGCACTGTAGCCGCCGAGATGTCTCCGCCTGCTACCACATTCAGGACATTGGTTCCGCTGCCGAGATTGATCGTGTTGAAGCCCGCCAATTGGTTGGCGGACATCGTGACCGTGTCGTTGCCACTGCTGCCAGTCAGCGTTTCGACGTTGCTGACCGTGCCATTCGTGAAATTGACTGTCGTCGCGTTGGTGAGAACAATCGCGTCCGCGTCAGCGCCGCCGTCAATGGACTCGCCCGAGGCAAAATCGCCGTTGGCGAGATAGAAGGTGTCGTTGCCAGCACCGCCGCTCAGCGAGTCTGCGCCCCCGCCGCCGACGATGCTGTCCGCACCTGTTCCTCCGGTAAACGTATCAACCCCGCCGAAGCCATACATCGCGTTCGGCCCCGTTGGATTGGGTGCAGTGGCCGTGTTGCCTGCGCTCGTCCCCAGGTAGAGGCCGACGACATCTGCCGTGTAGGTGCCATCGGTCACTTGCAAGGTGCCGGACACCGCTGTCGTTCGCACGCTGGGCGTTAGACTGGTGGTGGCGCCTGTCGTAATCGAAGGATTGCCGAATGCGGCCGCAAACGGGCTCGCCAAGGAAAGCGTCGCGTTATCGGGATCGTTGGCTACAAAGGAGATTGACGTCGCACCGACGGCCAGGTTGGAGACTGTCGGCGCGTCGTCGGCGCCATGAAGGGTGACGGTGAGCGTCGTCGACGATGTGGCGCCGGCCGTATCACGCATGGTGTAGCTGAAGACATCGGTCAGCGTATCGGTCGATAGCCGCAACGCCTGCACGGCGGCGTCCGTCTCGTTGATCGTGTAGGTGAAGGCCCCCGAGGCATTGAGTACGAGGCTGCCATGGGCGCCGGCGAGCGCCGTGCCCAGCGTGCCGCTCACCGCACCGAAGCTGACCGCGGTAACGGTCTTGGTGTCGCCCGCGTCGGGATCGGTGTCGTTGGTCAGCACATTGCCGGTCGCCGGCGAGCCGCCGGAGCCGTTGGCGATGCCACCCTTCTCGGTGGCGTCGGCCGTGTCGGCCACCGCCGTCGGCGCGGTGTTCGGCGCTGTCCCCACGACGATATTGAACGTCTCGCTTGCCGCGAGGCCGCCGAGATCGGTGGCCGTGACCTTGACCGCGAGCGTCCCGACATCTCCGGCCGCCGGTGTGCCACTGAACGTACCTGTCGCGGCATTGAAGCTCAGCCAGGCAGGAAGCGGCGAGCCGTCGGCGGCGGTCGCCGTGTAGGCGAGGCTGTCGCCGGTATCGACGTCGGTAAAGGTCCCGGCGGGCAGCGCCAGGGAGAACGCCGAGCCGACGGCCGCATTCTGGCCGGCGGTCTGCGCCGCAAGCGTCGGCGCGTCGTCGGCGCCGTGGATGGTGATGGTGAGCGTCGTCGACGACGTGGCGCCGGCCGTATCGCGCATCGTGTAGCTGAAGACATCGGTCAGCGTATCGGTCGATAACCGCAACGCCTGCACCGCGGCGTCCGTCTCGTTGATCGTGTAGGTGAAGTCCCCCGCGGCATTGAGCACGAGGCTGCCATGGGCCCCGGCGAGCGCTGTGCCCAGCGTGCCGCTCACCGCACCGAAGCCGACCGCAGTGACGGTCTTGGTGTCACCCACGTCGGGATCGGTGTCGTTGGCCAGCACATTGCCGGTCGCCGGCGAGCCGCCCGTGCTGTTGCCAACGCCGCCCTTCTCGGTGGCGTCGGCCGTGTCGGCGACTGCTGTCGGCACGGTGTCCGCCGTTGTCGTCACGACGATACTGAAAGTCTCGCTTGCCGCGAGGCCGCCGAGATCGGTGGCCGTGACCTTGACCGTGAGCGTGCCGACATCTCCACTCGTCGGCGTGCCGCTGAACGTACCTGTCGCGGCATTGAAGCTCAGCCAAGCAGGGAGTGACGAGCCATCGGCGGCGGTCGCCGTGTAGGCGAGGCTATCGCCGGTGTCCACGTCCGTGAAGGTCCCGGTGGGCAGCACCAGGGAGAACGTCGAGCCGACGACCGCATTCTGGCCGGCGGTCTGCGCCGCAAGCGTCGGCGCGTCGTCGGCGCCGTGAATGGTGACGGTGAGCGTCGTCGAGGACGTGGCGCCGGCCGTATCGCGCATCGTGTAGCTGAAGGCGTCGGTCAGCGTATCGGTCGATTGCCGCAACGCCTGCACCGCAGCATCCGTCTCGTTGATCGTGTAGGTGAAGGCTCCCGAGGCATTGAGCACGAGGCTGCCATGGGCGCCGGCGAGCGCTGCGCCCAGCGTGCCGCTCACCGCACCGAAGCTGACCGCGGTGACGGTCTTGGTGTCGCCCGCGTCGGGATCGGTGTCGTTGGTCAGCACATTGCCGGTCGCCGGCGAGCCGCCCGTGCCGTTGCCAACGCCACCCTTCTCGGTGGCATCGGCCGTATCGGCCACCGCCGTCGGCGCGGTGTTCGGCGCTGTCCCCACGACGATACTGAAAGTCTCGCTTGCCGCGAGGCCGCCGAGATCGGTGGCCGTGACCTTGACCCCGAGCGTCCCGACATCTCCGGCCGCCGGCGTGCCGCTGAATGTGCGGGTCGCGGCATTGAAGCTCAGCCAGGCAGGAAGCGGCGAGCCGTCGGCGGCGGTCGCCGTGTAGGCGAGGCCGTATCGCGCATCGTGTAGCTGAAGGCGTCGGTCACCGTATCGGTCGACTGCCGCAACGTCTGTACGGCGGGATCCGTCTCGTTGACCGTGTAGGTGAAGTCCCCCGAGGCATTGAGCACGAGGCTGCCATGGGCGCCGGCGAGCGGCGTGCCCAGCGTACCGCTCACCGCACCGACGCTGACCGCGGTGACGGTCTTGGTGTCACCCGCGTCGGGATCGGTGTCGTTGGCCAGCACATTGCCGGTCGCCGGCGAGCCGCCGGAGCCGTTGGCAAAGCCGTCCTTCTCGGTGGCGTCGGCTGTATCAGCGACTGCCGTCGGCGGGGTGTTCGACGCTGAATTCGCGAAGACTACATCGGCCCAGTAGTTGGCAGCACTGAAGGTGCTGGTCGGGAAGATGCCGGTGGTGCTGCTTCCACCGTAGGAATAAACGCCGTTGCCCCCGGTCACCGTGGTCGTGGAAGGTGCAGTCAGCACTCCGCTCGTGACCGCAGTGTTGAAGAAGTCGTCAGTCGCTACATAGAAGCCGTTCGTGTGGTACGACGCGATGTAGGTCGTGTTGGCGGTAATGGACACTGGCGACGACAAATTGACCGTTTGCCAGCCGCTTGCGGCAGTGTTCGTGAATGCCACGCTGGCGAGGTTGGTCCCACCGACGGTCCATAGGTCGAGCAGGTCGGCGCCCGTATCGTTGGGGCTGCGATAGAACTTGAGGGCGGTGATCAGGCCGGCAGCCGAGGACTGGAACTTCACGCCGACTTCGAGCGCCGAGCCGTCATTCAGACCGGTCTGGGCCGGTGTATTGGACGCGGTAAACAGACTGACTGTCACGGGCGGTGTCGTCACGACGATATTGAAAGTCTCGCTTGCCGCGAGGCCGCCGAGATCGGTGGCCGTGACCTTGACCCCGAGCGTGCCGGCATTTCCACTCGCTGGCGTGCCGCTGAACGTGCGTGTCGCGGCATTGAAGCTCAGCCAGGCGGGAAGCGGCGAGCCGTCGGCGGCGGTCGCCGTGTAGGTGAGGCTGTCGCCGGTATCGACGTCGGTGAAGGTCCCGGCAGGCAGCACCAGGGAAAAGGCCGAGCCGACGGTCGCATTCTGGCCGGCGGTCTGCGCCGCAAGTGTCGGCGCATCGTCGGCACCGTGAATGGTGACGGTCAGCGTCGTCGACGATGTGGCGCCGGCCGTGTCACGCATGGTGTAGCTGAAGGCGTCGGTCAGCGTGTCGGTCGATTGCCGCAACGCCTGCACCGCAGCATCCGTCTCGTTGACCGTGTAGGTGAAGTCCCCCGCGGCATTGAGCACGAGGCTGCCATGAGCCCCGGCGAGCGCCGTGCCCAGCGTGCCGCTCACCGCACCGAAGCTGACCGCAGTGACGGTCTTGGTGTCGCCCGCGTCGGGATCGGTGTCGTTGGTCAGCACATTGCCGGTCGCCGGCGAGCCGCCGGAGCCGTTGGCGATGCCACCCTTCTCGGTGGCATCGGCCGTGTCAGCGACTGCTGTCGGCACGGTGTCCGCCGGCCGTATCGCGCATCGTGTAGCTGAAGGCGTCGGTCACCGTATCGGTCGACTGCCGCAACGTCTGTACGGCGGGATCCGTCTCGTTGACCGTGTAGGTGAAGTCCCCCGAGGCATTGAGCACGAGGCTGCCATGGGCGCCGACGAGCGGCGTGCCCAGCGTACCGCTCACCGCACCGACGCTGACCGCGGTGACGGTCTTGGTGTCGCCCGCGTCGGGATCGGTGTCGTTGGCCAGCACATTGCCGGTCGCCGGCGAGCCGCCCGTGCTGTTGCCAACGCCACCCTTCTCGGTGGCATTGGCCATATCGGCCACCGCCGTCGGCGCGGTGTTCGATGCCGAACTCGTGAACACCACATCGGCCCAGTAATTGGCAGCACCGAAGGTGTTGGTCGGGACGATGCCGAGGGTGCTGCTTCCGCCATAGGCATAGACGCCATTGCCACCGGCCGTGGTGGTAGAGGGAGCAGTCAGCACTCCGCTCGTGTAGGCGGTGGTGAAGAAATTCTCAGTCGCTACGTAGGCGCCGTCCGTGTGGTAGGACGCGACGTAGGTCGTGTTGGCCGCAATCGATACTGGCGTCGACAGATTGACCGTCTGCCAGCCGCTTGCGGAGGTGTTCGTGAATGGGACGCTGGCGAGGTTGGTTCCGCCTACGGTCCATAGGTCGAGCAGGTCGGCGCCCGTATCGCCGGGGCTGCGATAGAACTTGAGGGCGGTGATCAGGCCGGCAACCGACGACTGGAACTTCACGCCGACTTCGATCGGCAAGCCGTCATTCAGATTGGTCTGCGCCGGCGTCTGGGACGCAGTGAAGAGGCTAGGCAGTGATGTGCCCGTGACAGTGACGCTCAGCGTGGCTGGGCTCGACAGATTGACGCTGTCGTCAGTGGCGCGCGCCTCGATAACATGCGTACCCGGACCAGAAGCCGTCCAGGTATAGCTCCAGTTGGTCGTTCCAGTGGCCGGATGCCATGTTGCGCCACTATCTGTCGAAACCTCGATGCCGGCCACTCGACCGCCGACGTCGGTCGCAGTGCCGGTGATGGTCACCGTCTGACCCTGGCCTATGCTCGAGCCGCTGGTCGGGGAAGTGATCGCGGCGGTTGGCGCGGTATGGTCGGTGGAGGCCTGGGCGAGTATCAGGCTGGCCTGCAGCGTCTGCGGCGTCACCCCCATGTCGGCGAACAGGTTGACCATGGACTGCTGCACGGCCGCGCTGACCGGAGCCGTGAGGCCCTTGTATGGCACGTACTGGTTGGACAACCCCCACGACCACATGACCGTGCCTGCGCCGAAGACCAGGGCTCCGCTCGTCGGGTCGCGGTAAAGAGTAAGGCTGTGCGTTGCCGTGCCGGACCCCGTGGTCGCCCCGTTGTCCAGCAGCAGCGTGTTGACGTTCCTTGTCGTCGACGACAGGTCGATCAGCCCGGCTGGCCGGAAGCCATTGTCAAGGTCGCTGTCCCACTCGTAGCCAAGCAGGTTCGTCAACGTTCCGCCGTTGCCCCTGGCGATGCTGGTGTTTGCCCAGAATCGGAGTTGCGACATGCTGGCAGGGATGGAGATGTTGTCGAGCGAGCCGAAGTCGTCGACCGTGAAGATCGTGCCGGAGAGCGAGTTTTCGGGCGTCCCGGGTCCGTAGACAGGGTCGCGAAACAAGCCCGCTCCACCATTGCTCGTCCCATTCGGATCAAGCTGCGCCCCGCTCCAGATGTCCTTGTATTCGACAATGGTGCGGTTGGGGGTGGCGCTCGCGTCCAAACTCGGTGCGAGCTCAACATCCCAGTAGATTTGATTGCCGCTCAGGAATGCGAGATCGACACCCGCATCGGCGGCGGCTTTTACATTGGCAAATTGCGGTTGCGACCAATATTCGTCGTGACCGACATCGACGTAGGACTTGGTATTGAGGAGCAGCGCCGGATTGGTTGCAGCATCGATGCCCGAGATGTAACTGACATCGTAGCCGTTCTGCTCCAGCCAGTAGATCGCTGCGAATTCCTCGCCAAACAGGAAATCCTGTGGTCCGGCCAGGTTGGCCGTTGAATTCATCGCGATCGGACGATTGTAGCTGACCGCGTAGGCACGATCGCCGTTCGATCCGCTTGGGCCTTGATACAGATTATATCCACCCCAGGGATTGTATGCTTCCCAAGTCTCGTCGCTGGTCTGGAACAGCATGTCCGACGTCGTGCCATCGTTGCGCACGATGAACGGAATCATGTTCTGGAAATTGCCAGAGTCCGTCGTCAGCTTGGCGAAGTAGACCCCCGACACGGCGGTGCTGGGGATCGCCCAGGAATCCGTAACCGACCAGTTCCCGGCATCGACGGTGTTGGTCGAGTTTCTGAAGATCGGAGTCGGCTGATTGGCCGCTCCACTGTGGTGCATAGACGTGACGAGATGCGCGCCACCGCCGCCGTAATAGCCAAGCCGATAAATATCGAGGGTATAGCCGCTCGAGGCGGTGTCGATCTTGAAGGAGACGGTTTGCCCTGCATTGGTGCTCATCTGCGTGGCAAAGCCCTCGATCTGCGAGTCTCCCTCGTTGTCCATCGAGCCGTGGATCGCCCACACGCTCTCGGGCGTGCCCGCCTTTTGATTTTCCGTTACGATCTTATTGGGCGCGTCGCTGAACGTCGTGGTCGCGGTCTGGCCGTCGGAAGCGGCGGTGAGCTGCAGCACGGCGCCGGTGGCGCTGCCATCGGCGGGGACCTGCCATTGAGCGACGACGGCGCCGTTGGCGAGGCCGTCGGCGTCGCCGTTGCCGCCATCCGTCACGCTGAACGGCGCATAGACATCGGCAACGCCGTTGATGCCGGGGTTGCTGGGCAAGTCGGCAATCTGAAACGCGACCGAGCTTCCGGGGTCGATGCCGGCCACGGTGAAGGTCGCCGTGCTGCCCGGTGCGTAGTCCGCCTGGTCGGTCGTGACGGCCATCGATCCCGTTGCAGGCATAGCCGCGCCCGTCACGGCAGAGGACAGCGAGACCGTGCCGAACACCGCACTGACTGCCCCTTCGGACATGGAACTCGACACATCGTCGGCCTGCATCGGCACCGGCGACGCCCCGTCCTGCGGCATCAGCCCGACGGCCGTGGCGCCAAGGCTGCTGCCCGCAGTCGCCGGGTTCGACGCGTTGACATCGACCGGCATGGATGCGTCGGTCGTCATGGGCCCGGACTGCCCGAGGTCGCTCGCATTCGTGGCTGTCGGATCGGCAAGGGCGGCTTGGTCCTCGTCCAAGCGGAGTCCCGGCTCGGCCAGCGCGCCCTGAGAATGCTGTTCGCGCTCGTCCTGCTTGGCTTTGCGCGATTTCGCCTCGGCTTCTACCAGTAGCCGGCGCGCCGCCAGCCCCTGCGTTGACTCGATGTCGTCGTCCAGCTCGAACGGTGGCTGCTTCTTGGTGCCCATCAGGCCCCCTTTACGCCGCGCAAAACCTAGCCGAGGTTCCACCCGATGGGGTGGCGCAACAAGTGGAAGGGGCTGTGTGGGTACGAGGTACCTCTTACGCACCATCGCGCATGCCACACGAGGTGTGCAACGGCACGCGCTATGCAACCTGCGTCAGCAGCAGGCTCAGTCGTTCCGGCGAGCTGGAGCGGCACGCTCCCGGCAAAGAAATATGAGCGAGCCTCAGGCCGCGTCGTAGAGGGCCTCGCCGCGCGGTGGTCGCGGCATCGGCGACGCCGGCAACACGTCGACCGGCGTCGGTTGAAAGCAGGCCGCGAAGGCGCTGTCGATGATGGCCAGCTTCACCGCCTGGGCCATTGCGTATTCGCGGCGGAAGCCCGACGACACCCACATCACCGATTCGCCGCGCTTGCCCTGCCAACCGATGCTGCCGAGCGCTTCGGCGTCCCGGAGCTTGCGCGACAGGTGGGTGCGCGACAGGTTCAGCCGCTGCGCCATGACGGCAATCGATCCGATGGAAGTCGGAACGCGCTCGGCCTCGGCGTTGGTCTCCTCGATGCCGGCGATCAGCCAGTCCATGATCACGCCGCCGTTGTTCAGCCAGGTGAACAGCGAGAAGGTCCGCTCCGGCTTGCGCACGCGGGCCGACGAAAGCAGCCCTTCGGCGATGCCGGGATGCAGCGCGGCCATCGCGCCGGGCGTGCCGAGATACGTATCCAGCCGCCGCCCGTGGTCGAGCCGGTCGAGCGTCGCGAGGTGCATGGCGATCCAGCCATGCATCGCTTCGAGGCTGACCGCCGCCGGCTCGATCGGCCGCGTGCGTCTGTCCGCAGCACCCGGCACGTAGCGGGCAAAGCCGTACTTCAGCATTTCCTTCAGGAAGGCATCCGCCGTGTTGCGGCTGGCAACGCCATGCCGAGAGACGGCATCGAGGACCTGGGCGGCGCTGATGCTGCCCCCCTTGCCCGATGAGCAGCTGCGGAAGTACAGGGCAAACGCCACCTGACCCATCAACCAGCGATGCTGGGAGCCGAACACCGACGAGAGCCTGGGATTGCCATCATAGGTCTGCTGCATGACTCGGCACTGCAGGCGGATGGTCGAGTGCAGGCCGGGATGACCGGCAATGTCGTCGGCCGTCAGCGCGATGTGGACGGCCTCGCTCGATTTCGACGTTCCCATCGCTTCGAACCGGAGTTAGAGCCTCTGTCACAGGGGCCCGAAGACCCTCATCCCCATAGGAGAGGACTTCTCACATTTCTCACTATTGTGCAATATGAGAAGGATGGATTCGACCGACGCTCGGCCCGAACATCTTGCAGCGAGACTGCGGCAGGCGTTCCTGGACCATGGCTACGAGCAGATGACCATGAGCGGGCTCGCCCAGCTCTGTGGCTTCAGCCGCCGCGCGCTCTACCACCACTTCTCCAACAAGGAGGAGGCGTTCCGCTACTGGCTGGAATTCTACAACCACGCATCGATCGCCAACGGCATCGCCGCCGGCCGTGCGGCCATGGAAGCGGGTGCCGGCGCGGTCGATGTCCTCGTCGAGACCATGAATGTCCGCTACGGCGACGCCCGCCGCCGGCTCGCCCGCTCACCGCACGCGCTGGAGATCAACGACCAGGCGTTCCGCCGCAGCCGCGACATCATCATCAGGGTCGCCATCGACTTCCAGGCCAAGGTGGTCGACCTGCTGAAGGAGCTCGAAGCGCGCCGCCAGATCAGCCTGAAGCCCGGCGTCACGTTCGAGGCGCTGGCCCAGACGCTGTGTGACGGCGCGCGCGGCACGAACCAGGCCGTGCCGCCGATTCCCATCGACGATTTGCATCTGCGCTATCGGCAGATCATCGACGCCATCCTGTTCGGCGCTGTCACGCCGGCAGGCCAGCGCGCCAAGCCGGCGCATCCGCCCGGGTGACGCCGCATCGGATCGCGCTCGTCCCACGGGTTTTGACGGGCTGAACGGCAAACAGGATCGCGTTCGCGCGACTCCGTCGGAAATGTCCGCCATCGATGTCCTGCGTTTTTCGGCCCCTGGCGGCAGTCGTACGCTGTCGCTTGAAACGCGACACGAGCGACATTGTGAGTGCCTTGGCTTGAACCACTGGCCGGCATGAATTTCGCTGGATTTCGCTAGTCCCGCAAACACCGACTAAACCATTGAATCTTCGGCTTTTTTCGATTTCGCTAGTTTCGCTGGCCGTTTTCACTCACCCCGACCGAACCGCCCTGAGGGCGGCATCGCTCGGAATGACGGAAACCTGGCCCCGGCAGGACTGCCGCCGGGCGCAATAGTATCGGATGAACGATGCATAGAGCAGAGCCGCCGGGAGGCGAGCGCGAGACTAATATAACTCGGATTATTTATAGAGTCAACTTTGGTTCTAGTAATTTTGGCGGACCATAGAGCGCCAAAATCCCTGTGCCGAACTAATGGAGCCCGCCGGGGCCGCGGCTAAACGCGGCCCGGCACCAGGCGCACCTTGCGCGGGGCAGCGATCCAGATCGCCATCGCCGACACCGCGCAGCATGCGATGGCGAGGACAAAGGCGAGCTGGTAGCTGCCGGTCACATCGTGGATGACGCCCGTGAGCCAGGGGCCGGCCGCGCCGCCGCCGATCAGCGCGACCGTGAGCATCCCGAAGATCGAGCCGTAATGCGGCCCTTCGAAGATCTCCGCCACGATCGGGCCCATCACCGAGGTGAGCGCATAGCCGAGCGAGCCCTGCGAGATCACCATCAGCCACAGCAGCACAGGCGACGGCGAGCGCTCGAGCGCGATCAGGGCGACGTAGCAGACGGCGAAGCCCGCGCAGCCCGCCGTCCATATCCATTCGCGGCCGATGCGGTCCGACAGGGCGCCGAGCCCGATCTGGCCGGGAATGCCGACGACGCTCACGATGCCCAGCGCCCAGGCCGCCACGATCGGCGAGAAGCCGACCTCGATAAGATACTTGGTCTGGTGCACCTGCACGGCATACCAGGCGAACAGCGCGCAAACGAAGCCGAGCGCGATCCACCAGAAGCGCGCGGTCCTGAGTGCACGCGCCAGCGTCCATTCGACCGCCACCCAGTCGCGGTCGACGACGTTCGACTGGCCGCGCGGCGTCGCCGCGGCGGCGTGCGATTCGCCGTCGGGCAGCAAACCGATGTCCTGCGGCCGGCGGCGGACGAAGAGATTGAGCGGTCCCAGGACGAGCAGGATGAGCAGGCCCATGACCCAGCACGCCTGCCGCCAGCCCTCGCGCTCGATGATCGACTGCAGCCAGGGCAGCAGCACGATGGCGCCGACGCCGACACCGGAGAAGGCGACGCTGATGGCGAGCGCGCGGCGGCGCACGAACCAGTGCGGCAGGAACTGCGAATGGGCGGTGAAGGTCATCAGGTTGGCGCCCGCGCCGACCATCACGCCGAGCGTGGCGTAGAACTGCCAGGGGTTGGCGATGACCGTCGCCAGCAGCAGACCTGTTGCCACCATGACCACACCGGTTTCGATCACGATGCGCGGGCCCTTGCGATCCATGACGCGGCCGACGATCGGGCCCAGCACCGCCGACACGAGGAAGCCGAAGGAGAAGGCGCCGGCGACCAGGCCGCGATGCCAGCCGAACTCCTGGATCAAGGGCGGCAACAGCAGCGAGAACGACGTGCGCGCCGTGACGGCAATCGCCATCGTCACGAAGGCGATGCCGATGATCAGCCAGCCGTAGTAGAACGGCAGGCGCTGCTGCCAACGATTCACCGTGGGTCGATCTCGTTCAGCGGCCGCTCGCCGCGCGCCGTGCGCTCGATGTTGCCCGCTATCAGCTTCGCCCGCGCCTCGAGCATGCCCTCGGTCCAGCCGGAGACGTGCGGCGTGAGAATGACGTTGGCGAGCTCATGGAAGGGTTGGTTGGCGGGCAAGGTCGGTCCCGGCGCCGTGGGATAGCGGTACCAGACATCGAGGGCCGCGCCGGCGAGCCTGCCGCCGCTCAGCGAACGGTAGAGCGCGCCCTCGTCGACGATCTCGGCCCGCGCGACATTGATCAGGTAGGCACTGGGCTTCATCAAAGCCAAACGGCGATCGTCCAGCAGATTGCGCGTCTCGGGCGAGAGCGAGAGCGTGATGGCGAGATAGTCGGCGGAACGCAGCACCTCGTCGAGGCGATCGGGACCGCCGATGAACGATACGCCTGCCGGCACGTCCTTCTGGGCCTGTCGCCGCACGGCGCAGACCTGCATGTCGAAGGCGGCGGCACGGCGGGCAAGCGCCTCGCCGATATGGCCGAAGCCCAGGATGCCCAAGGTCTTGCCGGCAAGCTCGGGCGACGGCGGCGGCATCGGCGTGCCGACCGCCCACTGGCTGTCCCAGCGGCCCTTGCGCAGGCTGGCATCGAGGCTGCCGAACGAACGCGTCAGCGACAGCATCGCGCCCATGATATACTCGGCGATGCCGGCCTCGTGGCCGTAGGCGTTGGCGAGCCGCAGGCCCGGCCGCATGACGCTGCGGTCGATGCGATCGAGGCCCGCACCCGGCACCTGCACCAGGCGCAAGCGAGGCGCCGCCTCGGCCATCGGCGGCGTAAAACCCATCGACACCAGCACGTCGGCATCAGCCAAGTCCGGCAGGATCGCCGTCTCGTCCCCCTCGACGGTCTTGCAGGGAATCGACAGGTAGCTGCGCACCATCTCGGCGAGTCGGATGGCAAAAAATCCGGCAAAAGCGATCTTCATCAAGACATCCTTCGTGCGGCACTATCCCGGCCCGACCTTCGCCGATCAACTACATCCCAGGTAGTCATGCCAACCTCGTCCGCCTTCCCCGCCCGACTAGCCTGGTGGCGCAAACGACGCGGCCTTTCGCAGTTCCGACTTGCGACGGCGGCCGCATGCTCGCAACGGCATCTCAGCTTCCTCGAGCTCGGCCGCACGAGGCCAAGCCGCGACATGGTCCTTCGCTTGTCGTCGGCCCTCGACATGCCGCTGCGCCAAGCCAACGAGTTGTTGCTGGCCGCCGGCTTCGCGCCGGCCTGGAGCGAGGCCGATCTCGGGGCCGAGGCGCTGGCGCCGATCCGCGGCGCGCTGGCCTACATGTTGAGCCAGCAGGAGCCCTTTCCCGCCGTCGTCGTCGATCGCCGCTGGAACCTCCTGCAGGCCAACAAGGGCGCCGTGGCGATGGTCGAATTCCTGGTCGGTCCGCTGAAGCCCGGCGCCGCGATCAACCTCGCCGACGCCCTCGTCGGCCCCGACGTGCTGAAGCCGCACCTGACGAACTGGACGGAGGTCGTTCGCTACTTCGTGCGCAGCGTCGAGGCCGATGCGGCGGTCGACGGCACGAAGCAGACGGCAGCCCTGGCTCAGCGGCTTACACGATATCCCGGCGTGCGGACCGCGATGGCGCAGGCGGCGCCGTCGGCCGGCGACGGTCCCGTGCTGCCGATGTTGTTCCAGAAGGGGCAGACGGCGCTCAGGCTGTTCACGACCATCGCCACGCTCGGCACGCCGCGCGACGTCACCCTGCAGGAGCTGCGCGTCGAGAGCTTCTTCCGATGGACGACGAGACCCGCGATGTGTTTTGCGGATGGGCTCTTGCCGGGCCGCGGGCCTCATGAATCATGCTCTTCCGGACCGCGAGCTTCCAGCTCGCTCATGATTCATGAGCGAGCTGGAAGCTCGCGGTCCGGAAGATCATGAGCGGGCCTGGAGGCCTGCGGTCCGGCAAGAGCCTCATTTGCGCTTCGCGCGCTCGATCGCCTCGGCGATGAGGCGACGGGCCTCGGCGACGTCGCCCCAGCCCAGAAGCTTCACCCATTTGCCGGGCTCGAGGTCCTTGTAGTGGACGAAGAAGTGCTCGATCTGGTGGCGCGTGATGTCCGGCAGGTCGGTATGCGTCTTCACGTTGACGTAGCGCTGGGTGATGCGTGAGGAGGGCACGGCGATGATCTTCTCGTCGCCGCCGCCGTCATCCTCCATGCGCAGCACGCCGATCGGCCGCACGTTCATCACCGCGCCGGGGATGATGGGGCGCGTGTTGGCGACCAGCACGTCGATCGGGTCACCGTCGTCGGACAGCGTATGCGGCACGAAGCCGTAATTCCCGGGATAGCGCATGGGCGTGTAGAGGAAGCGGTCGACCACCAGCGTGCCCGCGGCCTTGTCCATCTCGTATTTCACGGGCTCGCCACCGATCTGCACTTCGATGACTGTGTTCACGTCCTCGGGCGGATTGTGGCCGATGGCGATGGCGTCGAGGTTCATGGTCGGATCCCTGAAAAACTGTCATCCCGAGGCCGCAGGCCGAGGGACCTTTCCTGCTGCCTGAAGGTCCCTCGCTGCGCTCGGGATGACAATGGGACAAAAAAGAAACCGGCGGCCTCGCGGCCGCCGGTTCGTTCTTGGATCGTGCGTCGACCTATTTCGTGATGTCTACGTCCTTGGTCTCGCGCAGGAAGAGTGTCCCGATGATCAACGACATCACGGCGATGACGATCGGGTACCACAGGCCGTAGTAGATGTCGCCTGACCAGGCGACCAGCGCGGTCGCCAGCAGGGGCAGCATGCCGCCGAACCAGCCGTTGCCGATGTGATAGGGCAACGACATCGATGTGTAGCGGATGTTGGTCGGGAACAGCTCGACCAGGAATGCCGCGATCGGTCCGTACACCATGGTCACGTAGACGAGGAAGATCACCAGGATCAGCTCGGCCATGAACCAGTTGACCTTCTTGAGGTCGGCGCCGGCGACGAAGCCTGCCTCCTTGAGCGCCGCATTCAGCTTGGGCAAGCCGTCCTTGGCGTCGAAGCCTTCGAGCTTCTTGTCGTTGACGGCGATCACGACCGGCGAGCCTGCCGCACCGCTCACCGAGGTGAAGGAGAGGCCGGCCTTGGTCAGCGCATCCTTGGCCCGGTCGCATTCCGTGAACTTCGACCACGGACCGACGAAGATGTGGAAGTTGCACTGCGCCGGATCGGCCGTGACCGAGATCTTCGTCTTGTTCTGGAAGGCCGCGAGGTCGGGGTTCACGGCGTTCGTGAGCGCCCCGAACAGCGGGAAGTAGGTTACGGCGGCAATCAGGCAGCCGGCCATGATGATCTTCAGCCGTCCGATGCGATCGCTCAGCCACCCGAAGAAGACGAACAACGGCGTGCCGATCAGAAGCGAGACGCCGACCAGCGAGTAGGCCGCCACGTAGTCGAGCTTGAGCGTGATCAGCAGGAAGAACAGCGCGTAGAACTGGCCGGTGTACCAGACCACGCCCTGGCCCGCCGTCGCGCCCAACAGCGCCAGCAGCACGAAGCGGTTGTTGGGATAGCGGAAGAAGCTGTCCGTCAGGGGCGACTTGGAGCCCTTGCCCTCGGCCTTCATCTGCTGGAACAGCGGAGATTCGTTCAGCTTCAGCCGGATATAGACCGAGAAGATCAGCAGGATCAGCGACACCAGGAACGGGATGCGCCAACCCCATTCGGCGAAGACCTTGGGGTCCATGTAGTAGCGGCAGGCGCCGATCACGGCGAGCGACATGAAGAAGCCGAGCGTCGCCGTGGTCTGGATCCAGCTTGTGGCGTAGCCGCGGCGGCCGTTCGGCGCGTGCTCGGCGACGTAGGTCGCGGCACCGCCATACTCGCCGCCCAGCGCCAGGCCCTGGATCAGGCGCAAGGTCACCATCAGCACCGGCGCCAGCCAGCCGACCGCCGAGAAGGTCGGCAGCAGGCCGACCGCGAAGGTCGAGGCGCCCATGAACAGGATGGTGACGAGGAAGGTGTACTTGCGGCCGACCAGGTCACCCAGGCGGCCGAACACCAAGGCGCCGAACGGGCGCACCAGGAAGCCCGCCGCGTAGGCGGCAAAGGCCGACAACAACGCCGCCGTCTCGTTGCCCGGCGGAAAGAACAACGCCGCGAAGAACGGCGCCAGAGTGGCGTAGAGATAGAAGTCGTACCATTCGAAGACGGTGCCGAGGGACGACGCGAAGATGACGCGACGTTCCTCCTCCCGCGTTACGACTGAGCCGCTGCCGGCCGTTGCTGCCATGGCCATTTTGTTTGCTCCCCAATAGCGACGGGCACCTGCAAGCGTCCCATCTTGCAGTTGGTGTAAGGTGTCGGACGCAAGGCATGCAATTCGACCAACGTCCAAGGTGGACAGGATTGTGCGTCGCGACAAACTCGTGCCGCGACGCAGCATCGGCGGGTCTTGACCCGACAAGCCGCCGGTCGTCACTGTCGGCAGGCAACCAAAGCAAGAGCGAATGTCCGGAGAAAAACTCACCTTCCTGATCGCCGACGACCATCCGATGGTGCGCGATGCGCTCGCATCGGCGCTGTGCCAGGCGTTCACCGGCGCTGCGGTCGCCATGGCCGGCAGCCTGGCGCAGGTCCAGACGGCCCTGGAGCGCGAGCCCGAGACGGATGCCCTGCTGCTCGATCTCGACATGCCGGGCATGGACGGCCTGACCGGGCTCGCCCTGCTTCGCTCCGACCGTCCGACGGTGCCGATCATTGTCGTCTCGGCGGCGCGCGAGGCGGCCGTGATCCGGCGCGCCTACGAGTTCGGCGCCTCGGCCTATATCGACAAGTCGGCCTCGCTCGAGGAGATCGCCAAAACGGTCCGAGCCGTGCTCGACGGCGAGATCTTCGCACCGGCCGAGGATTCACCGGTCGATTCCTTCGCCCAGCGCGCGGCCCAGCTCACGCCGCAGCAATGGCGCGTGCTGGCGCTGATGGTGCAGGGCGATCAGAACAAGCAGATCGCCTACAAGCTCGGCGTCGGCGAGGCCACGGTGAAGGCCCACGTCACGGTGATCCTGCGCAAGCTCGGCGTGCGCTCGCGGACGCAGGCGGTGATCGAGGCGCGCGGCCTCACCATCCCGCCGGCTGAGCCGGTCAGGCCTTAAGTCCAGAAGCGCGTCTTCTCATGCTCTTCCGGCAAAGATCACGCCGTAACCCGTCCGGCGACGGGCGCGCGCATGCGCAGCAGGGCGCGCAACGCGGCGGGCTTCACCGGTTTGTGCAGCAGCTCGACGCGCCTGGCACGGGCGCGCAGGCGCAAGGTGGGATCGCGGTCGGCCGTGACCAGCGCCGCCGGGACGGCGTGCGACCAGGCCTCGCGCAGGGCATCGACGACGTCGAGCCCATCAGGCCCGATGTCGAGATGCAGGTCGGCCAGCACGAGGTCCGGCAGCCGGCCGGCGCGCTCCACCGCAGCCAGCGCCTCGGCCTGGGACGCCGCGGTGGCGACACGACAGCCCCAACCGGACAGCAACGTCGCCATCGCCTCGCGCACCTGCGCCTCGTTGTCGATGCAGAGCACGAAGCTCTCGGCCTCGACCGACGGCGTGGGTTGCGGCGCGGGCGGCGCGACCGGGGCTGCGACGACCGACGCCACGCGCGGCACGGTCACGGAGAACGTCGAGCCCCGCTCCGGCGCCGATGCGAGCCCGACGTTGAGGTCGAGCATGCGGGCGATGCGTTCGACGATGGCAAGGCCCAGGCCCAAGCCGCGCTCTTCGCGCGGCGCGTCGTCCTCGGCCTGCAGGCGCACGAACTCATCGAAGATCACCGCCTGCTTGTCGACGGCAATGCCCGGGCCGTTGTCCTTGACCTCGATGCGCAGCTCCTCGCCAACCCTGCGGCAGCCCAACAGCACGCGCGGCGGCCTGCCCTCGGCCTTGCCGTAGCGCAGGGCATTGGACAGCAGGTTCTGCAGGATGCGGCGCAGGAAGGCGGGATCGGTCGACACGAAGGCCCGGGTCGGCGCCACCACCAGCTCGACGCCGCGACGCGCCGCCACCGGCGCAAAGGCGGTGGCGAGCGATTCGAACAGCGGCTGCAGGGCAAACGGTCGCTTCTCGGGCTTGAAGGCGCCGGCATCGAGCTTGGAGATGTCGAGCAGAGCGTCGAGCAGCGATTCGACCGCGCCCAGGCTGGTGTCGATCTTGCCGCCGAGGTCGTTGCCGGGATCACGATCGATCATCGCCGCGGTGAACAGACGGGCGGCGTGCAGCGGCTGCAGCAGATCGTGGCTGGCGGCGGCAATGAATCGCGTCTTGCCGAGATTGGCGGCCTCCGCCTCGGCGCGGCTCGCCTCCAGCTCGGCGGTGCGCTCGATCACGCGCTGCTCCAGCGTCTCGGTCGATTGACGAAGCTGGCGATCGCTTTCGCGCAGGGCCTCGGCAGTGTGCACGCGCGCCGTGACGTCGTTGCAGGTGGCGACGAAACCGCCGCCGGGCAGCGGATCGAGCCGCAACTCGATGACGCGGCGCTCGCGCGTGGTGATCTCGTGGGTCTGCGGCGTCTCGGGCCGTCGCAGCAGGGCGTCGACATCCGCCGCCGCGCCGGACTCGCGCGGCGTGGCGCCGACCGCCACAGAAGCGTCGTCGAGCGCCAGCAGCGCGGTGAAGCGGTCGTTGAAGATCTCCAGCCGGCCGTCGCGGTCGAAGGCCGCGATGCCCATGCCGACATGGTCCAGCGTATTGCGCAGGATCTCGTAGTTGTAGCGGATTGCCTCGGATGCCTCGTCGATCAGGGCACGGGCGCTGCGCGGCAGCAGCCGTCCCCGCCGGCTGAAGGCGACGACGATGATGCGGGCCGAGGCGGCGCCCAGCGTGCCCGACAGCACGCGCTCGGCGCGGGTCAGCGCAACCTCGATGGAAAGCCGCTCGCCGGCCAGCGCCCGCATGGCGCGCTCCGAGCCGACGAAGCGCGCGAGAAGCTCGCGCAGCTCGTGGATGCGCGCGGCGTCGGCCGGCGCCTGGCGCTGCGGCTGCTCGGGCCCCTCTGCCGGGACATCGGGGCCGAGCACGAAGGCATCGGCCTGTTCGGCGTCCGAGCCGCGCGCGCGGACCAGCAACGACACGCCGACCAGCAGCAGGGCATTGACGAGGATGCCGACGACGAAGCCCTGCCCCACCGGATCGAGCTCGGCGAACGGCGCCGGCAGGTAGGGCTGCAGCGGCGCGACCTGACCGCCGCCTCCGGTCTGACGCAGCGTCGGCAGCAGCAGCGCGTAGAGCCAGACCACGAAGCCGCCGGCCAGGCCGGCCACCACGCCGTAGCGATGCGCCTGCCGCCAATAGAGGCCGAGCACCAAGCCCGGCGCGAAGTTGGCGACGGCGCAGAAGCTGATCATGCCGATCGAGGCGAGCGGCAGGTAGCCCGAGATGATGCGCTCGTAGGCGTAGCCCGCCATCAGGATCAGCACGACGGCGGCGCGGCGCACGAACACGACGAGCGGGCCCATGTCCTGCGCGACGCCGGCCCCCCCAAGACCAGGTCGGCGCAGCAGGTAGGGCATGACCAGCTCGTTGCCGATCATGCCGCTCAGCGCCATGCAGGCCACGATCACCATGGAGGTCGCCGCCGACAGTCCGCCGATGAATACAAAAGCGGAAAGCCAGCTCTCGCCGTTGGCCAGCGGCAGCTGCAGCACGTAGAGATCGGGGCTGGTCTGCGAGCCGAGCAGCAGCAGGCCGGCGGCGGCGATCGGCACGACGAACAGGTTGATCAGGACGAGATAGACGGGAAACAGCCAGCGCGCCGTCTTGAGGCTCGCGGGATGGCCGTGCTCGACCACCGCGACATGGAACTGGCGCGGCAGGCAGAGGAAGGCCATGCCCGAGAGCAGCGTGGTGACCACCCAGGTGAGCGGCGAGCCCTCGCGGAAGACGCGATCGGCAATCGCCGGCGCCCGCTCGACCTGGGCCAGCAGGTCGGCGGGCCCGCTGAACAGCACGAACAGCACGAACGGCCCGACGGTGAGCAGCGCCAGCAGCTTGACCACGGATTCGAAGGCGATCGCCAGCATCATGCCGCGATGCTGCTCGGAGGCCTGCACGTTGCGCACGCCGAACAGGATGGTGAACACCGCCATCAGGGCGGCGACGATCAGCGAGGTGTCGGTGTGGACGACGCCCGGCAGGCTGCCCGCCACCGGCGTCGGCGCCGCGATCGAGCGGAACGTCGAGGACACGGCCTGCAATTGCAGGGCGATGTACGGCAGCACGCCCACCGTGGCGAACAGCGTGGCGGTGACGCCGACGGTGCGGCTCTTGCCGTAGCGCGAGGCGAGGAAGTCGGCGATCGAGGTGACGTTGTGCTGCTTGGCGAGCCGCACCATCTTGCGCAGCATCGGGTAGCCCGCGACCACCACCAGGGCGGGCCCGGTATAGATGAGGATGAAGTCGATTCCCGAGGTCGCCGCCCGGCCGACTGCGCCGTAGAAGGTCCACGAGGTACAGAAGATGGCCAGTGACAGGCCGTAGACGGCCGGCGCGACCGAGCTTGCCGACCAATCGCGGGCATATCGGTCGCCGAAATAGGCGATGGCGAAGAGCAGGCCGAGGTAGGCCAGCGACAGCGCCAGGACGGTTGGTTCCGTCAGCATCCCTGAGCGTTTCTCCCGACCGTCATTGAACCCGAGCGGCGGGGCCGCTACAAGCGCGCCAACCCCATTTCACACCCGACCCGACCGGAGCCGCCAATGGCCGCGTACCAGTACATCTACGTAATGAAAGGTCTGAACAAGACCTACCCGGGCGGCAAGCAGGTCCTGAAGGACATCTGGCTGTCGTTCTTCCCCGGCGCCAAGATCGGCGTGCTGGGCCTGAACGGCGCCGGCAAATCGACCCTGCTCCGGGTCATGGCCGGCCAGGACGACAACTTCACCGGCGAGGCCTGGGCGGCCGAGGGCGCCAAGGTCGGCATGCTGGAGCAGGAGCCCAAGCTCGACGCCAAGAAGGACGTCCTGGGCAATGTCATGGACGGCGCCGGCGACATGGCCAGGATGCTGGCGCGTTTCGAGGAGGTGTCGAACGCCTTCTCCGACCCCGATGCCGACATGGACAAGCTGATCGCCGAGCAGGCCGAGCTGCAGGAGAAGATCGACGCCGGCAACGGCTGGGACCTGCAGCGCACGGTCGAGATCGCCATGGATGCGCTGCGCTGCCCGCCGTCGGACGCCGACGTCGAGAAGCTGTCGGGCGGCGAGCGCCGCCGCGTCGCGCTCTGCCGACTGCTGCTCAGCAAGCCCGACATGCTGCTGCTCGACGAGCCGACCAACCATCTCGACGCCGAGTCCGTCGCCTGGCTGGAGCGCCATCTCGCCGAATTCCCCGGCACCGTCGTCGCCGTCACCCACGACCGCTACTTCCTCGACAATGTCGCGGGCTGGATCCTCGAGCTCGACCGCGGCGCCGGCATCCCGTGGGAAGGCAACTACTCGTCCTGGCTGAAGCAGAAGGAGCAGCGACTGGCGCAGGAAGAGAAGGCCGCCGATACCCGCCGCCGCACCCTGCAGCGCGAGCTGGAATGGATGGGCCAGAGCGCGCAGGCGCGCCGCTCCAAGAGCAAGGCGCGCATCGCGGCCTACAACCAGATGGTCGAGGAGGAACAGAAGGCCACGCTCGACACGGCGCAGATCGTCATCCCCGCCGGGCCGCGGCTCGGCGACCACGTCATCAGGGCCGAGAAGATCTCCAAGGGCTTCGGCGACCGGCTGCTGATCGACGACCTTACTTTCAGCCTGCCGCCGGGCGGCATCGTCGGCGTCATCGGTCCCAACGGCGCCGGCAAGACCACGCTGTTCAAGATGATCACCGGCCAGGACAAGCCCGATTCGGGCACCTTCTCGGTCGGCCCAACGGTCAAGCTGGGCTATGTCGACCAGAGCCGCGAGACGCTCGATCCCAACAAGTCGGTGTGGGAGGAGCTGTCGGGCGGCCTCGACATCATCAAGCTCGGCAACCGCGAAGTCTCCAGCCGCGCCTATTGCGGCTCGTTCAACTTCAAGGGCGCCGACCAGCAGAAGAAGGTCGGCCAGCTCTCCGGCGGCGAGCGCAACCGCGTCAACCTTGCCAAGATGCTGAAGAGCGGCGCCAACGTGCTGCTGCTCGACGAGCCGACCAACGACCTCGACGTCGACACGCTGCGCGCGCTGGAAGAGGCGCTGGTCGACTTCGCGGGCTGCGCCGTCATCATCAGCCACGATCGCTGGTTCCTCGACCGCATCGCCACCCACATGCTGGCCTTCGAGGGCGACAGCCACGTCGAATGGTTCGAAGGCAACTACCAGGACTACGAGGCCGACAAGCACCGCCGACTGGGCACCGACGCCGACCAGCCGCATCGCATCAAGTACAAGCCGCTGGTGAGGAATTAGGGACGAACCTATCCTCCCCACATCTTCAGGTTCCTCTCCCCCGCTAGGGGGAGAGGAGCATGATTGGGTGGGGAGGAAAGCGATGGAGACCGGCAAGAGCCTGCGATGGCCGTTCACGATGCCGCAGGACATCCTCGGCATCAGGTTTGCGCTCAACGTGGCCATCGCCACGGTGATCGTCTGGTACTCGTTGAAGTACATGGTCGACACCAACCCGATCTGGGCGATCGCCTCGATGGTGGCGGCGTCGGATCCACAGGTGACCGAAGCGGCGCGCATGTTCAGGAGCCGCCTCATCAACGTGCTGGTGGGCGGCATGGTCGGCCTGCTGTTCCTCGTGGTCGGCGGCCCGGCCGAATGGATGCTGCCCTTCGCCCTCGCTGTGACTGTCCTGCTGTCGTCGTACGTCGTCCATATCCAGACGATGTGGCGCCAGGCGCCGATCACGGCGGCCATCGTCATTGCCAGCGGCGTCACCAGCCATTCCAGGGCAAGCGGCGTCGAGCACGGGCTGCACAAGGTCGCCGAAGTCGTCTTCGGCTGCCTTGTCGGGCTGCTCGTGAGCTGGGTGATGGCGAAGATCTGGCCGATTCACCGCCCGGCCGACCTCAAGGGCCCGTAGACCGCATCAAAAGCCCGATTTTGTGCAAAAATCACAGTGCTGATGCAGTTTTCATCGGGCTGTGGCAGAAGACCGCCCGAAGGGAGCGGACATGCTGACTGACGATCAACGCCAGATCATCGAGGCCGAGGAGCAGCTGAGGCACGAGGTGCGCAGACGGCTGGATACCGAGAATCCGCCGCCGCCTCCCCCACCGGCACCGGAGCCAAAGGTCGGCATCGGCAAGCGGGTATTCGACTTCTTCAACAGCTCGGTCGGCATGTGGCTGCTGTCGTCGGTCGTCCTGACCGGCGGCGCGGCGCTGCTGCAGAACATCCAGCACAATCACGAGATCGCGCAACAGAACCGGCAGCAGCTTTCCACGCATCGCTTCGAGATCACGCACCGTCTCGACCAGATGGAATACGGCCTGCGCCGCGCCAAGACGGTCGGCGAAGCCAAGACCGCCATGGACAACATGTTCAAGAGCAAATACCCGCTGACCCCGGAACTGCAGAATCGCAGCCTCGCCTCGCTCTATCTCGGCATGTACCAGCTCCTGTCCGGCACCGAGCAGGAGAAGTCGCAGCAGGCAATGACCTTCGTCCGCCGCCTCGAGGAAGCGGAACTGTCATTGCAGGCCGAGACCGACGACAACGACAAGCTCGACGACAAGCAGAAGGCGCTGATGCACAAGCTGATCAAGTCGATCCAAGCGCTGCATCACTCCGTCGACGCGAACGCCAAGTGAGCCGTCAAATCCTCTGATCCATCTCCAGCGCGGGTTCCGGCACGTCGACGCAACCGATGATGCGCGCCGGCACGCCCGCCGCCGTGCAGCCCGCGGGCACCGGCTCGAGCACCACGCTGCCGGCCGCGATCTTGGCGCAGGCGCCGATCTCGATATTGCCCAGTACCTTGGCGCCCGCGCCCAGGAGCACGCCGCGCCGCACCTTGGGATGGCGGTCACCGCGTTCCTTGCCGGTGCCGCCCAAGGTCACCCCGTGCAGCATCGACACACCGTCCTCGACGACGGCGGTCTCGCCGATCACCACGCCGGTGCCGTGGTCGATGAAGATGCCCTTGCCGATGCGCGCACCGGGATGGATGTCGAGCCCGAACAGGGCGCTGGCGCGGCTCTGCAGGAAGTGCGCGAGCGTCTGGCGGCCCTGCAGCCACAGCCAATGGGCGACGCGCGACGTCTGCAGCGCGTGGTAGCCCTTGAACCAGAGCAGCGGATCGAGATGGGACGTGCAGGCGGGATCGCGTTCGACGACCGCCATGATATCGGCGCGCGCCGACAGTCCGATGGCCGGATCGGCATTCAGCGCCTCGTCGAAGATCTGACGAATGAGGGCGGCCGGCATCTCGGTGGTGCCGGCGAGCCGCGCCAGGTGATAGCTCAGCGCGCCCTCGAAGCGGCTCTGGCTGAGGATGGTGGCGTGCAGGGTGCCGGCCAGTACCGGTTCGGCCGCGGCAGCCGTCTGCGCGGCCTCGCGAATCTTGTTCCAGACCGGGTCCACCGACCGGGGTTCCGCTGCGTTCTTTGCGACGGCGCTGTCCATATGGCGCTCTCCTCCGGTCGGCCGTTACTGTCTCACGGCGGGCCGATCGATACGCCTCCCACCGGCTAATCTACGTCGGCCGCATTACGGGTGCAATTCACCGAGTGGCCCGGGCCTCGAGCTCGTCGATCAAGGGCTGCACCTTGCCGCCGTTCTGCTGGATGTAGGAATTGAAATCCGAACGTCTAGTCATGACCATGCTGACGCCCTCGATCTTGACGTCGGTGATGCGCAGCCCCGCCGGGAGCTGACGGACCTCCCATTCGAGCTTGATCGGCTGGCCGTTGCTCTGGTTGAGCCGGCTGTCGACGACCCAGACCCCATTGGGCCGGGAGATGGTCTTGCCGATGGTGAGCGTCTGGCCGGCATATTGGCCGAAGCGCTCGCTGTAGGCCTTGGCCTCGGCGGTCTCGGTCGCCTTCACGAAGCGGGCCTGCTGCTCGGGCGTGGCCTTGGCCCAATGGGTCCCGAGCGCCGTCTGCGCCATGTAGGGCAAGTCGAACCGGGTCTGGAGGACCCGCTGGATCGCCGACTGACGCTGGGCGCCGGTCGTGGTCTTGATGATGTCGATGGCCTGGGCAGCGGTCGAGGAGACCAGATCGGCGGCGGCGTCGTTGGCGAGGGCCGGTGCCGCGACGAGCGCGACGACAGCGCCAGCGGCAAGACGAAAAGCGAGGCGACGAGAGGCGAGCAGCGGCAACGGTCGCTCCTTCGATGGAATTTGACGAATTGTTACCGCAGGTTTCTTACCGCACCAGCGCGAGATTGTCGCGACGCTCCAGTTCGCCCTTGGTGTCGGTCTTGTCACGCTTCGCGCGAATAAGGTCGGCGCGGTTCTGGGTGTAGGCGGAGCGCAGCGCGGCGTAGTAGTCGACGCTGTTCTTCTCGATGTCGTCCAGCGCGAACATGGTGCGCGAACGGTAGTCGATGACGTTCAGGCCGTAGCGCGGCAGCGAGTAGTACCACCAGTCCCAGTTGAAGGCGATCGGCAGGATCTGGAAGGGATCGATCGCGTAATCGACCATCAGGCCCGTCGCATCGCGCGCATTGGACGGTCCGGCGAGCGGCAGCACGAGGTAGAAGCCGCCATTCTCCGGCTCGACGCCCTTGCCCGCCCATATGCCGATCGTCTGGCCGGCATCCGTCTTGGTCCGTTCGAGGCCCATCATGGCGGCGACGTCGAACAGGCCAGCGAGGCCGATCGTCGAGTTCACCAGGAAGCGCGCCATGGTGACGCCGGCGCGGCTCGGATCGCCCTGGAAGACCTCGTTTATCGCCGTCACCGGCTCACCGAGATTGTCCAGAAGGTTGCGCACGCTCTTCTGCGCCTTCTCGGGCACCCAGTCACGATAGAGCACCGCGACAGGCCGGATCGCCATGACGTCGACGGCGCGGTTGATCGAGAAGATGAAGCGGTTCGGCGTCTCGATCGGGTCCCAAACCTCGGAAGCGCCGGTGTCGTTTACCGCGCAGCCACCCAGCATGGTTGTGGCCACGGCAGTCGCGACGACCGAACGACGGACGCGGGCGGCCATCTTGAATACGCTTGCGATCATCAACGCCAACCCTGGGTCCATCCCCGCAGGCACCGGCACGCCGGGCCAAAGACACGAAGTTCGAAAACGAGTGTCGCACACGGACGGTGCAGTTTGGAAGTGAATAGGCAAGCGAGCTTCGGTCCGTTGCTTCCCGGCAACAACTCGGGTGCAAGATTCTCCTATTGCATACATAAAGATATGCTTATATTCTTCAATTCATGGATCACCTGCTCACCCTCCTGCGGGCCGCGGCCGAAGATACGCGGCTGCGTATCCTGGCGCTGGCGGCGCGCGAGGATCTGACGGTCAGCGACTACGTGCATGTGCTGGGGCAGAGCCAGCCGCGGGTCTCACGCCATCTGAAGCTGCTGGTCGAGGCGGGCCTGCTCGAGCGCTTCCGTGAGGCGCAGTTCACCCGCTTCCGGCTCGTGACCTCGGGCGACGATGCAGCGCTGGTGCGCGAGTTCGTTCGCCGGCTCGATCCCAAGCATGCCCGCATCGCCGCCGACCGGGCCCGGCTCGACGCCCTGCAGCAGCGCCGTCAGACCGCGGCGGTGCGCTTCTTCCGCGACAATGCCCAGCGCTGGGACGAGCTGCGCGCCCTGCATGTGGCCGATCGCGAGATCGAGCGCGCGCTCGCCCATCACCTGCCGATCGGCGCGCGCCGGCTGCTCGATATCGGCACCGGCACCGGCCGGCTGCTCGAAGTGCTGGCGCCCAAGGTCGAGCAGGCGGTCGGCGTCGACCAGTCGCGCGAGATGCTGGCGCTGGCGCGCGCCAACCTCGCCAAGGCCGGCATCGACAATGCCGATATCCGCCAGGGCGACATGTACGCCCTGCCCTTCGAATCCGACGCCTTCGATGTCGTCACCATCCATCACGTGCTGCATTACGCCGACGATCCGGCGGCCGCGCTCGGCGAAGCGGCGCGTGTCGTGCGGCCGGGCGGCCTCGTCCTGGTGGTCGACTTCTCGCCGCACGACCTGGTCGAGCTGAAGCGCGAGCATGCCCATGTCCATCTCGGCTTCGCCGACAATCAGGTGCAGGGCTGGCTCCGCAGCGCCGGCTTGAACCCGCTCGAGCCGATCCACTTTCCCGGCCGCCGCCTGATGACCGGCATCTGGCGCGGTGAGCGCGAACTGCCGGCGCGCACCTCGGCACGTCACGTCACCCATCCCGCCCATGGAGTTTCCCGATGAGCCCCGATACCGGTCCCCTTGGCGGCCCGTTCAGCGTCTCCGGCGCCGAGTTCCCGGCGCGTGCGCCGCAACGGCTGAAGGTCTCGTTCGAGTTCTCACCGCCCAAGACCGAGGCTGCCGAGCGCACCCTGTGGGAGACGGTGACTCGTCTCACGCCGCTCAAGCCGACATTCTTCTCGGTGACCTACGGCGCCGGCGGCTCGACGCGCCAGCGCACGCACGAGACCGTCGCGCGGCTGAAGAAGGAGACCGGGGTCGATGCCGCCGCCCATCTCACTTGTGTCGGCGCGACCCAGGGCGAGATCGACGAGATCGCGCGCGCCTATTGGGATGCCGGCATCCGCCACATCGTGGCGCTGCGCGGCGACCCGCCGGGCGGCATGGGCGGCAAGTACACCCCTCATCCCGGCGGCTACGCCAATGCCGCCGAGCTGATCGCCGGACTGAAGAAGATCGGTGCATTCCAGATCAGCGCCGCCTGCTATCCCGAGAAGCATCCCGATTCGGCCGACACCAAGGCCGATCTGGACAATCTCAAGCGCAAGGTCGATGCCGGCGCCGACCGGTGCATCACCCAGTTCTTCTTCGAGGCCGACGATTTCCTGCGATTCCGCGACCATGCCGCGGCAGCGGGCATCAATGTGCCGATCGTGCCGGGCATCATGCCGGTGTCGAATTTCCAGGGCATCACCAAGATGGCCGGGCTGTGCGGTTCCAAGGTGCCGTCCTGGCTCGCCAACATGTTCGACGGGCTGGACGACGACATCGAGACCCGCCGCATGATCGCCGCGACGGTGGCGGGCGATCTTTGTCGCCGCCTGCGCGACGACGGCGTCGACCAGTTCCACTTCTATACGCTGAACCGCGCCGATCTCACTTTCGCGATCTGCCACTTGCTGGGAGTGCGTCCACAATGACCCTTCGACAGAGCTCAGGGCAGGCTCGCGCCGAGAAGGCCGAGCTGCTGCGCGAGATCGGCGGCGAAAGAATCCTGGTCAAGGACGGGCCCTATGGCTCGATGATCCAGACCTATCGCCTCGACGAGGAGGGCTACCGCGGCGGGCGGTCGTTCACGCACGACCAGAAGGGCAACAACGACCTTCTGAACCTGACGCGCCCCGATGTCGTGGGCGAGATCTGCAACGCCTATATCGACGCCGGCGCCGACATCCTGGCGACCAACACCTTCAACGCCAACGCCATCAGCCTCTCCGACTACGGCATCGCCGACATGGCGCGCGAGGTGAACCTGGCGGCCGCCAAGCTCACGCGCGCCTGCGCCGATGCAGCGACGGCCAGGAATCCCGACAAGCCGCGCTTCGTCGTGGGCGCGCTCGGACCCACCAACAAGACGCTGTCGGTGTCACCGAACGTCAACGATCCCGGCTACCGCGCCGTCACCTTCGACGAGGTCAAGGGCATCTATCGCGAGCAGATCGACGGCCTGCTGGACGGCGGCGTCGACTTCATCCTGATCGAGACGGTGTTCGATACGCTGAACGCCAAGGCCGCCCTGGTCGCCGCCGACGAGGCCGCCGAAGCGCGCGGCGAGGAATTGCCGGTGATGGTGTCGATGACGCTGACCGACCTTGCCGGCCGCAACCTCTCGGGCCAGACGGTCGAGGCGTTCTGGCACTCGGTGCGGCACGCCAGGCCGCTGACCATGGGCCTGAACTGCAGCTTCGGCGCGACCGAGCTGCATCCTTACGTGAATGCCCTCAACCCGCAGGTCGAGGGCATGCTCTGCGTCTATCCCAACGCCGGCCTGCCCAACGAGCTCGGCGCCTACGACGAGCCGCCTGAGATGACGGCCAAGCTGGTCAAGGGCTGGGCCGAGAACGGCTGGTTGAACGTGGTCGGCGGCTGCTGCGGCACGACGCCGGCGCATATCAAGGCGATCGCCGAGGCGGTCAGGGACGTGAAGCCGCGCCAGTGGCACGCCCTGCCCCCGGCGCTGCGTCTTTCCGGCATGGAGGCGGCGAGTTTCTTCTGATGTCCGACGAGTCCAACAACAGCGTACCGCGCGCCACCTTCATCAATATCGGTGAGCGCACCAATGTCACCGGGTCGGCCCGTTTCAAGAAGCTGATCCTGGAAGGCGACTACACGTCCGCGATCGAGGTCGCGCGCCAGCAGGTCGAGAGCGGCGCCCAGATCATCGACGTCAACATGGACGAGGGCCTTCTGGACGCCGAGAAGGCGATGGACACGTTCCTGAAGCTGATAGCTTCGGAACCCGACATCGCCCGCGTGCCGATCATGATCGACAGCTCCAAGTGGAGCGTGATCGAGGCCGGGCTGAAGTGCGTCGCCGGCAAGCCGATCGTGAACTCGATCTCCATGAAGGAGGGCATCGAGCCCTTCATCGAGCATGCCCGCAAGGTGCGCCGCTACGGCGCCGCCGTCGTGGTCATGGCGTTCGACGAGAAGGGCCAGGCCGACACCAAGGAGCGCAAGGTCGAGATCTGCGCTCGCGCCTACGACATCCTGGTGAACCAGGTCGGTTTCCCGGCCGAGGACATCATCTTCGATCCCAATATCTTCGCTGTCGCCACCGGCATCGAGGAGCACAACAACTACGGCGTCGACTTCATCGAGGCGACGCGCGAGATCAAGGTGCGCTGCCCGCATGCCAAGATCTCGGGCGGCGTCTCGAACCTCTCCTTCGCCTTCCGTGGCAACGAGCCGGTGCGCAAGGCCATGCACTCGGTGTTCCTGTACCACGCGATCCAGGCGGGCATGGACATGGGCATCGTCAATGCCGGCCAGCTCGAGGTCTACGACCAGATCCCGCAGGAGCTCCGCGACGCCTGCGAGGACGTGATCCTGAACCGCCGGCCGGATTCGACCGAGCGGCTGCTCGAGCTGGCTCCCAAGTACAAGGGCACCGGCGAAGTCGCCGAGACCCAGGACGCGGAGTGGCGCAGCTGGCCGGTCGAAAAGCGGCTGGAGCACGCCCTGGTCAAGGGCATGGACCAGTTTGTCGTCGAGGACACCGAGGAGGCGCGCCGCCAGATCGCACGGCCGATCGAAGTGATTGAAGGCCCGTTGATGGCCGGGATGAACGTGGTCGGCGATCTCTTCGGCTCAGGCAAGATGTTCCTGCCGCAGGTGGTCAAGAGCGCGCGCGTCATGAAGAAGGCGGTGGCGCACCTCCTGCCCTACATCGAGGCCGAGAAGACTGCGACGTCGCGGTCGAAGGGCCGCATCGTCATGGCGACGGTCAAGGGCGATGTCCACGACATCGGCAAGAACATCGTCGGCGTGGTTCTCCAGTGCAACAACTTCGAGGTCATCGACCTCGGCGTCATGGTGCCGTTCCAGGAGATCCTGAAGTCCGCCAACGACAATCGTGCCGACATGATCGGCCTGTCGGGGCTGATCACGCCCTCGCTCGACGAGATGGTGACGGTGGCCGAGGAGATGACGCGGCAGGGCTTCAAGGTGCCGCTGCTGATCGGCGGCGCCACGACCTCGAAAGTCCACACCGCGCTCCGCATCGCGCCGCGCTACGAGGGCACGACGGTGCACGTGCTCGACGCCTCGCGTGCGGTCGGCGTCTGCACGGCGCTGACCTCGGAATCGGGCAGCCAGGCCCGCGAGTTCGCGGCCAAGGTGGCGGCCGAGTACGAGGCGATCCGCGTCGAGCGCGGCGACGGCAAGAAGGAGAAGGTCGTGTCGCTCGAACTGGCGCGGGCCAACGCCTATGCCATCGACTGGTCGGCCTACACGCCACCCAAGCCCGCGGTCAACGGCACGCGCATCTTCGCCGAGTACCCGTTGCACGAGCTGATCGAGCGCATCGACTGGACGCCGTTCTTCCGCGCCTGGGAGCTCGCCGGCAACTATCCCGCCATCCTCGAGGACAAGGTGGTGGGCGAGAGCGCGCGCAAGCTCTATGCCGACGCGCGCAAGATGCTGGATCACATCGTGCGCGAGAAGTGGCTGACCGCGAAAGGCGTGGTGAGCTTCTGGCCATGCCGGCGCGACGGCGACGACGTCGTGCTCTACGAGGACGAGAGCCGCATCAAGGAGACGTCGCGCCTCTACTTCCTGCGCCAGCAGGTCGAGAAGCGCTCGGGCCGCGCCAACATGTGCCTGGCCGACTTCGTCTCGCCCGAGGCCGACTGGATCGGCGGCTTCGCCGTGACCGCCGGCCACGGCATCGAGGAGCACCTGGCGCGCTTCAAGGCCGACCATGACGACTACTCGGACATCCTGCTGAAGGCGCTGGCCGACCGCCTGGCCGAGGCCTTCGCCGAGCGCCTGCACGAGCGCGTGCGCAAGACGCTGTGGGGCTACGCACCCGACGAGGCGCTGGGCAACGACGAGCTGATCCGCGAGAAGTACCGCGGCATCCGGCCGGCGCCGGGCTATCCCGCCTGCCCCGACCACAGCCAGAAGCCCGAATTGTTCCGGCTGCTCAATGCCGGCCAGAACGCCAGCATGACGCTCACCGAGAGCTTCGCCATGCTGCCGACGGCGGCGGTGTCGGGCTACTACTTCGCCCATCCCGAGGCGGCGTACTTCGGCGTCGCCCGCATCGGCCGCGACCAGGTCGAGGACTATGCGAAGCGGCGCGGCTGCACCATCGAGCAGGCGGAGAAGTGGCTGAGGCCGAATATCGGATACTGATGCACCTCATGCTCTTCCGGACCGCGAGCCTCCGGCTCGCTCAAGCTCATGAGCGAGCCGGAGGCTCGCGGTCCGGAAGATGATGAGCTACGCCCTCGTCCTGGCCGTCGGCTTCGTCGCGGGCACCGTCAGCGGCATCGTCGGCACCGGCGCCACGGTCATCCTGCTGCCCGTGCTGGTCATCGTCTTCGGTCCGCGCGAGGCCGTGCCGATCATGGCGATCGTCGCGCTGATGTCGAACTTCGCGAAGATCACCTCGTGGTGGCGCGAAATCGACTGGCGCGCCGTCGGCGCCTATGCGCTGGGCGGCATCCCCGCAGCGGCGCTGGGCGCGCGCACCCTGCTCATCCTGCCGGAGAACACGGTCGAGGTGGCGTTGGGCGTCTTCTTCCTGGCCATGGTGCCGGGCCGCCGCTGGCTCGCCTCGCGCAACATCACGATCGGCTTCGGCGGACTGGTGATCGCCGGCGCCGTCATCGGCTTCCTCACCGGCATCGTCGTCTCCACCGGCCCGCTCAGCGTGCCGACCTTCGCCGCCTACGGCCTGGTCAAGGGCGCCTTCATCGCCACCGAGGCGGCGGGCTCGCTCGCCCTCTACATCAGCAAGGCCCTGACGTTCCGGCAGTTCGGCGCCCTGCCAACCGACATCATCGTCAAGGGCCTGATCTCCGGCTCCTCGGTGATGGCCGGCACCTACCTCGCCCGCCTGATCGTCGAGCGGCTGAGCGTGGCCGCCTTCCAGTACATGCTCGACATCGTGATGGTGATCTCGGGTCTTGCCCTTTTGTGGCAGGCCTTGCGTTAGCCATTGATCGAACGTGCCTACTTATGTATATACTACCGTATATACAGATGAGGTTCCAATGCCCGAACTGAAGCTTCGCCGCACAGGCAATTCGCTTAGTACATCGTGGCCCAAGGAAGCATTGGCGCGCATGAATGCCCGGGAAGGCGACACGCTTTACGCCATCGAGACGCCGCAAGGGTTCCTAGTGACGCCCTTCGATCCGAAGTTTGAGAAGACGATGGAAGCCGCTGAGCGCGTCTTTCACCGTTACAAGAACGCCTATCGAGAGTTGTCGAAGAAGTGAAGGAGCCGATTTGGCTCTCCGACAAGGAGACCGTCGCCATCAATGCGCGCGCCTTGACCCTGTTCGGTGGCCTTGAAGGAGGCGTGCGCGACGAGACTCTGTTTCAGGCAGCTTTGGCTCGCCCCCTGAACAAGTGGCACTATGAAGAGCCGCGTCCCGACATCTTCGAGCTTGCTGCCGCCTACGCCTTCGCTTTGTGCAAGGGCCACGTCTTCCATGATGGAAACAAGCGCACGTCGCATGCGGTCGCAGCGATCTTCCTCGAGATGAACGGCTGGAGCCATGAAACGGACGAGCCCGATGTCGTACGCACCATGATCGGCGTCGCCGAGGGCTCTATGAAGGAACCCGCACTGGCGGCCTGGCTTCGCAGGACTTCGACGAAAACGTAACGTGCTTCATAGCTCAACACCGCCAACGCCAGCTCACTGGTCTACATCGGCGCGCTGACCTGCAACGTCACCGGCAGCCCCGACTATGTCGTCGGCTCGACTCTCAGCTGCGTCCTCAACAAGGAGGGCACATCGGCCGCCTATGACGGCAGGATCCGGCGCTTCGGCCTCGATCTCGGTACCACCAAGCCCCTGGTCACGTAATGTGGAAGGTCTATCGGTTCGGCGGGCTGGTCAGCGACAGGACCAGCGCCGACCCCAAGGTAATCGCCGGCAACGACGGCGGCGAAGCAGGCTTCTGTCTCGGCCGGCGCAACGGCCGGCGGAAACTGGCTCTATGGCGGCAGCAACAACCAGATCGTCCTGCAGGCGACCCAGCTCCGGTCGTCGGGCGACGCCGGCTATGACCTCGCCTACGGCATCGCCGAGATTTCCCTCACGTTGAAGAGCCAGCCAGACCCAAGTCTCGCTTGCGCCGCTGTGCGTTGTGCCATACTCGGGCGGCGTAAGGAGATACGGATACCCATGAAACTGATCGTCAAGGCCGCCGTCGCGGCAACCCTCGCCGCGACCGTCGGCGCCTGCACCATGAGCCAGTCGTCGCCGCAGCAACTCAACGTCACCAACGCCAATTCCCGCATCTACATCGGCTCGCTGAGCTGCAACGTCGGCGGCAGCACCGGCTACGTTCTGGCGTCGCAGAAGAGCCTCGACTGCGTGTTCCTCAACAAGGAAGGCACCGCGAGCGCCCAGTATACGGGCACGATCGACAAGGTCGGCATCGACATCGGCTACACCAGGGCCGTCCACACGATCTGGCGCGTCTACTCGCTGGGGTCGGTGCGCGGCGTCAACGACCTGAGCGGCACCTATGTCGGCGAGCAGGGCACGGTGGCGGCGGGTCAGCAGGCCGGCGGCAACTGGATCTATGGCGGCCCCAACGCCGAAATCGGCATGGTGGCCTCGGGCGTGATCAAGGATGCGGGCTACAACCTCGCGACCGGCGTCGCCGCCATGACCATCAAGCTAAAGCCGTAGAGCGATTTCCGGCTGGCTGAACCGCAAGCGGTTCAGCCAGCCGGAAATGCGCGGGACGGACGATCACATCGTCGCCGGTTGCAGGGCGCAGCCGGCGACGGTGATGCGATGCATCAACCGGCGCTCGCCGCTGTAATCGTTGGCGGCGTAGTGCCAGGTCGCGCGGTTGTCCCAGAAGGCGATCGAGCCCTCGCGCCAGCGGAAGCGGCAGGTGAATTCCGGCCGCGACGCGTGACGATAGAGATATTCCAGCAACGGCCGGCTGTCCTCGGCCGACCAGCCCTCGAAGCGCAAGGTGAAGGCCGGGTTGACGTAGAGCGACTTGCGGCCGCTCAGGGGATGGCGGATCACCACCGGGTGCACGACGTCGTCGCCCACCAGATGCTGGTTGCCGTAGCGGCTGGCTCCTTCGGGGTTGGCGGCATTGACGCCCTTGGCGCCGAAGATGTGCGCCGAGCCGTGCACGGCCTTCATGCCTTCCAGGGTGTGCCGCAGGCCGGGCGATAGGGTCTCGAAGGCGCGGTACATGTTGGCGAACAGCGTGTCGCCGCCCTCCTCCGGCAGCTCGCGCGCCAGCAGGATCGAGCCCATCGCCGGCTCGGGATCGTAGCTGTGATCGGTGTGCCAGCCGCCGCCGATGTTGGTCTTCTGCTCGGGCTCCTTGCGCACTTCGGCGATCTCGGGATAGCCCGCCACCGCCTTGAAGAAGCGGTTGACGTCGACCGGCGCCCAGCGCCGCGCGAACTCGAGGTGCTGCTCGGGCGTGAGCTTCTGGTCACGGAAGAAGATGACGCCATGCTCGGTGAAGGCCGCCTGCACTTCGTCCCACTGGCGATTGCTCATCGCGTTGAGATCGACGCCCAGAACCTCGGCGCCGCAGCCGCCGGTGAGCTTGCGGACTTCCACCGTTTCGTAAGCCATGACCTTACCTCCTGCCAGGAGACTAGATCACATCTTGTCCGGCCGGAAGCAGCCGGACTTTATGGGGCACTTCCGCACCTGCGAGGGGCCGTCCCCTCGTGCTCGCGGCAACGATGATCGCCGGCTCGAAAGGCCGTTCCTCTTTCATCGCTGCCGCCGAAATAGCCCTCCCGCGCCGATCTTGAGCAGCCATCTCGCACTTCTACAACCGTTTCTCGGCGCCAAGCCGCCTGCCAAGAACCCTGTCGTCTTTCAAATGGGATCCGCCTGATCTATAGTTCAACCAGTGGTTTAGCGGGACCCGCCTCACTTTGAGGGCAAATCATGGCCTTCAGCATTCGCTCACCGATTTGGGCCTGTCTGGCGTTCGCGCTTGCGGCTTGCCTAGTGGCCGTTGCTCCTCAAACGGCGCAGGCCAATGTCCTCACGAAGCTACTGGGCGGCATCGACGATGTCGGCCGGGCAGGTGCTCGCGGAGCAGCCCGAACCGCCGAAGAGGCCGCATTGGCTGCAGCTCGTGCCGCGCGAATGCGAGGTGCGCCGGGCGCGTCCGTCCTCATGGCCGAAGGAGAGACCCTGAAGCTCGTGGTCAGGACCGAAACCGAGACCATTACCAAGACCGTACGATCAGCCAGTGACGTGACGAATGCGCTCGCGCAGTCAGGAATAACCGCCATCTATGTTCCGGAGGAATTCCTCTCCCAGGTTCGACCTTTGTTGATGTCAATGCCCGACGCCAAGAACGTCCGGCTGCTGCGGAAGGATTCGACAGCCGTCAGGATCGAGCATTCGCAAACCGGACGACTTCTGGCGCAGGTAGACGACGGCAACCTGTTCGTCGAACTCCATTCCGTGCGCGATCTGGATACCTACAGCGCCGTTGCGCATACTCGCGTAGCGCGGTCGCAGGTCGATGTGTATTCGCTGTTCGACCCTCGCGAGATCGACGTTGTACGTTATCTCGACCGGGGAGCTGGCGATGCTCACCGCGCCGTGAAACCAGGCGATGCATCCACGCTCGCAAACGACATCGCCCGGCGCTCATCGGACAAGCTTGTGGTGATCGTCGGGCATATCGAAGAGACATCCCTGGTAATGCGCGGCACGCAGGGCGAGGCACTGGCCAGACTTTCCATCTCCGAACTCGAATCCTCGGTAGCGGGGGTAGGAAAGAACGTCCTGGTGCTCGGCTGTGAAAGCGCCTGTGTTGCTTCCAGCGGTTACCTTTCGCCTGTGAACGTCAAAGCCGTGGCGGAAGCCCTTTCTGTCGTGCGATTTGGCGGCACGCATGGGGAGCTTCTGGCTGCCCTTGCAAAGGCTTCACCCGATGGCCTTGTCGTGACGGCATCATTCCTGAATGACGCGAGGCTGTTCGTGGCCGCCCGCGCCAAGGCAGAAAAAGGGGCCTTGGCGAACCAGGCCATCTTCAACCGCGTGAGAGTGGCGGCCGCCGTACCGGGCGCTTGGATGAAACCTGTCTCGGCGACGCTCCTTGGATTTTTATCGGTATTGGAAATCCTCGGGATCATCTGGCTCTTCGGACTGTTCAATTGCGTCTTCCAGTTGAAGACAACCTGGCGCGCCTGGAATGACCAGTCGACCGAGGCAGGCGACAGCTATGCGAGCCCCCTCAGGCAGGGATTGATTCGCACAAGGAAGTTGGCCGTCTTCCTGCTGGTGTTTCCGTACCTGGCTGCCGCCGAAGTCTCATACTTACTCTCTGTTGCGGGCATTGCCGCAGGGTCGATCGTGATACTGGCTTTGGGCGCGGGCGATGCAACAGGTACGGGGTTTGCCCTGAGTACCGTCGCCAGCTATGCGCTCGTCCTCTTTGCCTGGCGGAAAGCGCTGCAGGCGCGCCCGTTGCTCGCTACCGTTGTTGGTCCGCAGCCTCTCGTACCCTTGCTCAAGGGTTGGCGCGACTACCTTACGCTCTACGCGGCCACGATCGGCTTACCCCTGATCCTCGCCGCGAGCGTCATCCAGTCCGTTACGCTTGAATCCAATTGGCCCCAATGGGCGATGATGCTGGAAGCGATTCCGATCTCCATCGTGGCTTTTGTCCTGCTGCTGCGCGCCTGCCGCCAATCCGGTATTGGCCCGTACGAGCTTCCTATCGCGGCTGCAGTTTGCCTCTACCAATGGCTGCGATGGTCGCGAAAGCCCAAAACCCTGAAACCGATCTGGCTCGCATGTTCGGAGGCGTGGCGTGAAGAATGAGATCAATGTGACGTCGCTGGTCTCTCTGCTTGCTGCTCAAGACAGCTCGGCGCTAAAAAATCTGCAGAACCGTTATCCTACCGTCAAAGCTCTCCAGCCGGGTCTCAAGGTGCTCGGAACGGAAAAGGATGTCAGCCTGGACGCCTTTCACGATCTGGTCGCCGAAACACTGCGGGTTTCGCACACCCGAATGGTGGAGATCGGTCGGCATCTCGACAAACGACTGCGCTGGGCGCGTCGCATCAGGTTGGGAGGAAGCCTGGTGGGCGGCCTCGCATCGGCGGGACTCGTCGGCGCAGTTCTGCTCGAGCAACGCATCGCAACCATCATCACCGCGATAGTAAGCTTCGTGAGCTCGTCCTTTGCGGTAGTCGCGGATTTCATCGAGAACGGGGCGACAAGCAATCCCGCCGGGTTGGCTGCCATGCGCCTGCGAGCAGCTACTGCAATCAGTCAGATCGCAACGCTCGACGGCGAGGCCAAGCTGCTTTCGGCACTCAACGCATCGTCGGACGAACGGATCCCCGTCATCCAACGAGCGAATGCGCTCGCCGCGGATGTTCGCCAGATCGAGTTCGAGGCCGGACTACTGGCCGCGGCCCAGTAACGATGGCGAGACAGCCGGGACACGGCCCAGGCAGATCGGGCCGGCCCAGGTCGAAATTCGGAGGTCGCTCTCCAGCCCAAACTTCAAACAGCAACCGTGCCGACTTCAACGAGTCTGCACGCCAAGCAGCAGCAGCACTACAGACAAAGTAAAGACGCTTGTACCCGTTGAAATCACGACCGAGTTGGTCGCGAGCCCGACGCCCGTCCGATAGAGCTGGGCCACTAGGTAGACGTTGGCGCCGGCGGGCAGCGCGGCGTTCAAGGTGGCCACGGTGAGCCACAGCGGATCGAGCGCGAAGACGTAGCGGCCGGCCGCCCACACCAACAGCGGCATGACGGCGAGCTTCACCACGGTTGCGACGGCGGCGGGCTGCCAGTGCTCCTTCAGTCCGACATGGGCAAGCGACGCACCGGCCATGATCAGGCCGCAGGGTGGCGCGGCCAGCGCCAGGGCCTGCAGGACCTTGTCGATCACGACCGGCATGCCCAGCCACGGAACCAGCGACGTCAGCTCGGCCCAGGCGAGGCCGGCGAAGATCGACGGGATCACCGGATGCTTCATCATCATCAGCGCCGCACCGCCCAGCTTGGCGAGCAGCCGCCCGCCGCCGCCGCCCGAGCCGATCTCCAGCAGGAACGAGCAGAGCGTCAGCATGATCAGCGAGTTGACGCTGATGATCATGAGCAGCGGCACCAGGCCCGCCTCGCCGAAGGCATAGGTGATGAAGGGGATGCCGATGCCGACGCCGTTGGAGAAGGTGCCGGAAAGGGCGAACACCGCCTGGTCGCCGAGCCTCATGCCGAGAGCGCGACCGAGCGGCATCAGCAGCAAGTAGAGCAAGAGGCCGGTGCCGAAGAACACGACGATGATGTCGAGCTCGAGCGCCTCGAGCCGCACCTTGGCCATCGACCGGAAAAGCAGCGCCGGGAACAGCGAATAGAAGGCGACCTGGGTCAGCCCGCGCAAGCCTTCGGTCGAGAGCAGGGTGCGCCCCAGCACCCAGCCGACCGCAACCGTGCCGAACACCGGCACGATGATATCGATGATGGCGCTCATGCTCTGGCGTTGAGGTCGCTCGGCAAGCCAACCTCATGCTGAGGAGCGCGCGAAGCGCGCGTCTCGAAGCATGGGCAACGCGCACCTTGTCTGTCGCCCACCCTTCGAGACGGCCCTGCGGGCCTCCTCAGGGTGAGGTTGCTTTGGTCCAAGCCGCTGCTACGCCGCCATGGCGAGGTTGCTGTAGCGCGTCAGGTGATGCTGCTGGTTGCCGAACATCAGGTCGATCATGGTCAGCCGCTTGAAGTAGTGGCTGACCGAGAGCTCGTCGGTGACGCCCATGCCGCCATGCATCTGCACCGCGCTCTGGCCGCAGAACTTGCCCGACTTGCCGATCTGGACCTTGGCGCCCGACGCCGCCTTGCGGCGCACGATCGGGTCCTTGTCGTCGATCTTGAGCGAGGCCATCAGCGTCATCGAGCGCGCTTCCTGGGCGTTGGTGAAGCAGTCGACCATGCGGTGCTGCAGCACCTGGAACTTGCCGATCGGCACGCCGAACTGCTTGCGCGTCTTGATGTACTCGAGCGTCGCTGCGTTGATCGCGTCCATGCAGCCGGTCGCCTCTGCGCACAGCGCCACGATGGCATGATCGACCGCATCCTCGACCACGCCGAAGGCGTCATCGACCTTGCCCAGCACGGCGTCTGCGCCGACCGAGACCTTGTCGAAGGTGAGCTCGGATGCGCGCAGAGCGTCCTGGGTCGGGTAGTCGCGACGCGTGATGCCCTTGGCCTTGGCGTCGACGACGAACAGCGTCAGCCCCTTCTCCTCGCGCGCCCCGCCCGAGGTGCGAGCAAGCACGATGATGTGGTCGGCCGACGGCGCATTGTAGACCACGCCCTTGTGGCCCGAGAGCGACCAGCCATTGCCTTCCTTGGTCGCCTTGAGCGAGACGTCGGCCAGATTGTAGCGCGACTGACGCTCCAGCCAGGCGAAGGCGAACTGCTTCTTGCCCTCGATCATGGGGGCGAGCAGCGCTTCCTTCTGGGCCTTCGAGCCCGCCTTGGCGATCATGCCACCGCCCAGCACGACGGTCGGCAGGAACGGTTCCAGCACCAGACCCTTTCCGAACTGTTCCATGACGATCATGGTCTCGATCGGCCCGCCGCCGTAGCCGCCATCGTCCTCGGAGAACGACATGCCGAGCCAGCCCAGCTCGGCCATCTGCGCCCAGTTCTCCGGCAGCCAGCCCTTCTCGGTCGCGGCGATCTTGCGCCGGTTCTCGAAGGCATACTTGTCGCGAACGAAGCGCTCGGCAGCGTCCTGCAGCTGCTTCTGTTCGTCGGAAAGGGACAGGTCCATTTCTTCTTCCTCCAAATTCAAGTCCCTCTCCCCCGCTAGGGGGAGAGGCTAGGAGAGGGGGAAGCGATGTGCGTGGCCCCCTCTCCCGACCTCTCCCCCTAGCGGGGGAGAGGAGCCATGATTTCTGTGATCCTTATAACCCCAACACCATCTTCGATACGATGTTCTTCTGAATTTCGTTGCTGCCGCCGTAAATGCTTGTCTTGCGGAAATTGAAGTAACGCGGCGCGGCGGGCGGCGCATGGTCGGGGCCGACCGGCGTTTCGTTGCTGTCCTGGAACAGCATGCCGGGCTGGTAGGGCGCGGCATATTCGCCGACCGCCTCCATGGTGAGCTCGGTGATGCGTTGCTGGATCTCCGAGCCGCGGATCTTGAGGGTCGAGACCTCGGGCCCCGGCGCGCCGCCCAGCGCCATGGTCGAGAGCGCGCGAAGCTCGCTCATCTCCAGCGCCTGGACCTGAAGGTCGAGGTCGGCGATCTGCGCCGTGAACGCCGGATCCTCGGCCAAGGTGGCGCCGTTCGCCGGCTCGGCACGCGCGATGTCGCGCAGCGAGCGCACGCCGCGCTTGGAGGCCGGCACCTCGGCGATGCCCAGCCGCTCGTTGGCCAGCAGGAACTTGGCGCAGGTCCAGCCCTCGCCTTCCTTGCCGATGCGGTTGGCGACCGGGACCTTCACGTTGTCGAGGAATACGTCGTTCACGTGATGGGCGCCATCCAGCATGATGATGGGCCGCACCGTGACGCCCGGCGTCTTCATGTCGATCAGCAGGAAGGAGATGCCTTCCTGCAGCTTGGCGTCGGGATTGGTACGCACCAGGCAGAAGATCCAGTCACCCCAATGGGCGAACGAGGTCCAGGTCTTCTGGCCGTTGACGATGTAATGGTCGCCATCAAGAACGGCGCGCGTGCGCAGGGACGCGAGATCGGAACCGGCGCCCGGCTCGGAATAGCCCTGGCACCACGACACTTCGGAGCTGCGGATGCCGGGCAGGAAGCGTTCCTTCTGCTCGTCGGTGCCGAAGGTGTAGATCACCGGCCCGACCATCTTGGGACCGAACGGGATGATGCGCGGCGCGCCTTCTTCAGCGAGCACGTTCTCGAACAGGAAGCGTTGCGTCACGTCCCAGCCCGGGCCGCCGTACTTCCTGGGCCAGGTGTAGGCGAGCCAACCCTGGCGGCCGAGCGCCTTCTGCCACTGGATGTGGTCGTCCTTGTCGTAATGCTTGCCGGAGAAGGTCTTGGCCTTCGTGGCCGGAGACAGATTGGCACGCGCGAAAGCGCGGACTTCGTCGGCGAATGCCTTGTGTTCGGGTTTGAGGTTCAGGTCCATTGCACGCGTCCTGTGATCGTCTTCGGAGCGCGGACCTCCAGGTCCGCATTCATGAGTCTTGAGCGGACCGGGAGGTCCGCGCTCCCCTAAAGTCCCAACACCATCTTGCTGATGATCCCTTTCTGGATCTCGTTGCTGCCGCCATAGATCGTGGTCTTGCGCGTGTTGAAGTAACGCGGCGCCGCGAGATGCGCGTAGGCCGGCCCGACCGGCTCCTCATTGGAACCCTGCCACAGGAGGCTGGGCAGGTAGGGCGCGGCGTATTCGCCGACCGCCTCCATGGTGAGCTCGGCGATGCGCTGCTGGATCTCCGAGCCCCTGACCTTGAGGCCCGACACTTCCGGTCCGGGCTGCCCGCCATGCGCCATGCTCGAGAGCGCGCGGAGCTCGGTGTACTCCAGCGCCGTCACCTGGATCTCGAGGTCGGCGATCTTCTCGGCGAAGCTCTGGTTCTCGATCAGCGGCTTGCCGTTCTCCTGCTCGGCGCGGGCGATGTCCTTCAGCGCCGCCACGCCGCGCTTGGACTGCGGCACCGCGGCGATGCCCAGCCGCTCGTTGGCCAGCAGGAACGTGGCGCAGGTCCCGCCCTCGTTCTCCTTGCCGATCAGGTTGGCGACCGGGACCTTGACGTTGTCGAAGAACACCTCATTCACCTCGTGGCCGCCATCGGCCATGATGATGGGCTTCACAGTGATGCCCGGCGTCTTCATGTCGATCAGCAGGAAGGAGATGCCCTCCTGCGGCTTGGCCTTGGCATCGGTGCGCACCAGGCAGAAGATCCAGTCGGCCCAGTGGCCCATCGTGTTCCAGGTCTTCGAGCCGTTGACGATGTAGTGGTCGCCCTGCTTCTCGGCCTTGGTGCGTAGGCTCGCGAGATCGGAGCCCGAGCCCGGCTCGGAGTAGCCCTGGCACCACCACACGGTGCTGCGGCGGATCGGCTCGAGGAACTTGGCCTTCTGCTCGTCGTTGCCGAAGGTATAGATCACCGGCCCGACCATCTTGGTGCCGAACGGGATGATGCCCGGCGCATGCTCCTCGGCACAGACATTTTCGAAGATATAGCGTTGCGCCGGCGTGAAGCCCGGGCCGCCGTGCTTCTTGGGCCAAGTGTAGACCAGCCAGCCCTGCTTCCCGAGCGCCTGCTGCCAGCGCATGTAGTCGTCGCGGATCAGGTGCTTGCCGTTCTTCACCTTGTCGCGGATGTCGGCTGGCAGGTGGCTGCGCACGAAAGTGCGCACGTCGTCGGCAAATTTCTGCTCTTCAGGTGTAAAAGCGAGGTCCATACAACCTCCCGGGTCGGGTTTCGTTGCGCCGGAGTTTAGCCGCGGGCTTGGCCCGGACAAGCGATCAAGTGCCGGATCGCGGCTTGAGACGCCGCGGCGCGGAACCACCTTACGTCACTTTTTTCCTCGTAAACCCGTCGTCACTCGCGCGACTTCAGGATGCCGGCCAGCCGCAGGACGAGATAGGCAGCGAGCGACGAGCCGAATATCAGGATCATCGCCCACAGGAAACCGCTGCTCTCGTCCTGGAACGGCAACCACTTGGTGTTCATGCCGAAAACGACGGCCACGAGTGTCGGCGGCAGCAGCAAGGAGGTGAGGATCGACAGAAGGTGCAGATGCCGGTTGGTCTCCTCGTTGATCGTCGCGGAGACCTCATCCTGCAGCCGGTAGCCGCGTTCGCGGATTTCCAGGACGCAATGGTCGAGCTCGTCGAGGCGCTGGATGAGCCGCCCGACCTTGAGCTGCAGGCGGGGATCGATTGCCTTGGGAGTGCCCTGCCGCTCGAGACGGTAGAGGATCGCCCGCAATCCCGAGAGATGGCGATGCAGGCGCACGCTGGTTCGCCGCACACCAGCCAGGCTGCGGCGCGCCGCGGCGATCGAACGGACGGCGAGCTGGTCTTCGATGTCGTCGAGCTTGGTCTCCAGTTTGCCGGAAATCTCGTCGATGCCGTCGGCCACGTGCTCGACGATCAGCTCGAGCAAGGAAGCGCAATGCGTGACCCGGGTGGCGCCCGATGCGATGGTGGTCCGCGCCGATTCGACGGCCGTGAGCGCATGATGGCGGCCGGTGACCAGCAGCCGATCGGTCATGACGAAATGCAGGTACCCGACATCCTCGGTCGCGTCGCATGCAGCTGCTGATGCCGATCGTGCGACAGCATCGTCTCCACAGCCGGGTCGGGAAGGCCTGCCGACCTCAACCACTGGGTCGCGCGGACGTCGGCGAGATCGAGATGCAGCCACAGCCAGCCCTCCTGGCCGCCGGCGAGCGGCTGGTTCACCGGTAGCGGGCTCGCCGTGCCGTCCTCGAGGATGTGAAAGGCCCAGATCAGGCCGGGAACAACGCCGGGCGGTGACGCTTCGACGGGAACGAAGCCTTCGACGATGGTCATGCGCGTCGCCAATGCTCATGAAAGCAGGCAACCTAAGCCGGCTTCATGACGACTTGGCGAACGCCAAGCCCCTGCAAGTGGTCATCCAGCGATGGCGCGGCGGAAAAAGCGGTCCAACTGCGCCATGTCGAACGGTGGAACCGCCGCCGGCAGACTGGTCCGAAGGGTCTCCAATGTCTTGTCGATCCAGCTATCCAGCACCGGCAGGCGTTGCGCTTCGCTCTTCTCGTTCGCCAGACGCTTGTTGCGCAGCAGGTCCCCCAACACTTGCTGCACATCGACCGGAATGGAGGTGGCATCGACGAGATCGAAGAACCGCATGGGAACCGGGCCGCGATGGTCCAACAGAAACAGGCAGGCCAGCAGCGGACGCACGGCATAAAAGTACTTCTTCTGCCGCACCGTCTCGCCCGTGAGATAGGTCCGACGCTGCCCCTTGGCCATGCTGAGATAGTGACAGTAGGCCTTCACCGGATCGAACGCGGCAAGGATGGTTTCGCGAAACTCCACGGACAACGGCCGCTCGACATATCGAATGGGTGAGGACATCCACTCGAACAAGACCGGATTGCTCCTCCCGGCGAGCCGCAAGGCCTTGCGCAGATCCCAGCCATTGACGTCGTAGACGCCCTCGATCGGCGTCTCGATGACATCGCGCTGCTCGATGAGCGACAGGTACCAGTCCCTCGAATGAAGGTAGAGAAAGCGCACGTCGTAGTCGCTGTCGGCCGATGCGAAATCCCAGGCCCGGCTGCCCGATTCGCAGGCATAGAACACCTCGACGCCGAACTGGCTCTCGATATGGGCGAGTCTCTTGTCGATCTGTTGGCGAATGTCGGCGGGAATTGTCATGTCCATGACGCCTACCTGTCCTTCAACCGACCGCCGACCTCCGATGGCGTTGCGTAGAGTTCCGGCGACAGCGCGAAGACCAAGCCCTGCCAGTCTTCCTCGTGCGCATCCAGCTTGAGGCGGTTCTTACGAGCAGCGTCACTGAATAGCCGCAACGCTGCACGATCGTCCACGGCCGCAGTGTCGACGCCGAGATGCTGGGCGAACAGCCGCTGGCGAAGGTCACGTGCCACCGCGGCGTCCCAGATCGAGGCGTTCATTTCCGTGTGACCGGCCAACGAGAACGGATGCAGGTTGCACGAGCCGACGGTGACCCAGACGTCGTCGACCACCATCATCTTGGCGTGCACGTAGGCAGCGTGCCGTTTGCCGTCGCGCATCTCGGCGAGCCCGGACAGGGTGAAGTTCGCATGCCGCGCCAGGGTCTCGATGCCCCAGAAGCGCGACGCCTCCTCCGGCTTATGGCGTGCATCGAAGACATACCCTTCGGGGGCCGGCGGCACGAGCATCACGATCTCGACGCCGCGTTCCGCGGCCGCAACCAAATGGCGGGCGACCTCCGGCATCGGGATCGCCTGGTTCTGCAGGTAGATCGTGCGGCGCGCGGCGTCGATGGCGCGCTGGTACTGCTCCAGGATCGATCGCTCGACGCGCACCGGCGGATAGCGGCTCGCATCGAGCATGCGCTGGATCTGCACGGTGCTCGGCCCGCAGGCGCCGCGCGGCTGGTCGGCATAGGGCAGTTCGTCGCCGCCGTCGCAGCACCAGTTGCCGTCGGACTCGTAGCGCTCGCTCGCCTCGTTCCAGCGCTCGACGAAATTGTGGCGCACGTCGGTCGCCGACGGCCCCGTCACCTCGACATAGACGTCGTGCAGGCGCATGGCGACGCTGGTGAGGTTGAGGCCGCCGACGAACGACGTCTCCGACGGCTGGCCGGCATCGATCACCCAGCTCTTCTGATGCTGGCAGAACACCGTCGCCGCCCTGTCCCAGCGGATCTTCAAGCGCGACCCGCGCCTGGCGAGCAGCGCGCGCTGCTCCGGCGAGCCGCCGAACATGCGCGGGCTGGGTGCGGTCTCGGGATTGGGGCGCCAGATCAGGAGCCGCACGTCGACGCCGCGCGCCACGGCCCGCTCGAGCACGTCGAACAGCGGCTCCTGGCCCTCGGGAAGCAGGAAGTCGTCGGAGTAGAAGGCCACGGTCAGCCAGACGCTGTGGCGCGCCTTGGCGATCGCCTCGCCGATGCGCCGCACGATCTGCGGCCCGTCGATGAAAGCCCGCACGCGGTTGCCGGGACGCGCCGGGTAAGGCCCCGACGTCGTGCCGGGAATGTAGGAGCCGTCGACCGCCGTCACGACAGCAGTCACTGGGCCATCGGCGCCGGCACGATCAGGGCCTTGTCGGCCTTCAGCTTCGTGATCTCGGCGTCGCTGACGCCGGCCTCGCGTAGTACCTCCTCGCCATCGCCGCCGACGCGCGGGGCGTGACGACGGAACTCGACCTTGGTCTTCTCGAAGTCGAGCGGGCTGGCAAAGGTGGTGATCGGTCCCTCCGTCGGATGCTCGCGCTCGGTGAAGAAGCCGGTCGCCTTGAGATGCGGATCGTCGAACAGTTCTTCGAGGGTGCGCACCGGCATCGCCGGGATGTCGGCCTTGTCGAACATCGCGAGCCACTCCTCGGTCGGCCGATGCTCGAGCAGCGAGGCCAGCACCTGGTAGAGCTCGCTGAAATGCTTGGCGCGCTCGTTGCGATCGACGAAGCGCTGCTCCTTGCAGAGGTCGGGACGGCCGGCCAGTTCGAAGAAGGTGAGCCAATGCGCATCGGTGTAGGGCAATGCGCAGATGTAGCCGTCCTTGGTTTTGAACGGATGGCGGAACTTGTTGATGATGCGGTCGTAGCCCATGGCGCCGCGCTCGGGCGTCCAGGTGGCGCCGAACAGGTGCTCGGTCAGCCAGAACGAGGCGAGCGTCTCCAGCATCGGCACCTCGATCATCTGCCCCTCGCCGGTCTTCTGGCGGTGATAGAGCGCGCCCAGCACGGCGATGCAGAGATGCAGGCCCGTGGTCTTGTCGGCGATCAGGCTCGGCATGAAGCGCGGCGGCAGGCCGTCGACGCGCGACTGCAGGGAGGCAGCGCCGCTCACGCCCTGCACCAGGTCGTCGAAGGCGGGCTTGTGGCCGTACGGCCCCTTGCGCGCATAGCCCAGCGAGTAGGCGTAGATGATCGACGGATTGACCTTCTTCAGGTCGTCGTAGCCCAGGCCGAGGCGCTCGATCGCCTGCGGCCGGCTGTTGTGGATGAAGAGATCGGCCTTCTTGATCAGCTCCTTCAGGACGGCACAGGCGGCGGGCTTCTTGAGGTCGAGACAGAGCGAACGCTTGTTGCGGTTGGCCGCCATGTAGATCGGCCCCATGTTCCTGTCGCGCCCCATCGAGCCGCCCGAGACGCGCAGAAGGTCGCCTTCCGGCGGCTCGACCTTGATCACGTCGGCGCCCATGTCGGCCAGGTGCTGGGTGGCGAACGGCCCCAGCAGCACCGCCGTCAGATCGATCACACGCACTCCCGCAAGCGGTCCCGGCATCTCGCGCCTACCTCCGTTTGTTCCGCGGCCCACAATGACGCGATCGGATGGCAAAGCAACTACGCCGCGACACGAGCGCTTGCAGTTCAGAACTTCGCGGCATCGGCGAGTTCTGTGCGCTTCGTCACCTTCGCTTCGTACATTTTCTTGAGCCGTTGCCAAGAAAATGTCCCTTCGGTCGAGGACGCCTGACGCGGTAGTGGAGACCCGCGACCTGATCAATCGGACCTTCACGGTGAGACCATGAAAATCCTGATTGTCGGCGGCGGCATCGGCGGCCTCGCCACCGCGCTTTGCCTGCACCGGGCCGGGATCGAGACCGAGATCTTCGAACAGTCGTCCGAGTTGCGCGAACTCGGGGTCGGCATCAACGTGCTGCCGCACGCCATCAGCGTCCTGGCGGAGCTCGACCTCCTGCCGGCGCTCGATCGGGCCGGCATCCGCATCCGCGAGCTGTTCTATTGCAATCGCTTCGGCCAGACGGTCTGGCAGGAGCTGCGCGGCACCGACGCCGGATACGACGTGCCCCAGTTCAGCATCCACCGCGGCAAGCTGCATGGCGTCCTTCAGCGCTCGGTGCGCGAGCGGCTGGGAGCGGCACGCATCCATACCGACTGCCGGCTGGTCGGCTTCGAGGAGCAAGCGGATCGCGTCGTGGCATCCTTCGAGAGCCGCGATGGTCGGCAGACCACGGTCGAGGCCGACGCGCTGATCGGCGCCGACGGCATCCATTCAACGGTCCGATCGACCCTCTACCCCGACGAGGGGCCACCGATCTGGAACGGGACGATGCTGTGGCGCGGCGCCACGGACTGGCCGGCCTATGCCGACGGCAGGACGATGGTGATCGCCGGCGGCAACGCCGCCAAGTTCGTGTTCTATCCGATCCACGCGGATCCGGCGCAGCGCGAGATGCGCTTGACCAACTGGGCGATCATGGCGCGCTTCAGCGACGAGCAGGTGCCGCCGCGGCGCGAGGACTGGAACCGCATCGGCCAGCGCGAAGAGGCGTTGCCCTTCGTGCGCGACATGTTCCGACTGGACTTTCTCGATCCGGTGGCGCTGATCGAGGCGACCGAGACGTTCTACGAATATCCGAACTGCGACCGCAATCCCCTGCCGCGCTGGTCGTTCGGCCGCGTGACCCTGCTGGGCGATGCCGCCCATCCGATGTATCCGGTCGGCAGCAACGGGGCGAGCCAGGCCATCCTCGACGCGCAGTGCCTCGCGCGACACCTCGAAGCCGTGCCGTCGATCGCGGACGCCCTCGCGATCTATGACGCCGAGCGCCGGCCGGCCATGGCGAAGATCGTCGAGGCGAACCGCAAGGGAGGCCCCGAGGGCGTGATCGACTTGATCGAGGCGCGCGCCCCGGACGGCTTCGACGATATCGACCGCGTCGCCAGCCACGCCGAGCGCGAGTCGGTCGTGCGCGGCTATGCGTCGATGGCCGGCTTCGCGCGGGAGCAGGTCAACCGGCGTTAGCACCTAGACGACAAGCGGGACGTTGGCGACGACGGTCGCCAGCAGGATCGCGTTCAGCAGCATGCCCTTGAGGTGCAACGCGCGAAGCCGCGGCACCGCCGTGGCGACGCCGGCCGACCTCGCCTCGAGCTCGACGTCCATGTGCTGCAGGAACCAGCGCCGCGCCAGGACCGCCAGGGTCGCGACGGCGAGCGCGCCGACGGCAAAGAGCGGACGCCCGGCAATGACGTACCCGACCGCGGATACGACTCCAGCCACGCCCATGACCAGGAAGTAGCCGTTGAACAGGCCGCGCAGCAGCTGGGTGACTTCCGGGATTTCCAGCCCGACCAGCAGGAAGGTCGGCGACGACAGGAAGAAACAGGCCATCGGCAGCAGCAGGATCACGGTGGCGTAAAGGGCAAGGGCGTCGGACGGCATGGCAAAATCCCCTCATGGGCGCGGCAAGAGGGTATTCGCCGCGTCATTCCGCCTCCATAGGACTTTGGTCTGAATTTCAATCCGCGAGAGCGATCAGAACCGGGGCTTGCGCTTCTCCAGGAGATGGTAGCAGCAATCCCTGGGGCGGCATGTTACTCGAAGCCGCTATCCTTCCATCCATGGAGATGAGTCGCAGATGCCTGGAGCGCTTGAAGGTCTGCTGGTGATCAGTGTTGAGCAGGCGGTCGCCGCGCCCTATTGCGCGGCCCGCCTGGCGGATGCCGGCGCGCGCGTGATCAAGATCGAACGGCCGGAGGGCGATTTCGCCCGCGCCTACGATGCCTATGTGCACGGCCAGTCGAGCTACTTCGTCTGGCTGAACCGCGGCAAGCAGTCGGTGACGCTCGACTTCAAGGACAAGGATGATCTCGCGCTGCTGCATCGCATGATCGCCAGGGCCGACGTGCTGATCCAGAACCTGGCGCCGGGTGCCGCCGAGCGCGCTGGCTTCGGCTCGGCGGCGATGCGCGCCAAGAACAAGCGGCTGATCACCGTCGACATCTCCGGTTATGGCGAGCACGGCCCCTACCGGGACCGCCGCGCCTACGACCTGCTGGTGCAGGCCGAGAGCGGGCTCGCCTCGATCACCGGCACGGCCGAGGGGCCGGGCCGCGTCGGCATCTCGGCCACCGACATCGGCACCGGCATGTATGCCCACGCCGCCGTGCTGGAGGCATTGCTGGCCCGCCAGAAGACCGGCGAAGGCCGCGCCATCGCGGTCTCGCTGTTCTCCGCCATGGCCGAATGGATGACCGTGCCGGTGCTGGCCAAGGACTATTCCGACTACGACTGGCCGCGGCTCGGGCTCACCCATCCCTTCATCGCGCCCTATGGCGTCTACCAGACCGCGGACAAGGTGCCCGTGCTGATCTCGATCCAGAACGACCGCGAGTTCGAGCGGCTGTGCCACGGCGTGCTCGACAGGCCGGGCCTGGAGAAGGACCCCGACTACGCCACCAACAAAGCGCGCAATTCGCGGCGCGACGACACCAACGCCATCGTGCAGAAGAGTTTTGGCAGCCAGACCTTCACCGATCTCGCCGTCCGCCTCGACGCGGCACAGATCGCCTGGGCGCGCGTGAGCTCGGTCGACGATCTCTCGACCCATCCGCAGCTGCGCCGCGTGGTCTTCGGCACGACCGGCGGCGACGTCTCGATGCCGGCGCTCGCCGCCTCGTGGAACGGCGAGCCCGAGCGCCTGGGCGACGTGCCGACGGTGGGCCAGCATTCGGAGCAGGTGCGGCGCGAGTTCGCGGCCTAGATGGCGCATCGCCCACCGTCATCCCGACCGGAGCGCGTAGCGCGAAGTGGAGGGACCTGTTCATGGCTTCGCCGGCCGTATGAACGGGTCCCTCCGCTCCGCCTCGCTGCGCGAGGATCCGGTCGGGATGACGGTGGTGGGCCTTCCTCGCCCCTCTGATGCCGAGCTTCGTCACCGCCGTCCGGCTCGCCGGATACGGCGCCGCCTACTTCTTCGCTTCCGGCGCCTTCATGAGCTACTGGCCGGTGTGGCTGCGCGACCGCGGCGTCGACGACGCCGGGATCGGCACGCTCTTCATGAGTCGGCAGCTCGTGGGCGTCGGCGCCACACTCGCCATCGGCTGGATCGCGCATCGCGTCGGCAATGTGCGCGGCGTCATCCTGGCGCTGGCTGCCGCCGCCACGATCCTGATGACGGGCTACCAGTTCTCCTACTCCTTCCTCACCATCCTGGCCGTGACCCTGGTGTGGGGCGGCGTGTGGGCGCCGACCATGGCGCTCTACGACGGCGTGGTGGTGAACGAGACCCGGGCGCGCGGCATGAATTACGGCCGGCTGCGTGTCTGGAGCTCGCTGGCCTTCATCCTGGGCGTCATCGTCTGCGGCGTCGCGGTCGACCGGCAGGGGCCGTCCTGGGTGCTCTATGTCGGCCTCGCCGGCATCGTCATGCTGGTGCCGCTGGCGCTCTGGCTGCCGGCGGCGGAAGCCCAGCAACGAGACCAGGGCAGGCACGCCTCCTTTGGTATTCCCGACCTGCTGCGCTCGCGGCCGTTCCTGCTGTTCATGATCGCCGCCGGCCTCTGCCAGGCGAGCCACGCCGTGCTCTACAGCTTCGGCACGCTGACCTGGCGCGCCGCCGGCATCGACGACGTCACGATCAGCCTGCTGTGGGGCGAAAGCGTCGCCGTCGAGATCGTCCTCATGCTGGCGAGCCCCTGGCTGCTGGCGCGGCTCGGCCCGACCGGCATGATCGCGCTGGCGCTCGGCTGCGGCATGGTGCGCTGGCTGGGCATGGCCTTCACCACCGAGCTGTGGGCGCTGGTCCTTCTGCAGGCCCTGCATGCCGGCACCTTCGCCGCCTGCCATCTCGGCGCCATGACGTTCCTCCAGCGCGCGCTGCCGCCCTCCGGCATGGCGCTGGGCCAGAGCGTCTACTACGCCATCGGCACTGGTGCGGCGCAGGCCGTGATCTTCCAGATCGCCGGCGTGCTCTACGGCGCCTACGGCCAGAAGGCGTTTTTAGGCATGTTCGTCGTCAGCATCGTCGGCATGGCAGCGATCGTAGCGCTGGCACGCCGATGGAAGGGCGGGCTGCTCGTCGGCAATGCGTAGAGCAGTGCATGCACTGCAGTCGGCGGTGCTCGGGGTTTGCGCCCTTTCCGCCCTTTCCGCCGGTCCCTGCGCTTTGGAGTGCTGGACTGCACCCCTCGGGTGAGACAGCAAAAATCCGGACAGTTTCGCAAACGCATTTGCCGCCAGAGGGGAACCGCCCGGCGCACCAGCGGCCCTCTTGGCATGGGAAATCGGATGGACGATGCATAGAGCGGGAACGCGGCGAAGCCGCGCAACGGACCAATAATATAACTGTGGTTCGCTACAGTCAAGAACTTCGGTTGGGATCGCCAATTTCGTTTTTGCGAATTTTTGCGTACCGTAGAGGGCTACTTCTGGCGGGTCGAACCGGCGATCACGCCATTCGTTGTGTCGCCGGCCCGAATGCCGGCAGTGCTTCCCGCGGAGGACTTCTAGAGCGCTGCTGCCTCGGCGTGTAATTTCAACAGCGGCAAGATTGTCTCGGGAGGCCGGGTCCCCAGGCCGCATTCAGTCGAAATGCCGAACCTGGAAACGGCTTTGACAGCGGCCGAGATTCGCCGTGCCGCCCCCTCGATGCCATCGGTCAGGTGCATCAGACCAAGATAGAGCTCGGTCCCAGGATCCAGGCGAAGCCTGGCAAGCGGCCCGAAGAAGGCGTCATCGGATCGATCCCTCGGGACGGGCATGTGAACGTAGCCGATGGGCCGGGCGACTCTTTCCGCAAGGATGTTCGCAATGTCGACCAGCAGTCCCGTGTCGGACGGCTCAATGGTATGCTTGCGTGCGGCATAGCCGTAGCAGAAGTGATAGCCGAGCTCGACCGCTGCCGGCACGTAGTTGCCGACAGCGACAAGGCGATCGATGTGTTCCTCCGGCGACAGCATCGAATCCCGAGCCCCTTCGATCATCAGGACCTCGTGGACGGTGTCCCATTGGATGGCGAGATCCTCGTTGGGGATAGCGTCGACGATCTCATCGACTTCCTGCCGCAGGCGCCGCAGATACGATCCCTCGACAGCGGCTCTCTGGTCGGGGCGGATATAGCACCAGAGGAACGCCGCCGGCGTCGGGAAGGTGACGAGGAACCGGGACTCTTGCGGAAGCACGCCCTTGGCGCGCAGATCGCGGAACGTCGCGTAGGACTGCACGGCCGGCTCGATGTAGCCCAGCGGCGGAAAGACGACGGACGCCGGATCGACACCCGCCTTGAGCTGGAAATGCTCGTAGGTCGGTCCCGGCGTGTAGGATCGGGACGCCGCCGGCTCCAATTGCGGGCACTCGGCCGCGACGCGCCGCTGCATCATGATCCATCGGCGCCCCACCTCTCCGTCCGGGAACCTCGAAACCAGGCCCGGAAGGTACTTGGCAGCGGCGTGGAACACCTCGACATTGTCGGCCAGCGGCACGCTTCCGACCAGATGAACCTTTCGTCGGGTCATTGCTTGGTTCCTCGTTTCGATTGCAGGAGTTCGTTTCCCAAGCATACTCATACATGTGTTTTAATTTATCAATCCCGGGATCACGCAAGGTATGAGCACCAGATATGCCACATTGAAACATGCGTACTAACAGTCGAATTGCGCGTGTTGGCGTCTCGAACGTTGACAATTCGCCGGGCCGACGGCCATTGTAGCGACGTGCGTTCGAAGCTCTCATCCGAAGGTCATCACGATACGATCGGCCGCATTCTCTCCACAGCCGAGATGCTCTTTGCGGAAAAGGGCCCCGAGAAGACGTCCCTGCGCGAGCTGTCGGCGATCGCCAGCGTCAATCTCAGCGCCGTCGGCTACCACTTCGGGTCGAAGAAGAAGCTCGAGGAAGCGGTATACGAGCGCGTCTCGGCGCGCATAAACAAGGAGCGCATCGCCGAGCTCGCAGACTACATGGCCATCGTTCAGCGCAAGAACCAGCGGCCCGAGCTCGAGACCATCCTGCAGATCTTCCTGAACCCCTATGTCGGTCCGGGCAACGAGCAGCAAGGCGTACTGCTGGCGCGCATGATGATGCGCGACAGGCTCGCCCCGTCGGCCAGCACCCAAAGGCGCCTCAGCAAGCACTTCGACCCCTGGGCCACGCGGTTCATTGCCGCCCTGATGCTCGCCTGCCCCGACGTCGACAAGGCGGAGATCTATTGGCGGTACACCTACATGACGAGCGCGATCTCGATGATCGTCACCGACCGCAGCAAGAACAACCGTATATCGCGGCTCTCGGGCGGCGTCGCCGATGCGACCAATAATGTCGAGCTGCGCCGGACTCTGCTGCGGTTCCTGACCGGCGCGATGTCTTCGCCATCGACCTGAGAGGTCATGTCCGGAGTTTCAGCAGGCGTTCGGCGTTCCGGAACAGGATCTTCTCCTTGTCGGCCTCGTTCAGAGCGAACCGCCTGATCCAATCCGTGCCGGCGGTGTTCGAGGCAAACGGCCAGTCGACCGAGAACATGATCCGATCGACGCCGACCTCCTGCAGGCAGCAGAGCAAGGCGGGATCCGAGAAGAAGCCGCTGGTCGTGATGTAGAAGTGCTCGCTGAAGTATTTGCGGAAGGTCTTCATCGGCGTGTCGCGCGCCAATGCCTCGTCGATCCGCGCCAGCAGGAAGGGAATGGCTTCGCCGAGGTGGCCGAGAACGATCCGGAGTCCGGGAAAAGCGTCGAAGACGCCGGCCAGGACGAGCCGCATGGCATGGGTGCCTGTCTCGAAGGTGAAGCCCCATGCCGCGCGCATGAACATCGGGTGCGTCTTCGCCATGTCGCCGAAATAGGCGTCGCGCACGGCGGGGAGCGGGTCGGACGGATGCAGGTATATCGGCACGTCGAGCCCCTGGGCGCATTCGAGGATCGGCCAGAAGTCCCGATGGTCGAGGAACCGCCCGCCCGTCGGGCCATGCACCATGGCCCCCTTGAAGCCGAGACGCTCGACACACCGCTCGAGCTCGCGCACGGCCTCGGCGGGAACCGCGGTGGGCAAGGAAGCGAACGCAGAGAGTCGGGTCGGATTGGCCTGGACGATGGCATGAAGGCGGTCGTTCACCGACCGGGCCCACGACGCGGCATCTTCGGCGGCGACCGCCTGCAGCCCCGGCGGGGCGTGGGACAGGACCTGGAAATCTATGCCTGCCTCATCCATGCCCTTGAGGCGTATGTCGCCGAAATCCTCCAGGGCGCGCGCCACCGGTCCGGCGATGCGGTCGCCGAGATGCCGGTTCAGCGCAGGGTCGAGGTAGTGCTCTTCGATCGCAACGACGCGCGTTGCAGGCGACGGCCGGCTGGTCATTTCTTCTGCTCCGCGGCGTCGACAAACCGATTCGTGTAGAGCTTGTCCGGATCGACGGCGATCGGCTTTCCGGCCATCACCGCCATGAAGGCGAGGATGCCCTGAATTCCTTCACGACTCATCCGCGGCGAGGTCGGGAAACTGGCGACCGTCCCATCCCATGCCGAGTCGAAGAGATCCGCCTCCATCTTCGTGAAGAAGCTGCGCGTCGCCGCCTTCGCGGCAGCCGGGTCGTCGCGGATCAATTTCAAGGCCCGCGCCAGGGCCCGGATGACGCCGGCGGCTACCTCGGGGTTCGCTTCGAGCCATGTGTCGTTGGCCGTCAACGCCACGTAGAGCATGCCGTCGACGGGCTTGAATTCGCCCTTGGCGAAATCGATGAGCTGATGGGCCCGCAACGTCCGTACGGCAATGCTATTGGCAGGCGGCGTCGCCATGAAGCCATCGATCCTCTTCTGCTGGAAGGCCGCGAGGGTCGCCTGCGCGTCGCCCACCGGCACGATCGCAATGTCGGCATCGGGCCGCAGGCCCACGCTCTTGACGACGTTCTGCAGCAGATAGTCCGCCGCACTCCCCGAGCCGTTCGTCGCAAGCTTCAGTCCTTTCAGCCTGCGGATGCGCTCGTCGATGGGAGTGGCATCGGTCAGGCCGAACCGGCTCGCGATGTCGCCCTGGATGACCAGTTCCGCCACGAACTGATCGGAGAGCGCGGCAAACATCCTCACCTTGTGGCCACGGACGATGGCGTTGATCGGCGTGGCCGGGAAGCCCATCGCAATTTGGGCGGAGCCGGCGTTCAGCGCCGCCACGGTCTCCGGCCCGCTTTTCACGGCGGTGACCTCGAGGTCGATACCCTCGTCGCGAAAATAGCCGAGCTTCTGGGCGACATACATCGGCGCCCACAGGATCACGTCGTTCGTTTGCGCCACCACCACGCGATTGCCCGCCGCGGCGCCGGAGCCGCTCGCAAGGACGGCGATCAGCGCCAGTACCGCCGTGAATGCTCTCATGATGCCCTCGCTCATCGTTCTCAAACGGACATTTCCCGCGCCTCTTCGGCGAGGCGCCACGGCATGAGCCGTCGTTCGATCCATTTCACGGCGGTGTTGAGGGCGACCGCGAGAATCACGATCGCCAGGATCGCCGCGAAGGCGCCCGCGGTGTCGAACTGCGTCGTCGCCTTCTGCACCAGGTAGCCCAGGCCGCGATTGCCGGCGATCACCTCTCCCACAATGGCCCCCACCAGGGCGTAGGGTGCCGACAGCCGCAGCCCGGCGAAGACCCAGGTGAAGGCGGCGGGCACCACGACCTTCAGGACGACCTGGCGCTCGCTGGCGCCCATCAGCCGGAAGATCGTGACCAGCTCCCGGCTGACGCTGCGCACGCCGGAGTAGGTGTTGAGGAAGACGATGAGGAAGACGACCGATGCGGTGAAGATGATCTTCATGCCGATGTCGATTCCGAACCACATGACGAACAGCGGCGCCAGCGCCACCTTCGGCAGGCTGTAGAAGCCCATGAGAAAGGGATCGAGGACATCGGCCACGCGCTGTGCTCGTCCGAGCGCCAGGCCGGCCGCGATGGCGAGCGCACTGCCGATAAGGAAGCCGAGGCCCGCCTCCATGGCCGTGATCCACAAATGACGGAACAGGCTGCCGTCCGCGACGAGCGCGTAGAACTGTTCGGCGATCGCGATCGGCGAACTTATGTAGGTCTCGGGAATCACCGTTCCCGATGCGAGCTGCCACAGCACCAGCAGCAGAGCCGCCAGGCCCAGTCGCAGGAGCAGAAGGGTCTTCATGGCTGCCCTCGCTGTTGGCCGTCCCCGAGGTCCGCCTCCTTGGCCATGTAGTCCCACAGGACAGCGGAGATCCGCGCATAACGGGAATCCTGCCGCAGGTGGAAAAGGCTGCGGTCCGCGGGCAGGCCGATATCGACGATCGTGCGGATGCGTCCGGGACGCTTCGAGAAGATGATGCAGCGGTCGCCGAGTCCGGCCGCCTCGTCGACATCGTGGGTCACGAACAACACGGTCTTGCCGAACCGCCGCGACAGCGAGCGCAGCTCCGATTGCATCGCCAGGCGCAACTGGGCATCGAGGGCCACGAAGGGCTCGTCGAGCAGCAGGGTCTCGGGATCCTGGGCGAGCAGACGCGCCAGCGCCGTGCGCTTGCGCATGCCGCCCGAGATTTGCGAGGGGTAGCTGTTTTCGAAGCCGGTCAGACCCACCGTGGCAATCAGCGCTTCGACGCGCCGCCCGGCCTCCGATCTTGCCCAACCCTTGAGCTCGAGCGGCGCCCGAATGTTGGCCGCCACGGTCCTCCAGGGCAGCAAATGGTCGTTCTGGGTCATGTAGCCGGTGTTGCGGTTCAGCCCCGTGACCGGTGCCCCACGATACGTGACGCGCCCTCCGGAGGGCGCGAAGACGCCCGCCAGCATGTTCAGCAGGGTCGATTTTCCGCAGCCTGAAGGGCCCAGTATGGTGATGATCTCACCGCGCCTGATCTCGAGATCGACGCCCTGCACGGCCGGGAGCACACCGGACGGCGTCGGGAAGGACTTCGATACGCCCTCGAAGGTCGCAAGGACCTCGCCGACGGCGTCCAGGGGCATCGACAGCGCGTGCGCACTTGATGCTTCTCTCAACGACTCCTCCCATCGATCCTGCGTTGTGCCGCGGTCTTATTACCTGCTCATTTCATACACGTGTTCTGTTGCAAGTCAATCCACTCCCAAAAGGAATATGAACAGGACTGTCTTATCATGTTTAAAACACATGTTTGAATTGGAATGGCTCGTCCGATATGGTCGCCGCGTTTGCAGCAAGATTGGAGAGGCCGTTGAGAACGCTGATCAAGAACGCCTTCGTGGTGTCCGTCGACCCCGCCATCCGGAACATCGACGGCGCCGACATCCTGATCGAGGATGGGATCATCCGGGAAATCCGGCCCGGCATCGAGGCCGTGGCCGAGCAGATCGACGCCAGCGGCTGCATCGCCATCCCGGGCCTGGTCGACACGCATCGCCACCTCTGGGAAGGCGGCATGCGCGCGGTGACCGCCGATTGGTCGATCTACGACTTCATCAGCAATATCCGGCTGTTCGCCGCCAGGCTGTTTCGCGCCGAGGACATGTATGCAACGGCCCTCCAGGGCGGCCTGGAATCCATCAATGCCGGCGTCACGACCGTCGCGGAGTACTGCCACAACGTGCGCACGCCCGAGCATGCCGAGGAAGGTCTGCGCGGCGTGCGGGAGACCGGCCTGCGCGCCGTGTGGTCCTATGGAATCACCGGCCTGGCCAAGGACCAGAAGGCGTTCGCGTCCGTCGACGACCGCCTCGCCTATCTCGAACGCTTCGCGGCGAAGGAGTTCGCGTCGAAGGCGCAACTCATCACGCTGGGCGTCTGCCCGGAAGAGACGTCGTTGTGGGGCGCCGACGTCGAGGCCGTGCGCCGGCAGTTCGACCTCGCCCGCCGGCTGGGCGCGAGGATGTTCATGCACGGCAACTCGCGGCCGGACTTCAACGGCAACACGCGGCGCGACGTGGTGAAGCTCCAGCGCCTGGGCGTGCTCGGGCCGGATCTGGTGATGGTCCATATGTGTTTCACCGGCGCGGACGAGTGGAAGATGCTGGGCGACGCCGGCAGCCACGTCTCCTACACGCCCGAAACCGAGTACCAGATGGGCCTGGGCTGGCCGAGCGCCACGGACCCTCGCGCCGCCGGCGTCAACATGTGCATCGGCGTCGACATCACAGCCAACAACAGCGCCGATATGTTCTTCCAACTGCGCTGCATGCTGCAGGTCGAGCGCGCACGGCTGATCGACGAGGACAAGCGCGTTGCCTTCTCGCGTACCCCCTTCGATTGCTCCGACGCGCTGTACTGGGGCACGATGGCAGGCGCCATCGCGCTCGGCCTCGATCACAAGATCGGCTCCCTGACGCCCGGCAAGGCCGCCGACATCGTCCTGCTGCGCGCCGACGACATCTCGCTGACCGGCTGGAACCGCAGGAACCCGGAGGCGACCGTCATCCAGCAGGCCGGCGTGCACAACGTCGACACGGTGCTGATCGACGGCGTCGTTCAGAAGATCAATGGTCGCCTGGTCGGCGATGCCGCGCGCGCCTGCCGGCTCCAGCAGCAGACCACAGACTATGTTCGCGGCGAGGCCGACGCGCTGGGCGGCTTCGACGCTCCCGAAAGAGTCGTCTTCGAGCGCCTGGGCTATACGGCGGGCCTGGCCGCCCTCAACGAACGCGCCGCCACTTAGAGAAAGGGAGATGAGGCAAATGGAAAAGGAAGCCCTGCGGCGTCCGCGCCGCATCGTAACGGGACACAACGACAAGGGTGAATCGATCTTCGTCAGCGACGGTCCCGCACCCAATCTGCTGCAGCCGGGCGGCGCCGCCAATCTCGGCCTATTCAATCTCTGGGTCGTGCCGTCGATGCCCGCCGTCTATGCCGGCAACGCCGACACGGCGGGCGCCGATGCGTCCATAACGCTGTCGCCGCCCAAAGGCGGCGCCGTCTTTCGCATCGTCGAGCTGCCTCCGGATTCCGAGAGGCGCTGGGACAAACAACGCGAAGTGTTCCAGGCTTATGGCAACCCGGAAGCGCTGGATCACAGCGGTTCGCGGCATCCCGGCTTCCACAAGACCGAGTCGATCGATTTCGCCATCGTTCTCGAAGGCGAGGTCTGGGCGCTAATGGATGTCGGCGAAACGCTGATGCGCCCCGGCGACACGCTGGTCCAGCGCGGCACCAATCACGCCTGGTCGAATCGGACGCAGGCGCCGGTGCGCATCGCCTTCATCCTGTTGTCCTCGCAAGCGGGTGAGGCGTCGGGCACCCCGTCAGGAGACAAGCATGCCGCGTAGAATCATCGATCTGTCGATCTACCTGGAGAACGACGTCGTTTCCGATCCGCCGTCGATGCAGCCCAAGATCACCTACATCCGGCACGGCGAGTCATTCGACAGCATGGAGCGCTACTTCCCCGGCCTGAAACGGGAAGACCTGCCGGACGGCGAAGCATGGGCCGTCGAGCGCGTGCAGCTCAGCACGCACAACGGCACCCATCTCGACGCGCCGTATCACTTCCACTCGACCATGAACAAGGGCGAGAAGGCCATCTCGATCGACGAGGTGTCGCTCGACTGGTGCTTCCAGCCGGGCGTCAAGCTCGACTTCCGTCATTTTGCCGACGGCTATGTCGTGACCGACCGCGATGTCGAATCCGAGCTGAAGCGCATCGGCCACGAGCTCAAGCCATTGGAGATCGTCGTGGTGAACACGCGCGCCGGATCGCGCTACGGCAATCCAGACTACGTCAACGCAGGTTGCGGCATGGGCTACGAGGCCACCATGTACCTGCTGGAACGGGGCGTGCGGCTGACCGGCACCGACGCCTGGAGCTGGGACGCCCCCTTCGTCTACACCGCCGAGAAGTACAAGGAGACGAAGGACGCCTCCCTGATCTGGGAGGGCCACAAGGCGGGCCGCGACATCGGCTATTGCCATCTCGAGAAGCTGCACAATCTCGAAGCCTTGCCCGCCGACGGCTTCTCGATCGCCTGCTTTCCCATGAAGATCCGCGGCGCCTCGGCGGGATGGACCCGCGCCGTGGCCATTTTCGAATCGTGACCAAGATGAATCCGATCGACCGTACGCACGACCCGAAGCGCAGGAGCTGGGTCGAGTCCGCCAATGGACATGCCGAGTTCCCCATCCAGAACCTGCCGCTCGGCGTCTTCAGTCCCCGTGAGGGCAAGAATCGCGGCGGCGTCGCCATCGGTGATGCGATCTTCGACATGGCCGCGGCCGTGCGGGCCGGCCTGTTCACCGGCGCGGCGCGGAAGCCCGCCCTGATGGCGGCGGATCAGACGCTGAACCGGCTGATGGCCTTGCCGCCCTCGGCGCGCCTGGCCCTGCGGCAGCGCCTGTCGGACCTGTTGAGCGCCGACGGAGCAGACCGGTCCGCGGTCGAGAGCCTGAAAGGCGAGTTGCTCCACCCGGCGGCCGACTGCACGCTGCACCTGCCTGCGCAGATCGGCGACTACACCGACTTCCTCACCAGCATCCACCATGCCGCCAATACAGGCCGGTTCTTTCGCGGCGGCCAGGACCCGGTGCCGGCCAACTTCAGGCACCTGCCCATCGCCTACCACGGCAGGGCTTCGTCGGTGCGCGCCTCTGGCGAAGCGGTGCGCCGCCCGCACGGGCAGCACCAGTCGCGGCCCGGCGAACCGCCGACCTTCGGACCATGCGAGAGGCTCGACTACGAATATGAGCTCGGCGTCTGGATCGGCAACGGCAACGCCCTGGGCGAGCCGATCGCAATCGCCGAGGCTGGCGCCCATATTGTCGGCCATTGCCTGCTCAACGATTGGTCGGCGCGCGATATCCAGCGTTGGGAAAGCCAGCCGCTCGGCCCCTTCCTGGGCAAGAGCTTCTCCACGACGATCTCTCCTTGGATCGTGACGGTCGAGGCACTGGCGCCCTTTCGCGTGCCGCAGCCACCGCGGTCGCCGGGCGATCCGCATCCTCTGCCCTATCTGTGGGATGAGGAGGATCAGAAGGGCGGAGCGCTCGACTGCACGCTCGAAGCGTTTCTCCTGACGCCGGGCCTGGCGGCAAAGGGACTGCCGCCACAGCGCCTCTCCCGGGCCAACGCGACCGACCTCTACTGGACTTTCGCGCAGATGGTCGCTCATCACACGAGCGGTGGCTGCAATCTCAATCCCGGCGACCTGTTCGGCAGTGGCACGATCTCCGGGGCCTTGGCCGACGGACCTGGCGCACTGCTCGAACTATCGGAAAACGGCCAGCGGCCGATCGAGCTCGCATCCGGCGAGACGCGAACCTTCCTGGAAGACGGGGACGAGGTGATCTTCCATGCCCATTGCCATCGCGAAGGATTCGCGTCGATCGGCTTTGGCGAGTGCAGGGGGCGGATCACGGCGTGACTCCGCATCCTTGCTGCTCCAGACCGCTGGTCGAGATCGCTATGATTGCGGTGTCTCGGCCGGTTCGGTGGCCTTCATCGACGGCCGCTCGGCCACGCCATCCGACCAGGCCGCCAGTTTCGGCGCGACATCGCGCCAGTCGTCGCCATACCGCCAGCTCTCATAGCGGCAGGCCACGGCGGTCGTGATCTGGGCGAGATCGAACACGCTGTTTCGCTCCGGAACGCGCATCTCCAGGGCAGCGAAGCAACGCAGGGTGCGTTCGCGCATCTTGCCCAGAAAGTCGGTCGAGCGCTCGCGCTCCGATCGAAGCAACTCGGCCCGGCGCAGGATCTGCGCCTCGATGATGACGCCGGCGACCGAGATGTCGGACAGCGCCCGCCAGCGGGCTGCACCCTCGCGTGCCAACAGGCGATAGCCACCCAGCTCGCCGTTGATGTAGTCGCAGATCGAATGGGAATCGGTCAGCGAAAAGTCCGACGTGACCAGCGCCGGGATGCGCTGAGCCGGCGTCGCTTCGACGAAGTCGGCCGGATGCGCAACCGTCCGGGTCCCCCAGCTGTGCGGCCACTTCGTCTGCACGAACTCGAAGCGATCCTCGAGCCCCAGCTCCAGGATCGAGACCCGGACTCTCCTGACCCAGGGCGAGGCGGGGGTAACGAAGAGGCGCACGGCAATTCTCCGGCTACGGCAAGGTGGACAAGTCCAATGCCCCGAGTCGGTCGCGGTCGGCAACCACGTCGATCGCCGCGATCCTGTCGCCGGCGAAGGCCAGGTTGAGCACAAGCAGAAGGCGGCCCTGCGGCGCCACGACGACACCCAGCACGCCATCGATCAGCGCCGGGCGCGCGGCCTGCGCCTTGCCCTTGAAGTTGACGGCCACGGCCTCGGCGCCATGCAGCTCGGTTATGTCGCCCAGGCGCACGGCGGTGCGGTCGGCGCGCAGCACGACGTCGGGGTCGAGCACGGCCAGGAGTCCGGCGATATCGCCGCTGCGCGCCGCTGCCAGGAAGGCGTCGACGACCCTGCGCTGGCTGGCGACATCGGACGACGTCGTGGTCCCGCGCACGCGGCGACGCGCGCGACTGGCGAGCTGGCGGGCCGCCGTCGGCGAGCGGCCGACGATGGGTGCGATCTCCTCGAACGGCAGGTCGAACATGTCGTGCAGCACGAAGGCCACGCGCTCGGCCGGCGCCAGCGCTTCCAGGACGACGAGCAGCGCCAAGCCGACGGAATCCGCCAGCTCGGCCGCGCGCTCGGGATCGGCCGTGCGCTCATGGCCGACGGCAGGCTGCGGCTCGCCCTCCAGCGGCTCCTCGCGCCGCGACTTGCGCGAACGCAGCGTGTCGAGGCAGACGCGGGCCACGACCGTGGTCAGCCAGCCGCCCAGATTCTCGATGCCTGCAGGCTGTGAGCGGCTGAGGCGCAACCAAGCTTCCTGCACCGCATCGTCCGCCTCGCCGGTCGAGCCCAGCATGCGGTAGGCAACCCGCTGCAGATGGTCGCGGTGTGCTTCGAACTGCTCGGCCAGCCATTTTTCTTTTTCCATCGGTCACATTCCCCGGTCGCGCTTCGTCATGCCCATGACGGCCGAGAAGCGGCCGATGTGACAAAGGAGATGATCATGCAATCACGGATGACCAACCCCGTTTTCGTGGTTCCCGAAGCGCTGAAGGCCCTGAATGCCCTGGGGACTTCGATCGCCAAGGGCGGCGTGCCCAACACCACCCTCGAGCTGGTGCGGCTGCGCGCCAGCCAGATCAACGGCTGCAGCCTCTGCGTCGAGATGCATGCCCGCGACCTCCGCAAGGCCGGCGAGAAGGACGACCGCCTGTTCGCCGTCGCCGCCTGGCGCGAGGCCCCCTACTTCACCGACGCCGAGCGCGCGGCGCTGGCGCTGACCGAGGCGGCAACGCGCCTGCCCGACCGCGGCGACGCCGTGCCCGACGACGTCTGGAACGAAGCCGCCAAGCACTACGACGAGAAGGCGCTGGCCGACCTCGTCCTCAGCATTGCCCTGATCAACTTCTGGAACAGGGTGAACGTCACGATCCGCCAGGTGTCGGGCGTGCTGCCCAAGGCTGCGTAGCTTTCCTCCCCATCGCGGACTCCGCGATGGGGAGGAAGTGACGGACGCACCCAGAACCGCTAGACGACGCCGCCGGCTTTCAGGGCCTCGATGTCGGCGGCGGCGTAGCCGATCGACGCGAGGATCTCGTCGGTGTGCTGGCCGAGGTCGGGCGGCGCGGACCGCGGCTTCGTATCCCATTGAGCGAACGACATGGGCGCGCCGACGAGGTCCAGCGGACCGCAACGGTGCTCGACGCCGACCATCATGCCATTGGCGCTGACTTGCGGATGGGTGAGAACCTGCTCCAGCGTGTTGACCGGCGAGATCACCAGCCCGGCTTCGTCGAAGATGGCCACCCACTCCGCTGTCGTGCGGCGCGCGAACACGGCGTTCAGGATCGCGTCGAGGGCCTTGCGGTTGGCGACGCGATCGCCGATCTCGCTGAACCGCGGGTCCGTGCACAGTTCCTCGCAGCCCAGCACCTCGCAGAGCCTGCGCCAGCTCTGCTGGTTGAGCGCCCCGGTCACCACGTGAGAGTCGCTTGTCGTGAAGGCGCCATAGGGCACGATATGGCTGACGCCCGCGCCGGCGCGGGCCGGCCGGTAGCCGGTCATGCGGGAACTGGCGGCATGCGATCCGAGAAACGCCAGTGCCGTCTGCAGAAGCGATGCCGTCACCTTCTGCCCTTTGCCGGTCGCCTGGCGAGCCAGGAGGGCGGTCACGACCGCGCCGTAGGCGGCAATTCCCGTCCCCATGTCGACGACCGATGCTCCGCTCCTCACCGGGCCGCCGTCGGCCTCGCCTGTCATGTCCATGAGACCGCTGAAGGCCTGGATGCTGCCGTCGTAGCCGGGCTTCTGCCGCAACGGCCCGCGGTCGCCGAAGGCCGAGATGGAGCAGTATACGAGGCGCGGATTGAGCGATCCGAGCGTCTCGTATCCCAACCCGTACTTCTCCAGCGTGCCGGGAATGAAGCTCTCGACGAGGACATCCGACCTCGCAGCCAGTCGCCGCACGATCTCCTGGCCCTCGGCCTGCGAGAGATTGATGGTGATGCCGCGCTTGTTGCGGTTGACGTTCATGAAGTCGAGGCTGCGGCCCTGCCACAGCTTGCCCCACTTGCGATTCTCGTCGCCGACTCCCGGGCGTTCGACCTTGATCACCCCGGCACCCATCTCGCCGAGCAGGGAGCAGCAGTAGGGACCCGCCAACACGCGGCTAAGGTCGAGCACCCTGATGCCGGACAGTGGCAGCATCGTTCACCGCCCCTTGTCGACAGAGGTGCCGTCGAGTGCTTCACGTATGAAGTCCAATCGATCGTTGCCGAAGAACATGCTGGTCCGGTCGACGAAGAAGGTCGGCGTTCCGAAGCCGCCACGGCTGATGAACTCCTCGGTATTCTGCTCCAGCCTCGTCCGGCTCTCCAGTGCGTCGATATCGGCGGCGAACGCCGCCGCATCGAGCCCGGCCTTCCTGGCGCACGCCGCGAGAACGGCGGGCTCGGATACGTCCTCGAGGTCTTCCCAGTAGGCTCGGAAGACCGCGCCGGCATACTCGGAGATGCGGCCATGATCGATGGCATGGAACGCGCCGCGCAGGGCGCGGGCGCTGTTGAGCGGCTTGGAGCCGTTGCCGTAGACCGGCGGGCGGCCGATCCGGATGCCGAGACGGTCGGCCCAGCGGCTCATGTCGAGCTTGTAGTAGGCCAGCTTGGCCGGAACCGGCTGGGCACGCATGGCCGCCACGCTGTGGTTGATGCCGCGGAACACGGCCGCGACGTAGAACGGACGCCAGGCCAACTCCGCGCCGGTGTCGCGGGCAAGCGCTTCCACCTGTACGTAGGCCATGTAGGTCCATGGGCTGGAAAAGTCGAAGAAGAACTCCAGCAGCCTCATCCTGCTACTCCCCGCTGATCCCGGCGGCCTTGACCAATTTCTCGAAGCTCACGATCTCCTCCTCGATCTGGCGGGCGAACTCGGCGGGCGTATTGCCGATCGGCGCCGCGCCCAGCGTGAGCAGCTGCGAGCTGACCTCGTTCTCCTGGAGGGCCTTCATGACATCATGATTGATCTTCTCGGTGATGGCGGTTGGCAGGCCGGCCGGACCAAGCAGGCCGTACCAGATGCCGGATTCGAATCCCGGCACGCCCGCCTCATCGACGGTCGGAAGGTCGGGCAGCACGGCCAGGCGCTTCCTGCTGCCGACTGCGATTCCGCGCATCCGCCCCGCCTTGATCTGCGGAAGAGCGGTGACGGTACCGGTGAACATGAGATCGACAAAGCCGCCCATCAGGTCCGTCTCGGCGGGCGCCGTCCCCTTGTACGGAACATGCACCATGTCGACGCCGGCCTTCTGTTTCAGCATCTCGCCGGCGAAGTGGCCGATGCTGCCATTGCCCGCGGAGCCATAGGTGAGCTTGCCAGGCTTCGCGCGCAGGAGAGCGAGCAGCTCGGGCATCGACTTGGCGGGCAGGCCGGGATTGACGACCAGGACTGCCGGCGCGGCACCGATCATGATGATCGGCGTGAAGTCCCGCCGCGTATCGTAGGGGACGCGGCTGAACAGCGCCGGATTGCTGGTGTGATTGCTGACCGCGAGCAGCAGCGTGTAGCCGTCGGGCGCCGAGCGCGCGACGACCTCCGAGGCGATCATGGTGCTGGCGCCGGGCTTGTTGTCGACGACGACCGGCTGGCCCCAGCGTTCCGACAGCCACTTGGCGATCACGCGCGCGATGGCGTCCGCCCCGCCGCCCGGCGGAAAGCCGACCAGGATCTTCACGGGCCGTGCCGGCCACGCGGCCTGCTGCGCGCGCGCCGATGCCGCCGACATGAAGAACGCCGCTGCCGTCCCCAGGACGTCGCGCCGAGGAATACGATGGCCGGGCATGTCTTGCTTCTCCTCCTGCCTCTTTTCCGGGCGTGTCAGGCGGCGGAGCCGGCCGCCGAACGCGGTTCATCCTTCTTCGCCGTCAGCGTCCTCGACTCGCGAAGCACTTCCATGCCCGCCGTGACGGCCGGACGTGCCCGCATTGTGCCGAACCAGCGCTGGACATGAGGATAATCGGCCAGGCTGAGGCCTTGCGCCTTGTGCGTGACGATCCAGGGAAAGATGGCCATGTCGGCGATCGAATAGTCGCCGGCCACGAATGCGCCCGTACGCGCGAGCTGTCCGTCCAGCACGTTGTAGAGGCGCCGCACCTCGTCGCCGTAGCGCCGGATGGCGTAGGGAATCTTCTCCGGCGCATACAGCAGGAAGTGCCCGTTCTGCCCGGCCATCGGCCCCAGCCCGCCGACCTGCCAGAACAGCCACTCGAGCGCGGTCTTGCGCGCCCGCGGATCGGTCGGCAGGAACCGGCCGGTCTTCTCCGCGAGATAGATCAGGATGGCGCCGCTCTCGAAGACCGAGAGCGGTTCGCCCTCCTCACCGGCATCGTGATCGACGATCGCCGGAATCCGGTTGTTCGGACTCCAGCGCGTGAACCCGGCCGCGAACTGGTCGCCCTGGCGGATGTTCACGGGCACGACGCGATGCGGCAGGCCGCTCTCCATCAGCATGATCGTGACCTTCCAGCCATTCGGCGTGGGCCAATAGTAGAGGTCTATCAAAGGGACGTTCCGTCTTCCGGGGCTTGCTTCCTCGCGATCGATGCTATGGTTCGCAACGATCTGTCGTCCAATGCATGCAAAACATCCGATCATCATGCTGATTCATAGTGGTGCCCGCCCCATCGCGAGGTGGCCGTGAACCCGAGGGCCATGGACATCCAGCTCCTGCTGGTCTTCGACGCCCTGATGACCGAGGGTCACGTCACCAACGCCGCCAAGTCGCTGGGGCTGAGCCAGTCCGCCGTCAGCCATGCGCTGGGCCGGCTGCGCCACCGCTTCGGCGATCCCCTGCTGATCCGGACGGCGCGCGGCATGGAGCCCACCTCGCGCGCGCTCGAGCTCATCGGTCCGGCACGCGATGCCATCCGCCAGGTCCAGGGCGTGTTCCATAGCAAGCCGCATTTCTCGCCGCGCGAGGCGACGGACAGCTTCGTGATCCGGATCAGCGATTCGAACGAGCTCCTGCTGCTGCCGGCGATCCTGGCCGAGCTCGACAAGGAAGCGCCGGGAATCTCGGTCGTCATCCGGCACCTCTCCGCGGCCGATACGCTGAAGGCGCTGGAGGACGGCTCGGTCGATCTCGCCGTCAGCGCATTCCTGTCGCATTCGAAGTCGGTACGATCGTCGAACCTCTTCAAGGACCGCATGGTGTGCGCGACCAGCCGGACCCGAGCCTCCGCCCGCCAACCCCTGACGCTCGACCGCTTCCTGAAGCTGCGCCATATCCGGGTGACGCAGCATGCGGAGGACATGCGGTTCGTCGACGAGGCGCTGCGGTCACGCGAACTGGAACGTAACGTCGTGGCGACCATCCCGCACTGGCTGGTGGCGCTGCACGTCGTGGCGGGCAGCGGCCTCGCCCTGTCGGTCTCGGAGCGTATCGCGCGGCACTTCGATACCCGAAAGCAGCTGCGCCTGCACACGCTGCCGCTTGGCGGCGGCACTTTCGACTGGAAGCTCTATTGGCATCTGCGCCACGACGCGGTGCCGGCCCAGCGCTGGATGCGTGGCCTGATCACCGATATCTGCGCACGGCTGGCGAACGGCTGAGGCACCGCCACTCATGTTCCTCTGGCAGAGATGGCGAGGAAGGACGGGTGCGACCGGAATCGTTCGTGCGCATTCGGTTGCAGGAAGTTGTGGTGTGCGTCGGCACGCATACAACAAATGCGAGCAACGCGAATCTTATCTTCGTTTTCCACCTTATGCACCGACAGCAAAAGGCGGAATCCGCCGGATCGCACGAGCGAGTCGTGTTACCTTCACAATCAGAGAGCAGCGGTTGGTCGAGCCCCGGTCCTCTCTTAAATAAAAGACCAAACTCGGCGACCGGCTGAGGCGCGGTGACGACCCGAAAGGGCACGCTGCACCGAGATCAGAGGAGACGCGCAAGCGGCACCTGTGATCTTCGAGGTCGGTAGGCCGCGCGGTTCGTGTGACCGCCCGGAGATTGCCTGAAGCGGCGACGCAGCGGGCGGATTTCCGAGGTCGTTCGGATGGCGCAGGTCCGGAAGGGGGTCGTTCTTCGGAACGGCCCCTTTTTCTGTCGGGGCGAACGAAAATCATTCCTCCCCGTGCTTCCCCAGCTTCGCTGGGGAGGAAAGAGCTAAGGGTCTACCGCGACCTGCCGCGCGCCGTCACCGGCCAGATGTCGACCAGCGTGTCGCCCTTCACCACGTGGTAGCTCTCGTAGAGATTGACCGTGGGGTCGCAGTGCGGCGGCGTCAGGATCACCTGTTCGCCGTGCGCCGGCGGTTCCTTGCCCTCGGGCGCGATCACCGCGAGGTGCTCGTCGCCCATGAAGCGCGTGGTCGAGCCTTCGACGGCGCCGTGCAGGATCATCGGCGACCCCTTCTCGGTCGCCATCGCCTTCAGCCCGGCGTCGACGGTGACCATGCCGGCCGTATTGGCGCTGACGACGCGGGCGTCGATCTGCAGGGCCTGCTCGAAAGTCGGCTTGTCGAGGCCGCGCAGGTCGCAGACGTTGTAGTCGTGGTCCATGAAGACGTAGGAGCCGACCTGCAGCTCGGTGAAGACGCCGAGCTTGGCGTCGATGTAATGCGTGCCGGTGCCTGAGCCGGTGATGATGCCGGGCTTCAGTCCAGCGGCCTCGAGCTTGGCCAAGGCGACCTTCAGGTACTCGGTGCGCTCCTCGATCTCGGCCGTGCGCTGCTTGAAATCGACGATGTGCTGGTGGCGGCCGCAATAGAACTGCACGCCGGCGTACTTCAGCGACTTCAGCCCGACGACCTTCCTCACCAGCTCGACGACGCCGTCGGGCGTCGCCACGCCGGTGCGATGAAGGCCGGGATCGATGTCGACAATCACCGTCAACGGCTTGGCAACCTTCGTCGCCGCCGCGGCCAGCGCCTCGACATTGGCGGGATGGTCGACCACCACCATCAGGTCCTTCACCTTGGCGTTCAGCGACATCAGGCGGTCGATCGCCTGCGGCGTCACCACCGGCGAGGTGATGTGCAGGCTCTCGATGCCGGCCTCGCCCAGCGCCTCGGCCTCGCCCAGCTTGGCGCAGCACACGCCGAGCGCCCCGGCGGCGATCTGGCGGCGCGCGATGTCGGCCGACTTGTGGGTCTTGGAGTGCGGCCGCAGGTTCACCTTGTGCGCCTTGGCGAAGGCCGCCATCTCGGCGATGTTGCGGTCGAGCATCTCGAGGTCGAGCACCAGCGCCGGCGTGTTCAGCGAGCGCCGCGAGCCCTGCTGGCCGATGAGATGGCGGTGGAGTTTCTCGGCTTCGCTCATGGTCTGTCCTTCAGGTTGCGCACGACCATGGCCTCGCCGGTCGTACCGCGGTTCACGCCCGCGCTTTTCATGAAAATGTTGTCCTCGCGCGCGCCCCAGAGCGCAATACCTTGCGCTAAAAGGCCGCCGTCGACCTTGACCGTCTCGCCGGTGATGAAGCGGGCATCGTCCGAGCACAGGAACGCGGCCACGTCGGCAATGACCTCCGGCTCACCGCGGTCGGGCCACGGCTGGCGGCTGAACTGCTTCTCGAATTTCTCCGGCCGGCCGCGATGGACCAACGGCGTGGAGATCACGCCGGGCGCGATGCCGACGACACGGATGCGGTCGGGGCCGAGCTCCGTCGCCACGTTCTCGATCAGGCTGATGACGGCGGCCTTTGCCGCCGAATACGCGTGGCTGCCGCCGCCGCCCACCATGCCGGCAATCGATGCCGTCACGAGGATCACGCCGCCATGGCCGTGTTTCTTCATGGCGAGCGAGGCGTGCTTCATGCCGAGGAACACCGAGCGCGTCAGCACCGCGAAGGTGTAGTCCCAGTCCTCGACGCTGGTCTCGGCGATCGGCCCGAAGGCGCCGCCGACGCCGGCATTGAGATAGGCGATGTCGAGACGGCCAAAGCGTTTCTCTGCCTCGGCGGCCGTGGCGGCTACGTCCGATTCCTTCGCGACGTCGCAACGCACGAAGGCGACGTCATTGCCGTAGCCGTTCGCCTTGGCAACCGCCAGCGTCTCCGCGCCATTGGCCTCGTTGAGATCGGCCACCACGACCTTGGCGCCGTCGGCCAGGAAGCGCATGACCGTGGCACGGCCCATGCCGCTTGCCCCGCCCGTGACGATGGCCACCTTGCCCGCCAGTTTTGTCATCTGCGATTTCGCCCTCCGAACCCATGGTGCTGTTGCGCGGACCCGCTCGCAAGCCTAGCGTTTGACGGAAGGCGTATCACGCCTTCCGTCATCCCGAGCGAAGCCGAGGGATCTTTTCTTCCAGAAGATCAGGTCCCTCCGCGCGGCCCCTTCGGGGCCTTGGTCGGGATGACGGCTGAGGAAAGGGAGCCGTCAATGAAATTCGGCCTGTTCTACGAAATCTCCATTCCGCGTCCGTGGACGCCGGAGAAAGAGCGGACCGTCTACAACAACTGCCTCGAGCAGGTGAAGCTGGCCGACGAGCTGGGCTTCGACCACGTATGGGCCGTCGAGCACCACTTCCTCGAGGAGTACTCGCACTGCTCCGCACCCGAGCTGTTCCTGACCGCCTGCGCCATGGTGACCAAGAACATCCAGGTCGGCCACGGCATCGTCGTCTGCGTCCCCGAGTTCAACCATCCCATCAAGATCGCCGAGAAGACCGCCACCCTCGACATCCTGTCGGGCGGCCGCCTGCATGTCGGCACCGGCCGCTCGGCCACCTGGACCGAGCTCGGCGGCTTCCGCGCCAATCCCGACATCACCAAGAAGAGCTGGGACGAGTTCGTGCGCTGCTTGCCCAGGATGTGGATGCAGGAGACTTTCTCCTACCAGGGCGAGTTCTGGTCGATGCCCGAGCGCACCATCCTGCCCAAGCCCTACCAGAAGCCGCACCCGCCGATGTGGGTGGCGGTGACCAGCCCCGGCACCGAGATCGACGCGGCCGACCGTGGACTGGGCAGCCTCGGCCTGTCGTTCGCGGGCTTCGAGGAGCAGGAGAAGAAGATCAAGGAGTACCGCCGGCGCATCAAGTCGTGCGAGCCGGTCGGCGCCTTCGTGAACGAGCAGGTCGCGACCACCAACTTCCTGTTCTGCCACGAGGACGAGAAGACCGGCGTCGAGATGGGCAAGCGGCTGGGCAACACCTTCAACTATCTCGCCACACAGCTGATCTCCACGCGCGAGGTCTTCTCCTCGCCGTCCTACCAGTCGCTCGGCCTCTTGCCGGCGCTGCGCCGCGCCGCCACCGGACCGGATGCCAACGAGCAGCAGACCGAGGGCATGGCCTACGGCGATCCCGCGCGCATCATCCGCGCCGTTAAAAAGTGGGAATCGCTCGGCGTCGACTGCATCAACTTCATCCTGAACGCCAACGAGGTGGTGCCACAGGACCAGGTGATGGCGAGCCTGCGGCTGTTCGCCAAGGAAGTGATGCCGGTGTTCGCCAAGGGATCGGCGAGCAAGGTCGCAGCGGAGTAAGCCATGCCCCTCTACGGAACGCTCGACATCACCCAGAAGGCCAAGGCGCTGCCGACGCTCGTCAATCTCGACACCGAGGCCTGGACCTTGCCCAAGGCCGAGATGCTGCAGCTCCTGATCGAGGTGCCACGCAGCACGACGGACGGATTGCTGCCCAAGGCGATGCATCCCGCCCTGCCCTCGTACGTGATCCTGGCCGTCACGCGGTACTCGGAGAGCCCGGTCGGGCCGTTCAATCTCGCGGTGCTGCGGCTGGGCAGCCGGGCCGGCGCGCATCCGCGCGGCTTCCTGCTGGGCGCCGTCGCCAGCACCGAGGCAGCGGCCAAGGAGCTGCGCGGCCGCTGGGGCTTCCCGGTCGAGGCGGGCGAGGTGAAATTCCTGCGCCGGCACGACCGCGTCATGGGCACCGTCAAGAAAGGCGGCAGGACCATCCTCGACTGCGCGCTGATCGATCCGCAGCCGGTCGCTGGCACCGACGTGCAGTACATCAACTGGGTGACGGCGGCGAACGCGCCGCTCGACGGCCAGACCCAGCCGATGCTGATCCAGGTCGATCCCAAGTACACCTTCTACAAGGCCGAACGCGGCAAACCGCAGGTCTCGGCCTTCGACGCGGCGGCATGGAACGCCGGCGCGATCACGCTGGCCGATCCCATCGTCGGCACGTGCTGCACGGTCGACACCGACCTGCCGCGCATCCGCTTCGTGATGGACCCACTCAAGCCCGTGTTCCAGGGGACACGGAGGATCAGGGAGTCCCGGGCGGATGAGTGACACGACTTGCCTCACCCTGAGGAGCGCCCGCAGGGCGCGTCTCGAAGGGTGGGCAACAACGATACTATAGCCCACCCTTCGAGACGCCGTGCTTCGCACGGCTCCTCAGGGTGAAGTAGGTGTAGTGTGGGGCAATGATAGCTATGTTGAACTACGACGCCATCATCATCGGGGCTGGCATCTCCGGCCTCTACCAGCTCCATCTGCTGCGCAAGCTCGGCATGAAGGTTCGCGTGTTCGAGACGGGCACCGGCGTGGGCGGCACCTGGTACTGGAACCGCTATCCCGGCGCGCGCTTCGATTCGGAGAGCTATTCCTACGGCTTCTCCTTCTCCCAGGAGCTTCTGGACGAGTGGCACTGGACCGAGCACTTCTCGCCGCAGCCGCAGACGTTGAAATACCTCAACTTCGTCGCCGACAAGTTCGACCTTCGCCGCGACATCCAGTTCCGCAGCCGGGTCACGGCGGCGCACTGGCAAGAAGAGACGCACAGCTGGGAGATCACGCTGGAGGACGGCAGCCGGCACAGCTCCCGCTTCCTGATCACCGCCATCGGGCCGCTGTCGGCGCCGACCATGCCGCGCATCGACGGCATCGACAGCTTCAAGGGCCAGTCCTGCCACACCGCGCGTTGGCCGCATGAGCCGGTGAGCTTTGTCGGCAAGCGCGTGGCCGTCATCGGCACCGGCGCCACGGGCGTGCAGACCATCCAGGAGGTGGCCAAGACCGCAGGGCATCTCACCGTGTTCCAGCGCACGCCCAACTGGTGCGCGCCGCTGCACAACGCGCAGATCTCCAAGGAGGAAATGGCCGAGATCCGCACGCGCTATCCCGAGATCTTCCAGCGCTGCCGCGAGACCTTCGCCTGCTTCCTGCACACGCCCGATCCGCGCAAGGCCATGGAGGTGACGCCCGAGGAGCGCGAGGCCTTGTGGGAGAAGCTTTACAACAACCGCGGCTTCGGCATGTGGCAGGGCAACTTCCGCGACATTCTCGTCGACCGCGAGGCCAATGCGCTGGTGAGCGACTTCGTCGCCCGCAAGATCCGCGAGCGCGTAAAAGACCAGGCGGTGGCCGACAAGCTGATCCCCAAGAACCACGGCTTCGGCACCCGCCGCGTGCCGCTCGAGACCAAGTACTACGAAGTCTACAACCAGCCCAACGTGAAGCTGATCGACATCAAGGAAACGCCGATCGAGCGCATCACGCCCGGCGGCATCAGGACCAGCGACGCCGAGTACGAATTCGACATCATCATCTACGCCACCGGCTTCGACGCCATCACCGGCGCCTTCGACCGCATCGACTTCCAGGGCGTCGACGGGCTCAAGCTCAAGGACAAGTGGAAGGGCGGGCCGCAGACCTATCTCGGCATCATGGTCGAGGGCTTCCCCAACATGATGATGCAGATGGGCCCGCACACAGCGCTGGGCAATATCCCGCGCAGCATCGAGTACAGCGTCGAATGGGTGACCGATCTGCTCAGCCACGCGCGAGAGCACGACATTACGCGCGTCGAGGCGACCGCCGACGGCGTCGCCTCGTGGACCGATCACGTGAAGTCGCTGGGCGTCGGCCTGCTCTCCAACGAAGTCGATTCGTGGATGACCGGCATCAACCGCAACCTCGACGGCAAGCAGACCCGCATCATCGCCCGCTACAGCGGCAGCGCGCCGGCCTTCCGTGAACGTTGCGACGCGGTGGCGGCGGACGGCTATCGGGAGCTCAGGCTGGCCTGACAGATACGACGGAGGAGACCATGGCAGACGGCATCACGGTCGCGAAATTCCGGGACGTGGCCGGAGGCCTGCAGAAGGGCCAGTTCGCCGTCGGCGAGCATGTGAAGATCAGGCACCTGTCGGACCTCGATCCGATCTACAAGGCGCTGCTCGACCGGCCGATCACCGTGACCATGGGCCTCGTCGCGCCCGACGGCACCATCGGGCTCACGCCGATGTGGTTCGACTACGAGGGCGACAAGGTGCTGGTGAACACGGCCTCTCATCGTCCCAAGTGCGGCTGGATCCGCAAGAACGGCAAGCTCACCATCCTGGTCGTCAACCCCGACAACGCCTACCACTGGGTCCAGCTGAAATGCTCGGTGGAGCGCGAGGAGCACGAGGACGCGCCGGGCGGCGAGCGCGTCACCAGGCAGCTCGACAAGATCTGGACCAAGTACACCGGCAATCCGCCACCTTACGGATTGCGCGATCCCGCCATCGACGAAAAGCGCGTGCTGTTCGTCTGCAACGTCGACCGCATCGCGACCTTTGGAAAGCCGTGATCTCGAAGCAAAGACATCGTTCATCCGCCCTTCAGATCAACCCGTCTTCCCGCGCCTTGATCTGCAGCGCCAGATATCGCGAGTAGATGCGGCATTGCGCCAGGCTGCCGGCGGTGAACCAGAGGCCCGGCTGCTTCGTCGGTCCCCACATGTTGCGCAGCTCGCCGCCATCGTCGAAGCCCCACACGGGGCCAATGCGCTCGGCGACGTCGTTGCCGAGCGTGGCGCGCACGAACTCCTGCTGGCTTTCGTAGCCGGTCGCGACGACCACCAGATCCAGCGGCTTCTTCGTGCCGTCCTTCAGGACGACGCCGTCGGCCTCGAAATGGTCGATCATGTCGTACTGCAGCAGGCCGACGCGGCCGTCGATGATCATGTCGGAGCAGCCGACGTTGAAGTAGTAACCGCCGCCGCGCCGCAGATACATCATCTGGAAGCCGGTATCGCCCTCGCCGAAGGTCAGCTTGAAGCCGCGCCTCTCCAGCCCCTTCAGCAGATCGCGGTCGACCTCGCGCATCTCGGCGGTCGAGAGCTGGTAGGCGCGGCGCAGCACCGGATAGGGCATCGAGCAGGCGAGCAGGTCGCAGTCCTCGAACGGCAGGCCCTCGCTGTAGGTCGCATAGACCTTCTGGGCCTCGCGGATGCTGACGATGTAGGTCGGACTGCGCTGGACGATCGTGGTGTGGACGCCGCTGGCGCAGAGATCCTGGGCGACGTCGTGGCCGCTGTTGCCCGTGCCGATCACCATGGCGTTCCCGTCCTTCCAGGCCGCGCCGGTGGTGTAGTTGCCGGAATGCATGACCTCGCCCTTGAAGGACTTGAGGCCGGGGATGTCGGGCCAGATCGGAATGCCGCTCACACCCGTGGCCACGATGATGTGGCGCGGCTTCATGGTGCGCTCGCTGCCGTCGCTGCGGCGCAGGCTGACCGTCCAGCACTTCGCCTCGTCGTCCCAGCTGCCGCCTGAAAGCTCGGTGCCGGTCCAGAAGTTGAGCTCGAGGCTCTCGACATAGGTCTCGAACCAGTTGGCGAGCTTGTCCTTGGGAATGAACACCGGCCAGGTCGGCGGGAATTTCATCAGCGGCAGGTGATTGACGTGCACCTCGTTGTGCAGGGTGAGCGAGTGGTAGCGCAGGCGCCAGTTGTCTCCGATGCGCCGGTTGCGGTCGATGATCAGCGTGTCGACGCCGAGATGATTGAGCCGCGCCGCCGCCGACAGTCCGGCCTGGCCGCCGCCCACGATCAGGACCGTGGGGTCTCGGTCGGTATAGGCGAGCGCCTTGCGTCGCTGGTCCAGCCAATTCTCGCCGCCGAAGTCGCGCGAATACTTCTCGGCGTCGCTCACCGCCTTGGGCCGGCCGTCGGGATAGCCGTGCAGCTCCTCGAGCGTGGTGAGCAGCGTCCAGATGCGCCAGTCGCCGTCCTCCTCGACCAATCGCACGACGCCGTTGCCGCGGCCGGCTGCCGTCTCGAATTCGAAGATCGCCTCGATGCAGTCCACGCCGGCGCGCTTGACGCGGCGCGCTTGCGAGCGCCCCTCGGGAATATGGAAATGGCGCGGCCTGGTCCGCGAAAGCGTCGGTACAAGCGCTGCCTCGATCGCCGCTGCGCCTGTCGCGGTTCCGATCCGCCACGTGAACGCCAGCACGTCGCGCCAGTGGCCTTCGCTTGCGAAGTGGCGGGCAGCATCAGCGGCATCGGCCGACTGCAAGGCATCCCCGAAGGATTTCAGCCAGGAAGCGGCTATGTCCTCGACGTCGTGACGCGGCCTCGAAATCACGTTCATATGTCACACCCTCGCAGATGGGCCAGACTAACAGAGGAAACGAGGAGACGAACATGGAACCGGGCAAAAGACTCCTAGGCAAGGTCGCGATCGTCACAGGCGGCGCCTCGGGCATCGGTGCGGCGACGGCGCGCCTGTTTGCGCAGCATGGCGCGTCCGTTCTGCTGACCGACAGCAACACGGCGCTGGGCAAGTCGATCGAGACGGAAATCGCGTCGGCAGGCGGAACCGCGAGCTTCGCGGAGCAGGACGTGCGGAACGAAGGGCGATGGAGCGCCATCGTCGACCAGGCCGAGAAAGCCTGGGGCCGTGTCGACATCCTGTGCAACATCGCCGGCATCTCGGGGCGCGATCCCAAGCAGAACATCCAGACCGGCCACACGGCGGGACCGCGGCTCGCCGACCAGACGCTCGAGCACTGGAACCTGGTGATGGAGATCAACTCGACTGGCGTGTTCCTCGGCACCAAGGCCGCCGTGCCGGCCATGCAGCGGGCGGGCGGCGGCTCGATCATCAACATCTCGTCGATCTGCGGCATCATCGGCAGCCACGCCAACGCCGCCTATCACGCCTCCAAGGGCGCGGTGCGCATCTTCTCCAAGGCGGCGGCGATCCAGTACGCCCCCGACAGGATCCGCGTGAACTCGGTCCATCCGGGCTTCGTCGACACGCCGATGACCGCTCCGGGCCATTCCAATCCCGAGGTCGCCCGCAAGCGCATGGAGGCTACCCCGCTCGGCCGCTTCGGCACGCCCTACGACATCGCCGCCGGCTGCCTCTACCTCGCCTCCGACGAATCGTCGTGGGTTACGGGGACCGAGCTGGTGATCGATGGTGGGATGACGGCGAATTAGCTGTAACGCCCGGCGGTCCGGCTGCGTCTCCTGGGTAAGCGTATGACCCAAGGGGAGCGTGGGAGATGCAGCCGACATTCGATCCGGTCCGCAAGCGCCAGTTCTGGCTCGATTTCAATCTCGCCTATGAGATGCGGTTCGAACCCGACGAGATACCGGCGAAGGGCCAGCCGCTCTACCTCTCGACCAGGACCAACAGCCTGGTCACTGCCTATCTCCTGGGACTGGGCGACCGGGTGCGGCCGGCGCTCGAGGTCATGGTCGAATGGATGGAAGGCCGGCCCGAACCTGCTGTCGGCCTGTTCGACGACGAACAGGATCACTGGCGCGACGGCTGGTTCGCCCTGTACGCCTGGCGCCGGGCCCTGGGTGTCGCCAAGTGGCTCTGCAGCATCGACGGCGCCGAAAGCGACTTCAAGCGTGCGCTGCTGGCGGAGTGGCAAGGCTGGGAGCAGGCGGATCCTGAGGACGCTACACGGGATTTCCACCTGCGGCGTGAAGCCCTGCCGGAACATCTGTCGATGGCGCTCGCCGCGCGCGATCCCGCGGCCGTGCTGCCGCTGCGGTCGGCCGCCGGCGTGACCACGATCGCAGAGGGCCAGCCGCCGCTTCTTATACTCGGCCAGTACGCCTGCCTGTATCTCCATGCTGGCAACGGTCGCGACGACGAGTTCGACGCCAACACGACCCACTTCTTGCGCGCCGGCATGTGGCCGGAACTCCTGTCGCAAGGCCGCTACACGCAGGCGGCGCTTTGGCTCAAAGCGCTCTTCTGGGACAGTGGCGCCGCGAAAACACCCGAAGAAGCGATGGCGCGAGCCTACGATTTCATGCCGGCCCGCCGTCCCGACTTCTTGGCTCGCTGAAGACGAGGAAGATTGCCATGCCGACGCGCCGAAGAATCCTCGTTGCCGCCGCCTACACCGCGTCTCTCACCGCGTCTCTGGCCGCGGTGGTCGATTTCTCCCGTCCCAAATCCCAGATGAAGGTCATGTTCACCAATGCATCGCTCCGCCCCCGCGGGCCGGCCAACCGGAGTCTCGCCGCTCTGGAAGAAACCTGGATCAAGATGCGCTTCCACGCAGAAGCCATGATGGAAGACGGCCGCGTGTCACGCGACGCCTGGGAGCAAGCCAAGCTCAACGCCATCCACGGCAACTTCGACATCCGCGACCCGGCCAATGGCGAGTTGCTGCAGAAGGTGGTGAATGGTGTCAGGGTACGGTCCCTGCTCTGACTCGGCTCATCTGTTCATCGACGTCACGGCGCCCGGCGTCGATGTGCGGCCGCCGTCGACCACGAAATGGGCGCCGGTGATGTTGCCGGCGAGGTCGGAGCAGAGGAACAGCACGGTGTTGGCGACCTCCTCGGCGGTGCCGTAGCGGCCGATCGGGATCGAGGCCTGGTAGGTCGCCTCGACCCTGCCCGGGTCGCTCGGGTTCAGCTGCTTCTCGAGGTCGTGGATCATGCGGGTGTCGATCGGGCCGGGGCAGACGGCATTCACGCGGATGCCCTGGCGCGCAACCTCGCCCGAAGCGGTCTTGGTCAGGCCGAGCACTGCGTGCTTGGAGGCAACGTAAGCCGGCATGCCGGGCGAGCCCATGAGGCCCGCGGTCGAGGCGGTATTGACGATGGCACCCTTCTTCTGGACGAGCATCTGCTTCAACACGTACTTCATGCCGAGGAACACGCCCCGGACATTGACCGACATGACCGAGTCGAACATCGCCTCGTCGTAGTCGACGATGTTGGCGACCTTGCCCTCGATGCCGGCATTGTTGTGGAAGCAGTCGATGCGGCCGTAGGTGTCGACCGCCTTTTGCACATACGCCTGCACGGACTTGGCGTCGGTGACGTCGGCCTGCACGAACAGCGCCTCGCCACCCTTCTGCCGCACGATGCCAGCTGTCGCCTCGCCGCCCGCCGCGTCACGATCGACGATGACGACCTTGGCGCCGCGTCCGGCGAAGCCCAACGCCGTGGCGCGGCCGATGCCGTTGCTGCCGCCGGTGACCAGCGCGACCTTGTTGGTGAAGTCCATGTGCGTTCCTCCTTTTGTCAACATCGTAGGGCAAGTCTGGCTGCCAAAGAACGGCCTCACCCTGAGGAGCATCGCGTAGCGATGCGTCTCGAAGGGTCGCAACCCCGGCGATGCTCGTTGCCCATCCTTCGAGACGCGCACTTCGTGCGCTCCTCAGGATGAGGTTTTTCCTTATCCGCTGTTGCGCAGGCCGGCTGCGATGCCGTTGATGCTGAGATGGATGCCCTGCACCACCTCGGGCGCGGTGTCGCCGGCGCGGTGGCGGCGCAGCAATTCGATCTGCACATGGTTCAGCGGATCGATGTAGGGAAAGCGGTTGCGGATCGAGCGCGCCAGCAGCGGATTGGTCTCGAGCAGGGTCTGCTGGCGCATGATGGCGAGCACGGCATCGACCGAGGCCTGCCATTCCTGGCGCACGCGATCGAAGATCCGTCGGCTGAGATCGGCGTCGGTCACCAGCTCGGCATAGCGCGAGGCGATGGCAAGGTCGCTCTTGGAGAGCACCATGTCCATGTTGGAAAGGGTCGTGCGGAAGAACGGCCACTCGGCGTGCATGGCCTGCAGCGTCGCCATGCCGTCGGGATGCGCCGCCAGCCAGTCCTTCACCGCCGCGCCGAAACCGTACCAGCCCGGCAGCATCAGGCGGCATTGCGCCCAGCTGAACACCCAGGGAATGGCGCGCAGATCCTCTATGCCCTGCTTCCTGGAGCGCGAGGCCGGACGGCTGCCGATGTTGAGGCTCGCGATCTCCTCGAGCACGGTCGATTCGCGGAAGTAGCGGTCGAACCCTTCGGTCTCGTAGACCAGCGCGCGATAGGCGCTGAACGCGTTGGCCGACAACTCCTCCATGACGGCGCGCCACGCCGCCGGCACCGGGCGCTCGACTTCCAGCAGGGTCGCCTCGAAGGTGGCGGCGGCCAGGGTTTCCAGATTGCGCCGGCCGACTTCGGCGTTGGAATACTTGCCGCCGATCACCTCGCCCTGCTCGGTGACGCGGATCTGGCCCTGCACCGCGCCCGAGGGCTGGGCGAGAATGGCCTGGTAGCTCGGCCCGCCGCCGCGGCCGACCGAGCCGCCGCGGCCGTGGAACAGGCGCAGGCCGACCTCGTGGCGCCGGAACAGCTCGACCAAGGTCAGCTCGGCCTTGTAGAGCTCCCAGGTCGAGGTGAGGTAGCCGCCATCCTTGTTGCTGTCGGAATAACCCAGCATCACCTCCTGCACGTTGCCGCGCGAGGCGAGCAGGCGGCGGTAGGCCGGCAGGGCGAACAGCGCCTCCATGATCGGCCCGCAGCGCTGCAGGTCACCGATGGTCTCGAACAGCGGCACGATGTCGACGTCGAGCCGGCAGTCGTGCGGGCGCAGCAGCCCGACCTCCTTCAGCAGCACCGCCACCTCCAGGATGTCGGAGACGCTGTCGGCCTTGGAGATCACGTAGTCGGGCATGGAGCGCGGCCCGTAGCGGCGATGGGCGTCGGCCGCGACGTTCAGCATGCCGAGCTCGTTCGCCGTCTCCTCACCGTAGCTGAGATGCGGCGAGGAGAGCGGCCGCATGTTGCCGAGCTCGCGCACCAGCAGCGCGACGCGGCCGGGCTCGTCGAGCGCGCGATAGTCGCCGAGGCCGGCTGCTTCGACGAGTTCCGCCATGACACGCTCGTGCACGTCCGAATTCTGCCGCAGGTCGAGCGAGGCGAGATGGAAACCGAAGACGTCGACCGCCCGCCGCAGGGCGCGCAGATGGCCGCGCGCCAGCGCGCCCGAGCCGTTCTCCGACAGCGAATCGAAGATGGTGTCGAGATCGGCCGTGAAGTCGTTCACCGAGTCGTAGGCCGGCGCCGGACCGACCGGCGGATGCGGCGCTTCCAGCTTGTCGAGCGCCCAGGCCGTGGCGGCGAGGCGCGCATAGACGCCGACGATAGCACGGCGATAGGGCTCGGACTGACGCTCGACCGCACGATCAGGCGAGCGCTCGGCCAGCGCCCGTAAGCCGTCCGACACGCCGACGATGCGGCCGTCGAGCGATAGCTCGCCGCCGAGCTCGTGCAGCTCCTCGAGATAGAAGCGCATGGCGCGCCCGCTTTGCATGGCGAGCGTCTGGCGCGTGACTTCGGCGGTGACGAACGGATTGCCGTCGCGGTCGCCGCCGATCCAGCTTCCCATGCGCAGGAAGGACGGGACCTTCATGTCCTGCCAGGCGGGGTCGGTGGCGCCGAGCAGGCGTTCGAGATCGGCGTAGAGCAGCGGCAGGGCGCGCAGGAAAGTGTAATCGTAGTAGGACAGGCCGTTGGCGACCTCGTCGATGACCCTGAGCCGAGTGCCGCGCACCAGGCTGGTCTGCCACAGGGTGAGCACGTTGCGGCGCAGCGCGCGGCGGTTGGCGGCGAGCTCCTCCGGCGTGAACTCGACCCGGTCACGCTCGTCGAGCAGGCGCGCGATCTCCATCTCGCGGTCGATCGAGCTCTTGCGGCGGATCTCGGTGGGATGCGCCGTCAGCACCGGGCTGCAGAGCGCACGGTCGAAGAAGTCTTGTACCTGCTGGCGCGACAGCCGCGCCTGGCGGGCGCGGCCGAGCGCGTAGGCCATGGTGCCGGGCCGCGGCGGCGCCTCGGCCTTGGCGTAGGCGCGCGTGCGGCGGATGTGGTGCTGGTCCTCGGCGATGTTGGCGAGATGCGAGAAGTAGCCGAAGGCCCGGATGATGCGCAGCGCCCGATCGGTCGGCAGGCTGCTCATGATCCTCTGCAGCTCCTGGCGCGCCGCCTCGTCGGCATTGCGATGGAACTGCACGCCGGTGCGGCGGATGTGCTCGACCAGCTCGAAGACTTCGTCGCCCTCCTGGGCGCGCACCGTGTCGCCGAGGATCCGCCCGAGCAGCCGGATGTCGTAACGCAGCGGGGCGTCTTTCTCGGTCGGCTCGATGGGGTCCAGGCGATCCATGGGCGGCCCGTCAGGGTATGTCGATCACACCACCGCCGCCGGCATAGAGCTTGTCGACCAGCGCGCGGCGCCGTTCGAGCGTGGCGCGCTGATTGATGTAGCCCTTGTCGGTGATCTCGTGACCGTCGACCGACGGCGGCTCGGCCATCAGGATCGCACGCCTGACCCGCATCGACGAGCCCTTGCACTCGGCGTTCATGCGCGCGAGCCCGTCGCGCAGAGCGCCGACCACAGCGGGATGGGCCAGCAGCTCGTCCGCCGTCAGCCTGGCGCCGTCATCGTCGGCGAGGCGACGGCAGGCCGCGACGTTGGGGAAGCCCAGCAGCCCGACATACTCGCGGTCCTGGCCGCAGATCACGGCGTCCTGCAGCACCGGCGAGGCGGCGGCGATCGCGGTGGTGCGCAAGGTGCCGACCAGCACGAAGGTGCCGCTCATCAGCTTGAAGTCCTCGACGACGCGGCCGTCGAAGATCAGGCCCCAGCTCGGATCGTTCGGATCGACGAAGCGGCCGGCGTCGCCGATCTTGTAGAAACCCTCCTCGTCGAACATCTGGGCGGTGAGATCGGGCCGGCGGAAGTAGCCCGGCGTCACGATCACGCTCTTGAGGCGGAGCTCGTAGCGGCCTTCCTCGCCCGTCGGCACGAGCTTGAGCTGCACGCCGGGATACGGCAGCCCGATCAGGCCGACGCGCTCGGACGCCCAGTGCACCGTGGTCGCGGTCGGCGCGGTCTCGGTCGAGCCCCAGCCGGTGACGAACGGCAGGCGGTATCCGGTATGCCTCACCGCCAGCGCTTCCATGCGCTCGTAGAGGTCGTCCGGCAGGGTGGCGCCGCCATAGGCCAGCGAATTGAGGTTCTTGAAGAAGCGCTGGGCGAGCGCGTCGTCCTTCTCCAGCGCCGTCGCCAGCATGGCGTAACCCGCCGGCACGTTGGCGAAGTAGGTCGGCGAGATCTCGCGCAGATTGCGCAGCGTTTCCTCGAACAGGCCGGGCAACGGCTTGCCGTCGTCGATGTAGGTCGTGCCGCCCTCGGCCAGGTTGCCCTGAAAGGTGGCGTTGCCGCCCATCGTGTGGTTCCACGGCAGCCAGTCGAGCATCACGGCCGGCGGATCGAAAGGCTTGCGGATGCGTCCCATCTGGCCCATCGCCAGGTTGGCGCACATCATCTCCTGGGTGTTGATCACGGCCTTGGGCATGCCCGTGCTGCCCGACGTGAACAGGAACTTGCCCACGGTCCTGGCATCGATCTGCTCGATCGAGCGGGCGACGGCATCCGTCGCCTTCGTTGCCAAGAGCTCGCTCCACGGCAGCGACTGCATCTGGGGCGGCGCCTTGTCGACATGCACCAGCAGCACGCCCTCCAGATCGAGGGCCGCGAGCGCGCGGGCATAGATCTCGCCGTTCTGTACGAACACCAGCCCGGGCTTCACGAGGTCGAAGACGTAGCGCAGCTTGGCGTGGTCCTGGCTCATCACCGAATAGGCGGGCGACACCGGGGCGAGCGGCGCGCGCGCCTGCATGGCTGCCATGGTGAGCAACGCGAACTCGATGGAATTGGAGGACAGGATCATGACCGGCCTGTCCGGCCCGAAGCCGCGGTCGAGCAGCGCCTGGGTCACCGCATCGACCTGGCGCTTGGCCTCGGCGTAGGTGACCTTCAGCCACTCGCGATCCGGCCCGCGGCGCTGCGCCAGCCACACCCGGTCAGGCGCCTCGCCGGCCCACTTGGCGAGGAACGCCGGGACGTGCTTTTCGTAGGGCTTCAGCGCGTGATTCGACTGCAGCAGGATGGTGCCATCGCCGCGCCGGTCGACCCTGACGTCGCGGCTCAGGAAGTCGATCGGCTTGAAGGGCGTTTGCATCACACTGTCCAACGCGATACTCCCGGGTGATATTGGGTTTTGCCGATTAAGGAGTGGGATCCGGCGATCGGCAAGGGGGAGCCTTGGGGTCGATGCCGCCCAGCAGTTCCGCGGACGGACAACGCACGGCGAATCGCTGGATTCAGCTCGGTGCAGGCATTGTCTGCATGGTGATGATCGCCAACCTGCAGTACGGCTGGACGCTGTTCGTGCATGCCATCCACGAGAAGTGGGGCTGGAGCCACGCGGCGATCCAGGTGGCCTTCACAGTCTTCGTGCTGACCGAGACCTGGCTGGTGCCGTTCGAGGGCTGGTTCGTCGACCGGCTGGGTCCCAAGGGCGTGGTGTGCCTGGGCGGCGTGCTGGTGGCCACTGCGTGGTCGATCAACTCCATCGCCGATTCGCTCCCCCTGCTCTATCTCGGCGCCGCCGTCGGCGGCGTCGGTGCGGGCTGCGTCTACGGCACCTGCATCGGCAACGCCCTGAAATGGTTCGCCGACCGGCGCGGCCTCGCCACCGGCCTGACCGCGGCGGGCTACGGCGCGGGGTCGGCCCTCACCATCGTCCCCATCCATACGACGATCCACGAGTTCGGCTACCAGGCGGCGTTCCTGTGGTTCGGCCTCGGCCAGGGCATCGTCATCTGCCTGGCGAGCCTTGCGATCGCCTCGCCGCGCCCCGGTGACGCACCGCCGCCGTCGCGGCGCGTCCACCAGACCGCTCACGACTACACCCCTGCGCAGATGCTGCGCTCGCCGCCCTTCTGGCTGCTCTATGTCATGCTGGTCCTGGTGGCATCCGGCGGTCTGGTCTTCACCGCCCAGCTCGCGACGATCGCGCGCGACTTCCATGTCTCCGGAGTGGACGTCACCCTCCTCGACGTCACGCTGCCGGCATTGACGTTTGCCCTTACCCTCGACCGCATCACCAACGGCCTGACGCGACCGCTCAGCGGCTGGATCTCGGACCATTTCGGCCGCGAGAACACGATGTTCGCCATCTTCGCCCTGGAAGCCGTCGGCGTCTGGGCGATGAGCGTATGGGGCCACGACCCCGTGATGTTCGTCGTGCTGGGCGGCGTGGTCTTCCTGGCGTGGGGCGAGGTTGCGAGCCTCTTCCCCACGACCTGCGCCGACTACTTCGGCACCAAATACGCCACCACCAACGCCGGCCTGCTCTACACCGCCAAAGGCACCGCCGCGATGATGGTGCCCCTGGCCAGCCTGCTGGCCGCCGCGACCGGGCATTGGCATGTCGTCTTCATGATCGCAGTGGCGATGAACGCCCTGGCCGCCGTGCTGGCCATCGTGGCGTTGCGGCCGATGCGGCAGAGGCTGCAGGCGCGATCGGGTCCGCTCCGCGAACCCGATGGGGAACAAAGGACGACGGGTGCGGCCTGAATGACCGTTCACATGGCCGGTGTTTTCGGCCAGAGTCCGGCGCAGGACGAAAGGGAGAGACGGATGGATTTCGAATACTCGGACCGCACCAAGGCGCTGCTCGAGAAACTCAACAAGTTCATGGATGAGGTCATCTATCCGGCCGAGCCCGTCTACGAAGAGCAGATGGAGAAGGCCAAGGATCGCTGGCAGCTCCCCAAGGTGATCGAAGAGTGCAAGGCCGAAGCCAAGAAGCGCGGCCTCTGGAACATGTTCCTGCCGGCCGATCGTGACTCGGGCGACACGCACGGCACGATGGGCTTATCCAACCTCGAATACGCACCGATCTGCGAGGTGCTGGGCCGCTCGTCGATCGCCTCCGAGGCGGTCAATTGCTCGGCGCCCGACACCGGCAACATGGAAGTGTTCGCCCGCTACGGCTCCAAGGAGCACAAGGAGAAGTGGCTGAAGCCGCTGCTCAACGGCGAGATCCGCTCGTGCTTCGCCATGACCGAGCCGGCGGTCGCGTCGTCCGACGCCCGCAACGTCGAGTGCCGCATCGAAGCCGACGGCGACAGCTACGTCATCAACGGCCGCAAGTGGTGGTCGTCGGGCATGGGCGACCCGCGCTGCAAGGTCATCATCCTGATGGGCAAGAGCGATCCCAACGCGCCGGCCTATCGCCAGCAGTCGATGATCGTGGTGCCGCGCGACACGCCAGGCATCAAGATCGTCAAGATGCTGCACGTGTTCGGCTATGACGACGCCCCGCACGGCCATGCCGAGGTGATCTACGACAACGTGCGCGTGCCGAAGTCGGCGATCCTGCTAGGCGAAGGCCGCGGCTTCGAGATCGCCCAGGGCCGCCTCGGCCCGGGCCGCATCCATCACTGCATGCGCGCCATCGGCGTCGCCGAGCGCGCGCTCGAGATGGCGATCAAGCGCGCCAAGAGCCGCGTCGCCTTCGGCCAGCGCATCTCGGAGATGGGCGTCACCAAGGCTCATGTCGCCGACATGCGCATGGAGATCGACATGGCCCGCCTGCTGGTGCTGAAGGCCGCCTGGGCGATGGACAAGTTCGGCAACAAGGAAGCGCGCCAGCAGATCGCCATGATCAAGGTGGCGGTGCCCAACATCAGCTCCAAGGTGGTCGATCGCTGCCTGCAGCTGCACGGCGCCGGCGGCGTCAGCCAGGTCTTCAAGCTGGCCAGCATGTACGCCCACCAGCGCACGCTGCGCCTGGCCGACGGCCCGGACGAGGTCCATCGCGACCAGGTCGGCCGCATGGAGATCGCCAAGTACAACTAAGCCCTCCTTGACGGCAGGAAACGGGGCGCGATCCTTCGGGTTCGCGCCCTTCTTCTTTGTGCCGGGAGGCCACGGTGGATAATCCCCTGAACCGCCATGTCAGCGATCACCTCGCCAACGAACGAACGCTGCTGGCATGGATCCGAACCTCCATCGCGGTGATCGCGTTCGGGGTGGCGATCAACCGCTTCAGCCTGTTCCTGATGGAGATCAATCAGGTCGTGCCGGAGGTGCGCGCCGCCGCCAACCGCCACGTCGGAGCGCTCGGCGCCGGCCTCGTCGTCCTGGGCATCGTGATGATGGTCGGCGCGCTCTGGCATTATCTGCGCGTGAGCCGCTCGATCGACGCCGAAACCTACCGTCCCTCGACGCGCATCATGATGGCGGCATCGGCCGCCATCATAGCGATGGGCGTCGTCGCCCTCGTCTGGCTTTTCTGAAGCCGGAGAGGCGATCAGCGCCGCGCCGAACCGAGCGGCGCCGGCGGGCCGTCCGGGATGCCCATCAGCTCGGCCTCGGGCACGCCCGCCTCGTAGGAGGCAGCCAGGACCGCGGGGTCGAAGGCCACGCCGATCGGATTCTTGCGGAAGGCGTCGGTCGTGAAATAGGCCGAGCACTCTTCCTTGGTCTTGTAGCGATCGACCTGCAGCTCGACCGAGTTGCCGTCGGGATCGTGGTAGTACAGCGAGATCGTCGGACCGTGATGGATCGGCCGGTAGGGCTCGATGCCCTTGTCCTTCAGGCGGCGCCAGGTCGAAAGCAACTGGCCGATATCGCGGAAGGTGTAGGCGACATGCGCCAGGCCCCACGCCTTGGCGTCGGGCTCGTGCAGGCCTTCGATGTTCACCACCGCCAGACGATGGTGCTCGTCGTCGTAGGTCATGAAGCAGATGAAGTCGTTGCGCTGCACGACATGCATGTTGAGCACGGTGCAATACCAGTCGACCATCTTCGCCATGTTCGACGAGCGCAGCACGAAGTGCGCGAACAGCGACGGCGCGATCGGCCTGGTGTCGAGGGTACGCGATTGCAGGACGGTATCCATCGGCTGACCTCCGGAAATGTTGCCCGATCCTACGCCTCCCGGCGCTGGCGCAACAACCGTCCGCTAGGCCTGTCGGGAACCTGCCCCGGCGGCGGCAGCGGCCGGCCGTTGACGATGACGGCCTGGATGCCGCGCGGATGGGCGATCAGGCGGTCGGCGCCGGCCGGCAGGTCGTTGACGCGCTCCAGCGGCGAGGCGCCGACCGTGGCCGGATCGAAGACCACGATGTCGGCCGGCAGGCCGACGGCCAGCCGCCCGCGATCTGTGAGGCCGAACAGCGCGGCCGTCGCGCCGGTCAGACGATGCACCGCCTGCTCGAGCGACAGGGCGCCGTCCTCGCGCACCCAGTGGCCGAGCAGGTGCGTCGAATAGCAGGCATCGCAGAGCTGGCTGAGATGCGCGCCGCCATCGCCCAGGCCGATCACGACATTGGGGTCCTTGATGATCTCCCGCACCTCGTCCTCGACGAAGTTGAGCAGAGAAGCGCGCATGCGGGTGTCGAGATCCTCCAGCGCCAGGTCGAACATCAGGTCGACGGCATGCTTGCCACGCTCCTTCGCGACGTCGACGAGCGTGCGCTCCTTCATCGACGGATCCTTGGCATGGGCGATGACATAGCTGCGGAAGGTGGCGCGGCGCGTGTCGCCCTCCAATTCCTTGCCCATGAACGTCGCATCGTCGGGCCCTCGCCCGTCGGCCTGGCGCTTCACCCGCGCGCGGAAGGCGGGGTCGGCGTAGACCGCGCGCCGCGAGGCATCGTCGGAGGCCTCGCGCGCTGCAGCGAACGACGCCCAGGTGTCGAATACGACAGGTGAATGGAAGTCGAACTCGATCTGGATCGGCCGGCAGGCGCCCTGCGGGTAGATCGGCAGGCCGCGTGCGATCTGCTCACCGGCCCTGGCAAGCTGCGGACGATGCGAGTTGGGCCCCAGCGATCCGGCCAGCAGCGCCGTCCAGACGAGCGGGCGTCCCGACCTGGCGTGCAGCGCCTCGTATTCCTCCCAGCGCGGATCGCGGCCGACATTGTACTGGATGATGCCGTGGCCCGAGCGGCCGACGGCGTCGGCGATCTCCAGCATCTCGTCGAAGCCGGCGAGCCGGCTCGGCACCGGGCGGCCGCCATAGCCGATATGGACCTTCGACACCGAGGTGGCGAAGCCCACGGCGCCGACATCCATCGCCTCGGCGGCCAGCCGCTTCATGGTGGCGATCTCGTCGGGTCGGGCGGCGCGCTCGGTCGCCTCCTCGCCCATCACCGACAGACGCAGCGGCGTGTGGCCCAGCATGACCGCGACATTGATGCCGAGCGGGCGCGCCGCGACGGCATCCATGTATTCCGGGAAGGTGACGAACGGCCAATCGGGGCCGATGCCCGCCTCCAGCGCGGCGAGGCTCATCGCCTCGACCCGTTCCAGCGTGCGCAGGACGAGGCCGCGATGCTCGGGCCGGGTCGGCGCGATGCCGAAACCGCAATTGCCCACCACCACGGTCGTCACGCCATGCCACGGCGAGATGGTGAGCATGGGATCCCACAGGACCTGGGCATCGTAGTGCGTGTGGATGTCGACGAAGCCCGGCGCCACGACCTGTCCGCCGGCGTCGATGGTGCGCTCGGCCGTATCCGGCGCATTTCCCAGCGCCACGACCTTGCCGTCCTTGATGCCGAGGTCGCCGCGTCGGCGCGGCGCGCCGGTGCCGTCGACGATCTCGCCGCCCACGATCTTCAGGTCGTACGCCATGCTTACTCCACCTTGATGCCAGTGTAGTCGATCATCTTCTTCCAGTAGGCGAGGTCGGCCTTCTGCCGCTCCGCGAACACCTCGGGCGTCGTGCCGATCGGATCGAAGCCCAGCGTCTTCCACTTCTCCAGCGAGGCCGGCTCCATCAGCACCTTGTTGATGTCGGCCGACAGCTTGTCGACGATCGGCCGCGGAGTCTTCGCCGGCGCGAAGATGCCGTACCAGCCTTCGATGGCGAAGTCGGGGAAGCCGGATTCCTCCATGGTCGGCAAGTCGGGCGCCGAGGGCGAGCGCGTGGCGCAGGTCTGGGCCAGCGCCTTGACCTTGCCGGCGCGCGCCGCCGGCAACGCCGATGGTAGATTATCGAACATGAAAGCAACGCGGCCGCTCATCAGGTCGGGCATAGCGGCCGAGCTGCCGCGATAGGGAATGTGCGTGGCCTTCATGTCGGCCCGCCGGACCATGAGCTCGGCGGCGACGTGCTGCGAGCTGCCGGGCGCCGCCGACGCATAGGAGACACCGCCATCCTGCTTCCTGGCCCACTCGACCAGTTCCTTGGGCGTGTTGGCCGGTATGTTCGGCGCAATCACCAGCGCCATGCAGGCCGTGCCGATCAAGGTGAGCGGCTGGAAATCCTTGATCGGATCGTACGGCAGGTTGGGAAAGAAGAGCATGTTGGACGCATTCGTGCTCTGCGTGCCCAGCATCACCGTGTAGCCGTCGGGCTGAGACTTGGCGGTGAAGTCGGTGCCGATCGCACCCGAGGCGCCACCCTTGTTCTCGACCACGACGCTCTGGCCCCACATCTCCGACAGCCGCGCCGTCAGGATGCGCGACAGCGTGTCGGTCGGACCGCCAGCCGGAAACGGTACTACCCAGCGCACAGGCCGGGCGGGATACGTCTCCTGGGCCACCGCAGGCGCCGTCAGCTGACTGGCGAGCGCGACGAGACCCGTCATCGAAATGCAAATACCGCGACGCAACATCAACCTTCTCCGATCCGAACGATCGACCGTAGCGGCATGAAACAATGAAAACAAATGTTCGGAAATCGTGCGTTCCCAAGGGGTTGTACGAGAGGTAGATTGATCGTCAACAACTTCAGCCGAACCGTGCAGTTGCCGTCGGCCGAAAAATGAAATCCCCCTCGACGATACGCGTTCACGGGAGTCGCGGCCATGAAGCTCGCGCTGTTGCTCGGTACTGTCGCCGCCGCCGCGGGGGCGTTGATGGCAACACAGGGCCCGGGCGAACGCGCCTTGGCCGCCCTGAAATCGACCCCGGCGCCGCTGCGCTATCTCGGCTATGTCGAAGGCGAGACGACGCTGGTCGCGCCGCCGGTCTCGGGCCGGCTGGTCGACCGGCCCGTCGAACGCGGCGAGCGGATCGACAAGGGCCATCGCCTGTTCGTCATCGACACCACGCAGGCCGAGACCGAGGTTGCGCGCGCCGCCGCCGGCCTCGCCGAGATGCAGGCACGTCACAGCAACCTGCTGACCGGCAAGCGGGTCGAGGAGCAGGACGTGGTCCGCGCCCAGCGCCGCCAGGTCGAGGCCACTCTCGTCGCCGCGGAAGCCGAGCTCGGACGCCAGAGCGAGCTCGTGGCCAAAAACATCGTCTCGCGACACAACTACGACCAAGCCTTCGCCAACGTGGCCGAGCTGCGCGCCCGTGTCGCCGCCCTCACCGCCCGTGAGCGCGCCGGCGATCTTGCCGCGCGTCAACCGGAGATCGACGCCGCGGCCGCGCTGATCGAGCAGCAGCAGGCCATCCTCAACCGCGCCAAGATGCAGCTTGCCGACCTGATGCCGGTCGCGCCCGACCGCGCGCTGGTCGAGAACACCTTCTTCAATGTCGGCGAATGGGTGCCGGCGGGCTCGCCGGTCGTGTCGCTGCTGCCCGACTTCCGCGTCAAGTTGCGCTTCTTCATCCCGGAGCCCGAAGTGGCGAAGGTGCGCGCCGGCACGCGCATCCGCTTCAACTGCGACGGCTGCCCGCCGGGGCTGGAGGCCACCGTGACCTACGTCGCGCCGCGGGCGGAATACACCCCGCCGATCATCTACTCCCATGGCGCCCGCGCCAACCTGGTGTTCATGGTCGAAGCGCGGCCCGATCCGATGGACCAGCTGCCGTTGCAGCCCGGATTGCCGATCACCGTCGAAGCCCTCTCCCTGGACGCCAAGACGTGGGCGTGGCGGTAACGGCGGCACCCGACCCGGTTCTGGCGATCGACGTCCACGACCTGGTGAAGCGCTTCGGCGCGCGCACCGTCGTCGATCGTGTCAGCCTCGCGGTCGGTGCCGGCCGGGTCTGCGGTTTCCTGGGGCCCAACGGCTCCGGCAAGACCACGACCTTGCGCATGATCTGCGGCCTGCTCACGCCCGATGGCGGAGGCGGTACGTGCCTCGGCCACGACCTGATGCGCGAGCGCGAGGAGATCAAGCGCCAGACCGGCTACATGAGCCAGCGCTTCGGCCTCTATGACGATCTCTCCATCCGCGAGAACCTCGAATTCATCGCCCGCGTCTACGCGCTCGATCGGTTGCGCGAGAGGGTCGATGGGGCGCTGGAGCGCCTCGGCCTCGCGACGCGGCAGAAGCAGATCACCGGCGCCTTGTCCGGCGGCTGGAAGCAGCGGCTGGCGCTCGCGGCCTGCATGCTGCACGAGCCGCGCGTGCTGCTGCTCGACGAGCCGACCGCCGGCGTCGATCCCAAGGCACGACGCGCCTTCTGGGACGAGATCCACGCTTATGCAGCGCGGGGCATCACCGTCCTGGTGTCGACGCATTACATGGATGAGGCCGAGCGCTGCCATGAGATCGCCTACATCGCCTACGGCGAGCTGATCGCGCGCGGCACCGTCGCGGACGTCATCGAGAACTGCGGCCTGCACGCCTTCGTGGCCACCGGACCCCGCGCCGGCCGGCTGGCGGATTCGCTGCGTCGACCCGACATAACGGCCGCGGCGTTCGGTACGACGCTGCATGTCTGCAGTCCCGAGCGCAGTGCGATCCTCGACGCCATCGCGCCGTTCCGCGGCGATCCCGACCTCGACTGGCAGGAAGCCCAGCCGACGCTCGAGGACATCTTCATCCATCTGATGGGCATGGCGCGCGACAATTCGGCGGAGGTCTGACCGTGGGCTACGTTGCGGCCGTGCGCGGCTTCTGGGTGCGGCTGGCCGCCATCGTCATCAAGGAAATCCAGGGCCTGAGGCGCGACCGCCTGAGCTTCTCGCTGATGCTCGGGCTGCCGATCCTCGAGCTGCTGCTGTTCGGCTACGCCATCAACACCGATCCACATCGCCTGCCGACGGCCGTCATCGCGGCCGACCAGAGTGCGCTGACGCGCACCGTGCTGACGGCGCTCGGCAACACCAACTACATGGACTTCACCCATCGTCCGGCCACCGAAGCCGAGGCCAACGCCCTGCTGCAGAGCGGCGAGGTGCAGTTCGTCGTCAGGATCCCGTCCGACTTCACGCGACGCCTGATCCGCGGCGAACGCACCCAGGTGCTGATCGACGCCGACGCCACCGATCCGATGACGATCTCGGCCTCGATGGCGCATGCCGGTCCGGCGATCGAGCAGGCCCTGAAGCACGACCTGGTGGGACCGCTGGCGGCGTGGTCCGGCCGCGAGGATGCCATCGAGCTGGTGCTGCATCGCCGTTACAATCCCGAGGGCAAGTCGCGGCTCAACATCGTGCCGGGGCTGCTGGCCGTGATCCTGTCGGGCAGCATGGTGCTGATGACGGCGCTCGCCATCACCCGCGAACGCGAACTCGGCACCATGGAGACGCTGCTGGCCACGCCGGTGCGTCCCATCGAAGTGATGATCGGCAAGATCCTGCCCTACTTCGTCGTCGGCGCGCTGCAGACCACGATGATCCTCGCGCTGTCCTGGTCGCTGTTCGACATCACCATCGAGGGCAGCCTGCCCCTGCTGGTGCTGGGCACGGCGCTGTTCATCTTCGCCAACCTCGCCATCGGCTTCACCATCTCGACCGTGACCGAAAGCCAGATGCAGGCCACCCAGGTCTCCTTCTTCTTCCTGCTGCCGACGATCCTGCTGTCGGGCTTCATGTTCCCGTTCCGCGGCATGCCGGAATGGGCACAGTGGCTGGGCGAAATGATGCCCGCCACGCATTATATCCGGATCACCCGCGGCGTGATCCTGAAAGCGGCGATCTTCGATGACGTCGACCAGGAGATGGCGGCCCTGATCGTCATCGTGCTGGCGACGGCGGCGCTCGCCATCGGCCGCTATCGCATGACCCTGGACACGGCTGCGAAACCCGCGGCTTGACCGTCGCCCGGCCGGGGAGCAAGCCGAGACGCCATGTCCGCGTCCGCCGCCGATGCACCCGACTCGCTGTCGCGCCTCATTCCCTCGCGCGTGGCGCGCGGCTTCTTCCTCGCGGTCGTGTCGGGCGTGTTCTTCAACTGCCTCAACATCTCGGCGAAGGAGCTGGCGAGCGAGCTGCCGCCGCTGATGGTCTCGTGGGGCCGCTGGCTGGCGGGCGTGGCGCTGATCGCGCCGTTCATGCTGTGGCGTGCCGGACCGGCCGGCATGCGCACGCGCGATCTCAAGCTCCACTGCCTGCGCGGCGTGTTCCATACGCCGGGCTACGGCCTGTGGTACGAGGCCGTCGCCTGGCTGCCGCTCGCCACCATGGCGGCACTGGGCTTCACCGGGCCGATCTTCATCACCGTGGGCGCCGTCCTCTTCCTGCACGAAAAGGTGCACTGGCGGCGCTGGGTCGCGGTCGGAGTCGGCTTCTTCGGCATGCTGGTGATCGTGCGGCCGGGCCTGGTCTCGCTGAGTCCCGGCGTCCTGATGATGATGATGGCCGTGCCCCTGATCGCCGGCTCCAATCTGGTCGCCAAGGTCGTGGCCGGCCGCGACAAGCCCGAGGTCGTCGTGCTGTGGCAAAGCATCGTCGGCGCCGTCTGCTTCGCGCCGTTCGGCCTGTGGTTCTGGCAGACCCCGACAGGCGAGCAGTTCCTGTGGTTCCTGGCGTCCGGCTTCTTCGGCACCCTGGGGTATTTCTTCGTCACCTGGGCCTATCGACTGCTCGACATTTCCGCCCTGCAACCCATCACCTTCCTCGGCATCCTGTGGGCCGCCTTGTCGGACGTGGCACTCTGGGGCAAGACCGCGGACGGCTGGACGTTCGTCGGCGCTGCGATCATCGTGGCGGCGACGAGCTATATCGCCCATCGCGAAGCCAGAGCTGGAGGAAGAAGGACATGACCGATCGCCTTGCAGGCAAGGTGGCGCTGATCACAGGCGGCGCATCGGGCCTCGGCGCCAATGCCGCGGCCCTGATGGCGCAGGAGGGCGCCAAGGTCGTGGTCGCCGACATCGCCGCCGATCGCGGCAAGGCGGTGGCCGACAAGCTGGGCTCGGCCGGGCACTTCGTGAAGCTCGACGTCACCAGCGAGGACAACTGGAAGGCCGCCATCCAGGAGACGGTCGACAAGTTCGGTGCGCTCCACGTGCTCCTGAACTCGGCCGGCATCGGGCTCAGCAAGACGGTGGAGGAGATCCAGCTCGAGGAGTGGCGCAAGGTCCACGCCATCGACCTCGACGGCGTGTTCCTGGGCTGCAAGCACGGCGTCGCCGAGATCAAGAAGCACACGCAGCGTCTGGGCGGCTCGGTGATCAACATCTCGTCGATCTCCGGCATCATCGCCGGCGCCAACATGGCGGCCTACAACTCGGCCAAGGCGGGTGTGCGTCTGCTCAGCAAGTCGGTGGCGCTGCACTGCGCCAAGTCGGGCTACAACATCCGCTGCAACTCGGTGCATCCGACCTTCATCGACACGCCGATCCTCGACAAGTACCGCGACCGCTTCGGCAACGAGGTGATGCAACAGAAGCTCGGCCGCCAGGTGCCGATCGGCCGGCTCGGCCGGCCGGAGGAAGTGGGCTGGGCGCTGGTGTTCCTTGCCTCCGACGAATCGAGCTTCATGACCGGCTCGGAAGTCGTGATCGACGGCGGGATCTCGGCGATGTGATCCGCTGTCACCCCGAACTGAGCGAGCGGCCTTCAAGGCAACAAGAAAGGTCCCTCGCTTCGCTCGGGATGACAGCAAATTTGGAGACCAACAATGCTGCTCTCTCTCAACGGACGAAAAGTCTACTTCGACCTCGCCGGCCCGCAGGGCGCGCCGACGGTGTGCTTCACCCATTCGCTGAATGCCGACGGCGGCATGTGGGTCGAGCAGATGGTGCCGCTGCTGGCCGCGGGCTATCGCGTGCTGCGGCTCGACATGCGCGGCCACGGCGGCAGCGCCCCGGTCGACGGCGATTACACGATGGACGCGCTGGCGGCCGACGTCAGGGGCGCGCTCGACGTGCTCGACATCAAGAAGGTGCACTATATCGGCCTCTCGATCGGCGGCATGATCGGCCAGGGCTTCGTGCTCGCTTATCCCGACCGCCTGCTGTCGCTGACGCTGTGCGACACCCAGCCGTCGACGCCGCCCGGCTCGGCGGGGACCTGGGAGGAGCGCAAGGCTGTCGTGCGGACCAAGGGCCTGGCGGCGCTCGCCGACGCCACGATGGAGCGCTGGTTCACCGACGAGTTCAAGAAGGTGAATCCGGTGCGCTGGCGCGAGGTCCGCGACACGATCAGCAACACCACGCCTGCAGGCTCGGCGGGATGCATGTCGGCGATCCAGAACTTCAATTACGAGGACCGCCTGCCCACCATCAAGGTCCCGACCCTGGTGATCTGCGGTGACGAGGATCAGGGCACGCCGCCCGACCGCAACCAGCTCATCGCCTCGAAGATTCCCGGCGGCCGTTACGAGGGCATCGCCGCGGCGCGTCACCTGCCGAACGTCGAACGGCCGGACCAGTTCAACCGCATCATGCTGTCCTGGCTGGCAGCGAACCGCTAAGGCAATCATCATGGATTTCGCGTTTTCAGAAGATCAGCTCGCCATCAAGGACAGCGTCGCCAAGCTCTGCGCCCAGTTCGACGACAGGTACTGGCTGAAGAAGGACAAGGAAGGCGGCTTCCCCGACGACTTCTACCGCGCCATGGCCGATGCCGGATGGCTCGGCATCGCCATGCCCGAGGAGTATGGCGGCGCGGGGCTCGGCATCACCGAGGCGGCGCTCCTGATGCAGACGGTCGCCGAATCGGGCGCCGCCCTTCAGGGCGCCTCGGCGATCCATCTCAACATCTTCGGCCCCAACCCGATCGTCGTGTTCGGCACCGAGGAGCAGAAGAAGCGCATCCTGCCCGACATCATCAAGGGCAAGATCAAGGGGTGCTTCGCCGTCACCGAGCCCGACGCGGGGCTGAACACCACGGCGCTCGACACCAAGGCCGAGCGCGACGGCAACGGCTACGTCGTGCACGGCAAGAAGACCTTCACCACCACGGCCTCGGTCGCCGACAAGATGCTGCTGATCGCGCGGACGACCCCCAAGGAGAAGTGCAAGAAGCCGACCGATGGCCTGTCGCTGTTCTACACCGACTTCGACCGCTCCAAGATCGAGGTGACCGAGATCGACAAGATGGGGCGCAAGGCGATCGACACCAACCAGGTGTTCATCGACGGGCTGAAGGTGCCGCTCGAGGATCGCATCGGCGAGGAAGGCAAGGGCTTCCATTATCTGCTGCACGGGCTGAACCCCGAGCGCGTGCTGATCGCCGCCGAGGCGATCGGCATCGGCAAGGCAGCCCTTGCCAAGGCCACGCAGTACGCCAAGGAGCGCATCGTGTTCGGCCGGCCGATCGGCAAGAACCAGGCGATCCAGCATCCCCTGGCCGAGAGCTGGATGCAGCTCGAAGCCGCCAACCTGCTCGCCTTCAAGGCGGCGTGGCTCTACGACAACGGCAAGGAATGCGGCGCCGAGGCCAACTCGGCGAAGTACCTTGGCGCGAGGGCTGCCTATGAGGCCTGCGAGCGGGCGATCCTGACCCATGGCGGATATGGCTACGCCAAGGAGTTCCATGTGGAACGCTTCCTGCGCGAGGTCCTGATCGCGCGCATCGCGCCGGTCAGCGAGCAGCTTATCCTGTGCTACGTGGCGGAGCGCGTGCTGGGGCTGCCGAAGAGCTACTAGCCTCGACGATAGCCTGCGGGGGGCCGTCGGGCGGTGAGCCGAGAATTCGGATGAATTCGGACAGTTTCGCCCTGTCCGAATTCGACCCGCCAAAAGCCGCTGTTTTTGGGCCTTTCTTGCGCTTCGGGGTATTTCGGACAGTTCCGCTGGCGATTTTCGTTCGGGAGAGTTTTTGTCGGCATTCTCGGCTGTCCCCGCCTCCCGGCTCATGCAGCACGGCCTTGCCCAACGGGCTCGCCCGCCGAGTGTCATGAATCCGATCGACGATGCATGGAGCGACAACGCGGGGAAGCAACGCAACGGACCGTTGATATAACTACAGTTGATATTTGTCAATAACTTTAGTCATCGACGGCCCGTTTCGTTTTCGGGGATTTTTGCGTACCGTAGAGGGCCACCTGTGGCGGGCCGAGCCGGCGATCACGCCATTCCTTGTGTCGCTCTGCCCGAGTGCCAGCAATGCTTTCAGGTGCGCCCGCCGGCGCCAATTACGACAATAATTGGACGACTGCCGATCCAAGGGGCAACCAGGATATTCGCCATAGCGTTTGTCAGGTACCAGACCTTGGAGCCAGCCATGACCAACAGCCGGCTGCATGCCGCCATCGCGCTCGGCGCCGCATTGATCGTCGTCGCCTTCGTCGCCTTGGTGCCGTCGGTGCCGCCTGCATCGGCGGAAAGCCAGGCGCAACGCATCTGCCGCGAGCAGGGCATCGCGCCTCGAAGCGACGGCTATGAGTACTGCCTGTCGCAGGCGACGCGCGCCTTGTACTGGGGCGAGCCTGCGCTGGCGCGCAGCTTCGCCCGGGTAGCCGTCAGCGCCCGCGAGGCTTGCCTGGGCTCCGGCCTGCAACCGCAGACGACGGGCTTCCAGGCCTGTTTCGATCGCGAGACGTATGCACGGGGACTCATGGTGCATGCCGACGCAGCGCCCGAGTATGGGCCGCAGATTGCCGATCACCCGTAGTCGGCGTGGAAGCAACGGACCGGAAAGGAGAAGGCCCTGCTTCGCTACAACCTGATCATGCTGGCGGCAAGCGGACTGACGCTGGCCGCCATCGTCTCTCGCGACCAGGCCGATGCCCAGTCGGGCCAGGCGCTGGCCTTCGCCGAGCATGCCTGTTTCGAATATGGCGTCACGCCGGGAACGCGGACGTTCGAGCACTGTGTCGTGAGCGCGGCAAAGGCGTTCGACCGCGGTGAACCCGACATCGCCTACGCCGAGGCGCGCGTCGCGCGCGCGTCGCAGGAAGCATGCAAGTCATCCGACAAGACACCGCAGGCCAATGACGGCAGCGCGTGCGCCGACGGGCTGACCCAGCAATAGAGGGCCGCCTTTAGGGACTGCCCTTCCCGGGACGCGTCGCGTAGGCTCGGGGCATGCAACCGCTTCCTTCGTCCGTCCTTCCTGAGGGTGTCCGCGCCCGCATCCTCCCTGGCATCAACGGCCTCGACATCCATGTGCTCGAGGCCGGCTTCGAATCGAAGGGGCGGCCGGCCGTCCTGCTGCTGCACGGCTTCCCCGAGCTTGCCTACAGCTGGCGCAAGGTGATGCCGGCGCTCGCTGCCGCCGGCTATCACGCCATCGCCCCCGACCAGCGCGGCTATGGCCGCACGACAGGATGGGATGCCGACTACGACGGCGATCTCTCGGCCTTCCGGTTCATGAATCTGGTGCGCGACGCCATCGGCGTGCTGTTCGCGCTGGGACATCGGACGGCGGAAGCAGTCGTCGGCCATGACTTCGGCGCCTCGGTGGCGGCCTACGCCGCGCTGATCCGGCCCGACATCTTCAGACGCATGGTACTGATGAGCGCGCCGTTCGGCGGTCCGCCATCGGTGCCGTTCGACACGGCCGACAAGCCCGTCGCCGCCAAGGGCTACGACATCCACGCCGCGATGGCGGCGCTGCCACGGCCGCGCAAGCATTACCAATGGTACTACTCGACGCGGCCGGCCAACGAGAACATGTGGAAGGCGAAGCAAGGGGTGCACGCCTTCCTGCGCGCCTACTACCACCACAAGAGCGCCGACTGGAAGGCCAACAAGCCGTTCGAGCTCGCCGGCTGGACCGCCGAGGAGGCGGCTAAGATGCCGACCTACTACATCATGGATCTCGCCGACGGCATGGCCGAGACGGTGGCCAAGGAGATGCCGTCGCCGGCCGAGATCGCCGCCAACAGCTGGCTCACCGAGCCGGAGCTCGGCGTCTACAGCGCCGAGTACGAACGCAACGGCTTCCAGGGCGGGCTCAACTGGTATCGCGTACGGACCAGCGGCAAGGCCAATGGCGAGCTGGAGGTCTTCAGCGGCCGCACCGTCGACGTGCCGTCGACCTTCATCTCGGGCCGCAGCGACTGGGGCATCTACCAGACGCCGGGCGCCATCGACCGCATGCGGAAGACCGCCTGCAGCAAGATGAAGGAGATCCACCTCATCGAGGGCGCCGGCCACTGGATGCAGCAGGAGAAGCCCGACGAGGTCAATCGATTGCTGCTTCAATTCCTGGGGTCGACTTAGTACCGGAAATCGCAATTGTCGCTATTGTCACCCCGGGCGAAGCGAGGGGCCTTTGAGGCCGCACCAAAGGTCCCTCGCTGCGCTCGGGATGACAGTTGGCTCGTATCCGAGTTACGTCTCTCCCTTCCGCGATAGTTGGTACCAGCAGGCAGCAGATGGATCGCCTCGCCGACGACGAGCTCTTCACCTCGCCCACGACCTTCATGGGCGTGCCCTACGGCCGGCCGGGTCCGGCCAACAAGGCCGCCATTCTCGGCATCCCCTTCGACTGCGGCACCAACATGCGCATCGGTGCGCGCGGCGGACCCGATTCGGTGCGCCAGCAGTCGGCGCTGATGCGCCGCTACGGCATCCATGCCGACTTCGACGTCCCGGCTGCGCTCGGCCTGGTCGATTGCGGCAACGTGCGGCTCACGCCCAGCAAGATCGAAGACGCCTTCGCGCGTACCGAGCTGGCAGTCGATGGCATCGTCGCGGCTGGCGCCATCCCCGTCACGATCGGCGGCGACGGCTCCGTCACCGTGCCGGTGGCGCGCGCGGTCGGCAGGAAGCACGGCAGGATGGCGGCCCTGCACATCGATGCGCACACCGATGCCTATCCCTACGACGCGTCGGAGAAGTACAATTCCGCCACCCAGTTCACCCATGTCGCCGAGGAAGGCCTGGTCGATCCGGCCTTCTCCTGGCACGTCGGCATCCGCGGCACGACCTATGCGCAGGGCGTCGTGCCGCGCGCCATGAGTCTCGGCTACAAGGTGGTGACGCTCGATGAGCTGGTGCGCGGCGGCTTCGCCCAGCGCATGGCCGAGTTCCGCGACAGGGTCGGCAAGCGGCCGGTCTATCTATGCTTCGACATGGACGTCTTCGATCCCTCGGTCGCGCCGGGCGTCTGCACGCCGACCTGGGGCGGATTGTCGGCACGCGAGGGCATCGACCTGCTGCGCTGCCTGACCGATCTCCATATCGTGGCCGTCGACGTCAACACGGTGAGCCCGCCGCAGGACGTGAACGGCATGGCAGCCCACCTCTGCGCCCACGTGATCTACGAGACCTTGGTCCTGCTGTGCCGCCAGATGGGTCTGGCGGGCGCGAAGTAGCGCTGGGGCTCATGCTCTTCCGTACCGCGCGCTTCCCGCGCGCTCATGAGCTTGAGCGCGCTGGAAGCGCGCGGTCCTGAAGAATATGAGAAGACGCACCACCGCGGTCATCGTTACGACGACATGAGCGGACCTGGAGGTCCGCGGTCCGGCAAGACACCAGCCTCAGCGCAGGTACTTCGCGAGGAAAGCGCGGGTGCGCGCCTCGGCGTCGGGCCCGGCAGCGGGATCGTAGGCGAGACGATGGCTCTTGCCGTTGGCCACGGTGACGGTGCGGTCAGCCGCCTTGCTGTCGAAGCTGTGATAGGCGTTGGGATAGTAGACGGCCTCGACCAGGTCGGGCCGCGTGAAACCCGCGGCCTGCAGCTTGCGGCAGTCGTCGGCGGGGGTCCAGTCGTCCTTGTCGCCGATCAGGATCAGCAGCGGCAGGGCGACGTCGCGGTCGAAGCGTTGCGCGCAGGACGGGTAATAGGCAACGGCGGCCTTGAGTCCGCGGGCGGCGAGATCGTAACTCTTTTGCACCGCTCGCACGGTCGTCCATCCGCCGTGGCTGTGCCCGATCAAGCCGATGTCGCCTCTGCGCACGAACGGCTGCGCATTGAGAAAATCGATCGCGCCGGCCACGTCGGCCACGCGCATGCTGCCGTTCACCACGTTGCCGCGGCCGCACACCGACTTCTCGCCGCGCGGTCCGAACGAATCGGGGGCGACGACGACGTAGCCCCAACTCACCAGAAGCTTGCCCCAGCTATCGGTATGCTGGCTGACGCCGGCGCAGGTGTGGGCGAGCACGATCCCCGGGAATGGGCCGGCGCCCGAGGGCTTGTACATCCAGCCGGAGATCTCGGGACCGGCGGCGCTGCCGCCGACGGCGACACTGGGGAAGCGCACGGTCTGGGCCGCTGCGCTGCCGCAGAACAGCACGAGGAATGCAATCGCAAGGAGACGGTGCATGACACATACTAGCCGAAACGGAAGGCACCCCCCACCATGATCAAGACCATCGGCCTACTCACCCGCAAGGACGGCTGGACCCACGAGCAGTTCATGAAGCACTGGGTCGAGGTGCATGCGCCGCTCGCCCACGCCGTGCCCGGCCTGCGGCGCTACGTGCAGAACCACATCAAGGGCGAGCGCACGCGCGCCGACATTCCCGCCACCGACGTCGCCATCGACGGCATCGCCGAGCTGTGGTTCGACGACCAGGCCGCGCTCGAGGCGGCGGCGAAGACTCCGGAGATGAAGGCGCTGCACGCCGACGGCGCGAAGTTCATCGGCCAGATCAGGAGCTACGTGATCGACGAGAAGACGGTGATCGGGTGAATGGGAGCGCGGGCCTTCGGCCCGCTCATCGTCTTCCGGACCGCGAGCCACCGGCTCGCTCATGATTCATGAGCGAGCCGGAGGCTCGCGGTCCGGAAGAGCATGACTCACTCCGGCTCGATGCCGGCGGCTTTCGCCGTGTCGCGCCAGATGACGAGCTCCTCGCTGATGCGCTTGGCGAAAGCGTCGGGCGGCTCGCCGCCGGGTTCGCTCGCGAGGTCGCGTATCTTGGCCTGCATCTCGGACTCGGCCAGCACCGCCACGACGTCGTCGCGGATGCGCCGCGCCAGCTCGGCCGGCATCCTGCCCGGCCCGAACATGGCGAACCACGCCGAACGGTCGACACCCTGCACGCCGGCCTCGGCCATGGTCGGCACTTCGGGCAGCACTTCCAGCCGTTTTTCGGTGGTGACCGCGAGCATCTTCAAAGTGCCGCTGCGATGGTGCGACATCACCGTAAGGGGACTGGTGAAGCCCAGGGGGATATGGCCGCCGGCCAGCTCCTGCATCATCGGCGCCGCGCCCTTGTAGGCGACGTTTTCGATCTTCAGGCCGCTCTTCAACCGGAACAGTTCGCCGATCATGCGCGTGGTGTTCTCGGTGCTGCCGAACTGGTACTTGCCGGGATTGGCGCGCGCCGCGGCGAGGAACTTGTCCATGCTGTCGAAGCCCGCCTTGGGCGAGCCGACCAGGGCGATCGCGCCCTTGATCAAAATCGTCACCGGCGTGAAGTCCTTTTCGGTGTCGTAGGGCAGCGCCTTCGTCGTGAAGGGATTGATCGTGTGAGCGCTGGTCGTCACCAGCAGCGTGTAGCCGTCGGCCGGCGCCTTGGCGACGATCTCGCTGCCCAGGATGCCGCTGGCGCCGCCCTTGTTGTCGATGACGACGGTCTGCTTCCAGCGCTCGGCGAGCTTCGGGATGATCAACCGCGCCACCAGATCGGTGCCGCCGCCGGCCGGATAGGGCACCACGACGCGCACCTGCTTCGACGGGAAATCCTGCGCCCGCAGCACCGCCGGCGCCGCGCTCCACGCCGCGGCCGCCGCCACGAATCCACGCCGTCCCAACCTCGCCATGTCTCCTCCCTTGCTTTTGTTGATGGCAAACCTAGAGCGCCGCCGTCTCCGACACCAGCACCTCCAGGCGCGCGAGAGCCGCGGCATGCGCTCCCGTCCCGAGATCGGCATAGATGGCGGCGATACGGCCGGCGAAGTCCGACGGCTTGCGGGCAAAGCCGCCGACGGCCGCAACGGCGCCCTTCTCGTTCAGAAGATAGACGCCGTTCATGGCGAACAGCGTCTGGCAGAGACAGGCGACCGACCGGAAGACGCAGCCCGCCAGGTAGGAGACGTCGCCGCGATCGAGACTCTTGCGGGCATTGGCCAGGGCAAAGGCCGCCTCCCATTCGAAGCGCTTGCTCAGCGCCGCCGCGAGCGCCGGTGGGTAGGGCCTCGTGCGGGCCTGCAGGGCGGCAAGCGATCCCGCCGGATCGTGCAGCGCCCGCGCGTGAGCGACCTCGCCGACATGGATGGTGGGCAGGAAGGCGTGCGGATGGCCGGGCTGGTAGTGCGGCTCGACCCTGCCGGCGTGGGCGTCGTCGATTGCCGCCGTCACCCGCTCGAGGTCGCGATAAAGCAGGTCGACATGGACGCCGTCGATCAGCAGCCAGCCGCCGCCGTCGATCCACGGTCCCCATCCGCCGAGAGGCGTGACCTCGGCCTTGCCACCGCGGTCATCGAGCGACGCGACGACACGGCCCAAGGCGGCGATGTCGATCGGCCGGCGGCCACGATAGTACAGCCCGATATCGTAGTCCGAGCCGGCGGTCGCGGTGCCGCGGGCGCGCGAGCCGCCCAGCGCGATCGCCTCGATACCCGGCACCGGCGCCAGGGCCACGACCAGGCGTCGCAGCAGGCCTTCGTCGTTTGCATCGGTCATGGCTTTGTTTAGCGCCAAAGGAACTGGAAAAGGTTGCCCCGGCGTCACACCATGCCGGAAATCCGAAGGAGCCAAAATGTTCGACCTGGTCATCAAGGACGCCGAGATCCACGACGGGGCTGGCAGCGCACCCGTGCGCGGCGACCTTGGGGTGACGGGCGGAAAGATCGCCGCCATCGGTGGCAAGCTCGGCGCGGCCAAGGAAACCGTGAAGGCCGACGGTCTCGCCCTGGCGCCCGGCATCATCGACGGCCACACCCATTACGATGCCCAGATCACCTGGGATCCCTTCGTCGATCCCTCGCCGGCGCTCGGCGTGACCACGGCCGTGCTGGGCAACTGCGGCTTCACCATCGCGCCCTGCAAGCCGGCCGACCGCGACCTCACCATGCGCCATCTCACCCATGTCGAGGGCATGTCGCTCGATGCGCTGCGCGCCGGCATCCGCTGGGAGTTCGAGAGCTTCCCGCAATATCTCGACATGCTGCAAAGCCAGGGCGTCGGTCCCAACGTCGCCTGCTTCGCCGGCCATTCGGCCATCCGCACCTTCGTCATGGGCGCGGAGGCGACGGAGCGTACGGCCAGCGAGGACGAGATCGCGGCGATGACGGCGCTGGTGCGCGAGGCCATGGCGGCGGGCGCGGTCGGCTTCGCCACCTCGACTGCCGAAGCGCACAACGGCGAAGGCGGCACGCCGATGCCGTCGCGGCTTGCCGACGATCGCGAACTGCGCACGCTGGTGCGGACGATGGGCGAGAGCGGGCGCGGCGTCTACATGCTGACCAAGGGCAGCAAGACATCGATTCCCTATCTCGAGGAACTCGCCATCGAAGCCAGGCGGCCGGTGGTGATTGCCGCCCTCTTCCACTCCAACACCAACCCGACGGCGGCCTTCGCCACGCTCGACCAGATCAATGCCGCGCGCTCGCGCGGCCATCAGCTCGTGGCGCAGACGTCGTGCTGCCCGCTCAGCATGGATTTCACCTTCAAGAGCCCGTACCTGTTCGAGAGCATGCAGTCGTGGAAGCCCGCCATGGCGGCGCACGACGGCGATGCGCTGAAGGCCGTCTATCGCGACAAGTCCTGGCGTGATGCGGTGCGCCGCGAGCTGGAAGCCTCGCGCGGCCGGCTGGTGTTCAACAGCGAATGGGACAAGCTGTTCGTCGTCGAGGTCGCCAGGCCCGAGAACCAGGCGCTGGAAGGCGCGACGCTGGCCGATCTGGCGAAGAAGGTTGCCAAGGATCCGCTCGACTGCATCCTCGACTTCGCCTTGTCGGAGAACCTCGACACGAGGTTCGTGGCCCAGCTCCTGCACAACGACGAGAAGGCGGTGGGCCGCATCCTGGCCGATCCCAACACCCACATCTCGCTGTCGGATGCCGGCGCCCATCTCACCTTCTTCTGCGACGCGGGCTTCGGTCTGCACCTGATGGGCCATTGGAGCCGCGATCTCGGCGTGCTCGACCTGCCGGAAGCCGTGCATCGGCTCACCGGCCAGCCGGCCAAGCTGTTCGGCTTCAAGAACCGCGGGCTGCTGCGCGAGGGCTATGCCGCCGACCTGATGCTGTTCGACCCCAAGACGGTGGCGCGCGGCCCCAAGCGGCGGGCGCACGACCTGCCGGCCGGCGCGGCGCGGCTCACCGCCTCGGCGGTCGGCCTGCACGGCGTCTGGATCAACGGCACCCACGTCGCCGACGACAAGGGCTTCTGCGCCCATCCAAAGGCACGGCCCGGCGAGGTGATCCGCGACTTCGCACCCTAGCCCGGACTCACCGAGGCGTTCAGACCGGTACCGCTCCGCCCATGGTCGTACGGTACATCTTGCGACGCAGCGGGAGGTTGTAGTCCTGGATCGCGCGATGCTGCACCGTGCAATTGTCCCACATCAGCAGGTCGCCCGGCCGCCAATGATGCCGGTAGATGAATTGCGGCTTCACGATGTGATCGGCGAGGGCACAGATCAGCACCTCGGCGTCTTCTGCGGCGATTCCCTCGATACCGGTACAGTCGTCGCGCATGACGTAGAGGCATTTGCGACCGGTCTTGGGATGGGTGCGCACGATAGGGTGCCGCACCGGCGGGTTGCGCTCGATTTCCTCCCGGGTCGGCTGAAAGGAGCGCTTGCGTCCCGTAAAGTCAAAGACGGCGTGGCGGCCATCGATGTGGCGGCGCATGCTCTCGGGCAGCGCGTCCCACGCCGCCGCGGCGCTGGCGAATTCGGTGTCGCCGAGCGGCAGGCCATGAAGCTCCGGCGTCTCGATCGCATAGAGGATCGTCCCGCGCGGCGGCCGCGCGGTGTAGCACATATCGCTGTGCCAGTTCTCGCCCGCGCGCCGGACACCGATCGGTTTTCCGTCTTCGGTGATGTTGGACACGACGACGATTTCCGGGCAGCCCGGCACACTCCAACGCTCGCCGAAAATGTTGAGCTCGATCTCGCCAAAGCGGCGCGTGAAGGCGACGTGCTGCTCGGGTGTAATCCGCTGATCGCGAAAGAAGAGCACGCCATATTCATCGTAGGCCTGTTCGATCACGGCGAAGGTCGCGTCGTCCACCGGTTGCGACAGATCAAGGCCACGCACTTCTGCGGCCAGGGCGGCACCGGTCGGAATGATCTCCAAGTTCATCGGCATTGCTCTGGGTTTTGCGGAACACTAACCCGCAAGTGCCGCCTCGACGACTCCGTTTTCGGTCCGACGGTCCTGGTTCCCCGAGCCGGCCTGGAAGCAGGGCGCTCTATGGTGGGCATGAGGGAGATTCGTTCGCGCGCCTTCGGCATCGGCGGTAGGCTCGAGCCATGTCCAAGCCCCGCCTGCCCGCCTTCGATCCGGCCGACATCGCCGAAAGCAACGCCACCAGCTATCCGGCCGTCTTCCGCGCCGACAACAGCCAGCGCTGGAACCGCCGGCTCGGCGATCATGTCGGGCTAAAGAACTTCGGCGTGAACCTGACCCGCATCGTGCCCGGCGGCCAATCCTCGGCGCGGCATGCGCACAGCAAGCAGGACGAATTCATCTGGGTGGTGTCCGGCGAGATCGTGCTGGAGACCAACGAGGGTGCGCAGACGCTGCGGGCCGGCATTTGCGCCGGCTTCCCGGCCGGCTGCGGCAACGCCCATCGCTTCGTCAACCGCGGCAACGTCGATGCGACGATCCTGGTGATCGGCGATCGCACGCCGTTCGACGAGATCCCGACATCGACAACCGCGCGACAGCCGGCGCCGACGGCAAGTACGTCCACACACGCAAGAACGGCGCATCGCACGATAGCTGATGGCCTAAAGGCCCCTCGCTGTGCTTCGGGGTGACAGGCTTCAGGGCCAACGCCTGACCGCTTCGGCAGCGCCGCCCAGGGTCCGATCGAGCTCGTTCTGGCCGCCGCCCTTGCCCAGCCGGGGCGTCACGTGCACGACCATGTTGGTGTCGATGGCGCCCTGGCGCACGGCGAAGGCCGAGTAGGAGGCGCTCAGGTTGCCGTCGTAGGCGCCGCGCAGGTCGTAGGTCCAAGCGCCCCAGTGCCAGAAATTTCCGCCGCCTGTCGGCGTGGGACGCACGAAGGTGCCCAGCCCGTAATGCACCCCGCCGCCGACACGCTTGCCCTCAGGCGACATCATCCAGGCGCGCGCCTGCGGGCCGATCGCCGGATTGCCGGGGGCGAAGGCCTGATAGAAGCGGCCGTAGTCAGCGGTCGACATGCGCCAGCCGCCATAGCTCGACATGATGCGCCAGGCCGGGTTGAGCTCGGCCCCGCGCGCGCCCAGCGGCAGCAGCACCGTCTCGCGGCAGTAGCTCTCGTAGTCCCGTCCGCTCGCCTCCTCGATCACGGCGCCGAGGATCAGATAGCCGGCGTTCGAATAGACGTAGCGCGTGCCCGGCTCGGCGGCGAGGCGATGACGGAAGATCCAGCCGAGCTGCACGTCGAACGCCGTGCGCCGCGCGGTATGCGTGCGCAGATAGTCGGCAAGCGGCGCGTTGGCGACGTCCTGTTTGGCGATGCCGGCACGATGGACCAGCAGCTGGCTGATCGTGACGGCCAACAGCCGCGGGTCGACCGGCTGCCCGACCCGCGCCATCGTTCTTGCCAGCGCTTGCGACAGCGGCGTGTCGAAGGAAAGCCGGCCACGCTCGATCAGGCCGGCGACGCAGACGGCGGTCACGGCTTTGGACAGGCTGGCGACAGGCACGGGCTCTCCCACTGCTTCCTGCCCCATGGCCGCCTCGCGGACCGCGCGACCGCCATGCACAACGGCGAGCCCGCCCGTCTTGCGGCCGTATTGGGCCATCCAGCCGCGCCACACCTGGTCTATGCCGTCGACGGTCTGTGCCTCTGCCGGCACAGCGATGCCGGCAAGCAGCGCGAGGATCGTGAAGGACAGGCCCGAACAATGGGCCGTCATGGCCGCAAGAGCCCGGCAGAGAATGATCATGACCCTAGGCCCTTACGACATTCCGGCCGAGCGCGACCTAGATCTTCATGAGCGCGAACAGCGCCCTGCTCATGTCGCTGTCCGGCCTGGCGAGGCGCTGCGGCTCCTGAAAGTGATTGGCGGCAAACGCCACCGTCCGGCTCGCCAATCGCCCCATGCCCTGCAGCGCGCTCGCGAAGACCTTCGACTGGCGCTTGAATTCGGGACTGTCGAGGTCCGCCCAGGCGATCGCGACCGGACACCTGACCTGGTCGAGATGCCGCATCACGCTCGCCGCGGCCTGTTCCTGCGGCGTGATCTTCACGTACTGCCCGCGCGACGACAGCATCACCGGGTGGAGGTCGTACATGCCGCTCATGAGAAAGGCGCCCTTGATCGCGTCGGCTGGCAATCCGCGCCGGGTCCAGTCGGTGATCAGCACGCAGCTCGCCAGATGGCCGCCCGACGAATGGCCACCGATATAGACCTTGTCAGGGTCGCCGCCGAAGCGTGCGGCGTTGCGCACGGCCCATTCGACGGCGCTGCGGCACTGCTCGATCATGTCGGGGAGCGGCACCTGCTTGATGTTGTTGAAGTCGGGCACGAGATAGGCTGCGCCTCGGCCGACAACGGTCGGCGCGGCGAACGACGCCGTAAGCCGCGAGTTGTACTGCCACTCGCCGCCGTGAAAATAGACGAGCACGGGCGCGCCCGCGGCGTTGGGCGGCGTGAAGATGTCGAGCAGCTCGACGTCTTTCGTCCCGTAGCGCTCGGTGCGCGGCGGCATCACCTTGCGCACGGCGGCGCTCGCCGTATCGTCATGGGCCTGCAGCTCCTTGAATTGCGGCGCCCAGACCGACTGATCATAGGCTTGGTCGAGTTGCTCCTGCGTATAGGTCAGGAACACCGCCCTGTCCTGCGCCCGGACCGACGTTCCCATGCCGGCGCCGAGCGCGGCGGCTCCCCCAAGAAAGTACCGACGTCGCATGGCGCACTCCATTTCATGAAGCGACGAAAGCAGCATGATTGCCGTGCCGTGCGCAACCCCGCCCTGCAACGGCGTGCAGGAGTCGCATGCTTGCGGCGGGAGTGCTAGAACGCGGCCAATCATGCGGAGGAACTGATGGCGACCGAGATCGGCCACTACATCGACGGCAAGCGCGTGGCGGGCAAGAGCGGCCGCGCCGGCGACGTCACCAACCCGGCGACGGGCGAAGTCACGGGCAAGGTCGCCTTCGCCTCGGAAGCGGAAATCGATGCCGCGGTGCAGATCGCCAGGAAGGCGCAACTCGCCTGGGCCGCGACGCCGCCGCTGCGCCGCCAGCGCGTCATGTTCAACCTCAAGAGCCTGATGGAGAAGCGCCTCGACGACCTGGCGCGCCTGATGTCGCTCGAGCACGGCAAGACCTTCGACGACGCCAAGGGCGAGGTCGGCCGCGGCCTGGAGGTCGTCGAGTTCGCCTGCGGCATCGCCCATCACATGCGCGGCGACTTCACCGAGCAGGTCGCGACCGACATGGACACCTGGTCGATCCGCCAGCCGCTGGGCGTCGTGGCCGGCATCACGCCGTTCAACTTCCCGATCATGATCCCGTGCTGGATGGGCGCCATGGCTGTGGCCTGCGGCAACGCCTTCATCCTGAAGCCGTCGGAGAAGGATCCCAGCGCGCCCATGCTGCTGGCCGAGCTGTTCGCCGAAGCCGGCTTGCCGGCCGGCATCTTCCAGGTGCTGAACGGCGACAAGGTCGCGGTCGACGCGCTGCTGAAGCATCCCGACGTGCCGGCGATCTCCTTCGTCGGCTCCACGGCGATCGGCGAGTACGTCTATCACCAGGGCACCGAGCGCAATAAGCGAGTGCAGGCGCTGTGCGGCGCCAAGAACCACATGGTGATCATGCCCGACGCCGACCTCGACCAGGCGACCGACGCCCTGATCGGCGCGGGCTACGGCGCGGCGGGAGAGCGCTGCATGGCGATCTCGGTGGCGGTCGCGGTGGGCGATGTCGGCGACAGGCTCCTGGCCAAGCTGGCGCCGCGCGTGCAGGCGCTGAAGGTCGGGCCCGGGCTCGATCCGCAGTCGGAGATGGGGCCGCTGGTGACGCGCCAGCACCGCGACAAGGTCATGGGCTATGTCGACCAGGGCGTGAAGGAAGGTGCCAAGCTGGTGGTCGACGGCCGCGGGCTGAAGCTGCAGGGCTACGAGAACGGCAACTTCATGGGCGGCTGCCTGTTCGACAACGTCACGCCGGACATGACCATCTACAAGGACGAGATCTTCGGGCCGGTGCTGTCGATGGTGCGCTCCAAGAGCTTCGACGAGGCGATCGGCCTGGTGAACGACCACGCCTACGGCAACGGCACGGCGATCTTCACCCGCGACGGCGACGCCGCGCGCGCCTTCGCCAACAACGTGAAGATCTTCGGCGGCTGGAAGGCCTCGATCTTCGGCGATCACGGCATCTACGGCATGGAAGGCGTGCGCTTCTACACCAAGCTCAAGACCGTGACCGCGCGCTGGCCGACCGGCATCCGGTCGGGCGCGGAGTTTGCGTTCAAGGCGAGGAACTAGGCTGGGGCGCGTCATGGTCTTCCGGACCGCGAGCTTCCAGCTCGCTCATGATCATGAGCGCGCAAGATGCGCGCGGTCCGGAAGAGCATGAGAAGACGCGCCCCCGGCGCTCATTTCTTCTCGACGTTCCAGAAGATCGTCACGGCCGATTCCAGCATGCCGTTGATGTTCTTGCGCATGGCCACCGGCGTGTACCATTGGCCGACGAAGGCGTGGGTCGGGTTCTCCGACACCCGCAGCTGCATGGCGAGGGCGAGCTCCTTGCGCTTGGCGGGATCGCTTTCGTCGGCGAAGGCCGTGCGCAGCCTGACCAGCTCGTCGTCCTTGGGCCAGCCGAACCAGCCGTTCTCGCCGATGGCGTTGATGTAGGAATTCGACAGAGGGTCGACGATGTCGACCGACGCCGACGAGGTCAGGAAGGCGTTCCAGCCGCCCTTGTCCGGCGGATCCTTGCGGGCGCGCCGGCTGACCAGCGTCTGCCAGTCCATCGACTGCATGTCGACCTTGAAGCCAGCTCTTTCCATCAGCGCCTTGGCGACCGGCGCGAGGTTGGCCAGGACGTAGAGGTCGGTCGAATGCATCAGCACGACCGGCGTGCCGTCATAGCCCGCCTCCTTCAGGAGCTCGCGGGCCTTGTTGAAGTTGGAATCGTACTTGTCCTCGAAGCCCTTGAAGCTGGCATAGGGCGTGTCGCACATGAACATCGCCTTGCAGATCTTGTACCACTTGGGATCGCCGATCACGGCGTCGAGGAAGTCCTTCTGATTGAAGGCGTAGAGCACGGCCTGGCGGACCTTGGGATTGTCGAACGGCTTGTAGAGCTGGTTGAAGCGGAAGATGTACTGGTTGCCCCACTTGTTGAGGTTCGGCAGCTTGATGTTCTTATCCGCCTCCATGATCTTCAGCAGGTCGTGCTGCGGCGTCTCGATGACGTCGATCTCGCCCTTGACCAGCGCATTGACCGCGGTCTGCTGGTCGGGGATCGCCACCCATTCGACGCGGTCGACCTTCGGCACCTTGCCGCCGGCCAGGTTCGACGGCGGCTCGGCGCGCGGCTTGTACTTGGGATTCTTGACGTAGACGGTCTTGTCGCCCGGCTTCCATTCGTCCTTGACGAAGATGAACGGACCGGAGCCGGTATAATCCTCGATCTGCTTGAACGGATCGGTCTCGGCGACCCGCTTGGGCATGATGAAGGGCACGTTCGACGAGGGCTTGCCCAGCGCGTCGATCATGATGCCGGTCGGCGCCTTCAGCCGGATCTCGAACGTCCTGGCATCGACCGCCTTGATCTCGGCGACCTTGGTCCAGAGCAGCTGGCCGAGCGTGTCGCGCGCCGCCCAGCGCTTGAGCGAAGGCACGACATCCTCGGAGGTGACCGGCGTGCCGTCGTGCCACTCCAGGCCGTCGCGCAAGGTGAAGGTCCAGACGAGCTTGTCATCGGAGGTCGTCCACTTGTCGACCATCTGCGGCTTGACCTGGAGATTGCCGTCCAGGGCGAACAGCGTGTCGTAGATCATGTAGCCGTGGTTGCGCACGATGTACGCCGTGGTCCAGATCGGATCGAGGATCTTGAGATCCGAATGATTGACGATCCTGAGCGTCGTCTGCGCCTGGGCGGCGCCCGCCATGCCGAGAACGCACGCCACCAGTAAGCCGAGTACGCGCTTGCCCATGTCCGCCCTCCTCGAAAGCTAGGACGCGGTCGCCGGCGCAGCCGGCATCGCCCGGCCGTCCTCGATCACCATCCCAGCCGCTTTTTCCGCGATCATGATCGTCGGTGTATTCGTGTTGCCCGAGGTTATGGTCGGCATGATCGAGGCGTCAATCACCCGCAGGCCTTGCAGGCCGCACACGCGCAGGCGTTCGTCGACCACGGCGGTGGGATCGGACGCCATGCCCATCTTCGCCGTGCCGACCGGATGGAAGATGGTCGTGCCGATGTCGCCCGCGGCCTTGGCGAGCGATGCGTCGTCGTCGCCGACCGACGGGCCGGGCAGGAACTCCTCCGGCCGATAGGCCAGCAGCGCCGGCTGCTTCATCAGGCGGCGCGTCACGCGGATGGCGTCGGCGGCGACGCGGCGGTCCTCGACGGTGGCGAGATAGTTGGGTGCGATGACCGGCTTGGCCGAGGGATCGCGCGAGCGCAGCCGGATCGTGCCGCGCGACGTCGGCTGCAGGTTGCAGGCGCTGACCGTGACGGCCGGGAAGCGATGCAGGGGATCGCCGAACTTGTCGAGCGACAGGGGCTGCACGTGGAACTGGATGTTCGCCCGCTCGTGATCCGGCGAGGACCTGGTGAAGATGCCGAGCTGCGAGGGCGCCATGGTCAACGGGCCGGTCTGGAACAGCGCGTACTGCGCGCCCATCAGGGCACGCCCGACCAGCGAGTGATAGGTCTCGTTCAGCGTCTTGACGCCCTGGACCTTGAAGATCGCGCGCTGCTGCAGATGATCCTGCAGGTTGTGGCCGACGCCCGGCTTGTCGAGCACGACAGGGATGGCCATGTCGTTCAGCCACGCCGCCGGACCGACGCCGGAACGCTGCAGGAGCACCGGCGAGGCGACGGCGCCGGCCGACAGGATGACTTCGCCCTTGGTGCGAGCCTGCATGAGCCGGCCGTCCTGGCGGAACTGCACGCCGACGGCCCGCTTGCCCTCGAAGACCACCTTCTCGACGAGGACGCCGGTCTCGAGCCGCAGGTTGGGTCGATCGAGGACCGGCTTCAGGAACGCCCGCGCCGACGACCAGCGCACGCCGCGCTTCTGATTGACGTGGAAATAGCCGACGCCGGTGTTGTCGCCGGTGTTGAAGTCGGCCGTGCGCGGAACGCCCATCTCGACGGCCGCCTCGGCGACGGCGTTCAGCACGTCCCATTGCACACGCGGTTCCTCGACCCGCCATTCGCCGCCGGCGCCGTGATGCTCGGTGTCGCCGAGGAAATGATTGTCGAGACGCTTGAAGACCGGACGCACGTCGTCCCAGCCCCAGCCGGGCAGGCCGAGCTGGCGCCAGTGGTCGTAGTCCTGCGCTTGGCCGCGCATGGAGATCATGGCGTTGATGGCCGAGCAGCCGCCGATCACTTTTCCACGCGGGTACTTCAGGCTGCGGCCGTTCAGCCCGGGCTCCTTCTCGGTCTCGAACATCCAGTCCGAGCGCGGATTGCCGATGGCGAAGAGATAACCGACCGGAATGTGGAACCAGATCCAGTTGTCGCGGCCGCCCGCCTCCAGGACCAGCACGCGCGAGCGCGGATCGGCTGAGAGGCGGTTGGCCAGCACGCAGCCAGCCGAGCCGGCGCCGACGATGATGTAGTCGAATTCTCCGTCGAGGCGGGTGGCGGTCTCGGATGTCATTTCGGGTTCATTTGTGGATTCTGGGGCTCCCCTTCCGGTCCCCACTCTTCATAGCGCCGAATGCCGTCGGCGTCCCAGTCGCACCACGGCGGGCGCTGGCTCAGGAAGATGTGCTCGACCGGCCGCGTGCCGGGGTCGTCGTCGAGCAGGGCGACGCGCAGCAGCACGTTGGTCTCGCCGGGATGCTCGGCGATGAGCTGCGAGCCGCAGACCGAGCAGAAATGGCGATTCTTGCCGGGCGAGGATTCGTAGACGCTGGTCTTGTCCTGGCCGCGCAGCCAGCGGAAGTTGGCGCGCGGGACGGTGGCGTAGACATTGGCCGGGGCGGCGTGCGCCTTGCGGCAGGAACGGCACGAACACAGGCCGATGCGAAGGCCTGACGCGGGAGGCGTGGCCTCGTAGGCGACGGCGCCGCACAGACAGCTTGCTTTCATCACCACCTCCCTCAGATCTGGGAATAGCCGGAGCCGACCGTGTCGATGCCGCGGCCGACGCCTTTGTCGATCCAGCCGAACTCCTCGAGGATCTGCTGGCTGTAGGTGACGCGTCCGTTCACCTTCTCGGCGGGCTCGCTCGCCAGCAGGAGCGCCGCGCGCGCCATCATCGAGGGCGGCTCGCCGCGCGGATCGTCGAGACCGTCGACCAGCTTGTGATAGACCGTGCCCGGCGTCGGCACGACGCGCGAGGGCGACACGCAGCTCACCGCGATGCCGCCGTGCCGGGCCATTTCCTGCGCCAGGCCCTGCGTGAAGCGCTCGAGAGCCGCCTTGCTCGCGCCGTACATCACGCCGCCGCGCACCGTCTGGTCCTGGTAGGGTCCACGGCCCGGGCCGATCGCCGAGCCCGAGCTGATGTTGACGATGGCGCCGCGGCCGAGCGCGACCATGTCGGGCAACACCGCCTTGGCGAGGATGAAGGGCGCGTGGACGTTGACGGCGAACGCCTTGATCCACCGGTTGGTCGGGTATTCCGCCGTCGGGATGTAGTAATTGAGCGCCGCGTTGTTCACCAAGGTGTCGATGCGGCCGTAGGCGGTGCGCGCCGCCTCGACGAGCCGCAGGCACTCGGCCTCCGACGAGATGTCGGCAGCGACGGCGGTCGCCTCGCCGCCCGCCGACTTGATGCCGCCGACGGTGCTGGCGAGCGCGCCCTTCAGCCGATGATCGCCCTCGTTCAGCGTCCGCGCCACACAGACGACCTTGGCGTCTTCCGCCGCGAACAGCTCGGCGATCGCCTGGCCGATGCCGCGGCTCGCGCCGGTGACGATGGCAACCCGACCCGTCATCTTCTGCATGGCTGCCTCCCTTTGCATGTCGAAATCCCGGGCTAGAACCCTTGCAGGAGAGCCCGGCAGGCGCGCACAATTCGGCAATTAAGGGAGCGAAGCATGCAGTACAACCGCATTTCTGCCGACTGCCATCTCGACATGCCCTGGATGCCGCCGGACCTGTTCACGTCCATGGCGTCGCGCGAGTTGAAGGACCGCATGCCGTACGTCGTCGACAGCGACGAAGGGCCGAAATGGACGGCCAAGAACGGCGCCTCGTTCGGCTTCAAGAACGGCGTCGGCCCGGCCGGCAGCAAGTACGTCAAAGGCAAGCATCACCGCGTCGATGTGATGGCCTCGACCGGCCTCTACGAGGACGGCGCCAAGGACATCCGCCGCGTCTCCGACCCGCATCTGCGCATCAAGGATCTCGACCGCGACGGCGTCGATGCCGAGGTGATCTACGGCATCCTGGGCGCGGCCGGCCGGCTGAACGACAAGGACGCCGCCAACGAGATGCTGCGCATCTACAACGACTGGCTGAAGGCCTTCTGCAGCCACTACCCCGACCGGCACATCGGGCTGGCCTGCCTGCCCTACGGCGACATCGACGCCGCAGTGAAGGAGATCTATCGCGTCGCCAAGCTGGGCATCAAGGGGCTGGAGCTCTCCTGCTCGTGGGACATGGAGCCGATGTGGCATCCCATGTGGGAGCCGCTGTGGAAGGCGGTGAACGACGTGCAGCTGCCGCTGCACTTCCACACCTTCCCCAACGTGCCGCCCGACATGATCCAGAAGCATCCCGGCCGCGTCGGCCGCTCGGTGTTCTTCACCGTCGTGTCCGGCTTCCAGATGAACCTGGTGAACATCCTGGCGGCGATCATCGCAGCCAACGTGCTGGAGCGTTACCCCAACGTCCGCATCGCCTTCGGCGAATCGGGCTGCGGCTGGATCCCCTACGCGCTCGACCGCATGGACTTCGAATGGGAGGACCGCTTCACCGACCTCGGGCTGAAGATGAAGCCTTCCGACTACTGGCGCCGCCAGTGCAAGGCCACGTTCCAGTTCGACCGCATCGGCGCCAAGCTGATCGAGGACATGGGCGCGGAGAGCCTGATGTGGGGCTCCGACTATCCGCACGGCGACGGCGTGTGGCCGAACTCCGACCAGTACATCAAGGAGCAGTTCGCCGAGGTATCGCCGGAGGTGACCAAGATGATCACCTGCACCAACGCCGGGAAGTTCTATGGGCTGATCAACTGAACCTGCCGACGACGTCGGTGATCGTTTTCGTGGTGGCGCGGGCCAGGCTGCGCCACCGTTTTCGTTTGTGCCACGTGAGCAAACCGCTTGTTTGCACCGCTCATTTTTACGCTTCGACTCGGCATTTTGAACCCTGCCCTTATACTTCCGGCCAGCGAGCAGAGGTCGAAGATACCTTGTCATCACCATGGTGGTCGGTCCCCCAGGCAATTGTCTGGATCGTGACGCGCAGTGAATCTCAACTGCTGCGAGCGGATGGCGTTCGGACGCTGGCCGGCGTTAAGCAAATGAAAGGGATCAGACCGGCATCAAAGGCGAACGCACCTCCCCCGTCCTTTACATCGGCGCCCAACGAACTGCTGCACGCCTGGCGGGCTCAGCTTATTACTCTTGTTGGCCACAAATGGGGCAAGGAGCCGTCACGATCGATCGCAACGCGAAGCGACCTTCGCCTCCGTGACGACCGGGGAGAGGTATGCCTCGGCAACAAGACCCTCTACTTCAATACCAATCCATTCTGGTCAAACCTCTCCGTGCGGGCCGACGATTGCAAGCGGTGCTGGCCGGCGCCTGCGGCCGAGAAGAAGCCGGGCTTTCGACTGCGTACAGTCGCCAACTGTCCTTCCGACAGCGAGGTGCTCGCCTTCATGGAAGAGACGCGACAAGCACTCCGAGCAGAACAGAAGAGAGCGGGCCGCGACGTGCTACTCAGAGCGGCCATGAATCACTTTGGCCTGTCGCGAAAGATAGCCCTCAGCATCTGGAACAACACGGCTCGTGATCGCAAAGGTGGGCGACCGAAGAGTGCAAACCTGGAGCGGTCGCACCGATCGTGACCAGAGCTAAGTAGAAACAAGCCTCAAAACATGGAGCCCGAAACGTGGCAACTCCACGTTTGGCATCCAGGTTTTCAATCGCGAATTCTCCGCTGAACGGCACACGCCGCATCAAACGGTTCATTGCCGGGGCAGTGTCGCCAGCTTGGAGATGCCGCGATGTTCAACTACTTATTTCACCCCTATCTGCGTTGGCTTCGCGACAGATCAGAGAGTGACAGACCGGACTTCGACATCGATCGAAACGGCTCGCCGTCACAAACCCTAGTACAGCCTCCCGTCAACTTTCCCACACCAGAATCCAATTTGTTGTCTGAATCGGCTCCGCCAACCGGCCTTATGGTTGAACAGCCGAATGAGGTTCCCGGTTTTCGCGTAGGGCTGAGCGCCGAAGTCCCGGGTTTCAACCTCAACGAGAACGACCTCCCACATCCAGAGACAACGTGGCCCGATCGCCTGGAAACGCCTCTGCCAGCGCCTTCCGATACCGCGCAAACGCTGGCCCTCCCACCAGGCGTGGAGGAGCCGAACCCGCCAACTCCGCAGCTTCCCGATTGGCTTCGCAACGTGTTGGCGATGCCGGTGCCGCAGTTGTCGACGGCATTTGACCCGCAAACCGGCCGGCGGATCGTGCCCTATGAGGCGCTAGTCAACTGGACGAGGCCGTATCCTTCAGTTGACGAGAACATGCGCGGGGCGGGTGCCGCAGGAGCCTACGCGCCCGAGATTGCGGCAATGCTAGGTCGCTCATCGCTCGAAGCGCCGGCTATCAAACAATGGGCACCTTCTGTCCCACCCGCGAGACTGGCTGACATCGATGCCCATGCCGACTCCCCACCCTCGACGGTGCCGGAAGCGAGATGGAACTCCTGGCCCCAGCCGTCTGGCCACCCCTCAGCGGGTACGCAGGCGACCGGTGTCGATGCTGAAGACCCGCAGCGTACCGTCGTGCAGGCCCTGCAGCAACAAACACCGTTTCCGCAAGAACAGCAGACACAACTCGTCAACTTTCCAGCGACAACGTTCGGTAAGGACGCGGCTGGCGTCCAGCCTAGGCCACTCATTGGGTCCTCGCCGATTGAGCACTCCGTCTACAGTCCGGACATCGACCCCGGCTACGGCGACTTATTCGACCCCGCAGGCGTCGGCGACAACCGAACCAAAGGCAACGCCGCAAGGGACGCCGAGGCAGCGAAAATCATGGACGCGGATCCTAACGTGCCATTTGTGAAGGAGAGGAGAATCTACGCCAAAGACATTCCTGGCCATATGGTAGCAGACATAATGTACCTCCCTAACGGGACATCCGAGATTTTGATCCTCGAGGTGAAGTCTGGCGATGCTACGCTCTCCCAGCGGCAATTAGTGACACTGGTGGAAGCGGTACGCACGGGACAAGTCTACCTAGTGAATGAGGAGGCGGCCAAGAAGTTCGGACTTCGCCCGTATGAAACCTTTGCTTCCAAGGGCATTATTCCATTTGTGTATGTCAGCGGCGGCAATCGGGACGCGATCATCAGACAATTGAACAAGCTGGGGATCGATGCCGTTCCCGAAAAAACTCGTCGAGGCCAAGTTCCACGATTGAGGTTAAGAGTACGTCCCACCTAACCGTTGCCAGATGAGCGGAAGCTTCAAGACTGTATCACGGAGGCCTCCATTGCGAGTTCATTGCAGTGGCCCATCTATTCCCTGTCGGACTGCACCGGCCTTTGGGCAACGCCAGCAGCGATGAGAGCCGATGCGCTTCAGAGCAATCACACGTATGGGTTGCTAACTTTAAAATTGACACAACTACATAACGGTTGGAAAGGTACGCACCTGAGGTCCTGCCTCAGGAAGCGGTCATATCGACCGTGCTGTGAGATTGCCAATGGGAGCACCTTCCGCCTTGAAGATCACCCATTCACCCATCTCCAAACTTCGAGCTGCCACAAAACTGTGGTGCAGCTTCAACCCGGAGTGTTTCGTAATCGACAGCCGTATCACTAGCGAAAGCTTATCTTTTGAGTCGGTGCATACGCTCGGCGCCGGTGTCGCAGCCGGTTGGTCGGTCAGAGCGATGAAGGCTGATGACAAGACCTGCTCGCTGCAAGTTCGGATGAAACTCTATGACGAACGAGTGAACGCCTTACGATCTGTTGCATTAGAATTCGATAGTTCGGCCGATTCCGATGTGCCGACTGTATTCTCGTTGACAGATCAGAAAGCCGATTTCTTGGACTTCGATGTATGGGCCATATCCTCGATGATGGACGGGCAAGAGACGCATGGCCCCCCATTATTGGAGTCCGACGTCCAGAGCAAACAAGTCGCGCACGTTGTCGGGGAATACAACAGGAGGATTGAGCGCATATGGAATTTCGCTGGAGGGCCCAGTGTCCAGAGCCTGGAAGGTCTAGCGATCTGGGTGCTTCGCAATAGTAGTCTGGGAAACATATGGCATACACTAATGGGTGGCATCTGCGGCGCCTTCACCTATGGAGAGAAGGAGCTGGCGCATGAGCTCATCGCACAGCTTATGTCTGAGTGGGAAGAACGCCGCCGGTTGCCGAGCGATCGAATGTTGGACGTTTATGATTACGTCTGCAGGCAAATCGAACGAATTCAAAAGGCAGTGACAAAGCTAAACTGATCCAGTCGAGCGTGCTCTGGTGAGTATCCAACGCGAGACATTCCGGCTGATACAGCGCAACCTGAAGGGTACGCAGCTTTGTAAGGACGTGCTGGTTGTTCTTCCGACCGAACACATCCTAAGAGGCTTTGTATTTGAACGAACCCTCGTGAAGGAGATGTACTATCTCTGGCGAGTGATCATGCCCCTCCATCGACCGGCCAATACTATCATCTTGAACTACAGTACGAGAATATCGGACGGTGAACCGATCCAATTGACCCGATCCCGATTAAGCGAAACCGCTGAGCGCATTGCAGCTTCATGTCTCCCGGACATTTAAGCTATCTACGCAAAGTAAAGGGTCCGAGGGAGTTCTTGAAGCACGTAAACTGGATGGCGGGCAATACGATGGTAAACTTCAGGATTGATCTTGCCTTGACCCACTACATGGTTGGGAATGTGCCTGAGTGCATCAAGATACTTGAGAGCATTCCCGTCGAAAGCCTGCCTCCCAGGTTTCGCGCTTACGTTGTTCCCTTCGCGACCGAGCTAAGGACGAGCCCTAAAGACGCAGCCTCTAGAATTCAATCTTGGGAGCGCGAAAATATCGAAAGGCTTGGTTTGAGCGAATGAAGCCTAGCTAAAAGCCTTGAACGTAATCAGCGTAAACGTGTCCTTCACGCCGGCCAGCGTCTGGATCTTGCTGGTGACGAAATGGCCGATGTCGGTCTTCTCGTCGAGATAGCACTTCATCAGAAGATCGTACTGGCCCGAGGTCGAGTAGACCTCCGACACCTGCTCGACGCCGCAAGCATCGTCGGCCACGTCGTAGGCCTTACCGAGCTCGCATTTCACCATGACGAAGATGGTCTGCATGATCCCCTGCGGGTTGGCGGACCACTCTAGCGCGACGGGCGGGCGAGGAAAGCCGGTACGTGATCGCCAAGGCCCATCGGCGAGCCCTCGTCGCGGCTCTCGTGCCGGCGCTCGCGGCGCTCCGGACGATGGTCGGACCGGTGCTCGCGATGCGGCCGCTCGCGGCGATGCTCGGCCCTTCCTTCGGCCCTGGATTCGTTCCGCGCTTCGCTCCTGGGCTCCGCCCGATGCTCGGCCCTGTTCTCGGCCCTGGGCTCGGTGCGCGGCCTGGGCTCGCGGCGTTCACGCGGCTCGCGGTGCTCGCGCGGCTCCTTGGCCTGGCGCGGCTCGCGCGGCTCCCGGGCCTCGCGCCGCGGCTTGTCGCTGGTGCGACCGCGGCCACGGCCGCGTCCGCGACGGCGGCCGTCCGAGGCCTCGAACGCCACGGTCTCCATGCCCGGCACCTCGATGCGCGGGATCTCGGTGCCGATCAGCTTCTCGATCGCCTCGACCAGGGCGCCCTCCTCGGGCGAGGCCAGGGTGAAGGAGTGGCCGGTCTTGCCGGCGCGGCCGGTGCGGCCGATGCGATGGACGTAGTCCTCGGGCGAGAACGGCACGTCGAAGTTGAAGACGTGGCTCATGTCGACGATGTCGAGGCCGCGGGCGGCGACGTCGGACGCCACCAGGATCTGGATCTCGCCCTGCTTGAAGCGCTCCAGGGTCTCCATGCGGGCGGGCTGGCTCATGTCGCCGTGCAGCGCGCCGGCGTTGAAGCCGTGCTTCTTCAGCGAGGCCTGCAGGATGGCGACGTCGCGCTTGCGGTTGCAGAACACGATGGCGTTCTTGATGTCCTGGTCGCGGATCAGCCGGCGCAGCGCCTCGCGCTTGTCGAGCTCCGCAACGACGCTCAGGCCCTGGACGATGTTCTTGCCGGCCGAGGCCGGCGGCGAAACGCTCACTTCCTTGGGGTTGCTGAGGAAGCGGTCGGCCAGGCGGCGGATCTCCGGCGGCATGGTGGCCGAGAAGAACAGCGTCTGGCGCATCGGCGACAGGAGGCCGACGATGCGCTCGACATCCGGGATGAAGCCCATGTCGAGCATGCGATCGGCTTCGTCGATCACCAGCACCTTGACGTCGTTCAGCAGGACCTTGCCGCGCTCGAAGTGGTCGAGCAGGCGGCCGGGCGTGGCGATCAGCACGTCGACGCCCTTCTCGAGGGCCCGTTCCTGGTCCTCGAAGCTCACGCCGCCGATCAGGAGCGCCATGTTGAGCTTGTGGTTCTGTCCGTATTTATCGAAGTTCTCGGCCACCTGGGCGGCCAGCTCGCGCGTCGGCTCCAGGATCAGCGAACGCGGCATGCGCATCTTGGCGCGGCCCTGCGACAGGATGTCGATCATCGGCAGGACGAAGGAGGCGGTCTTTCCGGTACCCGTCTGGGCGCATCCGAGGACATCGCGGCCCATCAGGACGATGGGGATGGCCTTTTCCTGGATCGGCGTGGGCTGCGTATAGCCCTTGTCGGCGACTGCCTGCAATACCGGGGCGCTCAGCCCCAAACTCTCAAAACTCATTTAGTTTCCGTGACTTAGCCCCGCATTCCGAGGGGCCCGGGAGCGGTCTCACAAGGCCCTGGGGAGTAGGGCCGGACCACTGGCGGCCCTCATATGAGCCTTGACCTACGCTAAGTCAATGCAGCCGCCCTGCGCGGCTGCGTCGCGCGCCCGTCAGCCCTGTGACATCAGTTGGCGGACGTCTTGAGCTCGATCTCGACGAAGACGAACTCGAACCCGTTGGGGTTGATGACGTCGTGCTCGACGCCGACCTGGCGGGCATAGGACACGCCCGACCGCAGGGGCGCCGGTACCGTCGTCTTGCCGTCAAAAATGTGCAATTCGCCGGTCGTGATCGGCACCACGACATAGTCGTGATTGTGGCGGTGCCAGCCGGTATGGCCGCCCGGCGGAAAGCGCCATTCGGTGACGATGACACGGTCGTTCTCGACCTGGACGGTGGGCTTGGCGAGCGGGCGCTGGTCGTTACTCATGGCGAAAACCTAATGCCACCCACGGCTTTTGTCAGGTGACAGTCGGCTGCAGCCTGCTAAATGTGTATATGCACTCTTACAGGGAAGGCTCATGGCTCATCCGCTTCTGACGGCGCCGATTGCCAAGAGCCTGTGGAACCTCGCCGCGCCCACCACGGCGGTGATGGTGGCGCAGACCTTCGTCGCCATCGCCGAGACCTTCATCTTCGGGCGGCTGGGCACCGAGGCGCTGGCGGGCTTCGCCCTGGTTTTCCCGTTCATGATGATGATGACCATGATGGCGGCCGGCGGCATGGGCGGCGGCGTCGCGGCCGCCATGGCGCGCGCCATGGGCGGCGGGCGCATCGAGGATGCGCGCAAGCTCGTCCTGCACGCCCTGGTGCTGGGCGCCGTGCTGGCCTTGCTGTTCACCCTGCTGGCCTGGACGGTGCTGCCCGCTCTCTACCGCCTGCTGGGCGGCGAGGGCCGGTCGCTCGCCAACGCCCTCACCTACTCCCATGTCCTGTTCACCGGCGCGCTGGTCATCTGGGCCAACTTCTTCCTGTCGGCGCTGCTGCGCGGCGGCGGCGATGCCGCGACGCCCGGCCGCTACATGCTGGTGTCGTCGATCGCCCAGGTGCCGCTGTCGTACGTCCTGGCGCTGGGCATCGGCGAGTGGCCGGGCCTCGGCATGGCGGGGCCGGCGCTCTCCTCGCTGTTCACCTCTTTCGTCTCCGCCTCTTTGCAGGCGCGCGCCCTGTGGCACGGCAAGCTGGGCTTCGTGCCGGCCGTCGCCGGGGTCCGCCTTCAGGGCCGGCTGTTCTGGGACATCCTGCGGGTCGGGCTGATCGCCTCCTTCTCGGCCTTCACCGCCAACCTCACCGCCATGCTGGTGACCGGACTGGTCGGCCGCTTCGGCGTCGCGGCGCTGGCCGGCTACGGCATCGGCGTACGGCTGGAATTCATGCTGGTGCCGCTGGCCTTCGGCATCGGCTCGGGGCTGACGACCCTGGTCGGCGTCGCGGCCGGCGCCAACGACTGGAAGCGCGCCGTGCGCGCCGCCTGGATCGGCAGCCTGACGGCGGCCGGCGCGCTCGGCGTCTGCGGCTGGATCCTGGCCTTCGTGCCCGAAGGCTGGGCGCGTCTCTTCACCAACGACGCTCACGTGGTCGAGGCAACGGTCGCCTACATCACGCGCGTGGCGCCCTTCTACTGCCTGTTCGGCCTCGGCATGACGCTGTCGTTCGCGAGCCAGGGCGCGGGGCGCATGAAGGCGCCGTTCATCGCCGGCCTCGCCCGCCTCTTCATCGCCACGATCGGCGGCTGGACCGCCGTCGAGATCCTGGGCTGGGGCCTGCCCGGCGTGTTCGTCGCCATCGCCGTCGGCATGATCGCCTTCGGCAGCCTGATCGCCGGACCGCTGCTCGTCATACCGTGGGGACCGAAGCGTGCTAGATTCGCCGCAACGACAGGAGCGAGCGATGCAGCACCCCTCGATGATCGCAACCTGGAACCGCAACCCCGCTGACGAAGAGGCGATGGGCGCGGCGCACGCGCCCATCTGGAGACGCATGATCAACGTCTCCGTGCCGCACGACCTGCACGATTCGACGGTGCTCGACTACGGCTGCAACCAGGGCGGCTTTTTACGCATGCTGTACGACCGCCATCCCTTCAAGGGCGCGGTCGGCATCGATATCGCGCGCGAATCGGTGGCGCGCGCCGAGCTGCTGAAGGGCCATCGGCCGGTCGAGTACAAGGTCACCGACAACGCCGCCTCGCTCGGCCGGACCTTCGACTATGCCTTCAGCCACGAGGTGATCTACCTGCTGAGCGACCTCGCGGCGCACGCGCGCGACATCAAGGCGGCGCTGCGGCCGGGCGGATCGTATGTCGCCGCCATGGGCTGCCACACCGACAGCGCGGTGTGGCCGCGCTGGCGCAAGCTGATCGCCGAGACCTCGTCGATCCCGATCCACGACCATTCGCTGGAGGACGTCTCGAAGGCCTTCGCCGGGGCGGGCTTCACCGTCGCGGTGCGGCCGCTCGACCTCGACGCCTTCATGCCGGTGACGGTGGGCAGCGCCTACTTCCCCAAGGTCGTCGACCAGCTGCGCTACTACAGCCAGGACAAGGTGCTGTTCAGGTTCGTCCGGACTCCGTAGGCGCGTTCATACGCGCCGGCCCGCGCGCCTGCCTAATCCGGAAACCCTGCCTTGCGCAGAGCCATTTCCATCAGTTCGCGATCACAGGACCGGGACAAGGGCACCCGTTCCATGACCCAGGCTACCGTCGGACGTTGGGGCAGTTGCTGAACGGCGTATCGCAGCTCGTCGGGGCGGGAGCCCGCCATCGCCAATGCCAATATCTTCAACCCAAGGCCCTGACCGTGCGACGGCTGCACCCCGAGCGTGCGTTCTGCCCAGTGCAGGGCCTCGTCGTAGTGGCCGAGAAAAAAGTGCGGGACCCCAATGCCGGATAGTGCCTCGATTGCCAATTCGTCCTGCGGGCTGAGCTGCAGGCACCGTTCATAGTATCGAATGGACTTTTCGTGGTCGCCCATCATCCAGCATACCCTGCCGCCCAGTCGCCAGGCCCCCAGCTGATTGGGGTTGAGCGCCAGGGCGCATTCGATGTGCGCCAGGCCGTCGTGGAACCGGCCACCCAGAAAGGCGATGCCGTAACCTCCCAGGTACAACGCGATGGGATCGTCCTTGCCCAGCTCGATTGCCGTCTTCGCCGCGGCAAGTCCCCGTGCCGTCGCCTCTTCGAAGGGACCCCATTCGTTGTCCCGGCGAATCCAATGAGCACAGGCCAGGTAGCCGTAGGCGGACGAGAACAGTCGATCGGCAGCAACGGCACGCTCGAGCAGCTCCACCGCCTGGCCGAGCGAACTCTCCGTGCGACCATTGATTCCCGCGATTGCCCGGAGATAAAGATCATAGGCGCTCAAATTGCCCGTCGGCTTCGCCTGTGCGCGCGCTATCTCAGTGCTCAGCACCTTGGACCCGATGGTGGCGACGATGCTCGACGTGATCTTGTCCTGCAGATCGAAGACGTCCGCCATGGCGCCATCGTAGCGTTCCGCCCAGATCTGCCTTCCCCTGGCCGCATCGAGCAGCGCGCAGCCGATGCGCAGCCGGCTTCCTGCGATGCGGACGCTGCCGTCAAGAACGTAGCTCGCCCCGAGCTCGCTGCCGACCTGCCGGACGTCGACCGAACGGTCCTTGTACAAGTAGGAGGAATTGCGGGGGATCACGACAAGGTTCGGAATGCGCGAGAGCGTGGTGACGACGTCCTCAACCACTCCGTCGGCGAAGTATTGCCGCCCGGGATCGCCGCTCAGATTGCGGAACGGAAGCACCGCGATGGACGGCGTGTCGTCAAGTGCGGAACGCGGGGAAGGACCGGTCTGCAAGCTCGACAGGTCCGATGGCGCACCTGTCCCGGTCGGCCAGTCGGCTTCCTTCCATGCCACGCGAAAGGTCCGGATGGGGCGCTCGATGTTCTTGAGGGAGAGTTCCCCCAGGGCGTGGAGCTCGGCCTTGATCCGACCGCTTACCGCCTCGCGCACGGCGCGAGAGGCCAGGATGCCGCCCGGCGGGGCCTCGCCCTCGAGACGCGCCGCAATGTTCACCGCGTCTCCGTAGATATCGTCGTGCTCGACGATCACTTCGCCAAGGTGGACGCCGGCGCGAAAGACGATCCGATCGGCCTCCGGCTGCCCGCGGTTGGCCCGGCCCATCTCTTGCTGCAGTTCGATGAGAGCGCTTAGGGCGCCGACGGCACTGCCGAACTCGGCAAGCACCCCGTCACCGGTCGATTTGACCAGGCGGCCGCCGTGCCGGCGGAAACAGGGCATCACCCGTTCGGCGAGGTGTGTCTTGACGAGCGCGTGGGTGCCGCTTTCGTTCCGACCCATCAGGCGCGAATAGCCAACCACATCGATCGAGACGATAGCAGCAAGCCTGCGCTGTTCGTGGGCCACCGGCGAACCCCTCGCCGTGCAACGTCAACACCCCCCGGTGGGTTCCAATCTTTCGTCGAGCACGGGATAGCCCGAGGCGTCGCTCCTGCGATCGAGATAGGTGACCACACGATCGGGATTGGCATGGATGCCGAGCAGCCGCATCGGCTGGTCACCCACGGTCCGGAAGCTGTGTGGGATGTCGGCGGGCAGCGCCACGCAGTCGCCTGGCCCCAGCCGCGAGGGCTTGTCTTCCTCGCCCTGCAGCCAGACCTCGGCCTCGCCGTCGATGATGAACAGCAGCTCGACATAGGGATGCCAGTGCATCGGCGCGACGTAGCCGGGCGCCGAGGTCTGGATGCCGGTGCGCACCGGCGTGTCGCCGTCGGCGATCAGCGGATGATAGAAGGCGAGCGGCCCGAACTCGACGCGGGTCGCCTCGGCGAGCTTGGCGAGCTTCGGCGCTTGAAGAGTGGCCATTGGAAATCCCTTCGCCGCCTGTCGGGCGGGCCCGACGGCGACACTGTGCAGGACGTCCCTGGCACCCGCAAGCCGGCCAGGTAGTGGGTAGTGTCCTAATTTGAACGCACGTTCGCGGACACCTCAGTCGGCGGCGCTTCTACCCGCCGCAGACAAACTCGACGTTGGTGATGGTGGGCATGCCGCCCGTACCGCCATCATCCTGGATGCCAGTGAATATGTTGCCGGTCTTGCGAAGGTTGTACGACGTAAGGCTGAGAGTCTTGATCTGGATCTCGCCGGAAACGCGCTGGACGAACCGCACCTCTTTCGGCTCGTTCATCGAACCTCTGCTCCTGTCGGCGGCGTAAAGCAGGCGGCCCTCCTTGACGACCAAAAGCATATTGTGGCCGGCGGCATATTTCTCGGCCTCCTTGCCACTGGCCCACTACGTGCCCTTAGCCAGCGGGCAGGCTGTGAACTCCGGGAAATCGGCGACCGACGACGACATGGCGTAAGCTTGTATGGCGACGGTGATAGCCGCAGCAGTCGCTAGCCCGATCAATGTCGTGAGAAACAGTTTGGACTTCATCTCTTCCTCCCCTTGTTTTCCGCCACGATAGCCGCACGCACCGCGTCAAGCGGCGAGCGTATGCCGCCCAAATGGAGCACGGCGCGGGCCGCGCTATGTCTTGGGCGTAAAAACATACCTGCAAGGATGGTCGGAACCGGTCAGATAGAATGGGCGAGCTCCGCTGCCCGGATCGAACGTTACGTAGAACTCCCTGTTCTTGTCGTCTTTGCCGACAACCTTTCCAGAACCATCAGGCTGCAACGACTTCAAATCGACAGTGAGTGAATAGTTCTTCGATCGGTTCGTAAAAGTAAGCGTGTGCCCCTTTATGTCGACCTGCCAAGACGCACTGCTCATGGCGCAGTACCCCGGAGTGCTCTCGGGAACGGCAAGCCACGATGCGTCTGCCGCGCTGGCGATGTGAGCTGCACCCGCTAGCCCGATCAGTGTCGTGAGAAACAGACCCAACCTCATCTCTTCCTCCCATCGCCATGTCACTACGTCTTGGGCGTATAGACACGTCGGCAAGCGCCATAGGAATAGGTCATATGGAACGGGCGGGCTCCGCTGCCCGGATCGAACGTTATGTAGAACGTTCGGTTCTTGGTGTCCTTGCCGGCAACTGTTCCAGAACCATCAGGCTGCAACGACTTCAAATCGACAGTGAATGAATGGTTCGGAATTGCGCTCGGACTCGTAAAAGTGAGCGTGTTCCCCTTGATGTCGACCCGCCCGTCAGCCCGCCCGACCCATTCCGGCATGGGAATCGTACCGCCGCCGCAGTAGGGCGAAGTGCCATCCTCCAGTTTGCCAACGGCCGCCCATGTCGCGTCTGCCGTGCTGGAGATTTGAGAAGCACTCGCTAGCCCGATCAATGTCGCGAGAAGAAGTCCCAACTTCATCTCTTCCCCCGTCGTTTTCCGCCACGATAGCCAACCGCACCGCGTCGAGCGGCGAGCGGATACCTCCCAAGTGGAGCACGGCGTAGAAGTGCCGTCTATTGCTACCTCCCGGCTCCCCCTTCAAAAAGGCGGCCGATTTGTGTGACCCAGGTTACACAACGCGCGCCCCCGGGGTGCTAGCGTCACGTCAAGCGACACGGCGCCGAGACTCCATGCGATACGCAACGTCATTGACCAAGGCAGCGCGCGCACTGGTGTTGCCGGTCATCCTGGCGCATTGCGCAAGCCTGCTGTCCGAGCGACTGCCGCTGACCTACGATGCGAAGTCGGTCGGTGGGCCAAACAGCAGCGCTCGTCTGCAACTCTATCTCCCACCGGGGAACGGCCCCTTCCCGGCCGTGCTGGTCATGCATAGTTGCAGCGGCATCACCGACAACACCCGGACCTGGGCAACTCGCCTGGTCGGCTGGGGCTACGCCGCGGTGATCGTCGACAGTTTCGGGCCACGTAATCAACGCAGCGTCTGCGACAGCGTCGACTCCATCCCGACTCGTGTGCGTGCGCAGGACGCCCACAACGCCGCGACTTACCTGCGCACCTTGCCCAACATCCAGGCTGACCGGATCGGGATCATTGGCTTCTCTCACGGCGGCTCGTCGACCCTTTGGGCCGCGATCGGCGAAGAAATTCCTCGCGACCGCGGCGGCCAGCCGTTTCAGGCGGGAGTCGCCTATTACCCCGGATGTTCGGGCAGGGCGATCGTGGGACCGTATGTCACTGACGTGCTGATCCTGACCGGCAGGAACGACACTTGGACTCCGGCCGACCTCTGCCTCAAGACGGTTGCGGCGAGAGCCAACGACACCCGTCCGCCCACCATCAAGGTCTATCCCGGTGCGCTGCACAGCTTCGATCTTGGCACCTTGCCCGTGCTCACCAGTTCCGGCCACATGATCGGCGGCAATCCCGAAGCGGCGGCCGATTCTTTCGTGATGACGAAGGCGTTCCTCGATGCGCGGCTCAAGGCGAAGTAAGTGCAAAATCATCGACGGATTCAGCACATTCCGAGTGTCGTGATAGGATACTTCAACCAAGGAGCGACAAAATGAGGTTGGGACTGTTTCTCACGACGTTGATCGGGCTGGCGGGTGTTTCTCACATCTCCAGCGCGGCAGACGCGACGTGGGCTGCCGTTGGCGCCCTGGAGAATGGCATGTCGACGTCATGCGGCGGCGGCACGGTGAGTACCGGGCCGGAATGGACCGCCCCTGCCCGTGGGCAGGTCGACATCAAGGGGAACACGCTCACTTTTACGAGTCCGAGCGCAATTCCGAACCACTCATTCACCGTCGATTTGAAGGGGTTGCAGCCTGATGGTTCCGGAAAGGTTGTCGGCACAGACAAGAACAACAGAGAGTTCTACCTGACGTTCGATCCGGGCAGCGGAGCCCGCACATTCCATATGACCTATCGCCTCAAGGCTTGCCGGCGCGTCTATACGCCCACGACATAGCAATGGGAGGCGATAAAATGAGGTTGGGACTGTTTCTCACGACCTTGATCGGGCTTGTGGGTGCCTCTCACGTCTCCAGCGCGGCAGACGCGACGTGGATTGCCGTTGCCACACTGGAGAATCCCGCCTGCGCCACTCAATTTGGCGGGCCGCCAGGGCCGACTGACTGGCAAGTCGACATAAAGGGGGACACGCTCACCTTTACGAGGCAAACGACGACGAAGAGTTCATACACTGTCGATTTGAACGCGCTACAGCCCGATGGTTCTGGAAGAGTCGTCGGCAGAGACGAGAAGAACAGAGAGTTCTACGTAACGTTCGATCCGGGCAGCGGGGCCCGCCCCTTCCAGGTGACCAATTCCATTACCCCTTGCAGGTCAGTTTTTACGCCCAAGGCAGAGTGATTTCTCGTGGCGGGCCACCCCCACCGCATCCAACGGCGCGAGCGGATGCCGCCAAGGCTCTAGGACACTTCCCCCTGCCGGTCTTGTGCCGGATGCCGCAAGTAGCCAGACTATCGACGGGCAAGGTGTCTACGGTGGCGCTGACATGACGCGACAGGACCTGCTCCGGCTGCAGTATTTCCGGCTCTGCGCATCCGCCACGCGGAGCTCGCGGCCATGCTCGGCGTGTCACGAGAACGATGTCTCCGCCGATGGCTGAGGACCGCCAACCAACCCGCCCGCGCCGGCTCTCGGCCATCCTTCAGGCCGACCTCACCGGCTACGTCCGATTGATGCAAGGTGGGGAAGACCGCACGGTCAGCCATCTGAAGTCGGTACGCGCGGAGGTATGGCAGTCCGCCGTCGATGCCGCGGGCGGCCGGATCGTGAACATCGTGGCCGACTCCGTGCTGGCCGAATTCGGCTCGGCGATGGCGGCGGTCGCGGCGGCGATCGACGTCCAGGAGCGGATGGCACGCTTCAACGAAGCGCTCGACGAGGAACAGCGGCTGATGTTCCGCATCGGGCTGCATCTGGGCGAGGTCATCGTCGACGAAACGGAGACCATATTCGGCGACGTCGTCAATGTCGCCGCCCGCATCCAGCTCATGGCCGAGCCGGGCGGGATTGCGGCGTCGCCAGCCATACGCGACGCCACGCATCTGCAGGCGAGCTGCGTCTTCGTCGACGGCGGCCGGCATCACGCCAAGAACATCAGGAATGCCCTGCACATCTATCATGTGCTCCCTCGCGAGAGCGCGTCGCGTCGACCGGTCCGCGCGGCAAGCCGGATGCGGCGAGCGGATATCGCGATCCGGCGGCCGATGCTGTGGGGTACGGTCGCGGCCACAGCGCTGCTGCTTGCCGGCAGCGGATATCTGGCCTTCTCGCCAAATCCGGCGCCATCCGTCAGCACAGCGGCGCAGAGCTTGTCGGCCGAGCAGCTCGAACAGGCGCTGACCGAGCGGCGCAAGGCCGACGCGCTGGCGGCGGAGAAACGCCGGCTGGAGCGGCAGGCGCAACAGAGGGCCGAAGCGGAAGCCGAGGCCAAGCGACAGGCAGATCTGGAGCTCGCGAGTGCACGGCAGGCGCGCCAGCAGGCCGAACGTGAATTGGCGCAGTTGAAGGCGGACATCGACGCGCGACGCAACGCCAAGGACGCAGGCGGCGATCCGGCGGCGGTGATGGCCGAGCGCGCGACCGAGCAAGCCGCCCAGCGCAGTGCTGAAGCGGAAGCCGCCGCCCTGCTCCAAGCCGAAGAGCAAGCGGCGAGGAAGGCGGCGGCGGACGCCGAGGCCAAGCGCCGGGCCGACCAGGCGCTGGTCCTGGCCACCGAGCGGCGGGAGCAGGCCGAAACAGAGGCGCTTGCGGCTGCGAACAAGGCCGCGGCGAACAAGACAGCGGCCGGCAGGGCCAAGCCCAACGAGGAAGCCGAGGCGGCGGAACAGCGGTTGCGCCTGGAACCGGCCGACCGCCGGCGCCTGCAAGCCGCCCTGACGTCGCTCGGCTTCAACACAAGGGGCCACGACGGCGTGTTCGGCCCGCGCTCGCGCGAGATGATCGCGCGCTGGCAGAACGCACGCCATCTGCCGGCGACCGGCTTCCTGACAAGAGCCCAGCAGCAGGCCCTGCTGCAGGAAACCGAGGCCACGACGGCGAGCCACGACGAACAGAAGAAGCCCGCTGCTTCTCACATCTCCAGCGCGGCACACGCGTCGTGGGCTGCCTTCCCCACGACGGAAAATCCCGCCTGTGCCGCCGGGATTGGGGGATCACAACTGTCGGCCAACTGGCAGGTCGACATAAGGGGGAACACGCTCACCTATACGAGCCGATCGACGAAGAGTTCATTCACTGTCGATTTGAAGGGGTTGCAGCCTGATGGCTCTGGAAGAGTTGTCGGCAAGGACGACAAGAACAGAGAGTTCTACGTAACGTTCGCTCCGGGCAACGGAGCCCGCCCCTTCCTTGTGGCCAGTTCCATTACCCCTTGCCGGTATGTTTTTACGCCCCAGACGGGAGGATACTCGATGCGCTACATGACGATTGCTGGAGTGATGGGGGTGCTTGCCACCCAGGCTCATGCAGAGAGCACGACATATCGCACAGAATTAATCCCGGAGAAGTCGGTGCAGGCCTGCTCCGGATGGGGCCAAACCTACACGGTGGACGTTTCTAACGGCGTGCTGACACTTGGCGTCAATTATGCCCGGAAGCTGTTTTCCGAGCCTGTCAGAAGCGACGGCAAGATTACTGCGAGCTACAAGGACCCCTCAGGGGGAATAATGAATTTCATCGGTCACGGCAATGGTGACTACGAACTCAGCAACTCAATCAACTCCTGCCACTATCGATTTGTGCCCACGGTGGGGAAGCCGCCTTGGAACAGCTAGACTAGTCGGTCCTAGCGGACCGAGTACATCAGGTGCCCGGTCCACCAGCTCGCCGTGCTGGTCAGGCGGATGGCGAGCAGCCCGATGCCGGCGACCAGGGCGATCCAGAACAGCGCCTTCGGAATTCCAGCCCTGACGCCCACCAATCCGGCGATCGCCAGCACATCCACCGCGATCCCGAGCCAGGTCGCCGTGCTCCCCGGATACTCGTGGGCGGGGATGAGCACGCGCCACAGAAGCGAGCCGATCAGATAGACAGCGAGGCCATAGCAGACGATCAGGCTCGTTGCCTTCGACGGCTGATCGCTCATGGCGTCCCCCCCGACGGGGGCAGTCAGCGCGCCCCGATCCTCCTCAGCGAACGGTCGATCCATAGTGCGCCGATCTTCTCCTGCACGCCATTCTGGCGCAGGCGCTGGCGCAGGCAGCCGAAGTCGACGCGGTCGAGCTCCTGGTCCTGGTTGAAGCAGGAGAACACCACCGATTCCTTGCCCGTCACCGGGTCCTTGTGGAGCTGCAGGCACTGGGCGCAGATCTCCTTCATCATGCACTGCATCGGGGAGTTGATCGACCCCAGCGCGCGATGATCGGGCCTGAGCCAGGGCTTCAGCACGCCGTGACGCGCCAGCCGCACGGCATTCATCATGCCGTCCGAGCCGATGGCGACGATGCGGTCGGCATCCTTGAAGGGGATCGGCTGCGGCCCAAGCTCGCCCGAGGCGTAGCGGCGCATGGCCTCGACGATGTTGTCGACCACCGACTTGTCCTGCGGCCGGTCGACCGGGAAGCCGGGCTGCTCGTCGCAGGCCCAGACGACGACGTCGGCCGCCGCCTCGATCTCCTCGACCTTGTAGCGGTCGGAGGGCTTCTTGTAGCCGGCGAAGTACAGCACCTTGCTGCCGGCCTTGCGGAAGGCCTGGCCGATCGAGAACAGCACGGCATTGCCGAGGCCGCCGCCCGCCAGCACCACGGTCTCGCCGGGCTCGATCTCGGTCGGCGTGCCGGTCGGGCCCATGACGATCACCGGCTCGCCCGGCTCGAGCAGCGCGCAGAGGTCGGACGAGCCGCCCATCTCCAGCGTGATCAGCGACAGCAGGCCCTTGTCCTTGTCGACCCAGGCGCCGGTCAGCGCCAGGCCCTCCATGGTGAGCAGGGTGCCGTCGACCTTCTTCGACCGCGCCTCGTAGTTCTGCAGGCGATAGAACTGGCCGGGCTCGAAGTTGCGCGCCGCGGCGGGAGCCTCGACCACGACTTCGACGATGGTCGGCGTCAGGCGATCGACGCGCACGACCCTGGCACGCCATTGGGCGTTGGCCTGGCCCAGGATCTCGGCGGGAGAGCGCCTGGACGCCGGCAGCTTCGCCATGGTGCGCGTCAGCACCGGATAGCCCTGCTTGGCGCCGCCCATCGCCTTCACGACATTGCCGGCGAAGGATGGATGCAGGTCGCCGAAGAACGACATGAAGCGGCCGTCGGCGGCGCGGTACATCAGGACGCGCACATCGGTGGGCTTGC
>JACPOB010000023.1 GCA_016185145.1 Rhodospirillales bacterium | reverse complement strand
AAGAGATCGCCCACGATGCCGTAGTCGGCAACCTGGAAGATCGGGGCTTCCTCGTCCTTGTTGATCGCAACGATGGTCTTGCTGTCCTTCATGCCGGCGAGATGCTGGATCGCGCCGGAGATGCCGATGGCGATGTAGAGGTCGGGCGCCACGACCTTGCCGGTCTGGCCGACCTGGTAGTCGTTGGGCACGTAGCCGGCATCGACCGCGGCGCGGCTGGCGCCGAGGCCGGCGCCGAGCTTGTCGGCCAGCGCCTCGAGCATCTTGAAGTTCTCGCCGCTCGCCAGGCCACGGCCACCCGAGACGACGATCTTCGCGCTGGTGAGCTCGGGCCGCTCGCTCTTGGAGAGCTCGGCGCCCACGTAGGTCGCGAGACCGCCGGCGCCGGTACCGCCGACCTGCTCGATCGGCGCGTTGCCGCCCGTCGCGGCCGCCTTGAAGTTGGTCGGGCGGACGGTGACGACCTTGATCTTGTCGGCCGTCTGCACGGTCGCCATTGCGTTGCCGGCATAGATCGGGCGCACGAAGGTGTCGGGCGACACGACCTGGATGGCCTCGGAGACCTGGGCGACGTCGAGCAGTGCGGCAACGCGCGGCGCGATGTTCTTGCCGACCGAATCGGCCGCCATCACGACATGGCTGTAGTTGGGCGCGAGCTTGACCACCAGCGGGGCCACGTCCTCGGCGACCCAGTTGGCGTAGGCCGCATCCTCGGCGTCGAGCACCTTGGCCACGCCCTGGATGGCGGCCGCCGACTTGGCGGCCTCGCCGGCGTTGGAGCCGGCCACCAGCACATGGACCTCGGGGCCCATCTGCGAGGCCGCGGTCACGGCGTTCGCGACGTTGCTGCGAACGGTCTTGCCGTCATGGGCGGCGACAACCAGGACGGCCATGTCAGATCACTCCCGCTTCGTTGCGCAGCTTGTCGACCAGCTCCGCGACGGTCTTCACCTTGATACCGGCCTTGCGCTTGGGCGGCTCCTCGACCTTGAGCACCTTGAGGCGCGGCGCGATGTCGACGCCCAGCGCGTCCGGCGCCAGCACCTCGATCGGCTTCTTCTTGGCCTTCATGATGTTGGGCAGCGAGGCGTAGCGCGGCTCGTTCAGGCGCAGGTCGGTGGTGATCACCGCCGGCAGCTTGATCTTGATGTTCTCGAGGCCGCCATCGACCTCGCGCTTCACCTCGGCGGTGCCGTCGGCGACGTTCAGCTTGTTGGCGAAGGTGCCCTGCGACCAGCCCAGCAGCGCGGCCAGCATCTGGCCGGTCTGGTTGGAATCGTCATCGATCGCCTGCTTGCCGACGATCACCAGGCCGGGCTGCTCCTTGTCGACCACCGCCTTCATCAGCTTGGCGACGGCGAGCGGCTGCAGCTCGGCATCGGTCTGGACCAGCACGCCGCGGTCGGCGCCCATGGCGAGCGCGGTGCGAATCGTCTCCTGGCACTGCGCGGGACCGGCGGAGAAGGCAATGATCTCGGTGGCCTGTCCCTTCTCTTTCATGCGGATCGCCTCTTCCACGGCGATCTCGTCGAAGGGATTCATGGACATCTTGACGTTCGCCGTCTCGACGCCCGTGTTGTCGGCCTTGACGCGGATCTTGACGTTGTAGTCGATGACCCGCTTGACCGCGACCAGCACTTTCATCGCGTTGCGCCTATAGGTGAGTTGCCGCCGGACCAAGCGTCCGGCGAAGGGGTTTTCGTGTAGGGGTGTTCAGCCGACTATGTCAAGGCTATGGCGCACTGCACAAAATCGCAGGGCGGGACGTTTTTCTCCGTTTTTTCAACAGCTTGTAGCAGTCGGCGGGCTTCGGCCGGCAACCGAAGGGTGCGCGGCGGCATCGTCATGGCAGCTGGATGTCGTAACGAACGTAGTCGGTGAGGTGCGCGACGCGGTCGTACAGCCGGCGCGCCGCCGCATTATCGGCTTCGGTATGCCAATAGATCCGCCGCCATCCACGGTCGCGGCCGCGGGCGATCAGCGCCTCGACGAACCTCCTCCCCCATCCCGCGCCACGAGACGAAGGCTCGACCCAGAGATCCTCGAGATAGCACACCGGCCGCGTGCTGAATGTGTGCGGGCGAAGCACATAGTTCGCAAAGCCGACCAGCGGGCCTTCGCCGGCCGACGCGCCGGAGACCAATGTGCCGAGCGGACAGTCGGGAGCCATGATGCGGCGCCAGAGCTCGCCGTCTTCCGCCGCCGCCATCGAAACACCGTAGTGGGCGCAATACGAGCGCCACATCCGATGCCATTCCCGATGATCAGCCGCTTCTGCGTCGCGAACCTCAGTGCCGGTCAACGGCCGCCGCCCGGCACCCACAGCACGTCGTTGGCGCCGTTGTCGTTCAGCCGTCGCGCCAGCACGAAGAGATGATCGGACAGGCGGTTGACGTACTTGATCGCCTCGGGGTTGACCGGCTGCTCGGCGGCAAGCCGGGTCATGCGCCGCTCGGCGCGGCGCGCGACGGTGCGGGCGAGATGCAGCCACGCGGCGGCCTCGCTGCCGCCCGGCAGGATGAAGGATTTCAGCGGCGCGAGCTCGGCATTCATGGCGTCGATCTCGTGCTCCAGGCGCTCGACCTGCGAAGCCACGATGCGCAGCGCCTGCTCGCCGCGCCTGGCCTCGCCTTCGGGCGTGCAGAGGTCGGCGCCGAGGTCGAACAGGTCGTTCTGGATGCGGGCCAGCATGGCATCGGCCTCGGCATAGGGCTGGCCGCCCAACGTCGTGCGGGAAATGGCGCTGCGCGCCAGGCCGACCACCGAGTTGGCCTCGTCGACGGTGCCGTAGGCCTCGACGCGCGGATCGTGCTTGGCCACGCGCTCGCCGCGGCCGAGCGAGGTCTGGCCGGCGTCGCCGCCGCGCGTGTAGATGCGGCTCAAGGTGACCATCGGCTCAGCTCCGGCTGGCAAGATACCAGAGAACGATCAGGATGATGGTCAGGAACTGCAGCCGCACGCGCCACCACATGAAGCGGTTGCTGCGCCTGCCGCCCTCGACCGTGTCCTGGGTGTTGCGCGCCATGCTGAACAGGCCGACGAACAGCATGCCGAGCGTGGCGAGGCCCGAGATGATCACCAGGACGAACAGGATGTTGGCGAGGTTCATGGTTCAAAGTCCTTCGTTGTGCCGCCCGGCGCCTGTGCGCGCGCCCGACCACGGCCGTGCATCTGTCTTCGCATCCGTCCCGGTGGCAACCCTGAAGATCGCTTCCGCCGCCTGCTCGCCGGACCACAGGGCGGCGTGGACCGTCCCATACTCGACCGGCTCTGTCGCCTCTCCGGCAAAGAACACCCGCCGACCGAGCGGCCTTGCATGCGCCTCGCGATCCTCGGGCGCGCTGCCGACGCCGGGATAGGAATAGCCGCCGCGCGACCAGGGATCGCTCAGCCAGCGCGGATAGACCATCGCCTCGGGCTCGACGACGGCATCGCCGAACATGTTGCGCAGCGAGGTCATCGCCACCTCCTTCACTTCGGCATCGCTGGCCTTCAGGTCAAGCCGTGCGGCAGTGGCCCCGTTGCTGAAGCTGAGGAGGATCGGCCGCCCCGTCTCCTGCTCGTGGCTCACCCAGGTGTTGAAGGTGCCGCGCTTGTCGGGCGAGTCCGGCAGCCGGCCGAACCACTTGGGATGGTCGGGCCAGAAGCGTTTCGGGAAGCGCAGGTAGATCTTGCCCAGAATGCCGGCGCCATAGCCCAGCCTGCCGATCGCCCGCTGCTGCTCGGCCGGCGGCAGCGGATCGAGGGCGGGCAGGCCGGCGCGCAAGAGGCCGAGCGGCACGGTGATCAATGCGCGGTCGGCCTCGATCTTCTCGCCGCTCGCCAGGATCGCCGTCACGCCGGCGTCGCTCCAGACGATGCGCTGCACGGCGGCGTCGAAGCGGACCGCCATGTTCTGGGCGGCGTCCTCGATCAGGGTGCGAAAGCCGCCCCTGGGCTGGGCATTGCGGTCCAACCCTTCGGTCGGGAACCACTCCTCGGCCGAGACCGCCTCGTAAGGCGCGCCCTGCACGCCCTCGCACATCTCGATGAAGGTGCCGATGACCAGCTTGTCGACCTCGGGCAGCCACGAAGCACGCAGCAGCGGATCGACCGCCTGCTTGACCGAGATCGAGCGCGGGCCGCGGACGCGCGTCATCGCCTTGCTGCGCCAGCTCGCCCATTCGATGGCGGCCTTGAAGGCCATGCGGCCCATCACGGCGCGGCGACGCTGGCCCTCGCGCGTCGTTGCCGTCGCACGATCGTCGATCAGGAGGCGGTCGCCCTGCGATTCGACGAGCGCGATGCCGAGCTTGCCGCACCACAGCGCCAGCGGATTGCCGTCGACGCCATGCACCCACGAGCCGCCGAGATCGAGCGGGGCGCCCAGCGAATCGTCGGTCCAGGTCCGCCCGCCGACGCGCTTGCGCGCCTCGAGCACGGTGACGGCGAAGCCGGAGTCGTGCAGCAGCCGCGCCGCGACCAGGCCCGACATCCCCGCGCCGACCACGACGACGCGCTCGGGCCCGGCGTTGCCCATGGACCATGAGCCGGTCACGCCAGCACCAGGCCGGGCAGCTGCTTCATGTCGTCGAACACCTGCCCGCCCGCCTTTTGCAGCGCGTCACGGTTGGCGTAGGACTCGCCGGCATAGGCCAAGGCCTTCATGCCGGCGGAGCGCGCCGCCTGCACGCCCGGCAACGAGTCCTCGACGACGACGCAATCGAACGGCTGCACGTTCATGCTGATGGCGGCGTGCAGGAAGAGATCGGGAAACGGCTTTCCCCGCGGCACCTGGGCGGCGCTGAAGATCCGGCCATCGAACAGGTCCCACAGCCCGGTGAGGCCGAGCGTGAAGCGCATCTTCTCGGGCAAGCCCGAGCTCGCCACGCACGTATCGATGCCGGCCTTCTGCAGCGCCACCACGGCATCCTTGACGCCGGCGACGGGCTGCAGCGGCGCGTCGCGGAAGCTCTGATAGGTCACCGCCTGCATCTTCTCGACGAAGTCGTCAGGCAGCTTGCGGCCGAGCTCGGCCTCGCAGATCTCCAGGCCGGTCTTGAGCGACAGCCCCATGAGCCGGCGCATCGTCTCCTCGACCGACCAGTCGAGGCCCTGAGCCTTGAGCGCGCGGGAAAAGCTGGCGCAGGCGAGCGGCTCGCTGTCGACCAGCACGCCGTCGCAGTCGAAGATCACTAACAAGAAACGGCCTTCTTCGGGTTGCCTTCCCCCTCCCCGCCTCCCCCGTCAGACGGGGGAGGTGCCCGAAAGGGCGGAGGGGGACGACGTCAGTAGGGTTTGTCGCCGGCTACTGTAACCCGGTTTCCGCTGCGCGTATGCGGCCAGTAGTCCCACATCGCTCGGTGCTGAACGCAGCGGTTGTCCCAGAAGGCGATGGAATTCTCGCGCCAGCGGAAGCGGCACTGGAACAGCGGGTTCTCCATGTGCTCGTAGAGATAGCGCAGGATGCCGTCACCCTCGTCGCGCGGCACGCCGACCAGGGCGCGGGTGAAGCCGCGATTGACGTACAGCGCCTTCTTGCCCGTCACCGGATGGGTGCGGATGACCGGATGCTCGGCGCGGGGATACTGCGGCTTGTCGGTGACACCGTAGTTCCTGTAAAGGCCGCGATAGACCTGCTCGCCGTCATGGATGGCGGTCATGCCCTCGAGATAGGTCTTCATGCGGTCCGACAGCGCCTCGTAGGCGGCGTACATGCTGGCGAACAGCGTGTCGCCGCCCTTGGGCGGGCACTGCTTGATGTAGAGGATGCTGCCCATCGGCGGCTCGGGATCGCAGCTCACGTCGGTGTGCCAACCCTCGCCGTTGGCGCGCGGCGACTCCTTGTCGGCGTGGATGATCATCAGCTCGGGCTTGCCCGCCTCGTGCGGCGCGGCGGGATGGACGTGCAGGTCGCCGAACAGCCGGCCGAAGGCCAGGTGCTGGTCGGGCGTGATGTGCTGGTCGCGGAAGAAGATCACCAGGTTCTCGGCGAGCGCGCGGTGCAGCTCGTCGTGCTGGCGATTCGAAAGCGGCTGGCTGAGGTCGATACCGCTGATCTCCGCGCCGATGATCGGCGTCATCTTGTCGATGGTGATGGTCTCGTACGGCGCACTTTCGTCGGCCGTGTGCCGGTAGCGGGGGCCGGCGTTGCCGCGCAGCGATCCTTGCATGGCTGTCTCCTACTCCAGCTTGATATTGGCGCTTTGGATGATCTTGCCCCAGCGCGCCTTTTCCGAGGCAGTGAAGGCGGCGAATTCCGCCGGGCTCATGAGCTTCGGAACCCCGCCGATGGCGGCGAGCCGCTCCAGCACCTCGGGCATGGCGGCGACCTTGCGGATGTCGGCATTGATGCCGTCCACGATCTCGCGCGGCGTGCCCTTGGGGGCGTAGAAGCCGGTCCAGGTCGTCAGCAGCACCTCGGGCAGCCCCGCCTCCGCCGCCGTCGGCATGTCGGGCACGGCGGCATAGCGCTCGCTGTCGGTCACGAACAGGCCCTTCAGCGCCCCGCGGTCCATGGCAACCTTGGCGTTGACCGTGTCGATCATCATGAAGGTCAGCAACCCGCTCTGCACGTCGGGGATCGCCTGCGGATTGCTCTTGTAGCCGACATAGACGGCCTCGACACCGGCCGCGAGCTTGTAGAGTTCGGAGGCGACACGCGCCGGCAGGGCGCCGGCACCGTAATTGTGCTTGCCCGGCTCGGCCTTGAGCTTGGCCGTCAGCTCGGCCGCCGTGTTGATCGGGCTGTTCCTGTCGACCAGCAGCACGAAGGGCGAGGTGCCCATGCGGGTGATCGCCTCGAAGCTGTCGATCGGATCGTAGGGCAGCTTGTCGTAGATCGCGGGATTGACGGCCTGGGTCATCGCCGAGGTGGCAAAGAGGGTGAGGCCGTCAGGCTTGGCACGCGCGACCGACTCCGCGGCAGGGATGCCGTTGCCGCCGCCCTTGTTGTCGATCACGACCGGCTGCCCCCACAATGCGGACAGGCGCTCGGCATAGATGCGCGCGCTGATGTCGGTCGCCGCACCCGCCGGAAAGGGAACGACGATGGCGACACGGCCCGCCGGAAACTTGCTCGCCTGGGCGAACGCGGCCGGCGATACTGCCGCTGCGCCGAGCAGAGCGGGAAGCTGACGTCTCGTGATCATCGAGCCCAGCCTAGTCCCGGCGGCGGCCCGCCACCGCCTTGAAAGTCGCAAAAGTCCGTAATACGGACTATGCTTCGGCGTGCCAGCCATCGAGCCCGTCCGACGCAGTTTCGCCATCCTCGAGGCGCTGAGCCGGCGTCCGCACGGCACGCTCTCCGAGCTCGCCGCCGAGACCGGCCTGCCGCGGCCGACCGTGGTGCGCCTGCTGCAGACCCTGATCGAGCTGGGCTATGCCGCCCGCATCTCGCGCGAGCTCGGCTATCGCCTGACCGATCGCGTCCTGGGCCTCGCCCAGGGCATCCGCTTCATCGACCATCTGGTCGACGCGGCGGCGCCGCACATGCGCCGCTTCACCCGTCAGCATGGCTGGCCGCTCTATCTCGGCGCGATCCGCCATCGCGCCATCACCATCCGATACTCCACGGCGCCGGAAAGCCCGCTGTCCTTCGAGCGCATTGCCCTGCAGCGGCGCAGCCCGATCCTGACCGGCGCGCTCGGCCGCGCCTGGCTCGCCTTCTGCGCGGACGAGGAGCGGCGGGCGATGCTGAACGAGCTCGGTGTGCAGAACGATGCTGTCCTCGCCGCCGCCCTCGCCCGCATCCGCCGCGACGGCCACGCCTTCACCGTGCTGCCGCCCTCGGCCAAGCTGCAGGGCATCGCCGTGCCGATCCGCAAGCGCGGGCGCGTGCTGGGCTGCGTCACCATGCGCTTCACGCGCTCGACGATGACGGAAGCTCAGGCCGGCGCCCGCTTCGGACCGCTGCTGCGCTCGCTGGCGACGGCCATCGCGGCCGATGCCCGGGCGTAGTCATGTGTATTGGGGTGTGACGAGGATTGTCCCGAGCATGGGGTGTCGGAATCTCGCTTGGCCGGTCGTCTTCCAGACGGACAGGTCCGTGGAGAACAACAATGACTGTTATCGTTACCGCCTTCGAGCGGTCGCCCGATCGCGGCAGGGGGCTGGCGCGTGACATGCGCGTTCGCTGGGCGCTCGAAGAAGTTGGCCAACCTTACGAGGTTCGTCTTCTTTCGTTCGAAGCGATGAAGGAACCCGCGCATCTCGCACTTCATCCCTTCGGGCAAATTCCGACTTATGAGGAAGGCGATCTCGCCCTGTTCGAATCGGGGCCGATCGTGTTCCATATCGCCGAGCGCCATGCAGGCCTGTTGCCGGACGATGCGAATGCCCGGGCACGGGCGATCACGTGGATGTTCGCCGCGCTCAACACCGTGGAGCCGCCGATCTTCGACCGCGACCTTGCCAGGATCCTCGAGCGCGAGCAGCCCTGGCATGAGCAGCGCTTGCGTGTCCTCGAGGACAGCATCAGGAAACGGCTGGCCGGTCTTTCCAGCCGCCTTGGCGATGCCGACTGGCTCGATGGTGCGTTCAGCGCCGGTGACCTGCTGATGGTGACGGTGCTGCGCAGGCTGCACGGATCGAGTTTGCTCGGCGAACATCCGAACCTCTCCGCCTATGTCGCCCGCGGCGAAGCGCGGCCTGCATACCAGCGCGCTTTCGACGCCCAGTTGGCGGTGTTCACTGCGGCGTCGACCGGCTGACAAAGGTCGACACACACGCAGAATATGACCGGATCGATCCGGAGACCTTGCGCGTCTACGGCAGCGTGGATCTTGGTTGTGAGCCGGCCCGCAACATGTCCCACACCCCGGCCTTTCGCCATCGCGCGAAGCGATTGTAGCAGGTGGTGCGAGGACCAGATCGCTCCGGCTCCCAACCCTTAGCGGATTGAATTGCTGCCTGGAGGCCCGCCTTCATCATGGCCAAACAGGTACACCGTCCAGCCCCGCGGTTTCTGGCAGGCCGCAGATCAGGTTCGCATTCTGCACCGCCTGGCCGGCGGCTCCCTTGCCGAGATTGTCGACCGCGCCCATCGCGATCACCAAGTTGCGCTCTGGATCGGCCGCATAGCTGACAAACGCGAGGTTCGAGCCGGTAGCCCATTTGGTCTGCGGCGGCTTGTCGGTCACGCGGACGAACGCCCGCCCGGCGTAGAAGCGCCGGGCCGCGTCCAAGCACTGGCCTGTGGTGGCGCGGCCGCGGCAGTACATGGTGGCGAGCACGCCGCGGGTCATCGGCACCAAGTGCGGCGTGAACACCAGCCCGGCCGCGCTGCCGCCGCTCAGCCGCTCGATTGTCTTTGCCATCTCGGGCATGTGGACGTGCTTGAGCAGACCGTAGGGCACCAAGTTCTCGTTGCTCTCGGCGTAGCCGAACTTGCTGTCGGCGCCGCCCCGGCCGGCACCGGAGATGCCGGTCTTGGCGTCGATCACGATGTTGCCAGGCTCGATCAGCTTGTTGGCCAGCAGCGGTGCCAGCGCGTTCAGCGTCGCCGCGGGGAAGCAGCCGGGGTTGGCAACGCGGATCTGACCCTCGATCTGGGCTGGCCAGACGTCGGCCAGGCCGTACGCCCAACCCTCGACGTAGCGGTGGTCGCCGCCGATGTCGACGATCTTCACGTCCTCAGGCACGCGCGCCAGCGCCTCGGCCGAGGCGCCCGTGGGGAGCGACGCGAACAGCACGTCGAGCTTCGGCGGGGTCACAGGGTCCCACTTCTCGATCACCAGCTCGGCCAGCTTGGCCGGTACACCAGGGAAGCGATCCACCAACCGGCTGCCGGCGCTGCCCTCGCCTGCGGCGTAGATTAGCTCGAAAGAAGGGTGGCTCGCGACCAGGCGCATCGCCTCGCCGCCGCCAAAACCGCTGATCCCGACAATGCCGACTCGAATGCTCATGGTTGTGTCCTTCTGGGGTTTGGGCAAAAGAAAACCCCCGGAGCCGGGGGCTGCGGAGGTTCAGGAACGCGGGCCGGGGCCGCTCCGGCGGATGGGACCTACGGTGAGGCAGTCACCACGCGGACGGACGCTGATCGACGCGCAGCCCAAAGAGCCGCCGCTTGGGTGCAGCGGCGTCGGCGTCGGTCACAAAGGTTCTGGTTCCTGCGTTGTCGGCGTTGCTCCAGGCGACGCGGGCGGCCAGCAGCTTGGCCATGCCGGCCTCGATGTCGCAGCGGCGGTCGCTGTCCTTCTCGCGGGCGGCAAAGTAGGTCAGCTGGCGGGCGATCATGGTCTCGACCGCCATCCAGGCGATCTTGCCCGCGACTCGCGGGAAGGCATAGAGCGGCTTGGCGAACTGGATGCGGTCCTTGGCGTAGCGCAGGCCGAGCTCGAGCGCGTTCTGCGCCACGCCGACGGCGCGCGCCGCCGTCTGGATGCGCGCACTTTCGAAGGTCGCCATGAGCTGCTTGAAGCCCTGGCCTTCCTTCTCGCCCAAAAGATTGGCGGCGGGGACCTCGAAGCCGTCGAAGCCGATCTCGTATTCCTTCATGCCACGATAGCCCAGCACGCGGATCTCGCCGCCCGACATGCCCCTGGCCGGGAACGGATCGGTCTCGGTGCCGCGCGGCTTCTCGGCCAAAAACATCGACAGGCCCTGGTAGCCGGGCTTCGACGCGTCGCTGCGCGCCAGCAAGGTCATGATGTCGGCACGGGCGGCGTGGGTGATCCAGGTCTTGTTGCCCCGGATCTTGTAGACGTCGCCCTCCAGCACGGCGCGGGTCTTGAGGCTCGCAAGATCGGAGCCGGTGTTGGGCTCGGTGAACACCGCTGTCGGCAGCAGTTCGCCCGACGCGATGCGCGACAGGTACTTCTTCTTCTGCGCCTCGGTGCCGCCGGAGCGTATGAGCTCGGCCGCGATCTCCGAGCGCGTGCCGAGCGAGCCGACGCCGATATAGCCGCGCGACAGTTCCTCGGTGACCACGCACATGGCGAGCTTGCCCATGCCCAGCCCGCCCCACTCCTCGGGGACCGTCAGGCCGAACACGCCGAGCTCGGCCATCTTCTCGACGACCGGCAGCGGGATCAGCTCGTCCTTCAGGTGCCAGTCGTGAGCATGCGGCGCCACCTCGCCGTCGACGAAACGGCGGAACTGGCGGCGCACTTCTTCCAACGCCTCGTCGCCCAGCTCCAGGGCGCCGAAGTTGCCGGTGTCGAGGCCGTCCGCGATCAGCTCGGCAATGCGCATGCGCACGGCCGAGGTGTTGCCGGCGATCAACTTGCGCACGGCCGGGGTGTCGAGAGTAGCAGCGTCCAGGCCAAGATCGCCCGGCCGCACGATCTCGACCTGGCTGATGGCGATGCCGCCGGAAAGCTGAGCAAGATACTCGCCGAACGCCGATTGCAGCATCAGCAGTTCGAGCTCGCCTTTAGCCCCTTGCTCAACCCACCGCCTCATCTGGCGCAAGGCCGAGACATAGGTCGCGATCCAGGCGAAGCCGTGCGCGGCGAACTGCTCGCGCTCCAGGATCTTCGGATCGACCTTGCCTTTGGGAGCCACCAGGCCGCGCACCGCCTCGCGCGCGGCGACCTCGTACGCCTCGGCGTCGCCCTCCGCTTCGGAGGCGAGGCCGAGCAAATTTTCCAGCAGCATCAGTCGTCCAGCGCGTCTTCGAGGGTGCGCAGGCCCGGCCGCTTGGCCGAGACCAGCACGGCCATGTTTCCGGGCTTGTGCTGGTTCTTCCACATCTTGGTGTGGGCCTTGGGGATGTCGGCCCAGTCGAAGACCTCGCTCATGCAGGGATCGATGCGCCGCTCGATCACGAGCTGGTTGGCCTGGCTCGCCTGCAGCAGGTTGGCGAAGTGGCTGCCCTGGATGCGCTTCTGGCGCATCCACACGAAGCGGGCGTCCATGGTGAGGTTGTAGCCGGTGGTGCCGGCGCAGAAGACCACCATGCCGCCG
>JACPOB010000070.1:70800-219815 GCA_016185145.1 Rhodospirillales bacterium | reverse complement strand
CGCCGTGAACGTCGCGCCACCCGTCTTCGCCAGAACCTTCGTGATCGCCGCCGTCAGCGACGTCTTGCCATGATCAACGTGGCCGATCGTCCCGATGTTGCAGTGCGGCTTGTTCCGCTCAAACTTCGCCTTCGACATGGTGTTGCGACCCTCTGATGCATTCCGTCGACATACGCCTACAAACTGGAGCGGGTGAAGGGAATCGAACCCTCGTCGTAAGCTTGGAAGGCTTCTGCTCTACCATTGAGCTACACCCGCAACTCCTGAACAGGGCTACCACACGCACGCGAGCCAAAGCCTTTGGGCCGTTGGTGGAGGGGGAAGGATTCGAACCTTCGTAGACGCGAAGTCGGCAGATTTACAGTCTGCTGCCATTGACCGCTCGGCCACCCCTCCGAACCTGCGGCAAACGCGGCGCGAGATAAGCCTGTTCAGCCCGTCAAACGGGCGCGCGTTGCTCGCAAATCCAATGGGTTACGTCAAGGGCAAATCCCCGTATAGAAACTCTTATGCGTTCCCGCCCGCACCGCGCCAACCGGCCAACCCGTGAACGGCAGCAAAAAGGGGGGCATCAGTCGGTGTGGCTTTTTGGCCGCCATGCCGTGCTGGCCGCCCTGGCCAATCCGGAGCGTCGGATCGAGCGCGTACTGGCCACCAAGGAGGCGGCCGAGCGCCATGCCGACGAATTGGGCGGCAAGGTCGAGCTCTTCTCCCGCGACGATCTCAGCCACCGCCTGCCTGCCGGCGCCGTGCACCAGGGCCTCGCCGCCCTGGTGGCGCCTCTGGAGGAGCCGCAGCTGGAGGATGTTTTGGCCCGCTGCGGCGAGGACGCCCTGGTCCTGGCGCTCGACCAGGTGACCGACCCGCACAATGTCGGCGCCATCCTGCGCAGCGCCGCGGCGTTCGGCGTGGCGGGCCTCATCGTCACCGAGCGCCATGCGCCGGCCGACACCGGCGTGCTGGCCAAGGCGGCGTCGGGCGCGCTCGAAATAGTCCCGCTGGTGCGCGCCGTGAACCTGGCACGCGTGCTGGAGCAACTGAAGGAAGCGGGCTTCTGGCTCTACGGCCTGGACGAGCGCGGCGACGTCGCCATCAACGACCTCGACCTCGGTGGACGCGCCGGCATCGTGCTGGGCGCCGAGGGCGAGGGCCTGCGCCGATTGACCGCCGAAAAATGCGACCGCCTGGTGACGATTCCAACCGACGCCAGACTTGCCGCGCTCAACGTCTCCAACGCCGCCGCCGTCGCGGCCTACGAATGGGCGCGGCGGCGCACCAACCCTTCGTAGAGAGCGACATACTCGCTGGCCATGCGGCTGGCGGTGAAGCGGCGCTCGAAGCAGGCCCGCACCTGGCGCCGGTCGAGCTCGGCCAGGCGGCCGACGGCGCGTACGGCTCCCTCCTCGTCGTCGACGACGAAGCCCGTGACTCCCTCGTCGATCACTTCCGGCACCGAACCGTGGCGGAAGGCAATGACCGGCGTGCCGCAGGCCATGGCCTCGATCATCACCAGGCCGAATGGCTCGGGCCAGTCGATGGGAAACAGGAGCGCCGCGGCTTGGGCGAGGAAGGCTTCCTTGGTCTCGTCGTTGACCTCGCCCGTGAGCTGGATGTCACGGCCGTCGATCTTGGGCTCGAGCTGCTCCTTGAAGTAGCCGCGATCGCCCTTGGGCACCTTGGCCGCGATATGCAGCGGCACGCCGGCCGCCCGCGCGATCCGCATGGCCACTTCGGGTCCTTTCTCCTTCGTCAGGCGGCCAAGGAAGGCCAGGTACGATCCCCGCTCCATTCGGGCGTGCAGGGAGCTGGCTGGCAGGCCGTGATAGACGGTGCCCAGCCAGCTGGCACCGGCGAGCGGCAGCCTCTGGTTATGCGAGATCGACACGAAGGGTGCGTCGGGGAAATGGCGCACCACTTCCGGCAAGCCGGCAATATCCAGGCGGCCATGGAAGGTGGTGAGGAACGGCACGCCTGTCCGCGTGAGCAGCGGCAGGTGCAGCCAGTCGGTATGGCAATGGATGACGTCGAAATCCCTGGCGCGCGCCGCCAGGGTTTCGAGCAGGACGGCCTGCACGGCGACCGGATCGGTGCGCGGCCGACCGAGACGAAAAGCGTAGGGCCATACCGGCTCGAGCCTGGCTCGCGTCCGGGAATCGCCGCTTGCGAACAGTGTGACGTCATGGCCGAGCTCGACCAGCTCGTCGATCAACCACGCGACGACGCGTTCGGTGCCGCCGTAGAGCTTGGGCGGCACACTTTCCGCCAGGGGCGCGACCTGGGCGATGCGCATGGCGAGCCCGCGGTCACGGCCGCCGGTAGCCGGCGAGCAGGTCGAGCCAGTCCTCGAGCAGGCGGCTCATCAGGAAGTTCTCGCGGACCGTCTCTCTCGCCCGCTCTCCGAGCCGCAGGCGCAGGTCGGGATCCTGCAAGAGCTGCACGATCCGCTCGGCCGTCTTGTCGACGCTGTCGACGAGGAAGCCGTTCTCGCCGTCGCGTATCTGGCGGCGAATGCCGCCGACGTCGCCACCGATCACCGCGGCCCCCTTCCACATCGCCTCGGTGACGGTGAGCCCGAAGCCTTCGCGTGTGGACTTCTGCAGCACGACCGCGGCGCGGCGCTGCAGGGCGTTCACCAGGACCGGATCGTCGACCGTGAGCACGATGATGCGCTCGTCGACCGACGCCTTGATGGTCTCGAGGATGACGTCGCCTTCGGGGTCGTCGGTCGCGGTGTTGCCCACCAGGATCAGCGTGCAGTCGACGTTCCGGCGTGCCTTGCGGAACGCCTCGATCACGCCCATCGGATCCTTCCAACGATCGAACCGGGAGATCTGCGTCACCAGCGGGCGGTTTGTGGGAATCCTGTAGCGCATCAAGCACTCGTCGATTTCGGCATCGGAGAGTTCCGCGTTCTTGGCCGAAAACGGGTTGATCGCCGGCGTGAAGAAGAGCTGAACGATGTCGAGGTCCCGGGCGTACTCCGGCAGTGAGAAAATCGCGGCATCGTAACTGTCGACGAAACCGCGCAGATAGGCCCAGGCAGTCGGGCTGGGAGTCGAGAGATCGACGTGGCATTGCCACAGCCACGGCATCTTGCGCTCGGCGAAGTGGCCGACCAGCGGCAAAGGTTGCGGATCGTGCACCACCACGGCATCGCAACCCGACAGGTGAAGCCTGGTGGCATTCTCGAACACGACCTGCTCGTAGACTGCCTTCTCGGCGTCGGAGAGCTCCACCCTTTCGCCCTGCAGCGCATTGTGGAGCTTCTTCGTGCTGTTGAAGAAGGCCGGCGTGCCCTGGATTTGCCGCCATCCGGCTTCGATACCCAGCGCATTCATCATCAGGGTGAGTGGGGTCAGGATTTCCGTGACGCCGCCGCCATAGAACGTCGAATTGACGTGGATGACATGCGCGTCGCGAACGCTCTCGGCCTTCCTGAATATCCGGTCCGCGGCCGCCGCCCCGATCAGCGGCTGATACTGCTCGAGCGGATGCAGGCCGAGGGTGGCTTTGTCGAGAGCCGCAGGTGCTACGGACATCGGCTGTCTACCTTTGAACCTGTTGGAACGATGACGTGATTAAACGACTGGACCGTCAGAGGTTCCTCGGTGCCTGAAGCACCGACTTGGCCAAAGCAGCGGAAAACCCTAAAAGGGCACCCAACGCCGGGTTAGCACAGCGGTAGTGCAGCGGTTTTGTAAACCGAAGGTCGGGGGTTCAAATCCCTCACCCGGCACCATCCTGCTTCGCGCTGACGCGCTTCGCAGGACAGGTCCTGCCTTCAAGCCTTGGGAGGGCGGGCTTGCCCTCCGAAGCCTTGGCGAAGGAGGGTTCCCAACACATGAAGGTCACAGTCCTCGTCACGGGCGGCGCCGGCTATATCGGCAGCCACGTCTGCAAGGCCCTGGCCGAGGCGGGCGACAAGCCCATCTGCTACGACACCCTGGAGAAGGGCCACGGTTGGGCCGTGCAATGGGGGCCGCTCGAGAAAGGCGACATCGGCGACAAGGCGCGACTCGACGAGTCGTTCGCGCGCCACCGTCCGAGGGCCGTGATCCACCTGGCCGGCTACATAGAAGTAGGCGAATCGGTCCGGCAGCCCGAGCGCTATCTCCACAACAACGTGGCCAAGTCGCATACCCTGATCGAGGCGGCGCTACGGCACGACGTCGAGGCATTCGTCTTCTCGAGCTCGTGCTCCGTCTATGGGTTGCCACAAACCGACCTGCTGGCCGAGACCCATCCGATCGCCCCGATCAGCCCCTATGCCGAATCGAAGGCCAAGGTCGAGGACGCTCTCACCAAGGTCGCAGGCCGCGGCCTGCGCTCGGCGTCCTTGCGCTACTTCAACGCCGCCGGCGCGGACGCAGACGGCACGATCGGCGAGGCGCACGCTCCGGAAACCCATCTGCTGCCGCTGGCCGCCGATGCCGCCCTTGGTCTCGGCCCTGCTCTCACCCTGCTCGGCACCGACTACCCGACGCCCGACGGCTCGTGCGTCCGCGACTACGTGCATGTGAGCGATCTCGCCGACGCGCACGTTCGTGCACTCGGCTGGCTCAACGGTCGAACGGCGGGCGGCCACGAAGCCTTCAACCTCGGCAGCGGCATCGGCTACAGCGTGCGGCAGGCGATAGCGGAGACCGGGCGCATCGCCGGCCGATCGGTGCCGCATACAGTGGGCCCGCGTCGCCCCGGCGATTCGCCCAAGCTCGTCGGCGACGTCACCAAGGCCAAAAGTGAGCTCGGCTGGTCGCCCCAACGCGATCTCGTCGCCCAGATCGAGGACACGCTGCGCTGGCGAAGGCAGATGCCGCGCTGAGAAGACGCTCATAGTCTTCGTCTTCCGGACCGCGCGCATCCTGCGCGCTCATGAATCATGAGCGAGCTAGAAACTCGCGGTCCAGAAGAGCATTGAGCGGACCTGGAGGTCCGCGCTCCGGTCAATCGAGGCGCAGTGGAAGGTTGCGCAGCCGCTTGCCCGTCGCGGCGAAGATCGCGTTGGCGACGGCGGGCGCGATCGGCGGCGTGCCGGGCTCGCCGACGCCGCCGACGAAAGATGAGCCGGTATCGACGAGATGCACTGCCATCGCCGGCGCGTCGGCCAGGCGCACCGCGTCGTAGTCCGGGAAATTCGACTGCTCGACGGCGCCGTTGGCCAGGGTGATCTCGCCATGGAGCGCGGCCGAGAGCCCGTAGATGATCCCGCTTTCCATCTGCATGCGCACGATCGCGGGGTTGACCACCGGCCCGCAATCGATCGCGCAGGTGACGCGCTTCACCTGCAGCGTCTTGCCATCGGGCACTGCGACTTCGGCGACCTGGGCCACGATCGAGCCGAACGAAGCGCGCAGCGCCATGCCGCGGCCCGAGCCTGCCGGCAGCGGCTGTCCCCAGCCTGCCTCCTTCGCGGCCGTCTCCAGCACCTTCAGATGCCGTGGGCTCTTGGCCAGCAACTCGCGGCGGAACTCGAACGGATCCTTCTTCAGGGCTGCCGCCAGCTCGTCGACAAAGCTTTCGTCGAAGAAGGCCGTGTGCGAATGGCCGACCGACCGCCAGAAGCCGACGGGCACCGAGCCGTCAGGCACGACGGCCTCGAGCTTGTAGAACGGAAAGGCATAGGGCGGATTCTCGACGGCATTGCCCTCGGGCTTGCCCTGCGACGGCAGACCGATCACGCGCGTCGGGAACTGATCGGCCGGCGATTGGGCCACCTGGCGCTTGGCGACGCTCGCCAGCTTGGGCGTGCTGCCCGAGGTGTCGAGCTCGGCGCGCCAGCGCGCCAGCGCCATCGGCCGATAGTAGTCGTGGCGCACGTCCTCTTCGCGCGACCACAGGACCTGGACCGGCCGCTCCGGCATCGCCATGGCGCAGGTCACGGCTTGGCGCACCAGGTCGACCTCGGCGCGCCGGCCGAAACCGCCGCCCAGGAAGGTCGTGTGCACGGTGACCTGGGCCTGCGGCAGGTCGGCCGTCTTGCCGGCGATCAGCTTCATGAGGGTCGGCGACTGGTTGGGCATCCAGACCTCGATGCCGTTCTTGTCGCCCTGCCGGGTCACCTGCGCCGTGCAGTTCATCGGCTCCATCGTCGTGTGCGCGAGATAGGGCGCGCGATAGGTCGCCTCGATCGGCCGCACCCTCGTGGGCTTCTTCTCCTCGCCCAGCGTGCGGACCAGCGCCGGCTTGCCGTCCTGCATCAAGCCTTCGTAGCGCCGCCAGAGGGTGGCGGTGTCGAGGTTGGGCTCCGGCCCCGGTTGCCACTGCACCTCGACGCCTTCCTGGAGAAGCTTGTTGGCGCGCCACCAGCTGGTGCCGATCGCGGCGATACCGCCCGGCACGATGATCACGGTCTCCACCCCCTTGGGCAGGCTCCCCTTCACCTTGAAGCCGGTGGCCGCGCCGCCGAAGGTCGGCGCGTTCAGCACCGCGGCATAGAGAAGGCCGGGCCGGCGCACATCGATGCCGAAGGTCGCCGCGCCCAGCACCTTGGCCGGGATGTCGAGGCGCGGCAGCGGCTTGCCTATCAGCTTGAACTCCGAGGGCTTCTTGAGCGGCGGCACGGGCATCGACGACAGATCGCCGACTTGGTCGACCAGCTCGCCGAAGGTGGCGACGCGCCCGCCACTCCTGCGCCGCACCTCGCCGTCCACGACCACGAGCTCGCTGACCGGCACGGATGCCTTGCGGCTCGCCGCGCGCAGCAGCAGATCGCGCGCCACCGCGCCGGCGACGCGCATGGGATGCCAGGCATCGCGCACGCTGGTCGAGCCGCCGGTCGCCAGAACGCCGAGAACGCCACCCAACTTGCCGGACATCCAATGCGCGACGTCGACGACGGTGCCCTGCTCCTCCGGCGAGAACGGCAGCACGTCGATCAGGATGTCGACATTGCGATAGACGCCATGCTCGGGCGGATCCTCGACGCGCACCTGGTTCCAGCGCGCATCCATCTCCTCGGCGACCAACATGGCGAGCGCAGTCTGCACGCCCTGCCCCATCTCGGCGCGCGGCACGGCCACGATCACATTGTTGTCGCGCGTGATCTTGACCCAACCGCTGAGGCCCGCTTCGTTCGGCTTGACGTTGAACAGCGTGCGATCGCCCAGCCGATCGCGCTCGCGGGCAAACCAGAAACCGACACCCAGCAGGCCGCCACCGGCGATACCGCCGATGATCGCCATGCGCCGGGTCCACTTCTTCACGGCGCGCCGCCCAGCAATGCCGAGGCGCGATGCACGGCACGGCGGATGGCGCTGTAGGTGCCGCAACGGCAGATGTTGGACAGGGCCTCGTCGATATCCCTGTCGGTCGGCTTGGGGCTGGCCTTGAGCAGCGCCGCCGCCGACATGATGAAGCCGGGCTGGCAGTAGCCGCACTGGGGCACCTGCTCCTCGATCCAGGCCTTCTGCACGGCGTGCAACGTGCCCGGCGCCAGTCCTTCGATGGTGATCACCGACTTGCCGACAACGTCCGACGCCGCCATCGAGCACGACCGCACCGGCGCGCCGTCGACATGGACGGTGCAGGCACCGCACGACGCCACACCGCACCCGTACTTGGGTCCCGTGATGTTGAGATCCTCGCGCAGGACCCATAGCAGCGGTTTCTCGGCCTCGACGTCCACGCGCGCCGGCTGGCCGTTGACGGTGAACGAGATCATCGCCGGATAAGGGTATCACCCAGGACGAGGACGTCCATCTTGGTCCGCAGGAAACAGTCGATGGCTTCCTCGGGCCTGCAAACAACCGGCTCGTTCTCGTTGAAGCTGGTGTTCAGCACCATGGGCACGCCGGTGATGTCGCGAAACGACTGGATCAGCCGGGCATAGCGCGGGTTGCCCGCCCAGGTGACGGTCTGCAGCCGGCCGGTACCGTCGACATGGGTGACCGCCGGGATCTCCTTGCGCTTGGCTTCGCGGATCCTGAAGACCTGCATCATGAAGGGTACGTCATCGTCGGTCTCGAACCATTCCGGCACCGCCTCACGCAACACCGAGGGCGCAAAGGGCCGGAAGGATTCGCGGCGCTTGATCTTGAGATTGAGGATATCCTTCATGTCGGCGCGCCGCGGATCGCCCAGGATCGAGCGGTTGCCGAGCGCCCGCGGGCCCCATTCGAGGCGGCCCTGGAACCAGCCGATCACCTTGCCGAGCGAGATCGCCTCGGCTGTGCGCTTGCACAACGTCGCCTCGTCGGCGATGCGCTCGATGGTGCAGCCCGCCGCGTCGAAGTCCGCGCGCCGCCGGGCGATGGCGGCCGCGATCTGGTCGGGCGTGGCCTGCGGCCCCCAATAGGCGTGGTCCATGACGAAGTGGCGGTGGGCGGCGGCGCCGCCCAGCTTGTGCCAGGTGGCGAAGGCCGCGCCGATCGCGCCACCGGCATCGCCGCCGGCCGACTGGACATAGAGCTTCTTGAACGGCGAGCGCTCCAGCACCTTGCCGTTGGCGACCGAGTTGTAGGCGCAGCCGCCCGCCAGCACGACGGCGTCGGCGCCATAGCGGCGGTGCACGGCGCCCAGAAGATTGAAGAAGGTGTTCTCGTAGGTGACCTGCGCCGAGCGCGCGATGTCGCGATGGCGATCCTCGAGCGGCGCGGCCGGATCGCGCGCCGGGCCGAGCAATTGGGCGAGCGCATCGCTCCACAATCGGCCGCCCGACGGGATGCCGTCCTTCACCTGATAGTTGGCGCCCTCGCCCGAGGCATGGCGGAAGAAGCGCAGGTCGAGCTCGAAGGTGCCATCGTCCCTGGTCTTCACGATCTGCTTCATGAGATCGACGAAGCGCGGCTCGCCGTAGGGAGCAAGCCCCATCACCTTGTATTCGTCGCCATAGTGCGGGAAGCCGATGAACTGCGTCATCGCCTCGTAGAACACGCCGAGCGAATGAGGGAAGTAGACGCGGCCGCCGACGCTGAGGCTGCCGCCCTCGCCCAGTCCCCAGGCGGCCGACGAGAAATCGCCGAAGCCGTCGACCGAGACCGCCACCGCCTTGTCGTAGGGCGACACCAGGAAGGCCGAGGCGAGATGGCAGAGATGGTGCTCGACGGCATGCACGGCGCCGCGGAACTCCTGGTCCGGCAGCGTCTTCTCGAGGTTGCCGGCGATGTCGGCACGTTCGCCGCGCTGGCGAAGGCGGCTCAGCACGTAGGATGGGCTGACGCCGGAGGTCAGGACATGGCCGAGCTTGCGCCAGCGGTTGGCGCGGTTGTCGCTGTTGATGGCGACATGCTCGACGTCGCCGAGCGCAATGCCGGCCTCGCTGAGGCAGTAGCGGATCGATTCGCTGGGAAAGCCGCCCCAGTGCTTGATGCGGCGGAAGCGCTCCTCCTCGACGGCGGCGACCAGGGTGCCGTCCTTCACCAGGCAGGCCGCGGCATCGGCGTGATAGGCGTTCAGCCCGAGGATGTAGGTCATCGATCGAGGTCGCGGCGCAGCAGGTGCATGGAGAGGATCAGGTCGGCGGTCACGCGCTGGGCTGTATAGAGAAGCCCGGCTGCTCCGTCGAATATCAGGCCCTTCACCAACAGGCAGTGCACCGCCACGGCGATCGGCCCCAGGACCCTCGTGCAGCGGATCCGATCGGGCCAGCTGAGCTCGGACCACGGCCGGCTCATGAGCTTCTCGGCTTCCTGCGCCTGGTAGCGCGATTGCGACTGCAGCCAACGCTCCAGGCTCTTGCGATCGTCATGCAGCAGGCGATTATCGAGCTTCACGATCGGCCCGTCGATGCGCAGCTTTTCCGTATGGCCGTCCTGGACGAACCGGCCGTGGCCGCGCCGGAACAGGACGGGCAACGCGGGATAGAGCGAGGCGCGCAACGGCCGGCCGTCGATGCAATAAGTGAAGGCGATCTCGTAGGCCGCGGTCTCCTCGGCAGGGGTCAGGACCGCGATCTCGTCACGCAGCGCCGGCTCGACCATGTAATCGGCGTCCAGCCGCAGCACCCAGCCGCTCCCGATGCCGGTCTGCTCGATGGCGAAGCGCCATTGCTCGGCGTGGGTGTCGAATGGCCGCCGGACCGTGCGGACATTGGGGAAGCGGGCGGCGATCGCCAGCGTGTCGTCGGTCGAGTTGCTGTCGACGACCACGACCTCTTTCGCCCATGTCAGGCGCTCGAGCGAGCGACCGATGTTGGCCGCTTCGTTGTAGGTCAGGATGACGGGGGTGATTTCGGCCAGCACGATGCCTAGACGGCCAATGAGGGCCTATGTGGCTGGTATAAGAGAGTTTTTTCCCCTCGACCATCGATTTTCCCCAACGCTGCGGCAAGCGGCGGCGACAAACGCCGTATAGTTGCCGCGTCACTCGGCGACTTGACGGAATCGCTCGAGGCGCGCAAACGAGCACCCCATCGCGCTTGGCGAGTCCACAGGGCGGGTCACGTCCATCCTCGCAAGTCTTTGAAAAATCGGATAAAAGCCCTCTCTTCGCGTGAAAGGCTGGTCAATGTCCAAGAATGATCTCGTGGTCGTCACCGGCGCCGGTGGCTTCATCGGCGGCCATCTGGTCCGCGTCCTGCAGCAACGCGGCCACACCAGGATCCGCGCCGTCGACGTGAAGCCGCTCAACGAGTGGTACCAGAAGACCCCGGGCGTCGAGAACCAGGTGGGCGATCTCGCCCTGCTCGAACCCTGCCGCGCCGCCGCCAAGGGCGCCCACACGATCTACAACCTCGCCGCCGACATGGGCGGCATGGGCTTCATCGAGACCCACAAGGCCGAGTGCATGCTGTCGGTGCTGGTCAGCACCCACATGCTGGTGGCCGCCAAGGAAGCCGGCACCCAGCGCTTCTTCTATTCGTCGTCGGCCTGCGTCTACAACGGCGACAAGCAGACCCGCGCCGACGTCACCGCGCTCAAGGAGGAGGACGCCTACCCCGCCATGCCGGAAGACGGCTATGGCTGGGAGAAGCTGTTCAGCGAGCGCATGGCCCGCCACTACCGGGAAGACTACGGCCTCGCCACCCGCGTGGCGCGCTACCACAACGTCTATGGGCCTGAAGGCACCTATGACGGCGGCCGCGAGAAGGCGCCGGCCGCGATCTGCCGCAAGGTCATCGCCGCCAAACTCTCGGGCAAGCACGAGATCGAGATCTGGGGTGACGGCGAGCAGACCCGCTCGTTCATGTATATCGACGACTGCACCGACGGCACGATCCGCCTGCTGGAGAGCGACATCATCGAGCCGCTGAACATCGGCAGCGACGAACTGGTCAGCATCAACCGCCTGGTCGACATCGTCGAGAAGATCGCCGGCGTGAAGCTGAAGCGCTCCTACAAGCTCGACGCGCCCAAGGGCGTGCGCGGCCGCAACAGCGACAACGACCTGATCAAGAAGCTGATGAACTGGGCGCCTTCCATCCGTCTCGAGGACGGCCTGGAGAAGACCTACAAGTGGATCTACGACGAGATGACCTCGGGCAAGGCCTCCGTCGTCAACGCCCTGCCGCGCGCGGTGGCCGCTCAGTAGCGCAGATGACACGTCTTTTCATACTCTTCCGGACCGCGAGCCTCCGGCTCGCTCATGAATCATGAGCGAGCCGGAGGCTCGCGGTCCGGAAGAGTATGAGCATGAGCGGGCCTGGAGGCCCGCGGTCCGGCAAGACTAACGCCCGACGCGGCTCACGTGGTTGTTGCCGCGCAGCAGCCCGTCGAAATATTCGATGGTCTTCTTCAGTCCCTGCTCCAGCGGGACCTTCGGCTCCCACTTGAGCTTGTCGCGCGCCAGCGTGATATCCGGGCAGCGCTGCAGCGGATCGTCGACCGGCAGCGGTGCGGCCTGGACGAGCTTCGACTTGCCGCCGACCAGCTTCAGCACCGTCTCCGCGAGCTGCCGGATCGGCATCTCGACCGGATTGCCGAGGTTGACGGGGCCGGTGAAGTCGTCGGGCGTGTCGTTCATCAGGCGCAGCCAGCCCTCGATCAGGTCGTCGACGTAGCAGAAGGCGCGGGTCTGCATGCCGTCGCCGTAGATGGTGATGTCCTCGCCCTTGAGCGCCTGCACGATGAAGTTCGACACGACGCGGCCGTCGTTGGGATGCATGCGCGGGCCGTAGGTGTTGAAGATGCGCGCCACCTTGATGCGCAGCTTGTGCTGGCGCCAGTAGTCGAAGAACAGCGTCTCCGCGCAGCGCTTGCCCTCGTCGTAGCAGGCGCGCGGCCCGAGCGGATTGACATTGCCGCGGTAGCTCTCGACCTGCGGATGCACGGTCGGGTCGCCGTAGACTTCACTGGTCGAGGCCTGGAAGATCTTGGCGCGCGTGCGCTTGGCGAGGCCCAGCATGTTGATGGCGCCGTGCACGCTGGTCTTGGTCGTCTGCACCGGATCGTGCTGGTAGTGGATCGGCGAGGCCGGGCAGGCGAGGTTGTAGATCTCGTCGACCTCGACATAGAGCGGGAAGGTCACGTCGTGGCGCATCAGCTCGAAGCGCGGATTGTCCAGGCAAGCCGCGACGTTCTGCTTGGTGCCGGTGAAGTAGTTGTCGACGCACAGCACGTCGTTGCCGGCCGCCAGCAACCGCTCGCAGAGGTGCGAGCCCAGGAAGCCTGCGCCGCCCGTGACCAGAATCCGCTTGCTCATGTTTCCTCGGAAAGCAATCCCACACCCCACCGTAGGCGATCAATCCCTTGAAATCACTCCCAAAGCGCTGAAGATGCTGCGGCAGTCGGGGGAAGCGTTCGGATGAGCATCGAGATCACCAGCCTGGCGGACATCGTGCGGCGGCATGCGGCCGATCGCCCCGACGCTGCTGCCCTGGTCCATGCCGGCCACAAGACGAGCTACGCCGCGCTCGACCGCGCGGCAAGCCGCGTCGCCAACGGCCTGATCGCCGAGGACATCAAGCCGCAGGCGCGCATCGCCCATCTCGACAAGAGCAGCGACATCTTCTTCGAGCTGCTGTTCGGCGTCGCCAAGGCCAATGCCGTGATGGTCTCGGTGAACTGGCGGCTCGCCGCACCGGAAGTGCTGCATATCATCAACGATGCCAAGGCCGAGATCCTGTTCGTCGGCGAGGAGTTCTTTCCGGTCGTCGATAAGATCCGCGACGAGTTGAGGACGGTCCGAAAGATCATCGCCTTCGGCGCCCGCCATCCGGCGTGGGACTCCTTCGATGCCTGGCGCGACCGCCATCCCGATGCCGACCCCGACCTGCCGGTCAAGCCGACCGACACGGCGGTGCAGTTCTACACCAGCGGCACGACGGGACTGCCCAAGGGCGCGGAGCTGACCAACGCCAACTTCGCCTGGATGCTGCCGCTGTGGACCAGGACCTGGCTGCTGGCCGAGGGTGTGCCCAATCTCGTCTGCCTGCCGATGTTCCACATCGGCGGCGCCGGCTGGGGCATCGCCGGCCTGTTCGGCGGCGCCACCAACCATGTGATGAGGGAGTTCGTGCCGGTCGAGATACTGCAGACCGTCGAGCGCGAGAAGCTGCAGGTCATGCTGCTGGTGCCGGCCATGATCCTGTTCCTGGTGCAGGCGCCGCAGATCCGCGAGACCGACCTTTCGAGCCTGCGCCTGATCGTCTACGGCGCGGCGCCGATACCCGCCGACCTCCTGAGGCAGGCGATGGACATCTTTCCCTGCGGCTTCCAGCAGGTCTACGGTCTCACCGAGACGACCGGCGCCATCACCCTGCTGCCGCCCGACGATCATGATCCGGCCGACGCGAAGAAGCTCTTGTCCTGCGGCTACGCGCAGGAAGGCGTCGAACTGCGCATCGTCGGCGACGACGGCAAGGACATGGCGGCGGGCCAGGTCGGCGAGATCGCCGTGCGCTCGCGGCAGATCATGGGCGGCTACTGGAACCTGCCCGACGACACCAAGCGCGCCATCCAGGGCGACTGGTTCTTCACCGGCGACGCAGGCTATCTCGACGACAAGAGCTACCTCTACATCTACGACCGCGTGAAGGACATGATCGTGTCGGGCGGCGAGAACATCTATCCCGCGGAGGTCGAGAGCGCGCTGTTCGGCCACCCCGCCGTCGCCGACGTCGCCGTGATCGGCGTGCCCGACGAGCGCTGGGGTGAAGCCGTGAAGGCCGTCGTCGTCAAGAAGCCCGGCGCCGACGCGAGCGCCGGCGAGCTGATCGGCTGGGCGCGCGAACGCATCGCCGGCTACAAGCTGCCGAAGTCGGTCGACTTCGTCGACGCCCTGCCGCGCAACCCGACCGGCAAGATCCTCAAGCGCGAGCTACGCAAACCCTACTGGGGCGACAAGCAGCGCCAGGTGAATTGAGGCGAGAACTGAGGACGCGCTACGTACACAGCGCGTCCTGTCCCACGAACTGACTATCGGCCGCGCGACCGCTGCCCGCCGCCCGACGGCGGCGTATAGGCCTGCCGCGGCTGCGGTGCAGGCGCGCTCATCCGCTGCGGCTGCGGCGCGGGTGCGCTCGCCTGCTGCATGCGCCAGCCACCGTTGCCGCCCCAGCTCTGCTGCTGAGGCTGCTGCTGGCGAGGTGCCTGCGCCTGTGGCGTCATGTTGGCCTGCTGCATCCGCCAGCCGCCATTGCCCCAGTTGGCGGACGGCTGCTGCGTCGGTGTCGGCGTGGCTTGCGTCCGCTCGTTGTGGCGGGCGTCGTAGATGCGCTGGCTCTGGTTGTTCTGCATCTGGTCGATGCGTCCGCGCTCATACGGCGACACACGGCCGTCGGAGCGGGCATTCGCCTCGTAGCGGTCGATGCGATTCTGGCCGCGATCCAGCCGGTTGGCTTCGCCCCGGGTCAGCGAGCCGTCGCGCTGGCCGTTGTCGATGCGACGGTCGTTCCACGCATCGCGGCGCTCGACGCCCGGCGGGCGATTGCCGTCCCAGCCGTTGTGCTGGCCGTTGTTCCAGCCGTAGTGCCGTCCCTGGTCGCCGCGGTCACCCCAGTTGCGGTCCCTCCAATTGTTGTGGCCGCCGTTGCGGTCGCCCCAGCTGTGGTTACCCCATCCGTCGCGACCACCGTCACGGCCCGCATAGCCGTTGCGGTCGCGCCAGCCGTCATAGCGGCCATCGGTGCGGCCCCAGTTCTGACCGCGATCCCAGGCCTGCTGGCTGTCGTGGCTCTGGCGATAGATCTGCTGGCCTTCGCGGTCAGTCATGCGATCGATGCGGTTGCGCTCCTGTTGGGTCACGACGCCGTCGGCTCGGGCGCGGGCCTGGGCGCGGTCGATCGCCCGCTCGCCCTGCTCGAGGCGCCAAGCCTCGCTCTGGGTGATCTGGCCGCTGCGGATGCCCTGCTCGATGCGATTCTGCTGGTAATCCTGGCGCTGATCGATGCTGTACATCGATTGCGCGTACGCGCTGCCGCCGACGAGCAGACTGCCCGCCAGGACGGCGTAAGGGATGCTGCGGAATTTGGACATCTTTTCCTCGAGTCGTGAAGCGACGGCGGATGTACCGTCTTCAGTCGCTACGCCCGGCCGTTTTGCGGCATCCCTCGTCTTCGCCCCACTTCGGCGGTAAAACCGTCACGACCACAGCAATGTCACCAGCAGCATCCAACCTATGTCCCAATTGCCCGAGAACCTGACTCCCGTCCGTGCCGCCCATGTCTTCGATGAGGCGCGGCTCGCCGATTACATGAAGGCCCATGTCGACGGCTACCGCGGCCCTGCGCGGGTGCTCCAGTTCGAGGGCGGCCAGAGCAATCCGACATTCCACATCACGGACGGCGGCGGACGCATGTACGTCCTGCGCAAGAAGCCGCCGGGCAAGCTCCTGCCTTCGGCGCACCAGGTCGATCGCGAGTATCGCGTGATCAAGGCGCTCAGCGACCATACCGACGTGCCCGTCCCGAAACCCTATGCGCTCTGCCAGGACGACGGGGTGATCGGCACTGCCTTCTACATCATGGAATTCACGCCGGGCCGCGTCCTGGCCGATCCCAAGATGCCCGGCATCGCGCCCGCCGATCGGGCCGCGATCTTCGATTCCATGAACGACGTGCTGGCCCGCATCCACAACGTCGACTACCGCGCCGTCGGCCTCGGCGACTTCGGCCGCGAGGGCCAGTACATCCAGCGCCAGATCGCGCGCTGGTCGAGCCAGTACGACCTCGCGCGTACCGAACACATCGAGGCGATGGAGCAGCTGAAGCAGTGGCTGCCGGCCAACATTCCGCCGGGCGACGAGACGCGCATCAACCATGGCGACTATCGGCTGGGCAACACCATCGTCCATCCGACCGAACCGCGTATCGTGGCGGTGCTCGACTGGGAGCTCAGCACGCTCGGCCATCCGCTGGCCGACCTCGGCTACAACTGCATGATGTACCACTTCGGCGAGGGTTTCGGCGCCTCGGGCGGCTATGCCGGTCTCGACCTCGAGGCCTTCGGCGTCCCGACCGAGCCCGAGTATCTCGCGGCCTACGCGCGGCGGACCGGCCGCAAGGAAGTGCCGTCCTTCGACTTCTACCTCGCCTTCTCCCTGTTCCGCCTCGCCGCCATCGTGCAGGGCGTCTACAAGCGCGGCCTCGACGGCAACGCCTCGTCGGAAACCGCCACCAAGTACGGCAATCGCGCCAAGGCGATGGCCGACATGGCGTGGAAGATGGTGGAGAAAAGGGCTTAGGCTGGGGGCGCGCCACTCCAGTGGCGCGTTTTCTCATGCTCTTCAGGACCGCGCGCATCCTGCGCGCTCATGATTCATGAGCGAGCTGGAAGCTCGCGGTCCGGAAGAGCATGACGCGCCACTGGAGTGGCGCGCCCCCAGCGCTACTCGTCCGTGAACGGCACCATCGAGGCGTCGCCGCCATTCGGGCAGTTCTCGCTGTCGATCACGGCATTGGCCGGGTTGCGATAGCGCTCGATGTTGTAAGGCGCATCGTCCGCAGCCGGACGCGCCGGCGGCGTGCGCAGCGTCCAGGCGACGAGCCGCTTGATGACGCTGCCCAGCGCCTGGTCGAAGGCGTCGACGACCTTGGGAACCGAATCGGCGCGTGCACGCACGCAGCGCTCGAAGGATCCGACGCCGATGATCTGCCGGTCGGGCATGCGCACCAGCTTGGCAATGATGCGCACGCGCACGATCGGCGGCTTGCCGTAATAGTACAGCGCCTCGAAGTTGCGCAGGTCGGGCTGCAGCACGTAGTTGGCGCGGATGCCGATCGATTCGCGGGCGACCGCCACGATCTTGCGCGTGTTCTCGAAGGAATCGACGATCCTGGTCTGCACCATCAGCGGCGCGCGATCGGTCCACGCCGCCTTGGCGTAGTAGTCCGTCGAGGTCGGTGTCATGGCGATGGCGATACGGCCGGTATTGAGGTTGGCGGCGGCGGCCGGCGCCTCGACCGCGAGCTGCCAGTAGACCGACGGCAGGCCGGGATCGAAGGTGCTCTTGGGAGTGACCGTGTAGAGGTCCTGCGGCTCGGTGGCCGCGTCGACCGCACTGATGAACTGGCAACCGGCGAGCAGGACGACCGCCCCCGCAAGGGCGGCCAGGCGAAGTATCATTTGGGCGTGTATCCTTGCTTGCCGCTGAACACGAAGCCCGACGGATCCCGTTCGAGCCTCGTGGCGATGACGTTCAGGTTGGCGGTGAGCTGCCGCAGCTCGCGGATGGTCATCGACAGCTCGTTGAGCCCGGTCTCGGTGAAGTTCTTGACCGGTCCCTTGCTGTCGCCGACCAGCTTGCTGAGTTGCCCCGCCGCGTTGTCGATGTTCTTGAGCGCCGAGCGCGCCTCGGTGATGGTCCTGGAAAGCTCGCTCGGCTCCTTGCCGGCCAGCGCCTTCTTGCTGGCGGCGTCCTGCGGCCCGAGTTCCAGCGCGAGCACGTTCAGCGAATCGGTCAGGGCGTTGACCTTGTCGAAGGTCTTGCGGAACTCGGCGATGGCGATCGGCAGCTCGGCGAGCGTCGATTGGATGGCGGCGTCCTGCTTGGCGAAGGCCGTGGTCAGCGTCTGGATGTTGCGCAGCGAGTCGGCAATCGCGCCGACATTGTCCGGGCTCAGGAGCTCGTTCAACCGGTCGACCGTGACGCCGGCCTTGGTCAGGAGCTCCTGCGCCGAGGTCGATGTCGCCTGCAGGAACGAGGCGCCCTCGCGGATCTCGGGGTAGGGCCGATCGCCCGCCCTCCTCTTGGGCTTGATCTGGTCGACGTCGAGGCGGCCGACGATCTGGATGAACGGCGAGCCGGCGATGAACGGCTTCTCGAACACCGCGTAGGAGCGCTCGCGGATGTCGATGTTCCAGTCGACCGCGACCGTGACCTCGATCTTCTCGGTGAGCCGCTCACGCCCCGTCGAGCGCTGGGTGTCGACGCGCGAGGTGAGCTGGATGTTGGCGACGCGGCCGACGCGGAGGCCGCGATAGAACACCGGCGAATCGGTGGTGAGCCCCTGCACGTCACCCGAGAACAGGATGTCGTAGTAAGCGTACGCCGTTCGGTCGCCTGCGCGCAGCTTCCAGATGACGAAACCCGCGACGGCCGCAATGAACAGGATCATCGCCGCGCCGATCAGCACATAGGGCGATCTTCTTTCCATTTGCCGACGCTCTACTCCTGTTGCTTCGCCGCCGCCCGCCCGCGCGGTCCACGGAAGTATTCCTGGACCCAGGGATGATCGAAATTCAGCAACTCGTCTATGGTACCTACCACGACGCGCTTGTCGAGCAGCACGGCAATACGATCACAAGCTGCATAAAGGCTATCCAGGTCGTGCGTCACCATCAGAATCGTGACGCCGAGGCTCTCGTTCAACCCCTTGACCAGTTCGTCGTAGTGCGCCGCGCCGATCGGGTCGAGACCGGCCGTCGGCTCGTCGAGGAACAGCACGTCCGGGTCGAGCGCCAGGGCGCGGGCGAGGCTGGCGCGTTTGCGCATGCCGCCCGAAAGCTCCGACGGCTTCTTGTCGCCGGCGTCCGGCGGCAGCCCGACCATCGCGACCTTGAGCGCTGCGATGTCTCGCATCGTCTGCTCTTCCAGGCCGACATGCTCGCGAACCGGCACGATGATGTTCTCGGTGACGCTCAATGAGGAAAACAGCGCGCCGTCCTGAAACTGCACACCGGTGCGCGCCTGCATGGCGCGCTCGGCCTGGCCGTGCAGGGTGGCGGTGTCGACGCCCAGCATCTCGATGGTGCCCCTGGTGTGCCGGTTGAGACCGATGATGGTGCGCAGCAGCACGGACTTGCCCGTTCCCGACCCGCCGACCAGGCCGACAATCTCGCCGCGAAATACGTCGAAATCGAGATTGTCGTGGATGATGTTGTCGCCGAACTGCGTGCGTACGCCGCGCAGCTTCAGCACGATGTCGCGGCCGTCGCGGTGATCGACGAGCTGTCCGCCGTCCAGAAGCTTGGGCGGTGCGGGCTTCTCGCCATGTTGCTTTGCCGGGGTGGCGGTATCGGCCATCACACGTTGGCCAGCAGGAAGATGATCGAGAATATGGCGTCGAGCACGATCACGCAGAAGATCGATTCGACCACCGATTTGGTCGTGAGCTGGCCGACGCTCTCGGCGCTGCCTCTCACCTGCAGGCCCTCGAAACAGCCGATGATGGCGATCACCGCACCGAACACTGGCGCCTTGATCATGCCGACATAGAAGTGCCACGGCCCGACCGTGTCGCTCAGCCGCTCGAAGAATTGGACGAACGTGAAATCGAGATAGATGGTGCAGGCGACCGCGCCTCCCAGCAACCCGGTCATGTCGCCCCAGAAGGCGAGCAACGGCATGGAGATCACCAGCGCCGAGATGCGCGGCAGGACCAGCCATTCGATCGGGTTCAGCCCGATCGTGCGCATGGCGTCGACCTCCTGGTTGACCTGCATGGTGCCGATCTGGGCGGTGAAGGCGCTGCCCGAGCGGCCGGCGACGATGATGGCGGTGAGCAGCACGCCGAGCTCGCGGAACATGCCGATGCCGACGGCCTCGACGGTGAAGGTCTCCGCACCGAACTGCTTGAGCTGCTGGACGCCCTGATAGGCGATCACGACGCCGATCAGGAAGGTGAGCACGCCCACGATCACCAGGGCGCGGATCCACACCTCGTACATCTGTTGCACGATCGCGTTCGGGCGGAAGCGTTTGGGGTGCAGGCAGGCCTCGACGAAGGTGACGAGGATCTCGCCGAAGAACGAGGCGAGGTTCACGCCCTGCTCGTAGAGATGGACGGTGTTGCGTCCGATCTCCTCCAGCCAATGGGTGAACCAGCTCGGTTGGCGCTCGGGCGGCGCCTCGCACATGTTGTCCTGCACGACCTTGAACAGGTCGGCATGGGCCTTGTCGGCGGTCTCGATCTGGGCATCCGGCCCGCCGGCCAGCATCAGGATCTCGAGCGCCCCGGCGGTATCGAGCCGCTCGACCTTCTTGGCATCGACGACGCGGTCGGCCTTGCCGGCGCCCGCCGCAGACAAGGCCTTCTCGGCCATGCGCCGGATGCCGCGCAGGCTGAACACCGTCCATGCGCCGGCGACCTCGATGACGGGTTTTCCTGCGCGCTGGGTGTAGCGAATCGTGGGTTGGGCGTCGGCCATCGGCGACGATTAGTCGTCGTGACGCTTGGCGCTGTCAATCATCTCAAGGCGAATTGCGTCCCACCGCCGGCGCTGTCACGATCCGCCACCGGAGGAACCTATGGGCAAATGGCCGAGTCTCGACAAAATCGAGATGGACGACGATCCGATCGACAAGGACGACTACGAGGACGAGCTCGAAAAGCTCCAGCACCGACTGCTCGACCTGCAGATCCACAGCCTGCGCACCGGCGGCCGCGTCGTGATCGGCATCGACGGCTGGGATGCCGCCGGCAAGGGCGGCCTGATCGAGCGCATCGTCAGCGGGCTCGAGCCGAAATCGGTCCAGGTCTATCGCATCGGCGCGCCGACGCCCGAGGAGCAGGGCCGCCATTACCTCTGGCGCTTCTGGGATCGCCTGCCGGCGCCGGGCAATTGGGCGATCTTCGACCGCACCTGGTACGGCCGCGTGCTGGTCGAGCGCATCGAGGGTTTTTGCAGCAAGGACAGCTGGAAGCGGGCCTATCGCGAGATCAACGAGTTCGAGCGCCAGCTCACCGACGACGGCGTGCGTATCGTCAAGCTCATGGTCCATGTCAGCGAGAAGGAGCAGAAGCAGCGCATGATGGCGCGGCTCGACGATCCTCATAAGCACTACAAGATCGGCCTGGAGGATTTTCGCAACATCGCCAAGCGCAAGGAATACATCGAGGCGTACGACGACATGCTGGAGCGCACCGACACCGACTGCGCGCCGTGGCATGTGATCGCCTCCGACAACAAGATGCGCGCCCGTCTCAGGGGCCTGGAGATCGTCGACGACATCGTCGGCAGGGGCCTCGACGACCTCCAGCAGCCGCTCGATGCCAGGATCGCCGAAGCGGCTGACAAGCTGTGGGGCTGGAAGCCGGGCGACAAGAAGAAGAAGAACAACAACAAGCATCACTGATGGGCGTCACCGGAGCCTCATGGTCTTCCGGACCGCGCGCATCCTGCGCGCTCAGAATCTTGAGCGCGCAGGATGCGCGCGGTCCGGAAGAGCATGATTCTTCGGAATCCACCGAACTATCGGCCGTGGCCCAACGCTCCCCTGCTCCCTAGCTTTCCCGCATGACCCAAACCAAGCGAAGCGTCTTTCCCGGCTGGTGGGTGGTCACCGGCGCTTTCCTCTGCATGATGACCGGCTATGCCGTCGCCTACTCCTTCGCCGCCTTCTTCGGCGCGCTGGAAAGCGAGTTCGGCGCACGGCGCGGCGAGACCGCGCTGGTCTTCTCGATCTCGGCGTTCCTCTACTTCCTGCTGGGCTTCCCGGCCGGCCTCATCGCCGACCGGACCGGCCCCAGGCCCGTCGTGGTCGGCGGACTGCTGCTGATCGCCGTCGGCCTGGTCGCAGCCGCGCAGGCAAGCAGTCTGTGGCAGATCTATGCCGGCTATGGCCTGGGCGTCGGCGTGGGCATCGGTCTCAGCTACGTGCCGAGCGTGGCCGCCGTACAGCGCTGGTTCGTGCGCGGCCGCGGCACGGCAAGCGGCATCGCCGTCGCGGGCATCGGCGTCGGCACGCTGATCGGAGCGCCGCTGGCGCATCAGTTGATCGCCCATCTCGGCTGGCGTCACACCTACCTCGTGCTCGCCGCCCTCACCGTCCTGGGCGCCGTCGTTTCCGGCGCGCTGGTCCGGCCGGCGCCCGAACGCTACGGCCTCACGCCGGACGGCGACCCGCCGCACCCTTCGGGCGCGAGCACGATGCCGGCCGGCCTGACGCTCGGCGAGGCGGTACGGTCAGGGCCGTTCTGGTCGATCTATGTCGGCGCGCTCCTGATGTCGTTCGGCCTGTTCGCGCCGTTCGTCCATCTCGCGCCCTACGCCAAGGACGTCGGGCTGGGCGAGGCCTTCGGCGTGCTGCTGATCGTCCTCCTGGGCGTCGGCAGCACGGTCGGCCGCTTCCTGTTCGCCAGCGTCACCAATTGGCTCGGCCGCAAGCACTCGTTCGGCCTGATGTATGTCGGCGCCGCCGTCATGCTGGTCGTCTGGTCGATGTCGACCAGCGCCGTGGCGTTGATCGTCTTCGCCCTGGCGTTCGGCGCCTTCTACGGCGGCTTCGTCGCCATCGCCCCCTCGCTCGCCGCCGACTATTTCGGCGGCAAGGCCCTGGGTTCGATCATCGGCGCGCTCTACAGCGGCGTCGCCTTCGGCGCCCTGCTGGGCTCGCCGGTGGCGGGCTACGCCTACGATTTCTTCGGCTCCTATGCCGGCGCCATCCTGGCCGGCGCCGCGCTCTGCCTGGCGTCGGTCGTCATCACCCTGATGGCGCCGGAGCCGCGGGAGTGGCTGGCGCGGCATCAACGACCCAGGTGACGCCCGGGCCGAGCCGGGCGGCGACCCACGGCAAGGCCTCGCGCATCGCTTCCTCGAAGCGCCACGGCGGGTTGATCACCGCGAGCCCGCAGGCTGCGAGCTTGCCCGGCGCGATCCCGCCGAGACGGAGTTCCAGGACCAGCGGCCTGAATGCGGCCAGGTCGCGCGCGAACGCGGCCGCCATCTCGTCCTTGATCGGATACCAGACGGCGTAGCAGCCGGTCGCGAAGCGCCGCACGCCCTGGCGCAGGGCGCGCAACAGTTTCTCGTATTCGTCGGTCGCCTCGAACGGCGGATCGATCAGTACCAGCCCGCGCCGTTCGACCGGCGGCAGCAGCGCCTTGAGGACCTTGTAGCCGTCAGCCTGGCGGACCTCGACGGCGCGGTCGCCGGCGAACTCACGCTTCAGCGCCAGCGCCTCCTCGGGATGCAGCTCGCAGGCGACGAAGCGATCCCCCGGCCGAAGGCCGGCGCGCACCAGGCGCGGCGAGCCAGGATAGCGCCTGGGCTGCCCGCCCGCCGGCCCGAACTTGCGATCGTAGGCGGCAACGGCTGCGAGATAGCGTGCGACGGCCGCCGGCATGCCGGTACGCGGCGCCACCGCCAGGCGGGCTACTCCCGCCTCCGCCTCGCCGGTGCGCCGGGCAAGGTTGCCGGCCAGGTCATAACCGCCGGCGCCGGCGTGCGTGTCGAGCACGAACAGCTTCTTGTCCTTGGCCGTCAGCAGCCGCAATAGCTCGCACAAGGCGGTGTGCTTCAGGACGTCGGCGAAGTTCCCGGCGTGGTAGCCGTGGCGGTAGTTCATCGACCAACCATCGCCACGGTATTGCAGGCGCCGAACGGTCTTGCCTTCAGCACGCCTGCGTCGATCAAGGCCGCGCGATCATCCGGGCAGAATTCCGCCGACTTGACGTCGAGTTCCTTGAGGGTGCGAGGAAAGGCCATGATGCAGCCGCCGGTGCGCAATCCGGCCAGGACCGCAACGGACTTCAGCATCAGCTTGTAGAGCCGATCGCTCGTGATGTCCGACGCGCGCTTGTGCGACAGGCCGGGTTCGGTCTGTACCAGGCGGATGATGGACATGACCGCGGTGGTGCCTCCGTCGTCCGGGGTATTGGCGAACACGTAATTGAGGCCGGGGACTTTCAGATCGTAGGGCAGGATCAGGTATCTGAACGGGCGCCCGGACTCTCCGTCCGTTGCGCGTGCGAACAGGCGATTGACCTTTTTGGCGTCGAACTGATTCGCCGTTGCCAGAAGATCGCGCGTCAGTGGCAAGTCGACAGTCGTGGCTCTGACGGGCGCCACCAGGACACGACCCAGCTCGCAGACCAGGCCGTCGACGAAGTCGGCATCCTTGAGCGACGGATGAAGGTGAATCACGACCTCGTCCGGCGCGGCGAGCCGCGGTTGGGCCGCCGCCACACCGGTGGTGAGAAGCGTGAGAACAGCGACGACGATACCGAATCGGGATGCCATGGCGGCGAGTTTACCGGCAACGGTCGTGTGGTGTCAGTTTTTGGTGGTTGGTCGGGCACGGACTGTGCTTCAACCAAGGCCAGAGGGGAAATCATGGCCAACCACGAACTGAATTCATCGCCCGAGACTTGCCACTGGGGCTATTTCGACAGCCAGCTCAAGCCCGCGCTGCGCATCAAGTCGGGCGACATCGCCACCATCCACTGCGTCTCCGGCTCGACCGAGATCCTGCCGGGTGAGCCGTTCAACGTGCTGCCCGAGCATCGCGAGATCCTGGGGACGCTCAAGCCCCATCTCGGGCGCCACATCCTGACCGGCCCGGTCTACGTCGAAGGCGCCGAGCGCGGCGATGCGCTGGCGGTCGAGGTGCTGGACATCAAGTTCCGCACCAACTGGGGCTGGAACGTCCAGCGGCCGCTCGCCGGCACCTTGCCCGAGGACTTCCCGTTCTTTCGGCTGACCCACATCCCGATCGATTCCAACCGCGGCGTCTGCACCATGCCGTGGGGCCTGGAGATCGACCTGAAGCCGTTCTTCGGCATCATGGGCAACGCGCCGCCGCCGGAATGGGGCCAGTGCAGCTCGATCGAGCCGCGCGCCTTCGGCGGCAACATCGACAACAAGCACTTCCAGGTCGGCAGCACGGTCTACCTGCCGGTGTTCGCCGAGGGCGGCCTGTTCTCGACCGGCGACGGTCATGGCGTGCAGGGTGACGGCGAGGTCAACCTGACGGCGCTCGAAACGTCGCTCAGCGGCACCTTCCGCTTCACCGTGCGCAAGGACATGAAGCTCAACAATCCGCGCTGTGAGACCGCGACGCACTGGATCACCCACGGCTTCGATCACGATCTCGACGACGCCGCCAAGGAGGCGCTGCGCGACATGATTCGACTGATCTCGGCCAAGACCGGCCTGTCGGCCGCGGACGCTTACATGCTGTGCAGCCTGCAGGCCGACCTGCACGTCACCCAGACCGTCGACGGCCACAAGGGCATCCACTGCATGATCGCCAAGAAGGTGATCGGCGGGTGAGCGACGACCTCGCCGGCGCCTGGCAGCTCGTGAGCTGGTCGTTGGAGTACGAGGACGGCCGGCCGAGCGAATTTCCGCTGGGCCGCGACGCACGGGGCTTGCTGCTCTACACGTCGGAAGGCCGGGTCAGCGCGACCTTGATGGGCAGCCAACTGCCCGGATCGCTGGCCTACGCCGGCCGCTACGAAGTGCGCGACGGGGCGGTCTATCATTCGATCGAGCTCGCGACCGATGCCGGCCTGGTCGGCATGACCACGACCCGGCACATTGGACGGGAGGACGACGTGCTGACGCTTTCAGGACCGGACTTCCGCGCCGGAACGGGCCGCAGCCAGAAGATCGTCTGGCGGCGCGTCCCATGAGCACGCCGACGCTGCCCAGTGAGGCGACGGGCCGTCACGACGATGCGGCCTGGTCGCGTCACGCCATCGAGCTGATCCAGAACGACCAGCGCCGCTCGGCCGACACCCATCTGCTGAAGCTCTACCTGCCCGCCTTCGAAGGCATCGACATCTATCTCAAGGACGAGTCGACCCATCCGACGGGCAGCCTGAAGCATCGGCTGGCGCGCTCGCTCTTCCTCTACGGCATCTGCAACGGCCGCATCCGCCACGACACGCCGATCGTCGAGGCCTCGTCGGGCTCGACGGCGATCTCCGAGGCCTATTTCGCGCGCATGCTGGGCCTGCCGTTCCATGCGGTGATGTCGGCCAGCACCTCGCGGGAAAAGGTCCAGGAGATCGAACGCCAGGGCGGCGAATGCCACCTGGTCCCAGTTCACCTACGCCGAGCGCGCCACCGACTGGCGCGGCAACAACAACATCGCCGAATCGATCTTCGAGCAGATGAGCCGCGAGGAGCATCCGGTGCCCGCCTGGATCGTCATGAGCGCCGGCACCGGCGGCACGACGGCCACGCTCGGCCGCTATATCCGCTACAAGCGGCTGGCGACGCGGCTCTGCGGCGCCGATCCCGAACACTCCGCCTTCTTCGAGGCCTTCGACACCGGCAACATGGCGGCGACCTGCGATCGCGGCTCGCGCATCGAGGGCATCGGCCGGCCGCGCGTCGAGCCGTCGTTCATCCCCAAGGTGATCGACCACATGATGCGCGTGCCCGACGAGGCGGCGCTCGCCGCCATGCGCGTGCTGTCGCGCCGGCTCGGCCGCCGCGTCGGCGGCTCGACCGGCACCAATTTCTTCGCGCTGTGCATCATGGCGTCGCGCATGAAGGCCGAAGGCGCGAAGGGCGCGTTGGTGACGCTGATCTGCGATTCAGGCGAGCGCTACGGCCACACTTACTACAGCGACGACTGGATCGCCGCGCAGGGTTTTAGCCTCGCGTCGCACGAACGGGTGCTTGACGCCTTCCTGGACGGCTGGACCGGCCTCACCTCACCCTGAGACGCGCCTGCGGGCGCCCCTCAGGATGAGGCGGTGCGTCAAGGCGCCGGCTCGACCGCCAGCTCAGTGCCGTTGACCGCCGTCACGCGCACTCGCGCGCCGGCCACCATGTCGGGGCCGGTGACGGTCCAGCTGCCGTCGCCCACCTTCACGCGGCCGCGACCGTTCAGGATGGGCGCGTCGAGCACGATGGTCTTGCCGATCATGGCATCGCCGCGGGCGTTGATGGTGGCGTCCTGGGCGCGGCCCTGCTGCAGGCGCTTCAGGGTCGGGCGCAGTACGACCGCCGAAGCCACCGAGACGATGGCGAAGACGAAGAGCTGCAATTCGAGCGACAGGTCCGACGCGACGAGCAGGAAGGCGCCGACCGCCGTTGCACCGACCGCCAGGAACAGGAAGACGATGCCCGGCAGCATCATCTCGAACACCAGCAGCACGGCGGCGAGCGCCCACCAGTACCAGAAGATGATCTTGAAGCTCATGATCGCGCCCGCTCCTCAGCCGCTCGACGGCACCGAGCCGCGCGGCCGAGCCGCCGCCGCCTCGACGCCGCGCGCCTGCGCCTCCTTGGCGAGCTCGCCGATCCCCGCGATCGAGGCCATGACGCCCGCCGCCTCCACGGGGAGGAAGAACACCTTGGCGTTGTTGGAGGAGCCCATGCGCGACAATGCCTCGACGTACTTCGTGCCGAGGAAGTAGTTGGTCGCCTGCACGCCGTTTCCGGCGATCGCCTCGGCGACGACGGAGGTCGCCTTGGCCTCGGCCTGCGCCAGCCGCTCACGTGCCTCGGCGTCGCGGAAGGCGGCTTCGCGGCGGCCCTCGGCGGTCAGGATGGCGGACTGCTTCTCGCCCTCGGCGCGCTGGATGCTCGATTCGCGCACGCCCTCGGCCTCCAGGATGGTGGCGCGCTTCTCGCGCTCGGCCTTCATCTGCCGGCCCATCGCCACGACCAGGTCCTCGGGCGGGGCGATATCCTTCAATTCGATGCGCAGCACCTTGACGCCCCACGGACCCGTTGCCTGATCGATGACGGCGAGCAGCGTGTTGTTGATCTCGTTGCGCTTGGCCAGCACCTCGTCGAGCGTCATGTTGCCCATGACGCTTCTGATATTGGTGAGCGCCAGATTGGTGATGGCGAGATGGAGGTTCTGGACCTCGTAGGCGGCACGCGCCGCGTCGATCACCTGGTAGAACGCCACGGCGTCGACCTGCACCGTCGCGTTATCCTTGGTGATGACTTTCTGTCCGGGAATGTCGAGCACGTTCTCCTGCATGTTCATCTTGCGGCCGACCGTGTCGATGAACGGCACGATGAGATGCAGGCCGGGCGGCAGGGTGCGCGTGTAGCGGCCGAACCGCTCGATGGTCCAGTTGGTGCCCTGCGACACGGTCTTGACGCCGGCGAACACCAGCACCAACGCCACGACCACCAACGCCAGGACGAAGATCAGAGCACCAGACATCATCGCGCCTCCCAGGCTTCGAACAACGGAAGCCTAGCCTAAGCCGATGTGGGGAACCTCATGATTCGGACCGCGGGCGTCTCGCCCGCCTCATGATTCATGAGCGGACCAGACGCCCGCGGTCCGAATATGAAAGCTAGTCGGCGGCCAGCGCGAGTTCCGGCGCGGCGATGCGCTGGTCGGTCGCCAGCCAGCGGTCGAGGAAGCTGTCGATCCAGCGGTCGAGCGGCGGGTCGTAGAGGGCGTGCATGCTGAGATGCACGCCGCGCTGCTGGATGCCGGGCTGCTTCAGCCGCTCCGAATTGAGCGTCCAGATCTCCTTCATCTCCAACGTCACCTCGGGGTGGAACTGGAAGCCGAAGGCGTTGGTGCCGCAGCGGAAGCCCTGTACGGGATAGGTGTCGTTGGTGGCGAGCAGCTCGCAGCAGTCTGGGATGTCCATGCCCTCGCGATGCCACTGGTAGACCTTCATCGGCCCCTTGAACCACGCACGTCCCGCTTCGGTCGGCTCGATGTCGACGTAGCCCACCTCGACCTTGCCGTCGGGATGGGGATTGACGCGGCCGCCCAGCGCGCGCGTCAACAGCTGCGCGCCGAGGCAGAGGCCGAGATAGGGCACGCCGGCCTCGATCACCCTGGGAATCCACTCGAGCTCGCACTTGATGCCGGCCAGCGTGCCGCAATCGTTGGCCGACATCGGTCCGCCGAAGATCACCACGCCCGCATAGTCCGACATGTCTTCGGGCAGGTTGCAGCCGAGATTGGGGCAGAGGCGATGGAGCTCGTAACCGCGCTTCTCGAGGAGGGCGCCGACCCGGCCGGGCCGCGACTGCTCCTGGTGCACGACGATCGCTATTTTCTTGGGAACAACTTTTTTGGGCTTTTCAGCCGATACCGTCATGGATTTGCAAGCTACGCTGCGCTTATGGCAACGACAAGGCGAACCGACGGCGGAGGGACGAAATGGCGCGCCAGCTGGACTTCTACTTCGATTGCTCGAGCCCCTGGACGTATCTCGCCTTCCATGCGGTGCAGCCGCTGGCGGCCGAGCTCGGCGCGGAAATCGTCTGGAAGCCGATCCTGGTCGGCGGCGTATTCAACGCGGTCAACCAGACGGTCTACGACAGCCGCGCCAAGCCCAATCCGCTGAAGCAGTCCTACATGCTGAAGGACCTCGCCGACTGGGCGCGCCTTTACGACCTTCGCATCGTCTTCCCGCCGAAGGTCTTCCCGGTGAACAGCGTCAAATGCATGCGCGGCGCCTTCCACGCCCTCGATGAAGGCAAGCTCGTGCCCTATTCCACTGCGGCCTTCGAAGCCTACTGGGGTGACGATCGCGACATCGCGCGGGAGGAGGTGCTGGCCGACATCGCCACCAAGGCCGGTCTCGACCGCCAAGGCTTCTTCGCCGCCATCGAGACCGACGCCTGCAAGCAGAAGCTGCGCGCCAACACCGACGAGCTCATCGCCCGCGGCGGCTTCGGCAGCCCCACGATGTTCGTCGGCAATTCGATGTTCTTCGGCAATGACCGCCTGCCGCTGGTGAAGGCGGCGTTGACTCAATGATCTCCTCCCCCGTCATACGGGGGAGGCCGGGAGGGGGAGAGCCTCAGTACAGATTTGGAGCAGATGAAGATCATGATCTGAAACGGTCTGACATTCTCGTTGCCGCCTTCCCCCTCCCTGCCCTCCCCCGTTTGACGGGGGAGGAGATGAGTGATTGAAGTTTTCGATGACAGCCAACAGCGATCCCGACTTCTGGGCCAAGGCCCGCGCCCATCTCGTGCGCTACGGCGGGGCGTTCGCGCCGGTGATCGCCGAGAGCGCGGCGGGCAACTACTTCACCGACGCCGACGGCCGGCGGATCCTCGATTTCACCTCGGGCCAGATGAGCGCCATCCTGGGCCACAGCCATCCCGAGATCGTCGCGGTCGCGCGCAAATACGTCGGCGAGCTCGACCATCTCTACTCGACGGTTCTGTCGCGGCCGGTCGTCGAGCTGGCCGCGCTGATCGCCGAGATCTCGCCCGGCAAGCTCGACCGCGTGCTGCTGGTGTCGACCGGCGGCGAATCCAACGAAGCCGCGCTGCGCATGGCCAAGCTGGTGACTGGCGGTCACGAGATCGTCGCCATGAGCCGATCCTGGCACGGCGTCACCGGCGGTGCGGCGTCGGCGACCTATTCGTCCAGCCGCAAGGGGTACGGCCCGACCCAGCCGGGCGCGCTGGTACTGCCCGCGCCTGACAGCTATCGCTCGCGCTTCGTCGACCACGCCGGCGCCTACGACTGGCGAGCCGAGCTCGAGTTCGGCTTCGACCTGATCGACCGCCAGTCGACCGGCGCGCTCGCCGCCTGCATCGTCGAGCCGATCCTGAGCTCCGGTGGCGTGCTCGAGCCGCCTGAGGGCTACATGGCGGCGCTGGCCGAGAAATGCCGCGAGCGCGGCATGCAGCTCATCTTCGACGAGGCGCAGACCGGGCTCGGGCGTACCGGCCACCTGTTCGCCTGCGAGCGCGACGGCGTCGTGCCAGAGTATCTCACGCTCTCCAAGACCCTCGGGGCCGGCCTGCCGCTCGCCGCCATGCTGACGACACCCGAGATCGAGGACGTCGCCGCCGAGCGCGGCTTCCTGTTCTACACCACCCACGCCTCCGACCCGCTGCCGGCGGCAGTCGGTCTGAAGGTGATCGAGGTCATCCTGCGCGACCGGCTCAGCGAACGCGCCCGGCAGCTCGGCGACCGGCTCAAGACCGGCCTTTTGGCCCTGCAGCAGCGCTATGATTGCATTGGCGACGTTCGCGGTCGCGGCCTGCTGCTGGGGCTCGATCTGGTGAAGGACCGCCGCACCAGGGTCCCCGATCCGGACCTCGCCCAGCGCGTGGCGCGCGAATGCCTCGAACTCGGCATGATGACCAGCGTAGTCCGCGGCGGCTTCGGCATATTCCGCATCGCGCCGCCCCTCACCGTCGATGCCGGCGAAATCGACCTGGGGTTGGAGATCTTCGACCGCGCTCTTGCCCGGGCCGTGCACTGATTTCCCCAGGGGCTCCAGCACGTATGAGCGGTAATTGATTTGAAAGAGGCTCCCAACTGTTGTACCCGCAAGCGGTTTCCGGCCAATGCGTTGGGAGTGTAGTGGATGATCAAGAAGCTCTTGCAGGCGGCAGTTCTGGTCGTGGGGGGACTGGCCTTGGGTGGCTGCCCGCTCGGGCAACAGGCCAGGACGACGGCGCCGGCCAACAAGCCGCCCGCAGCGGACTACCAGGCGGCGTCGACAGCGGCCGCACCGCCCGCCGGCAGCATCCGCGCCATCTGCTACAACGATGCGGATCTCGCCACCTATCGCGCCCGCATGGTGCAGCAGGAGTTCACGGTCGGCACCCTGCAGTGCCAAACCACCGGCGGCGCCCGCGCCTATGAGAGCATGTACGCGTCCTTCCTCAGCAAGTTCCAGAGCGAGCTTGGCAGCAACGCGCGCAACTTGCAGACGCTCGGCCGCAGCAAGCGCTTCAACGTCGACGTGGTGGTGACCGAGTTCGCCAATCGCACCGCCCAGCGCGCGCCGACCGACAAGGAGTTCTGCTCCCGTTTCAAGCGCGCCTTCGACTGGGCGCTGTCGAGCCAGGTCACCTCGCTTGCCCAGATCCCGCCGCCGTACGATCTCGGCCCCGAGATGAACGTCCATCCCTGCCCGAAGCAGTAGAGCCCGGCAGAAACGAAAAGGCGGCCTGGGGGCCGCCTTTTTTGTCAGATGTGCTGAGCCGGGGCGGCCGATCGTGGGCCGCGATGCGAATCGGCGAACCGCGAGGTGGCCAATCGCATGACTGCCCGATAGCCCTGCTGCACCTCCATCCTGTTCCGCCAGCCTCCTGCCGTCATCGCGCGATGCGCGGCAGGCAGGCGCCAGCACGGCACGAACATGAAGAGGTGATGCTCCAGGTGATAGTTGACCCAGTACGGCGCCAGCAGCAGCCGCTCCAACGGATTGGCCAAGGTCGTCCGCGTGTTGCGCAATGGGTCGTCGTTGTCGGGCACCACCGCATGCTCGGCAATGTTGCGGATGCGGCTCACCAATTGATACCAGGTGGCGAGCGGCAACAGCCACATCACGGGGTACAGCCACCAGTAGCCGGCGGCTGACAGCAGCCCCAGCAGCACCAGGTTCGCGACGAGCGAGCCCTTCTCCTTGCGCCACAGATTGCCGAGCTGCGTGGCAAGCGGCGCATCGGCCGGCCCCAGGGCGCGACGAAGCTGCTCGCCGCGGCGCTGGTACGCGGTCTGGCCGGTGAGGTCGCGCACGATCCTGCGGCGCAGGCTGACGCGGCTGATCGGGAACGGCGCCGACAGGCCGAGATCGGGATCCTCGGGCTGCTGCGTGAAGCGATGATGCTGCAGATGGTACGGGCGATAGAGCGCGAGGCTGGTGAACACGGGATAGGCGCATAGCCACGCGCCGACCCAATCATTGACCCGACGGTTGGCGAACAGCAGTCCGTGCGCGGCATCGTGCATCAGGATGGCGATGCCGAGCTGTCGGCCGCCGATCACCATCACGCCCAGCAGGAAGGTGAACGGATTGGACCACCAGGCGAACAGCGCCATGCTGGCGCCGATCAAGGCCCAGGCGTGCAGCACCAGCAACGCGCCTATTAGATTCGACTTGCGGCCGAGCTCGCGCCGCTGCTCCGCACTCAAATACCTCCCCATCGTCTTCGATGGGGAGGTGCCCCCGGAGGGGGCGGAGGAGTCATGAGCGCCAGTCGCGTTGCTCATGACCCCTCCGTCGCCGTATGACGGCGCCACCTCCCCAGCTTCGCTGGGGAGGAAATCACGCGCCATGCCGCAGCAGGCGGCCGGAATGGGTGTTGGTCGGCTGGTCGTTGCGGATCGTGACCTCGCCGTTCACCAGGACGTACTTGTACCCTTGGGCGCGCTGCACCCGCCGCCATTCGTTGCCCGGCAGGTCGTGCACGATCTCGTCGGGCATCACCCTGAGCCCGTCGAAGTCGTAGACCACGATGTCGGCCGGCGCGCCCTTCTTCAGCACGCCGCGCCCGCGGAAGCCCGCGACCTCCGCCGGCAGGGCCGACAGCCGCCAGTGCACGTCTTCCAGGCTCAGCATCTTGTGCTCGCGCACCACCTTGCACAGCGTCTCGGTCGGATAGCGGCCGGCCGTCAGGAACTTGGTATGGGCGCCGCCGTCTGAAACGCCGAACAGCACGTAGGGATCGTCTACAAGCTCCTTCAGATACTCGATCTTGCCGTTGGGCGGAGCGGCGAAGAACTCGGTCTTGAGATCCTCCTCGACCGCCATGTCGAGCATGACGTCGACGGGGTGCTTGCCCATCTTCGCGCCGGCATGGGCCAGCGTGTAGTCGAGCCACTTCTTGTTCTTGTCGAGCTTGGGTCCGACGATGGCGATCTGCGGCAGCGGGCCCGTCGCCGTGATCGGCAGGTTGTCGCGCAGCGCCGCGCGGCGCGCCGGATCGCCGAGCTTGGCCAGCCGCTCCTGCCGCGTGCCGGTCGTGGCATCGCACCAGACCTGCGAATCGTCGAACAGGTTCCAGTCCTCGAAGGTGAAGGTGAAGCCTGCGTCGGTCGTGAGCCCCTGCCCGACGACGCGGATGCCGCGCTCGCGGCAGCTCCTCAGCCAATCCAGCACGCGGCGATGGATGTGCGGCTTGTGATCGAAGGCCTGGACCACGTTCATGATGATCGGCCGGCCGCTGATGGTGGCCACTTCCTCGTAGAAGGCCTGGTCGTGCGCGTTGTCGCCCGAGACCAGCAGCATCTGCATGAAGCCGTCGTTGCGCTCGGCGAGAACCCGCGCGAGCTCGCGGCAGGTCTCGTCGTGCATGACATCGGTCGGCATGGCCGAGCCGTCGTGGTCGCGCTGCACGGCGGCCGGTCCGGTCGGCAGCATGCGCTGGGCCGACCAGCCGCAGGCGCCGGCATCCATGGCTTCGTGCAGCAGGCGCCTGATCTCGGCGTGCTGTTCGGGCGTCGGCAGCTTGCCGGCCTTGGCCGCCTCGAAGCCCATCACCCAGATGAGCAGCGGCGAGATCGGCATGTAGGGCAGGATGTTGACCGCCTTGGGCGCCGCCTCGACGCTGTCCAGGAACTCGGGGAAGGTCACCCAGTTCCACGGCATGCCGGCCTTCATCGAGGCCATGGGGATCGCCTCGACGCGGGTCATGGTGAGCATGGCTCGGTCGCGCTCATCCGGCCGCACGGGTGCGAAGCCGAAGCCGCAATTGCCGATCACCACCGAGGTGATGCCGTGCCAGCTCGACAGCGTGCAGTAGGGATCCCAGAAGAGCTGCGCATCGTAATGCGTGTGCAGGTCGACGAAGCCGGGCGCCACGATCAGGCCGCCGGCATCGATCGTCTCGTCGGCCTCGCCGGCGCCGATCTGGCCGATCTCGGCGATCTTGCCGCCCTTGATGCCGATGTCGCCGCGGAAGCGCGGCAGGCGGCTGCCGTCGACGATCATGCCGCCGCGGATCACGCGATTGAACCGGGCCATGTTTCCTCCGTTTCGCCAAGCGTGGGCGCGCCCCGCGACTCTGTCAACGAGGCGGGCTAAGCTCGCAGGATGAAACAGGATCGCGTCCGCACCGATGTCCTGGACATCGCCTACGAAGAGCACGGGCCCGAGAACGGGCCGCCGGTGATTCTCCTGCACGGCTTCCCCTACGACGTGCGCGCCTACGACGAGGTTGCGCCCGCACTCGCCGCCGACCGCTGCCGGGTGCTGGTTCCCTGGCTGCGCGGCTACGGGCCGACGCGATTCCTGACGGCATCGACCTTGCGTTCGGGCGAGCAGGCGGCACTGGGTCACGATCTCCTGCAGTTCATGGACAAGCTCGGCATCAAGCGCGCCGCGCTCGCCGGCTACGACTGGGGCGGCCGCGCCGCCTGCATCGCCGCCGTCCTCAAGCCCGAGCGCGTGCGCTGCCTGGTGAGCTGCGCGGGCTACAATATCTTCAACACCGCCGCGTTCGCGAACCCGGCCTCGGCCGAGCAGGAGCACCGCTTCTGGTACCAGTACTACTTCCACACCGAGCGCGGCCGCGCCGGACTCACGAAGAACCGCCGCGATATCTGCCGGCTGCTGTGGAAGCTGTGGTCGCCGGAATGGCAATTCGACGAGGCGACCTACGAGAAGAGCGCCGCGTCGTTCGACAATCCCGACTTCGTCGACGTGGTGATCCAGTCCTACCGTCATCGCTACGGCTATGCAGCCGGCGACCCGGCGTTGATGGGCATCGAGGCCGAGCTCGCCAAGCAGCCGAAGATCCCCGTGCCGACGATCAACCTGCATGGCGGGCACGACGGCGTCGGGCCCGCCCCCGAGCAGGACAATCAGGCCAGGAACTTCACCGGCCCCTATTCGCGGCGCCTGCTGCCGCGCATCGGACACAACGTGCCGCAGGAGGCTCCGGCCGACATCGTCACCGCCCTGCGCGATCTCATGAGGGAAACGACGCGATGAAAATCGTCCTGGCCGGCGCGACCGGCAATATAGGCAGCCGCATCCTCGACGAGGCGCTCCGCCGCGGCCATCGCGTGACTGGACTGACCCGCGATCCGGCCAAGCTTGCCGCGCGCGACGGGCTGCAGGCGGCGAAGGCGAACACGGCCGAGGTCGCGGCCTTCGCCGATGCCCTCAAGGGACACGATGTGGCGATCCTGTCGATCAAATGGAACGAGAACGACGTCCACCATGTGCTCGACGCCTTGCGCAAGGCAGGCCTGAAGCGCTGCCTGTTCGTGGTCGGCGCCGGCAGCCTGTTGCGCCAGGACGGCCGCACACACTTCGATCACATGGCCGAGAAAGGTATCCAGCCGCCGACATCGAAGCCGGCGGCGCTGGCCCTGGCCGAGATGCAGAAGGTGACGGATCTCGACTGGACGGCGATCTCGCCGCCCGCCTCGATCCAGCCCGGCGAGCGCACGGGCAAATTCCGCCTCGGTCGCGATCACCTGCTCGAGGACGGCAACGGCAAGAGCGAGATCAGCCGCGAGGACTTCGCCATCGCCATCATGGACGAGATCGAGAAGCCCACGCACATCCGCCAGCGCTTCACGGCGGCTTACTAGAGATGCCTGCTACAGCTCCCGCTCGGGGTCACAACTCGGCCCCATCATCCGGCAACAGTCGGTAGCGAAAGCGACCATGGACGCCGCGGACCTTCGCATCTTCGCCGCCGTCGCGCGAAGCGGCAGCATGAGCAAGGCCGCAGCCGAGCTCGGCACCGTACAGTCCAACGTGACCGCGCGCATCCGCGCCCTGGAGGAGCGGCTGGGCGTCGACCCGTTCGAGCGCACCCATCGCGGCGCGACGCTCACGGCCGCCGGACTGCGCCTGCGGCCCTTCGCCGATCGCGTCGCGGGCCTGCTCGAGGATGCACGCCACGCCGTCACCGACGATGGCACGCCGGCCGGCAACCTGGTCGTCGGCTCGCTCGAGACCACGGCGGCACTGCGACTTTCGCCGGTGCTTGCCGAGTTCGTCGCGGCCTATCCCGCCGTCGACCTTTCGCTGCGCACGGGCACCACCCACGAATTGATCGAGCAGACCATCGAGCGCCGGCTCGACGGCGCCTTCGTCTCGGGGCCGGTCGACCATGCCGACCTGGTCGCCGAGCCGTTCTTCCGCGAGGAGCTGGTCGTGCTGACCGCACCCGACGCCGCCGACTTCGAAGCGCTGGCGCGGCAGGGCGGACTCAGGATCATCGTCCTGCGCGCGGGTTGCTCCTATCGCCAGCATCTCGAGGCACTTCTGGCGCGACGCGGCATCGCCGGCGTCCGCCATCTCGAGTTCGGTACGCTCGAGGCGATCGTGAGCTGCGTCGGCGCGGGTCTCGGCGTGACGTTGCTGCCCGAGGCGCTGATCGGTCCGGTATGGCGGCGCGGCCGCGTGCGCGTCCACGATCTGCCGCCTGGCGAAGGCGAGGTCGAGACGGTCTTCATCCGCCATCGCGACGCCTATGCTTCGAGCGCGTTGCGCGCCTTCCTCGACTGCGCCCGCCCGATGCTGGCCCACCACGCCGCGGAATAGAGGCAATCGCCTGGAGCGATGGCGGCCATCTGATCAAAGCGCTACCTGCGACCGCGGCCGATCCCTACGTTGGGGATCATGCCGACAGCCAATCCACAGCTTGCCAATCCCCCGCAGAAGAGGGCCGAGGCGTTCTGCGCCGCCTTCGGCCTTCGCGTTCCCCTCCTGCTCGCGCCGATGGCCGGCGCCTGTCCCGCCTCGCTCTCGATCGCCGTCGCCAATGCCGGCGGCCTGGGAAGTTGCGGTGCGCTCCTGATGCAGCCCTCCGCCATCAAGGCGTGGGCGGCGGAGATGCGCGCCGGAAGCAACGGCGGCTTCAACCTCAATCTCTGGATTCCCGATCCACCGCCCGTGCGCGACGCCGAGGTCGAAGATGCCGTGCGCGCTTTCCTGCGCGGCTGGGGACCGGAGGTGGCGCGCGAAGCGGGTGACGTATCGCCACCCGACTTCGTCGCGCAGTGCGAGACCATGCTGGAGGTCGGTCCCACCATCATCTCCTCCATCATGGGCGTCTATCCGCGGGACTTCGTCGCGCGCATGAAGGCCAAGGGCATAAAGTGGTTCGCCAATGCCACGACTGTGGCCGAAGCCAAGGCGGCCGAGGCGGCGGGCGCCGACGTGATCGTGGCGCAAGGCATGGAAGCCGGCGGTCATCGCGGCGCCTTCGATACGGCCAAGGCGCAGAGCGAGCTGGTCGGGCTTTTTTCGCTGCTGCCGGCAATTGTCGATTCGGTGAAGGTTCCGGTGGTCGCGACCGGCGGCATCGCCGATGCGCGCGGCATCGCCGCGGCGCTGATGCTGGGGGCCTCGGCGGTGCAGATCGGCACCGGCTTCCTGCGCTGTCCTGAGGCCAAGCTCGCTCCCGCCTGGGCGGATGCCATCGGGCGCACCCTGCCCGAGCAGACCCTGCTCACACGCGCCTTCTCCGGCCGTCCCGGCCGCGCGGTCGCCACGGCCTATGCGCGCGCCGCCCACGCGTCCGATGCGCCGAACCCGGCGCCTTATCCCGTGCAGCGCGGCCTCACCCAAGCGATGCGCGATGCCGGGACCAAAGCCAACGACATCGACCGGATCCAGGCTTGGTCAGGCCAATCCGCGCGACTGGCGCAGGCCAAGCCCGCCGGCGACGTCGTACGCGAGCTATGGAGCGGCGCTCAGGCGCTGCTGCGTTAATCTTCCGGACCGCGCGCGTCCTCGCGCGCGGTCCGGAAGACGAAGACGATGAGCGGGCCTGGAGGCCCGCGGTCCGGCAAGAGCTAGTCCAGCGTCTCGAGCAGCCGCGTGCAGAGATAGGTGCGCGGCACCAGCGACGAGTAATAGATCTGCTCGAAGGCCGCATGCGCGCCCTTGCCGTCGGCGCCGAGACCGTCGAGCGTCGGGATGCCCAGTGCGGCGGTGAAGTTGCCGTCGCTGCCGCCACCGGTCAGCGGCACGTCCAAAAGCTCCTTGCCGATCTCGCGGTAGATCGACTGCGCCTTTTCGAACAGCGCCGTGATGCCCGCGTCCTTCTGGTAGGGCGGCCGGTTCATCTCGCCCTCGACCGTCAAGGTCACGTCGTTGCCGATCGGCTCGAGGTTCAGGAACCAGTGCGTCATCTCCTCGGCGAGCTGCTGGCTCGGCACGCGCAGATCGACGTCGATCTTGCACTCCGCCGGCACGACATTGACGCCGCTGCCGCCCTCGATCAGGCCGACATTGCAGGTGATGCCGCGCGCATAGTCGGTCTTCGCCTCGATGCGCATGATTTGCCGGGCCATCTCGTGGATGGCGCTGCGGCCGTCCTGGTGGCGCACGCCGGCATGGCTCGCCGTGCCCTTCACCGTGAGAGTGAAGCGGCCGACTCCCTTGCGCGAGGTGACGACGCGGTCGCCGTCGCGGCCGGGCTCCATGACCAGCGCGTACTTGTGGCCGCGGGCCGCCTCTTCGATGCGCGTGCGCGAGGTCGGGCTGCCGACTTCCTCTTCGGGAATGAACAGGAAGGTGACCGGCAGCTTGGTCTTCTTGCCCTGGCGCACCAGATGGCGCAGCGCATAGTAGGCGATGTAGCCGCCGGCCTTCATGTCGTAGATGCCGGGCCCGAAGACGCTGTCGCCTTCGCGGCGGACCTTGAGGTCCCGCTCGATCATGCCGATGGGATGCACGGTGTCGAGATGGGCCAGCACCAGGATGCCCTTGCCGTCGCCCTGGCTCATCTCCGGCGTCGTCTTGCACTCCAGGATGTCGCCGAAGCCGTCGCGGCCGGGAACGCGCTCGAGCTTCAGCCCGAGGTCGCGGAACTGGCCCTCGACATGGTCGACGACCTTGTTGACGGACTTGCCGTCATGGCTCGGGCTTTCGATCGACACCCACTCGACGATGCCGGCGAGCACCTCGTCGGCATCGATCTTCGGTTCGTTCTTGCGGACCTCGGCCATTGGCATGTCACTCCATCGAAAACGCCTCACCCTGAGGAGGGCGCGAAGCGCCCGTCTCGAAGGGTGGGATCACACACGGTGCGGGTTCCCATCCTTCGAGACGCGGCCCGTTGGGGCCGCTCCTCAGGATGAGGCAAAGGGCAGATCAGACCGGGTCCCAAGTGAAGTATTCCGGTGAGCGCTTCATGTCGGTGAAGTAGGGCTTCATCGACGGCACGGCGTGCTCGGCGATCGCCTCCAAGGTCCAGCCCTCGGAGTTGTGCACCGAGCGCACCGGGCGGTTGGCGTTGAACAGCATGATCTCGTTCATGCGCACGCCGAAGATCTGCGAGGTGATGCCGTCGGCCGCGTCGCTCAGCAGGAACACCGCCATGGGCGCGATCTTGGCCGGCGTCATCCTCTTGGAGCGCTCGAGGCGCGCCTTCTGGGCGTCGGTGTCGGCCGGAATGGTGCCGATCATGCGCGTCCAGGCGAAGGGCGAGATGCAGTTGGAGCGGACGTTGAACGCCGCCATGTCCAGCGCGATCGAGCGCGACAGGCCGATGATGCCCATCTTGGCCGCCGAGTAATTCGCCTGGCCGAAGTTGCCCACCAGACCCGAGGTCGAGGTGAAGTGCACGAAGGCGCCCGACTTCTGCTCCTTGAAGTAGTTGGCCGTAGCGCGGCTGACGTTGAAGGCGCCGTTCAGGTGCACGTCGATCACCATCTTCCAGTCGACGTGGCTCATGCGATGGAAGATGCGGTCGCGCAGGATGCCGGCGTTGTTGATGACGCCGTCGATCTTGCCGAAGTTCTCGACGGCGGCCTTGACCATGCGCTCGGCGCCGGCGGGATCGGCGACGCTGTCGCCATTGGCCACGGCCTTGCCGCCGGCCGCCTTGATCTCGTCGACGACCTTCTGTGCCGGCGACGTGCTGCCACCGCCCTCGCCATCGACCGCGCCGCCCAGGTCGTTGACCACGACGGCGGCGCCTTCCTTGGCCGCCAGCAGCGCCATCTCGCGGCCGATGCCGCCGCCTGCGCCGGTCACCAGAACGACCTTGTCCTTCAGCATGTTGGCCATCGTCTTCCTCCGTCATGAACTCCTGCAGCAGCATGTACATCAGGTGCGATGGCGGCGGGAAGCCTCACCCTTGCGACCTTGCCGCCGATCCCGTTCCGGGATTTGCTCGGCGGAACCGGAGCGCACGATGGCCCTCGACCAGAACATCGCACAGCACTACGCGCATGGAACCTTGGAGGCGGAGATCCTCGCGGCGCTTGCCGGCGCCGGCAAGAATCCGGGCACGCTCACATCCGCCGACCTGGCGCCCGTCGACGAATTCCATATCGGCGGCCGGCAGGCGACCAAGGACCTTTCGGCGCAGCTCGACTTGCCGAGCGGCGCGCGCGTCCTCGACGTGGGCAGCGGGCTGGGTGGCCCGTCCCGCTTCTTCGCGGAGGAACGCGGCTGGCACGTCCAGGGCATCGACCTCACCCCGGAGTACGTGGACGTCGCCACCAGCCTGTCGCGCCGCGTCGGGCTCGCCGACACCACCGCCTACCGCGTGGCGAGCGCATCGGCATTGCCCTTCGGCAATCGCGCTTTCGACGGCGCATACATGCTGCATGTCGGCATGAACATCGCCGACAAGAAGACCGCGTTCGCCGAGGTGTACCGTGTGCTGAAGCCCGGCGGCCTGTTCGCCATCTATGACGTGATGCTCGAGGGTGATGGCGACTTCCCCTATCCGGTGCCGTGGTCGGCGGGACCGGAGACCAACTTCATCGCCTCGGCCGAGACCTACCGGAAGGATCTGGCCGTGGCAGGCTTCAGCGTGGTGACGGAACGCAATCGCCGCGACTTCGCGCTCGCGTCCTTCGCCCAGATGCGCCAGCGCATGGCGGCCGGCGGCCCGCCCGCGCCCGGCCTGCAGATCGTGATGGGCGCGACGGCGCCGCAGAAGGTCGCCAACATGATGGGCGGAGTCCAGCGCGGCCTGTTCGCGCCGGTCGAGATCATCAGTCGGGCTTGACCGCGTGCGTCCGTGACGGGCGCAGCAGCCGGGCGCTGAGCACGGTCGCCAGCGCGAACGGCATCAGGCCGATCACCAGGGGCATGGCGACATAGCGGCTGCCGATGACGGTGAGCGCGGCGACGGTGACCGTGCCCATGGCGCCCATGCCCATCTGCGCGAGGCCCGCCAGCGACGACGCCGTGCCGGCGAGCTTGGGGAACATGCCGACGGCGCCGGCATTGGCGCTGGCCACGATCATGCCCGTGCCGAAGCTCAGCACCACGTGCGGGCCGATGATCGCCCACCAGGTGACGACGCCGCTCAGCGACAGGGCCGCCATCACCGACAGCGCCGCGACATGGAACCAGCCGGAGGCCCGCATGATGGCGATCGGCGCGACGCGGCCGATCAGGCGGTTGTTCACCACGGTGCCCGCGGTGAAGCCGGCGACCGACAGCAGCACGATCAGGCCGAACTCCTGCGGCGAGAAGCCGAGATGGTCCTGCAGAATGAAGGGAACGCCCGCCAACATGCCGAAGTTGATGGCGAAGGCGAAGCCGAGCGTCAGCACGTTGCCGAGGAACTGGCGCTCGCGCAGCATCTGGCCCGAACCGCGCAGCAGGTGGCCGAGGTCGAGGCGCTCGCTGCGGTACTTGTTGGTTTCCTTCAGTCCGAACAGCACGACGCCGAGCAGCAGCGTGCCGAAGCCGCCGACGAACCAGAAGGTCGCGCGCCAGCTCGCCCATTCGCCCAGAAAGCCGCCCAAGGTCGGCGCCAGCGAGGGCGCGATGTTCTGGCCGAGCGAGATCCAGCTCATGACCAGCGGCATCTCCTGGAAGGTATAGGCATCGCGCGTGAGCGCCCGGCCGATCACCGAGCCCGAAGCAGCGCCCAGCCCCTGCAGGATGCGCAGGCCAATCAGCCCGCCGATCGAGGGGGCGAACGAACAGGCGAAGGTCGCCATGGTGAAAAAGATCAGCCCGCCTAAAAGCACCGGGCGGCGGCCGAAGCGGTCGCTGAGCGGGCCGTAGAAGAGCTGGCCGACGGCGAAGCCCAGCATGTAGGTGGTGAGCGTGAGTTTGACGCTGTCGGCGCCGGCGCCCAGCGATGCGCCGACCGAGGGCATCACGGGCGTGTAGATGCTCATGGTCAACGGGCCAAAGCTGCCCAACGCCACCAACAGGGCGACGTAGCCGAAGGAACGCGGAGCGAGACTCACTTCTTGGCGGCTTCTTCAGCACCTTCCGCGCCAAAGTCGCCACCGAGGCTGCCGCCGATGGGCATCTCCTCCTGGGCGCGCGTCATGCGAGGATAGTAATGACGAAAGGCGGAGCGGATCTCGTCGAACGGGATGTCGGCGAAGACACCGCGATAGGCGAGATACTCCATGTGGCGCCGGCCGCTGAGGTCGAACGGGTGATAGATCGAATCGGTCTCGGCGTCCCATTCGAGCGGCTTCAGCCCGAAGCGCTCGGTCAGCTCCTTGTTGAAGGCGGGCGTGGCCTTGATCCAGCGGCTGTCGAGCCAGACCTCGGTGTAGCCGTGGTAATAGAAGGTGTCGGAGCCCATCAGGTCCGAAAGCCGCTTGGTGGTCATGTGATTGCGCACGTCGGCGTAGCCGACGCGGGCCGGGATGCCGACGGCACGACACACCGCCGCCATCAACCCCGCCTTGTTCACGCAGTATCCATGCCGCGCCGCAAGCGTGGTGCTGGCGCGGTAGGCTTCGCGCTTCATCGGGGTGTTGTAGGGGTCGTAGCGCAGGCCATCGCGCACGGCGTAATAGAGGCGCAGCGCCCTTTCCCGGTCACCGCCTTCGCCCGCAACCTGCCTTGCATAGGCCGTGATCTTGGGGTGGTCTGAATCGATCAGGGCGCCCGGCCGCCGGTAGGCCTCGAAATCGCAGCCATCCCGCACCACGTCATCGCGGTCGGTCCTGAGGGAGTCGTAATCCATGCCGGGCGTTGTCTACTGCACCTGCGGAAAAAGTACATGAGCCACGACGCGCATTTCACACATGCGCATATGGTGCGCTTCGATTGGCCGCTGGCGGCGGCGCCGGCCAAGGTCTGGGCCGTCCTGACCGATTTCACGCGCCTGCCGGCGTGGTACGGCGACGGCGTGCTGGAAGGCAGGGTCGGCGGCACCGTGCGGCTGATGGGCAACCACATTCGCGGAACCGTCACGCAATGGCAGCCACCGCGCAAACTCAGCTACAGCTGGAACGTGTTCGGCTCGAGCGACGAGAGCTCGCCCTATCCCGAATCGTACCTCACGCTGGAGCTCGGTCCCCAGGACAGCGGCACCCTCCTGACACTGACCCACCTGCCGGTGCTCGAGCAGTTCGTGAAGGTGAACGCCATGGGCTGGCACATCTACCTCGACATGGTCGAGGCCGCCGTGACCGGCAAGCCGGTCGAGGCGCGCGGCGTCTACATGAAGCGCCACGCCGAGCGCTACGGCGTCGATCTCGACAACCTGCCGCGGTGATTCATGCTCCTCTCCCCCTTGGGGGAGAGGTTGGGTGAGGGGGTGATGCAGGAGACGATCTTCGTGTTGCAGCCCCTCACCTAGCCTCTCCCCCAAGGGGGAGAGGAACATGACACCCCCAGCATCAAAGCGACGGCGGCGCGTCGTCGGACTTGATCAGGAAGTGGGCGTTGGCGGTGGCGACCGGCTTGGAGCGATCGTCCTGCCAGGCCTCGGCGAACACGTTGACCATGCGCCGGCCCTGCTTGGTCACCTTGGCGCAGGCGATGACGTCGACCGGCCGCGCTGAACGCAAATAGTCGACGGTGATGTTGACGATCTTCGGTACGGTCTCCGTCTCGGTCTCCCACAATAGATGGAAGATCGCCGCCATCTCCAGCATGGCGCCCAGCGTGCCACCATGGATCGCCGGCAGGAAAGTGTTGCCGATAAGGTCGTCGTGATAGCGCATGCGCGTCAGAAGCTCGCCGGTGCCGTTCTCGGGCGCGATGCGCATCCAGCGCGCGTAGGGGATCGCCTCGGCGAGCTTGGCGACGTCGCCCGACTTGCGCACTTCGGCCAGCTTTTCGAGCAGCGAGCTCATGGCTTGACCTCCGTGCCGATCGTCTGCGGCCGCGTCACCTCGCCCTTGGTGCCCAGCATGAAGGTACCGGCTGCCGCGGCGATCGGATCCTTGGTGTCGCCGTGGTGGGCGAAGGCACGTGTGAAGGCGACCGAGCGGGTGATGCGATAGCACTCGGCCTCGGCGATCACCGCCTGGCCGGGCGTTGCCGGCCGCACGTAGTCGATGCGCAGGTCGAGGGTGGCGAAGGGCGCGGGCTCCTTGAGCATGGTCGCGACCGACATGCCGCAGCAGCTGTCCATCAGCGCCGTCAGCGGACCACCGGCCAGCACGCCGGTCTCGGGATTGCCGACGAACTCCTCACGCCACTCGAGCTGCATGGAGCCGAAGCCGCGGCGCACCGCGATGATCTTCAGGCCGAGCGCCTTGCTGTGCGGGATCGTGTCGGAAAACCACTGCTGGAAGAAGGCAATGCGCTGGTCGGGATCGCTCAGGGGACTGGTCATGCGCCCCTTCTACAATCCCATCTGCCGCGCGGCGAGGTCCTTCATGATCTCGACCGAGCCGCCGCCGATCGCCATCACTTTTGTCTCACGATAGATGCGCTCGACCTTGGCGCCGCGCAGGTAGCCCGCGCCGCCGAATACCTGCATGGCCTCGTTGGCGCAGAACTCCATGGTCGAGGTCGCGAGGTTCTTCAGCATGCAGATTTCCGCCACCGGCTTCTCGCCCTGGGACACGCGCCAGGCCAAGAGCTCGAGCGTCGACTTCACGGCATTGATGCGCATGGCCATGTCGACCAGGCGATGGCGCACCACCTGGTTGGCGATCAGCGGCTTGCCGAAGGTGTGCCGCTCGCGGGCGTAGGCGATCGCCTCATCGAGGCAGACCCTGGCGTAGCCGCAGGCGCCGGCCGACATGCCGAGCCGTTCCTGGTTGAAGTTCAGCATGATGCCGATGAAGCCCTTGTTCTCCTGGCCGATCAGGTTGTCGATGGGCACGCGGACATTGTCGAAGAAGAGCTGGGCGGTGTCCGACGCCCACCAGCCCATCTTCTTGAGCTTGGTGCGGCCGAACCCTTCGCGGTCGCGCTCGATCAAGAGCAGCGACACGCCGCCCGCTCCCGGACCGCCGGTGCGCACCGCCACGGTGTAGTAGTCGGCGCGCATGCCCGAGGTGATGAACATCTTGGAGCCGTTGACCACGTAATGGTCACCCTCGCGGCGCGCCGTGGTCTTGAGGTTGGCGACGTCCGAGCCTCCGGACGGTTCGGTGATGGCAAGGGCGCTGATCTTCTCGCCGGCCAGAACCTCGGGCAGGACCTTGCGCTTCATCCATTCCGGACCCAGCGCCGCAATCGGCGGCGAGCCGATCGTGTGGCTGTTCAGGCTGGCGTTCAGGCCGCCGCTGCCGTGGCGCGCCATCTCCTCGGCCTTGACGATGCCGAAGAAGGGATCGGTGGGAACGCCGCCATATTCCTCGGGAAAGCCGAGTTGCAGCAGGCCTGCCGCCGAGGCCTTGCGGTAGAGCTCGCGCGGGAACTCCTCGGCCTCGTCCCACTGGTCCACATGGGGCATGATCTCGCGATCGACGAAGCGGCGGACCGTGCGCCGGAAGGCCTCGTGCTCTTCTGTATAGAACGGGCTGAGCGGCGCCACCTCCGGCAAGAGGGGCTTGGGCGAATCGGCCATGGCCATCGGGTACTCCTCGGTCCCGTTGTTACACTTCGTGAGATCATCGTATCGCGCGTTGACAGCGCTAAACAGCCGTTCATATTGGCGGAAAGAAAAGCGGCAACAGACCGCTCATGTGCAGGGGACGGAAACTGGTTACTTTCTTACAGCTTACCCTCAACGGGCTGGCCGTCGGGTGCATTTACGGCCTGGTCGCTCTGGGGTTCGTGCTCATCTACAAGGCGACCGAGCTGGTCAACTTCGCCCAGGGCGACCTTCTCATGCTGGGCGCCTTCGTCGCCTACATGGCGGTGGTCTGGTGGGGGCTCGACTACTGGCTCGCCTTCCTGATCTCGGTGGTGACCATCGGCGTCTTCGGCGCCCTGCTCGACGCCACGATCCTGCGCAACGTGATCGGCCAGCCGCAGTTCGCGATCGTCATGCTGACGATCGGGCTGGGCGCCATGTTCCGCACCTTCGCCAGCGTCACCTGGGGCTCGGAGATCTACACCCTGCCGACGCCGTTCAGCGGCGTGTGGCAGGTCGGCGGCGTCACGCTCAGCCACCAGTACATCTCGATCGTGGTCGGCACGCTGATCCTGTGCGGCGTGCTCTACGCCTTCTTCAACCACACGCGCATCGGCGTGGCCATGCAGGCGACCTCCCAGAACCAGCTCGCCGCCTACTACATGGGCATCCCGGTCAAGCTGATCTTCTCCCTGATCTGGGCGATCTCGGCCGGCGTGGCGGCAGCGGCCGGCATCCTGCTGGCGCCGGTGACCCTGATCGACATCAACATGGGCCTGGCGGTCGCGCTGAAGGCGTTCGCCGCCGCGGTGCTGGGCGGCTTCGGCTCGATCCCGGGCGCCCTGGTCGGCGGCATCGTCATCGGCCTGATCGAGCTCTATGCCGGCGCCACCCTGCCCGACGGCTTCAAGGACACCGCGCCCTACATCGTGCTCCTGGTCATGCTGGCGGTACGGCCGCAGGGCCTGTTCGGCACGATGGCGCGCAAGAAGGTGTAGGGCGTCCATGCGCTTCCAGTTCAAGACGTCCTACAACCAGGACATCCGGCTGTTCAAGGACAAGGTCGATGCCGGCTGGTACGGCCTGCTCGCCATGGCCGTCGTCGCCCTGCCGATGCTGATGTCCGACTACTATGTCGGCGAGGCGACCTGGGTGTTCATCTATGCCATCTGCGGCGTCTCGCTGATGGTGCTGGTGGGCTACACCGGCCTGGTGTCGCTGGGGCATGCCGCCTTCCTCGGCATCGGCGCCTACGCCCACGCCTTCTTCCTCAAGCACGGCATGCCGTGGATCCCGTCCGTCGTGCTTGCGGTAGCAATCACCACGGCGAGCGGCATCGTCGTCGGCCTGCCGGCGCTGCGCATGACCGGCATCTACCTCGCCATCGCCACGCTCGCCTTCTCGGTGATCATCCAGGAAGTGTTCAGCCGCTGGGAATCGGTGACGCACGGCTTTGCCGGCATGCCGGTCGAGAAGCCGGTCATCTTCGGCGTGCCCTTCCAGGAAGAAGGCGCGTTCTACTATCTCTGCCTGTTCTTCCTGGTGGTCGTGCTGTGGCTGACGCGCAACCTGCTGCGCTCGCCCACGGGCCGCGCCTGGATCGCCATCCGCGACAGCGAGATCGCCGCCCAGTCGATGGGCGTCAACCTCGCGATCTACAAGTCCATCGCCTTCGCCTACTCGGCCGCGCTGATGGGCTTGGCAGGCGCCCTGTTCGCCCACAAGATCGCCTACCTGGCGCCCGACATCTTCACCATCCTGCTGTCGATCCAGTTCCTGCTGCTGGTGATCGTGGGCGGGCTGGGCTCGCTGCACGGCGCAGTGTTCGGGGCGATCTTCGTCGCCCTGCTGCCGCCCCTGATCGCCATCCTGCGCGATTCGATCCCGGCCACCATGAACGATGCCGCGGCGGCCATGAACATCAAGCTGCTCGCCCTGATCGGCGACGGCGTCGGCAACTTCCTGAAGAAGCCCGGCGTCGAGGCCGGCATCTTCGGCCTGATCCTGGTGCTGATGATCCTGCTCGAACCGCTCGGCATGTACGGCCGCTGGGTGAAGATCCGCGTCTTCTTCTCGACCTTCCCGATGTATCGCGGCGCCACCTTCAAGCGACAGAAGAGCTACATGCGGTCGGAGCGCCTGCGATGAGCTTCTTCTCGGTCGACAACCTCTCGATCAACTTCGGCGGCATCAAGGCCGTCGACGGGGTCACCTTCGACGTCGCCAAGGGCGAGGTCTTCACCATCATCGGCCCCAACGGAGCCGGCAAGACCACGATCTTCAACCTGGTGAGCCGCATCTACCAGTCGACCGGCGGCAAGCTGGTGTTCGACGGCGCCGACATCACCAACGTGCCGCCGCACAAGATCGCCGCGCTCGGCATCGCCCGCACCTTCCAGAACATCGAGCTGTTCGAGCACGCGACGCTGCTGCAAAATCTCCTGCTGGCGCGGCATGCCCACAAGAAGTCGAACTTCTTCTCGGAGCTGCTGTTCCTGCCGTCGGTGCGCCAGATGGAGCTCGAGCATCGCGAGGCCGTCGAGAAGGCGATCGACTTCCTCGACCTGCAGCAATACCGCGACAGCTTCATCGTCAACCTGCCCTACGGCGTGCGCAAGGTGACGGAGCTCGCCCGCGCGCTCTGCACGGATCCCAAGCTGCTGCTGCTCGACGAGCCCTCCTCCGGGCGGAACGGCGAGGACACCGAGGACATGGCGTTCTGGATCCAGGACATCCGCAACCTGCTCGGCATCACCGTGCTGATGGTCGAGCACGACATGAGCCTGGTCTCGGCGGTGTCCGACCGCGTGCTGGCGCTGAACTACGGCCGGCCGCTCGCCATGGGCACGCCCGGCGAGGTGCAGTCCCACCCCGAAGTCATTCGCGCTTACCTGGGGGGCTGAGGATGATGCAATTCATTCCCCTCCCCCGTCATACGGGGGAGGGTAAGGGAGGGGGAAAGCCTCAGTGGATATCTCTCCCGATTCCAGATCTGAAATTCTCAAAGGCCTTTTGCGCAGCCTTCCCCCTCCGCCCCCTACGGGGGCACCTCCCCCGTAGGACGGGGGAGGCAGGTCGGAGACGGCGATGAACGACACCCAATCCGTCCTCAAGGTCAGCAACGTCGAGACCTACTACGGCCCGATCATGGCCATCCGCGGCGTCTCCTTCGAGGTGCGCAAGGGCGGCATCGTCACCATCCTGGGCGCCAACGGCGCCGGCAAGACGACGGTGCTCAAGACCATCAGCGGCGTCATGGACCCGCAGAAGGGCAGCGTGCTGTTCGAGGGCCGCGAGATCCGCGGCATGGACCCCGACAAGGTGATGCGGCTCGGCATGAGCCACGTGCCGGAGGGCCGCGAGGTCTTCCCGTTCCTGAGCGTGCGCGAGAACCTGCGCATGGGCGCCTATACGCGCAGGGACCCGGACGGCGTCGCGCAGGACCTCGAGACCGTGTTCGGCTACTTCCCCGTCCTGCGCGAGCGCGCCGAGCAGCGCGCCGGCTCGCTGTCGGGCGGCGAGCAGCAGATGCTGGCGATCAGCCGCGCCCTGATGGCGCGGCCGCACCTGATGCTGCTCGACGAGCCGTCGCTCGGGCTCTCGCCGAAGCTGGTGAAGGACATCTTCGAGATCATCGTCCGCATCAACCGCGAACGCGGCGTCACCATCCTGCTGGTCGAGCAGAACGCCAACATGGCGCTGCAGACCGCCGACTTCGGCTACGTGCTGGAGGTCGGCCGCATCGTCATGGCCGACACCTGCGAGCGGCTGCTGCAGAAGGAAGACATCAAGGAATTCTATCTCGGCATCAAGGAACAGGGCGCGCGCGGCAAGCGGCGCTGGAAGAAGCGCAAGACTTGGCGATGAACGCTGGGAGATGACGGAGAGCGCAATGGCTGGCGGAAACGAGCGGATCGACGTCGAAGGCTGCGACACGATTCCCAAGCTGTTCTGGCATCAGGTGAAGACGCGCGCCGATCGCACCGCCTTCCGCGAGAAGGATCTCGGCATCTGGCGCGCCACGTCGTGGCGCGAGTACGGCGAGCACGCGCGGGCCGTCGGCATGGGCCTGGTGAAGTTCGGGCTGAGCCACGGCCAGGTCGTCTCGGTGCTGGCCGAGACGGTGCCGGAGTGGCTCTACGTCGACATGGGCACGATGGCCGCGGGCGGCGTCACCAACGGCATCTATCCCACCGATTCGGCCAAGCAGGTCGAGTACATCCTGAACGACAGCCGCACCCGTTTCCTGTTCGTCGAGAACGAGGAGCAGCTCGACAAGGCGCTCGACGTGCGCGAGCGCTGCCCCGACATCGTGAAGATCTTCATCTTCGACATGGAAGGCCTGGCCGACTTCAAGGACCCGATGGTCATGTCGTTCGACGAGCTGCTGCAGCTCGGCCGCGACTACGACAAGGCCAATCCCGAGCTGTGGGAGAAGCTGGTCAACGGCTCCAGGGCCGAGGAGCTGGCGCTGCTGGTCTACACCTCGGGCACGACCGGGCCGCCCAAGGGCGCGATGCTGTCGCATCGCAACGTCATCTTCCAGCTCAGCAACGCCGACGCCTTCATCCCGATCGAGAAGGACGGCGAGCAGCTCGCCTTCCTGCCGCTCTGCCACGTCGCCGAGCGCACCTTCACCGCCTTCCTGCCGTTGCGCTCAGGCGCCATCGCCAACTTCGCCGAGAGCGTCGAGACGGTGCCGGACAACATCCGCGAGGTGGCGCCGACCACCTTCTTCGCGGTGCCGCGCATCTGGGAGCGGTTCTATTCGGGCATCGCCATCCGCATGAAGGAGGCGACCTGGATCGGTCGCGCCGCCTACAAGTGGGCGATCGGGCTGGGGCTGAAGAAGGCCGAAGCCGAGCTCGACGGCCGCAAGCCCGACCCCTTCCTGATGCTGGGCTACCGGATCGCCGACTGGGTGGTGCTGGACAACATCAAGCGCGCCATCGGCCTGCATCGCGTGAAGTTCGCCGGCACGGGCGCCGCGCCGATCGCGCCCGATCTCATCAAGTGGTACCGGGCGCTCGGCGTCGACATGCGCGAGGTCTACGGCCAGACCGAGAATTGCGGGCTCGCCACCGGCATGCCCGACCGCATCAAGCTCGGCACCGTCGGCATCACCGCGCCGCGCACCGAGACGAAGATCTCGCCCGAGGGCGAGATCCTGCTCAAGGGCCCGCACATCTTCATGGGCTACCTGAACCAGCCCGAGAAGACGGCCGAGACGCTGCGCGACGGCTGGCTGCATACCGGCGACGTCGGCTACATCGACAACGAGGGCTATCTCAAGATCACCGACCGCATGAAGGACATCATCATCACCGCGGGCGGCAAGAACATCACGCCGTCGGAGATCGAGAACCAGCTGAAGTTCTCGCCCTACATCTCCGATGCGGTGGTGATCGGAGACAAGCGCAAGTTCCTGTCGTGCCTGATCATGATCGACTACGACAACGTGGCCAAGCATGCCCAGGACAACAACGTGCCCTTCACCGACTTCGCCTCGCTGTGCCGCACGCGCGAGGTCAACGACCTGATCTGGTCCGAGATCGAGCGGGTGAACGCGAACTTCGCCCGCGTCGAGACGATCAAGAAGTTCCGGCTGATCGAGCAGCAGCTCACCGCCGAGGACGACGAGGTCACGCCGACCATGAAGCTCAAGCGCAAGTTCGTGAACGAGAAGTACAAGGGCATGATCGACGGCATGTATGTCGACGCGGCGTAGCCCGTCATAGTTGTGTCAAAGGCGGTCCCGATGGATGCCGCCATGGTTAGGGAGAGTAAGTGTGATGCGTAGTGCGATGCGTAAGTGGACAATCGTCAAGACTGCAGCGGCCGCGGCGGCGGCCGCGTCGCTGGCCACCGCGGCCGCGGCGCAGACCCGCGGGGTGACTGCGACCGAGGTGACGTTCGGCACGCATACCGACCTGTCGGGTGTGGCCGCAACCTACGGCGTGTCGTCGTCGAATGGCGTCAAGATGCGCTTCGACGAGATCAACGAGCAGGGCGGCATCAACGGCCGCAAGCTCAAGCTGATCATCGAGGACCAGGCCTACCAGGTGCCCAAGGCGGTGCAGGCCTGCAACAAGCTCCTCAACCGCGACAAGGTCTTCGCCTTCGTGGCTCCGCTCGGCACGCCGATGAACAATGCCTGCTTCAAGGACCAGCTCTCGGTGGGCGTGCCCAACCTGTTCCCGATCACCGCGGCGCGCTCGATGTACGAGCCCTACGACAGGCTGAAGTTCTACGGCGCGGCCTCGTACGTCGACCAGATCCGCTCGGGCATCGAGTACTTCGTCAAGCAGAAGGGCAAGAAGGCCGTCTGCGTGATGTACCAGGACACCGACTTCGGCAAGGAGGTCCTGGAAGGAGTCGAACTGCAGGCCAAGAAGCTCGGCATCAAGATCACCGAGACGGCGACGCACAAGCCGACCGACCAGGACTTCACCGCGCCCATCACCAAGCTGCGCAATGCCGGCTGCGACCTCGTCGCCATGGGCACCATCGTGCGCGACTCGATCGTGCCCTACGTCACGGCGCGCAAGGCGGGCTGGAACGACGTCGCCTTCCTCGGCTCCGCCGCCGCCTATGACCTCGTCGTCGGCGCCGCGCCGGGCATGGACGGCTTCTTCGCCATGGGTCTCACCGAGATGCCCTATGTCGACAGCAGCGTCGCCTCGGTGAAGAAGTTCGTCGCGGACTACAAAAAGAAGTTCAACATCGATCCCAACATCGGCGCGGTCTACGGCTATGTCGCGGGCGACCTCACCGTCCAGGGTCTGAAGAACGCCGGCAAGGACCTGACGCTCGACAGCTTCGTCAAGGGTCTCGAAGCCATCAAGGATTACCAGGACATCTTCAACGGCCCGAAGGTGAGCTTCGGCCCGAACATCCGCCAGGGCGCCAACTCCTCGTTCCTGGCCGAGGTCAAGGGCGGCAAGTGGGTCCGGGTCACCGAGCCGCTCGGCTTCTAGCCAGCGGCCTCCAGGCAAACAGAAACCCGGGTGGGCGACCACCCGGGTTTTTCTTTGTCCGGTGGTGGTCGGCGATAAGCATGTATGCCGAGGCGAGCCAGCACGCTATAGTAGTGTCAAGGCGGCTCACCAAAAACAGACGCTGCCATGACGGGAAGGAAACGCGATGAGCAAGTGGACTATCGTCAAGACAATGGCGGCCGCGGCGGCTGCCGCGTCGCTGGCCACGGCGGCCGCGGCGCAGACCCGCGGCGTCACGGCGACCGAGGTGACGTTCGGCATGCACACCGACCTGTCGGGCGTGGCCGCGACCTACGGCGTGTCGTCGTCGAACGGCGTCAAGATGCGCTTCGACGAGATCAACGACGCAGGCGGCATCAACGGCCGCAAGCTCAAGGTCATCATCGAGGACCAGGGCTACCAGGTGCCCAAGGCGGTGCAAGCCTGCAACAAGCTGATCAACCGCGACAAGGTCTTCGCCTTCGTGGCGCCGCTCGGCACGCCGATGAACAACGCCTGCTTCAAGGAGCAGTTCTCGGTGGGCGTGCCCAACCTCTTCCCGCTGACCGCGGCGCGTTCGATGTACGAGCCCTATGAGCGGCTGAAGTTCTACGGCGCGGCGTCCTACGTCGACCAGATCCGCTCGGGCATCGAGTACTTCGTCAAGCAGAAGGGCAAGAAGGCCGTCTGCGTGATGTACCAGGACACCGACTTCGGCAAGGAAATCCTGGAAGGCGCGGAGCTGCAGACCAAGAAGCTCGGCATCAAGCTGGTCGCCACGGCCGCGCACAAGCCGACCGACCAGGACTTCACCGCGCCCATCACCAAGCTGCGTGAGGCCGGCTGCGACCTGATCGCCATGGGCACCATCGTGCGCGACACGATCATCCCCTACACCACGGCGCGCAAGGCGGGCTGGACCGACGTCGCCTTCTTGGGCTCGGCCGCGGCCTACGACCTCGTCGTCGGCGCGGCCCCGGGCATGGACGGCTTCTACGGCATGGGCCTCACCGAGATGCCCTATGTCGACAGCAGCGTCGCCTCGGTGAAGAAGTTCGTCGCGGACTACAAAAAGAAGTTCAACATCGATCCCAACATCGGCGCGGTCTACGGCTACGTCGCCGCCGACCTCACCGTCCAGGGAGTGAAGAACGCCGGCAAGGACCTGACGCTCGACAGCTTCGTCAAGGGTCTCGAAGCGATCAAGAACTACCAGGACATCTTCAACGGCCCGAAGGTGAGCTTCGGCCCGAACATCCGCCAGGGCGCCAACTCCTCGTTCCTGGCCGAGGTCAAGGGCGGCAAGTGGACCCGCGTGACCGAGCCGCTGGGCTTCTGATCGCCTGAAGCGATGGAAAGAAACCCGGGCGGGCGACCACCCGGGTTTTTCTTTGGGAGCGCCGTAGGTCCAACACGACCTCATCCTGAGGAGCATCGCGAAGCGATGCGTCTCGAAGGATGGGCAACAGAGAGGGTGCTCGTTCCCACCCTTCGAGACGCGCCCTTCGGGCGCTCCTCAGGGTGAGGCTATTCTGCAACCACCGCAGAGTCCCCGGATCAACCAACCGGCGGCGGCGGCACCGTGACCCGGTTGTCGCGCAGCTTCTCCTGCAGCACCGGGATGCCGGCGGCATAGTTGCCGTCCTGGCAGTTGGCGATGGCGACGCGGGCGTCGAGGTCGGCCGGCTCGCCGCCGCGGGCGTTGCCGCCGAGATAGCCGCCGACCGAGCCGACATACTCGGCATAGGTCTGGCCGAGCTTGCTGCAATAGGCGGCGGCCTGGGCCGTGGTCAGGCCCGGCGGCGGCACGGCCGGTTGCGCGCCCGTTCCGGCCATTCCTCCGCCCTGCCCCGTCTGCGTGCACGCGGCCCCAATGAGCGCGGCCATTGCGACCCCGACAAATCCCCCGAGCTTCGCCATGCGATCCTCCATTCGACGCGCAGGCTACTGCAGATGCACGCGGCCCGCTATGGTCGCGTCCGCATGAGCGGGGAACTTTCCGGACAGGTGGCGATCGTCACCGGCGGCGCATCAGGCATCGGCGCGGCGTCAGCCGCGCTGCTGGCCGAGGCGGGCGCCGCGGTGATCGTGGCCGACCTCAATGCCGCCAAGGACGGCGTCGGCCGCTTCGTGCGCCACGACGTCACTTCCGAGGAATCCTGGCAGGCCCTGCTGGCCGACGTGCTGGAAAGCGAGGGCCGGCTCGACATCATGGTCAACAATGCCGGCATCTCGGGCGGCGCCGGCAGCGTCGAGAGCACCGACGTCGAGACCTGGCAGCGCGTGCAGGCCGTCAACGCCGAAGGCGTGTTCATGGGCTGCAAGTACGCCATCCAGGGCATGAAGCGGACGGCGCCGGGCAAGCCCAAGTCGAAGGGCTCGATCGTAAACATCTCCTCGGTCGCGGGCCTGCAGGCCGGCGCGGGCTCGATCGCCTACACGGCGAGCAAGGGTGCGGTACGACTGCTGAGCAAGAGCGTGGCGCTCTATTGCGCCGAACAGAAGTACGACATCCGCTGCAACTCGGTGCATCCGGGCGGCGTCGACACGCCGATCTTCGACCTGCTGTGGCAGTTCATGGGCCGCGACGAGGGCAAGGCCTTGGTCGACAAGCGCCACCCGATCGGCCGCATGGCCGAGCCCAACGAGATCGGCGAGCTCGTGCTGTGGCTCGCCTCCGATCGCTCGAGCTTCGTGACCGGGGCGGAGATCGCCGCCGACGGCGGCATCACCACCGGCCTGATGAGGAGGCAGCCCTTTGTCGCGTCTTGAGGGCAAGGTCGTCCTGGTAAGCGGCGGCGCCTCGGGCATCGGCGCGGCGACGGCGCGGCTGGTCGTGCGCGAGGGCGGCAAGGCGGTGCTCGCAGACCGCGACGAAGCCAAGGGCCGCGCCCTCGCCGGCGAGCTCGGCAGCAGCGCGCTTTTCGTGCCGCTCGACGTCGCGGACGAGGCCGCCTGGAACAACGCCGTGGCCGCGACGGTCGAAAGGTTCGGCGACCTGCACGGACTCCTGAATGCCGCGGGCGTGGGCGTGCGCAACTCGATCGAGGACTGCTCGCTCGCCGAGTTCCGCCGCGTCAACGACATCAACGGGCTGGGCACCTTCCTCGGCTGCAAGGCCGCGATCCCGGCGATGAAGCGGAGCGTGACGACGCACGCGGGCGGCGGCTCGATCGTCAACATCTCCTCGGTGCTCGGGCTGCGCGGCGCCTCCTACGCGATGGCCTACTGCGCCAGCAAAGGCGCGGTGCGGCTCCTGACCAAGCATGTGGCGCTGCACTGCGCCCAGATGAAGTACAACATCCGCTGCAACTCGGTGCATCCGGGCTACATCGACACGCCGATGATCGCGCCCAGGCTCGACCAGCCGGTCGGCAACATGAGCGGCCGCCAGTGGCTCGAGGAGCTGCACCCGCTGGGCCGCCTCGGCCGCGCCGACGAGGTCGCCAACATGGTCCTGTTCCTGCTGTCGGACGAGAGCTCCTTCTCGACCGGCTCGGAATTCGTCTGCGACGGCGGGCTGACGGCCTAGTCATACGCGGACCGCGGGCGTCTCGCCCGCTCATGATTCATGAGGCGGGCGGGACGCCCGCGGTCCGAATCATGAGAAGACGCGCCACTGGAGCGGCGCGTCCCCAGCTATCTCATCCCGGTGATCGAAGCAGTGACCGCGCGCGGGTCGCGCTTGGGCCAGCGGCCGGCCTCGACCTGGACGATGAAGTCGCCGACGATGCGGTTGAACTGGTCGGGATCCTCGATGTTGATGGTGTGGCCGCAGTTCGGCATCACCGCCAGCGCCGCCGACGGGATCTCGCGCTTCATCAGGATCGACGGCGCCAGGCACGGCCAGTCCTCGTCGCCGGTCAGGATCAGGGTCGGGACGGTGAGCGCCCGCATCTTGTCCAGCAGGTCGTAGAGCGAGGGACGCTGGCCCTGCACGCCGATCTGGGTGTTGGCCGAGCCCAGCGCCGAGTGCTCGCCGAGCTCCCTCTTGAACTGGGCGAAGCCGCGCGGGTCCTTGTTCTCGAACTGCACGCGCGTCGGGCCGTAGGCGTACTTCTCGGCGAACTTGGCCATGCCCTCCTCCTTGAGGGCCTTGGCCACGGTCTCGACCTCGGAGCGGAACCTGGCCTGCTGGTCCTTCTCCGCGCCGTAGCCGCAGCCGGCAACGGTGAGCGACAGCGCGCGTCGGGGATGGCGGAAGCCGAAATGCAGGGTGGCGAAGCCGCCCATCGACAGGCCGACGACATGCGCCTTGTCGATCTCGAGATGGTCCATGACCGCGGCGATGTCGTCGGTGGCGCGGTTCTGCGAGTAGCTCTCGGGCTTTTCCGGCACGTCGGACGGCGGATAGCCGCGGGCACCATAGGTGATGCAGCGGTAGCGCTGGCCGAAGTGGCGCATCTGCGGCTCCCACGAGCGGTGGTCGGCCGCGAACTCGTGGACGAAGACGATGGGCTGCCCTGTTCCGGTCTCCTCGTACCAGAGCTTCACGCGATCGTCGGTAGTGGCATATGGCATCGTTTTTCTCCGGGTCGGCCCAGACTTTAGATCATATGCCGGTGTTGTAACGGGGTGGTAGCTTTGCGCTCATGAGCGAGATCGGAACCGGCCTGCAGAACGCCACGGGCATCCGCGACGGCATCGCCCGCGCGGGCTACGCTTTTGTCGAGGCCTCGGACATGCGCAATGCGCTCAGCCGCTTCGGCACCCTGGCCGACTGGCCGGCCTTCGCCGAGAGCTGGGACGACCTCGAGGTCGACACCTACATGGCCGATGGCGGCCGCTACCGCCGGCGCCGCTTCGGCGTCTGGGCGGCCGGACGCCAGGGCCCGATCCTGCGCGGGCCGCACCAGCCGCACTTCCAGACGCTGGACTACAACCATCTGAACGGCGGCATCGAGCGCTGGTTCAAGCCGATCACCGAGGAGATCGGCGATGGCGCCAGCATGCGCACCATCCTGGAATACTGCCGCGCCCTGTTCGGCCGGCTGGCGCCCGAAACGACGCGCTGGCACGTCGAAGCCCACCAGTTCCGCATCGAGGCGCGCCAGGGCGAGCATGGCAAGCCCACGCCCGAAGGCATGCACCGCGACGGCGTCGACTACGTGCTGGTGCTGCTGGTCAACCGCCGCAACATCCAGAGCGGCACGACGACCGTGCACGATCTCGACAAGAGGACGCTGGGCAGCTTCACGTTGACCGACCCGCTCGACTCCGCCCTGGTCGACGATGCGCGCTGCTATCACGGCGTGACGCCGGTCGAGCCGGAGAACCCGGCGCAGCCGGCGTATCGCGACGTGCTGGTGGTGACATTCAGGAAGACGGCGTAGTTCACCGCCCCCGTCATACGGGGGAGGTCGCGCCGTCATACGGCGCGGGCGGGGGAAGGCCTCAGTCGAGGTACGCCAAGTTTCAGATCTGAAATCTTCAGGGATAGCCTTTGCGGCCCGCCCCCTCCTTACCCTCCCCCGTATGACGGGGGAGGACGAAGAGGCGCTCACCCCCCGATCGTCACGCCGGCATCGGCAATGATGGTCTGGCCGGTGATGAAGGCGCCGGCCTTGCCGGCCAGCATGACGGCGATGCCGCCGATGTCGTCGGGCTCGCCGATGCGGCGCAGCGGCGCGGTCTGCAGGCGCTTGTCGAGATACTTCGGATCCTCCCACAGCGCGCGGGCGAAGTCGGTGCGCACCAGGCCGGGCGCGATGGTGTTGACCCGGATGTTGTCGGGGCCGAGCTCGGCCGCGAGGTTGCGCGCGAGCTGCATGTCGGCCGCCTTGGAGATGCAGTAGGCGCCGATCACCGTGCTCGCCCGCACGCCGCCGATCGACGACACGATGATCACCGAGCCGTCCTTCTTGGCCTTCATGTCGGGCGTGCAGAGATTGATCAGCCAGATGTTGGACAGGATGTTGTTCTGCATGATCTTGGTGAAGACGTCGTCCGGCATCTTGTCGGTCGGCCCGTAATAGGGATTGCTGGCCGCGTTCAGCACCAGCACGTCGACCGGGCCGAGCTGCTTCCTGGTCTCGGCGATCAGGTTCTCGCACTGCGCCTTGTCGGAGATGTTGCAGGGGATGACGATCGCCTCGCCGCCCGCCTTGCGGATCTCGGCGGCGGCCTCGTCGCAGGCCGGCTTCTTGCGCGACGACACCACGACCCTGGCGCCCTGCAGGGCGAGGTGCAGGGCGATCGACTTGCCGATGCCCTTGCTCGAGCCGGTGACGACGGCGACCTTGCCCGACAGGTCGAAAAGCGGCGATGCCATGAAACGTCCTCCAGAAGTGACGCGCCTTGTGTCGCACGAAACGCGCCGATCCGAAAATCCGGATCGTGTTCTTCCGACATGGCGACATCGCCATGCAACCCTTTGATCGCGCTGGTCGAGAGGCGCCCCCGGAACGCCTGCCGCCTACCAAACGATGATTAGCAGTTCAGCGGCATTGAAAGCGTGGCTGGCACTCGAAGCGAGTGACGCAACGGATGGCGTGATCGCCGGTTCGACCCGCCATAAGTGGCCCTCCACGGTACGCAAAAATTCGCAAAGACGAAATTGGCGGCCGCTGACCAAAGTTATTGACAGAATGTCACTTAGGTTATATCATCGCTCCGTTGCGCGGCTTCCCCGCGTTCCTGCTCTTTGCATCGTTGATCGGAGACCCAAAAGGCTGCGGCACACCGCACGCGGCCCGTCCGGTCGCTTGCCTCCGGACGGGCCGACCTACAGCTCTCCGACGAGGGCGATTCCGGTTGCGAAACTTGCGTAACTGTCCGAACTCGAAATGAGGCACCACCGATTGGGGGTACAGTCCGTACAGTCCACTACGCGGGGACTACCGGAAAGGGCGGAAAGGGCGCAAACCTCGAGCACCGCTGCCAGTAGTGCATTCACCGACACGAGCCTCAACCGATGGGGGCTTCGGCTTCCATGGACCACAGCACAGCTACCGGCGGAAAGGGCGCAAACCCCGAGCATCATTGACAGCAGTGCATGCAGCAACCGCCCGCTTCTCATCCGCCCAATCCGTCGAAGGCAACCGTGCCGCGCAACCAGGCAGACAGGACACCGCCGCGTCCCTCAGGTCGACTCGTCCGCCAGCACCTGCTCGAAGAACTCGATGACCGGCCGCAGCGCGCTCGGACCGGCATGGCCGAGCCCCGGCAGCAGGTGATGGCGTACGGCGATGCCGTGCTTTTCGTAGTTGGCCTTGAGCGTCGCCAGCCGGTCGATGCGCGTGCGGCCGGCGTCGTTGGCACCTTCCATCCAGGCGGCATCGCCGGGCTTGAGGGTGATCTCCCAGGTTTCGGTGTCTTCCGCCCCCACCAGCATCTGGACGCGCACGCGGCGCATGGCCTCGAGATCGATTCCGATGCCGAACTCGGCTTTCAGGTTGCGCGTGCCGACCCACCAGTCGCGGCTGTCGTCGATCAAGGTGACATTGCCCGGCGCGCCGATCGACACAGCGGCCAGGCGCTGCGGATACAGGGTGTAGAAGCGGTGCACGAACTGTCCACCGCCCGAGAAGCCGAACAGCAACAGGCGACGCGAATCGATGCCGTACTTCGCCGTCACCTCGTCGACCATCGACAGCAGGAGAAGATCGAAGCGCATGTCGTAAAACTTCAGTCGCTTGAAGTTCGACAGCTCGCCGGGCTCGATCAGGCCGATGGGAAAGAGCGGCGCGAGCACGACCGAGCCCGTGCGCTCGGCCAGGTCGGCAAAGCCGTCGCGGTAGGCTGTCGCGGTGCGGCCGGTGCCATGGACGGCGACGATCAGACGGCAAGCCGACCTGTCGCGATCCTTCAGCGACTTCGGAACATGCAGGCAGTAGCTGACGCGCTGGTCGGCCTGAAGGGCGAAGAAGGGCGTGGCGCCCACGTCGTAGTAGCCGAGCGGCATCGGTCGGTGCTCCAGTCGTGACGCGCGCTTGCCTTCGCCGAAGCGCGGGCCGTTTCATGATTGCTCATGCTCCTCTCCCCCGCCAGCGATTTCCCGTCATCCCGAGCGGAGCCGCCCGAAGGGCGGCGCAGTCGAGGGACCTTTTCATGTCGACGCATCAACAAAAAATAGGTCCCTCCACTACGCCTCGCTGCGCTCGGCTCCGGTCGGGATGACGGGCTTGGGAGCCATATGCGATAGCCCTACCGCCAAGGGGGGGGAAAGAAATCTGAAGAAAGAACAGGAGCGCGCGAGGACGCGCTCGGTCCGGAAGAAGAAGATGTCACGCCATCCGCCCCGCCATCTGGGTCAGGCCGGACGCCACCGACAGCAGGTCCGAGCCCGTGGCCAGACGGGCGGCCGGCGCCGCCTCGGCGATCGCGGCGCGCACGGCCGGGACGCGGCTCGATCCGCCGGTGAGGAACACGGTGTCGATCGCCGAGCCATCGAGGCCGGCCGCGGCGATGCAGTCGCGCGCCGTCCTGTGCAGCCGGTCGGTCCTCGTGCGGATCGTGCGCTCGAAGCCGAGGCGCGATGCCTCGGCCGCGAGCCCGTTCTCGACGAAGTCGAGGGCAACGGCCGCCTCGTGCTCGGCGCTGAGCGCGATCTTGGCGTCCTCGACCGCGAAGGCGATGCGATGGCCGAGCCGCTTGCCGAGCACCGCCGAGAGCCGCCCGACCTTTTCCGGCTCGCACGCCTCGAGGACCAGTGAAGCGACGTCGCGCTCGTTCTTGTAGGTGTAGGCGAAGTTGATCGTCGCCCAGGTCGCGAGCTCGTGATAGAGCGCGTTCGGCATCGGCAGGTCCTTCTCGACCAGTCGCGTGCCGAGGCCGAGCAGCGGCATCACCGCGGCGAGGCTGAGCGCGCTGTCGAAATCCGTGCCGCCGATGCGCGCACCCGCCGTCGCCAGGATGTCCTCGGTGCGATCGATGCGGCCGCGCCGCTCCGGCCCGATGCGAATGACCGAGAAGTCGCTGGTGCCGCCACCGATGTCGGCGATCAGCACCAGCTCTTCGTTCTGCACCGTCTGTTCGTAATGCCAGGCGGCGGCGATCGGCTCGGCGACGAAGACGATGTGCTTGAACCCCGATTCGCGGGCAATCGTCTCGAGCACGGCCTGGGCCCGCGCATCGGCCTGGTCGTCGCCGTCGACGAAGCGCACCGGCCGGCCGTGCACGACCGCCGTGATCTCCTGCCCGGCGAAGATCTCCGCCTTCTGCTTCAGATGGCGCACGAAGATGCCGACGACCTCGGTGAGCGGCACCTTGCGACTGCCGAGGCTCGTCTTCTCGTCGATCAAGGGCGACCCCAGGATCGTCTTCAGTGCCCGCATCAGCCGGCCCTCGGTCTGACCGACATAGGCCGAGATGGCGTCGTTGCCGAAGCGGACGCGATGCGCTTCGTAATCGAAGAACACCGCGCTCGGCATCAGGGTCTTGTCGTCCTCGAGCGGCGCCAGGGCGACGGCGTCGCCACGGACGATGCCGATCGCCGAGTTCGACGTCCCAAAATCCAGTCCGCAGGCGATCATCCGGTTCCCCTTCCTTGCGCGAAGGGGATCTCATCTATTTGGATATTCGCGACGTTGCCAGACTGTTTCTTTTGGCTTAAGCTATCTGCCGATAGCGGGATGTCCGGCAGCGCGGGCATCCCGTTTTTGTTTTGCCCCTTTTGAAGCCGCTGTTCGCCGCCTGTCCGATCGTGGCGGCCGCCGCGGCAACCAGGGGACGCACAACCGGATGACAGCGCCTATCAGGGGTGCCAGTCTCGCGCCCGGATATTTTGGGGTTCATGCGTCCAATCGGGCTTATCGTGGTCATCGCCGGTGCGGCGTTGGTTGGCCATCCGGCATGGCACCGGACGCCCATCGCACGTTCGGATGCTGTTCGCCATGGTCGACGCCGGCCTGTCGCAAAGCTGAGCGGAACGGCGCCATGAACTGGATCATCGGCACGCTGCTGGTCTTGTTCTCGGTCGCGGGCGGAAGCTGGGGCTGGTGGAAGGGGACACGGGATCTTGCCAGCCCGCCCGACCGCTACGACCGGCCGATCGGCGTCGGACGCCGCGAGCACGAGCGCCGCATACAAAAGCGCTATCGGACTCGGCGCGTCCTGCTGACCGTCGGCGGCATCGTCGCCGGCGCCGGCGGCGGTTTCGTCTTCCTCATGATCGCCGCCCTCCGCCGCTGGTTCGCCTGACCGTTGCGCAATCCGGAACGCTGAATTCAGGAGCTGCCCATGCGCATGGCGCATTTATTGCTCTGCCTGCCGAGCGCATAATGACATGACGTTATTGCCACAGGATCAAGTGATGCAGCCGCAGACAAGTCACGCCATACCAGCGTCGGCGCCGCCTATCATGATCAGCGGAGAGATTCCGTTGATCGACGTGTCGGGTTTCCTGGCGGGCAAGCCCGGCGCTGCCGAGCGTGCCGCGGCCGAGCTTCGCTTCGCCTTCGAGAATGTCGGCTTCTACTACCTCGCCGGCCACGGCGTGCCGCAGGCCTCGATCGACACGGCCTACGCCGAGGCCGCGCGCTTCCATGCGTTGCCGATCGACACGAAGCTCGCAGTCAAGGTCGACGAGCACAATATCGGCTACATGCCGATCGCACGGAAGCCGCCGCCCAACGCCGCCGCGCAGGGCAAGAAGCCGAGCCAGAACGAGGCCTATTTCCTGCGCCGCGAGAAGACGCCCGAGCATCCCGACGTCGTGTCCAACCGCCGCTTCCACGCCATGAACAAGTGGCCGGACGAGGCCGCCATCCCGGGCTTCCGCGCAAACATGGTGGGCTACATGAGCACCATGGAGGCGCTGTGCGCCAAGCTGGTGCGGCTCTACGCGCTGGCGCTCGACCTGCCGGAGACGTTCTTCGACGAAAGCTTCGCCGAGCCGCACATGATCCTGCGCATGTCGCGCTATCCCGCGATCGACGGCGCCGACGATTCGGTCAACAGCCTGGTGGCGCACACCGACTCCGGTTTCATGACCCTGCTGCCGCCCAACAAGGTGCAGGGCCTGGAGATCAACCTGCCCGACGGCCGCTGGCTCGAGGCGCCGGGCGTGCCGGACGCCTTCGTGGTCAACGGCGGCGACATCCTGCATCGCTGGACCAATGAGCGCTTCCTGTCGACGCCGCATCGCGTGCGCAACGTGTCGGGCCAGCTGCGCTACGCCGTGCCGTTCTTCTGCGATCCCAGTCACGACGCGATCATCGAGTGCCTGCCGAGCTGCCGGTCGGCCGAGCGGCCGGCCAAGTATCCCCCCATCAGGTTCGGCGACTATGCGCTGTGGTTCGCCGCCCAGCGCTACGAGCACATGGCCAAGGTCCAGGCGCCGAGCGAGGCCGAGGTCGCGCCGGGAGCCCGCGCCACCAGCCGCTGGCAGAGCTGATCATATTCGGACCGCGGGCGTCTCGCCCGCTCATGGCGGAGCGCGGACCTCCAGGTCCGCATCATGATCGTGAGCGGGCCTTGGGGGTCCGCGCTCCGAAGAGCATGAGCGGGCGAGAGGCCCGCGGTCCGAATAAGACAATGAGGATTCCGTGAACGTAAAGCGTTTCCTGTCGGCAGCAGCCACCGCCCTTTTGCTCGCCCTGCCCGCGCACGCCCAGCAGCCGAAAACGATCCGAGCGGTCATGCATTCGGATCTGAAGGTGCTCGATCCGGTCTGGACCACGGCCAACATCGTGCGCAACCACGGCTACATGGTGTGGGACACGCTGTTCGCGATGGACGCCAACATGCAGGTCCAGCCGCAGATGGTCGATCGCTGGACGCTGAGCGACGACCGGCTCACCTACACCTTCGTCCTGCGCGAGGGCCTGAAATTCCACGACGGCAAGTCGGTGACGGCCGAGGACTGCATCGCCTCGCTGAAGCGCTGGGGCGCGCGCGATTCGACCGGGCTGAAGCTGATGAGCTTCGTGGCCGGCTTCGAGGCGGTCGACGACAGGACCTTCAAGCTGGTGCTGAAGGAGCCTTACGGGCTGGTGCTCGACTCGCTGGGCAAGCCCGGCAGCTCGACGCCGCTCATCATGCCCAAGCGCATCGCCGAGACCGATCCCGGCAAGCAGATCGACGAGTTCATCGGTTCCGGCCCGTTCATCTTCAAGAAGGACGAATGGAAGCCGGGGGACCGCACCGTCTACGTGCGCAATCCCGACTACAAGCCGCGCGCCGAGCCGCCATCCGGCCTGGCCGGCGGCAAGGTGGCCAAGGTCGATCGCGTCGAATGGCTGGCGATCCCCGACCACCAGACCGCGGTGAACGCCTTGCTGGCGGGCGAGATCGACTACATCGAGGCGCCGCCGCACGACCTGAAGTCGCTGCTGCAGAGCGACAAGAACATCCGGCTGGAAGTCCTGAACACGATCGGCGCGCAGTATGTGTTCCGCTGGAACACCGTGGTGCCGCCGTTCAACGACGAGCGCGTGCGGCGCGCCGCCATGTACGCCCTGAACCAGGTCGACTTCCTCAAGGGCGTGATCGGCGACGAGAAGTACTATCGGACCTGCGACGCCATGTTCGTCTGCGGCACGCCGCTGGAGAACAGCGCCGGCATGGACGGCCTGGTGCGGTCGAACTTCGCCAGGTCGAAGGAGCTCCTGAAGGAGGCGGGCTACGACGGCACGCCGATCGTCATGCTGCACACCACCGACATCGCGGTGCTGACCAACGCCGGGCCGATCGCCAAGTCGCTGCTCGAGCAGGGCGGCTTCAAGGTCCAGATGGTGCCGCTCGACTTCCAGGCGATCGTGTCGCGCCGGCTGCGCAAGACGGCGCCGGCCGACGGCGGCTGGAACGGCTTCATGACGGCGTGGCTGTCGGTCGACATGATGAATCCGCTGACCAACAGCATGGTCAACGCCTCATGCGACAAGGCGGCGTTCGGCTGGCCGTGCGACGCCGAGGTCGAGCGCCTGCGCGACGCCTTTGCCCGCGCCCCCGACCTGCCGACGCGCCAGAAGATCGCCGCCGAGCTACAGGCGCGCGCCGTGCAGTACGGCACGCACATCCATCTCGGCCAGTACACGCTGCCCACCGCGACGCGCGCCGACCGGCTGAGCGGCATGGTGGCGAGCCCGATCCCGGTGTTCTGGAACATCGAGAAGAAGTAGCGACTTTCCTCCCCAGCATCGCTGGGGAGGTGCCCCCGTCTTACGGGGGCGGAGGGGTCATGAGCATCAGGCCTGTTGCTCATGACCCCTCCGGCCGCTCCGCGGCCACCTCCCCTTTGCGCAATGCGCAAAGGGGAGGAATATTGAGCCAATGGAGCCGCGCAGCAGGATACGCCTGATCGCCGCCGGGACGATCGGGAACGTCTTGGAATGGTACGGCTTCGCCATCTACGGCTATTTCGCGATTTCGATCGGTAAAAACTTCTTCCCCGGCGGCGATCCGGTCGCGCAGGTGCTGGCGGCGTTCGGCGTGTTCGCCGTGGTGCATCGTTCCGGCATCGACCTCAGCCCAGCCCTCGTCGCCATGGCGGCTGCAGGCCTCTCGCTCGCGGCCGCCCTGACCTTTCGCGAAGCCAATCCGCGCGAGAGCCGGCGATGAGGCGCCGTCGCTTCACGGCCGCGGCGCTCGCGGCGGCGGCGACTGCGCCGACAGCGCAAGCCGCCGAGCCCGCCTGCATCGACGCCCACACGCACGTCTTCGTGAAGGACCTGCCGATGGCCATCGATGCGCGCTACCGGCCGGACTACGACGCTTCGTGGGAGACGCTGCTGGCGCTGGCCGAGAAGAACGGCGTCGGACGTGCGGTGATCCTGCAGCCCTCGTTCCTGGGCTTCGACAACGAGTACCTTTTCAAGGCGCTGCGCGCGGCGCCCGATCGTCTGCGCGGCGTGCCCTGGATATCGCCCTCGGTCAAGGTCACGGCCGACGATTGGGAGGCCCTGGCGAAGATCGGCGTGCGCGGACTGCGCTTTCCGATCTACGGCCTGCCGACGCCGGAATGGTCCTACTACAAGGACATGCTGGCCGAGGCGCAGAAGCGCGACTGGCCGATCCATCTCTATGTCGAGAGCAGCCGGCTGCCGGAGATCCTGCCCGTCCTGCTCGAAGGGGGGAACAAGGTGGTGATCCCCCACTACGGCATGTTCGACCGCACGCTCGGCCCGGCACGCGATCCCGGCTTCAAGGTGCTGCTGGAGAGCGCGCCGGGCCGCAACGTCTGGGTCGTGATGTGCGGCGCCTATCGCGTCGGCCCCGAGCGCGCCCGCGCGGCCACGCCGATGCTGCTCGACGCCTTCGGCGCGGAGCGCCTGATGTGGGCCAGCGACTGGCCGCACACCGACACGGGCCTCAACCGGATCACCACCTATCCGCAGACGCTGCGCTGGTTCGAAGAATGGGTGCCCGACAAGGCGACACGGCAGACGATCCTGGTCGACACGCCGGCCAAGCTGTACGGATTTTGATCTTGCCGGAGCGCGGACCCTCCAGGTCCGCGCTCCTAAGACGAGCCGCCTTCGACGCCGCGGCCCTCGGCGCGCCAGCGCAGCATGCCACCGGGCAGATTGGCGATGTCGGCAAAGCCCGCCTTCTGCAGGATTGCCGTGGCGTGGGCCGAGCGGCTGCCGGCGCGGCAGACCGCGACAATCGGCTTGTCCTTGGGCAGTTCCCTGGCGCGCTGGGCGAGCTCGCCCAGCGGGACGAGGGTGGCGCCGCGAATGTGGCCCAAAGGCCCGGTGAACTCGTTGGGCTCGCGCACGTCGAGCACCTGAACCTTCGAGAGATTTTCTTCCAGCCAGTGCGGCTCGACTTCCCAGACGCCGCCGAAGGTGAAGCGCAGCGGCGCCCAGTGCGGATCGGGCGGCGCGCCAGCCTCGTTGCCGGGCTGGCCGCAGCGCAGGTTCGCCGGCACCGCCTCGTCGATCTTCTTGGGATGAGGCAGGTCGAGATTCTTCATGTAGCCGACGTAGTCGCTCTCGCCGACCTCGCCGCCGAGCCGTGGATTGAACTTCTTCTCCTCGGCGACGCTGGTCGCGGTCAGCCCGCGATAGTCGTGCGCGGGATAGAGCAGGCAGGTCTCGGGCAGGGAGAAGATGCGGGACCGCACCGAGCGATAAAGCGAGCGCGGGTCGCCCTGCTGGAAGTCGGTGCGGCCCGAGCCGCGGATCATGATGCAGTCGCCGGTGAACGCCATGCTCTCGTCGTCGAGCACGTAGGTGACGCAGCCGTTGGTGTGGCCGGGCGTGGCCCGTACCTCGAGCGAGCGGCGGCCGAACTCCACGCGATCGCCGTCGGCGAGCAGCCAGTCGGCGCCCGAGGCGCCGGCCGCCGCCGAAAGGGCGATGCCGCTGCCGAGCTTCTGCTTCAGGAGCCAGGCGCCGGTCACGTGGTCGGCATGGACATGGGTGTCGAGCGTCCATTTGAGCTTCAGCCCGAGCTCGCCGATCAGGGCCGCATCGCGACGGGCCTGCTCGAACACCGGGTCGATCAGGACGGCCTCGCGGGTCGACGAGCAGCCCAGCAGGTAGGTGTACGTCGAGGAGGTCGGATCGAAGAGCTGGCGGAAGACGAGCATTCGGCGATTCTGCCGGATGGCAGCGAGACTGTCACCCCGAGCCTAGCGAGGGACCTTTACTTTGGCCTCAAAGGTCCCTCGGGCTTCGCACTCGGGATGACAAAGTCTTTGGCGCTATGCCCTACGCGCTCGCCTTGTCGAGAGCCGCCACCGATTCGGCGTCGAGCTTGAGGGCGGGTGCGGCGAACAGGTCCTTGAGCTGCTGCAGGCTGGTGGCGCTGGCGATCGGGGCGGTGATCGACTTGCGCTGCATGATCCAGGCCAGCGCCACGGTGACATTGCTGGTGTTGTGCTTCTTGGCCGCCGCGTCCAGCGCCTCGAGGACGGCAAGACCCTTGTCGTTCAGGTACTTCTTCACGCCCTGTCCGCGCGGGCTCTTGCCGAGATCGGCTTCCGAGCGGTACTTGCCGCTCAGGAACCCGGCCGCCAGCGGCCAGTACGGGATCACGCCCAGCCCCTCCTTGACGCATTCCTGCTCGAGCGGGCCCTCGAACAGCGGGCGCTCCAGGAGATTGTAATGCGGCTGCAGGCTGACATAGGCCGGCAGGCCCTTTTCCTTGGAGATCTTGGCCGCTTCGGCAAGGCGCGGGGCCTCGAAATTCGAGGCGCCGATGAAGCGGATCTTGCCCGCCTTGATGAGCTCGTCGTAGGTCGAGAGAGTCTCCTCCTGGGACGTGTCCTTGTCGTCGCGATGCGACTGGAAGAGATCGACGTAGTCGGTGTTGAGGCGCTTCAGCGAGGCGTCGACCGACTTCTTGATGTGCGCGCGCGACAGGCCCTGCCCCTCGTTCGGCATCTCCATGCCGCACTTGGTGGCGACCTGGACCAGCTTGCGCTTGGCGGGGTCCTTGCGGAACCAGCTGCCGATCACGACCTCCGATTCGCCGCCCTTGTGCCCAGGCGCCCAGCGCGAATAGACGTCGGCCGTATCGATGAACGAGTAGCCCGCGTCGACGAAGGCATCGAGCAGCTTGTGCGACGTGGCCTCATCGGCCGTCCAGCCCAGCACGTTGCCGCCGAAGACGAGCGGGGCGAATTCGATGCTCGACCGACCGAGCTTGCGCTTCTCCATGGATGACTCCCTTTTTGAGATAGGCCCGCATTCTAGAGCATAGCTGGGGGCGCGCCACTGGAGTGGCGCGCCCCCGGCAATGAGGCCTACTCCGCGGCTTTCGCCGGTGCAGCCGGCGCCTCCGGCGGCGGCGCGGCAGGCGGCGCGGCAGCGGGCCCGGCGGTCGCTGTCCCCATCGGCACCATCCCCGGGATGGTGAACGGCATGATCGGCGTGGCGAACCGGATGCCGAGCTTGGGGAGCTGCTCGTACATGCGGCGGACGCCCATGCGCTGGATGGCGCTGGGGTTCTTGGGCCGGGCCATGAACTTGAAGCGCACGATCAGCGAGGAGTCCTTGATGTCGACCACGCCCTGCATCTTGAGCGGCTGCATCAGGATGGGCTTGAAGGCCGGCTCCTCCATCATGTCGGTGCCGATCTTCTTCACCGTCTTGCGCAGCAGCTCGACGTCGGTGCCCGGCGCGAAGGCGAGGTTGAACTTCACCACCGTCCAGTCGCGGCTGAAGTTGGTGATGTGCCCGACCTGGCCGAACGGCACGATGTGGAGCTGGCCGTTCTGGTGGCGCAGCTTCAGGCAGCGCACGCTGAAGCCCTCGACCGTGCCCTTGACCTTGCTGCAGTCGACGTACTCGCCGATGCGGAACGCATCCTCGGCCAGGAAGAAGATGCCGGAGACGACGTCGCGCACCAGCGACTGGCTGCCGAACGATACCGCCAGGCCGAACACCGAGGCGCCGGCGATCAGCGGCGTGATGTTGACGCCGAGCTCCGACAGCACCAGCAGGCCGCCGACCACCAGGATGACCGAACCGGCCATGGCGCGAACCAGCGGCATCAGGGTGCGCAGCCGCGAGGCGGCGACCTTGACCTCGTCCTCGGGATCGGCCGCGGCGTCGGCCGACGGCAGCGGGTTGGCGGCGATGTAGGAGTCCATGCGGAAGCGTACGAACCGCCAGAAGGCGTAGATCGCCACCAGGGTGATCGCCGCGATCTTGGCGCCGCGGTCGTGGACCGCCCATTCCTGCTGGGTCATGGCGCCCAGCACCTTCACCATCACGGCGTCGGCGATGATGATGGCGACATAGAGCCGGGCGATCAGGCGAAGGCAGTCGGCCACCACGTCGCCCGCCATCGGCAGCTCGGAGACGATGTGGCGGGTGACGCGATGCATCAGCGTCTCGAACAGCAGCAGCACCAGCAACGCCGATTCGATGGTCGACATGCCGCGCGCCGCGGTGTGGCTCTCGGTCAGGGCGGCATAGACCGCCGCCACGCCCATCAGGCCGTAGAAGACGAGGCCCGCCATCCACCAGCGCTTCGCCGCATCGAGCTTGAGCTGCCGGCCGATCTTGCGTTCCGACACCATGGCGGCGAGCCAGGCGGCCATCTCGTTGCGCCAGTGCCAGACCACCCACACCAGGGCGGCCGCTATCAACGGTGCGTAGATGATGATGGCGGCCGACGTCACGTCCGAGCCGGCGCCGGTCGTGATCAGCGCACGGGCGAAATGGCTGCCCAGCAGCGGCAGCACCACCACCCAGTTGAGCGCGACCAGGAGCCCGCGTGCCGCCGCGTCGTCGACCGGGGCGATGCGGCCTTCCGGCGTGGCCGGCCTCAGCCAGACCCGGAACAACAGGTTGAACAGGCGCCAGTAGAGCAGCAGGTCGAAGACCTGCAGGCCGATCTTTCCGCCTACGGTCTGGTTGCCGCCGATCTGGTTCAGGACCACGCGGGCGGCGACGGCCAGCGCCACCACCGCCAGCAGGTCGAGCAGCATGGCGCGCACGAAGGCGCGCAAGGGCGAATGACCGACCAGGCGGTCGAAGGCAGCGACCCTGGAGCGGTTGAGCAGCAGGCGCGCGATGTATTCCGCGGCCAGGCCCGCGACCACGATGCCCAGCAGCAGGAGCGCGGTGCGCCCGTCGATCACCTCGGGCAGGCGGGCGAGGTGCCGGCCCAGCGCCGGCACCTCCTTGACGGTGAATTCCAGGCGCTCGGTCAGGACCGTGAGGAACGATCCCGTCGCGGTGTCCGCGCCATAGGCCGGTTGGGCGGCGGCCGTGCATGCCCATTCGGCGATGAAACCGCCGATCGCTGCCGCGACGCCAAATCTTGACCGTTTCATACGTTTGCCCCCATTAGACGGCCGGCAAAGCCTAAGCCAAATGCCCAGGCCCTGCCATCTTCGCGCTGTTTGACGTGACGTTTGTAAGAGATGTGTCGGGATATTCCATGTTCGGATTGATGCAGGACCGCCCGCTGCTGATCCAGCAGCTCATCGAGCACGCCGCCCTGAACCACGGCGACACCGAGATCGTGTCGCGCCGGGTCGAGGGCGACATCCACCGCTACACCTACCGCGATGCACGGGTGCGCGCCAAGAAGGTCGCCGAGGCTCTTGTTGCACTGGGCATCGCTCCCGGTGACCGCATCGGCACCCTGGCCTGGAACGGCTATCGGCACTTCGAGCTCTACTACGGCATCTCCGGCATGGGCGCGGTGTGCCACACCATCAATCCGCGGCTGTTCCCCGAGCAGATCGCCTACATCGTCAACCATGCCGAGGACCGGCTGCTGTTCGTCGACCTGAACCTGCTGCCGGCCGTCGAGAAGCTGCTGCCCGAGCTCAAGACGGTGCGCCATGTCGTCGCCATGACCGACCGCGCGCACCTGCCCAAGGACTGCAAGATCCCCAACCTCCTGGTCTACGAGGACCTGCTCGCGGACAAGCCCGGCACCTACGAGTGGCCCGAGTTCGACGAGCGCACGGCGTCGTCGCTCTGCTACACCTCGGGCACGACGGGCAACCCCAAGGGCGTGCTCTACCACCATCGCTCGACGCTGCTGCACGCCTACGGCAGCGCGCTGCCCGATACGCTGGGACTCTCGGCGCGCTCGGTCGTGCTGCCGGTGGTGCCGATGTTCCACGTCAATGCCTGGGGCCTGCCCTACAGCGCCGCCCTGGTCGGCGCCAAGCTGGTATTCCCTGGACCGGCGCTCGATGGCCCGAGCCTCTACGAATTGTTCGAGAAGGAAGGCGTCACCTTCACCGCCGGCGTGCCGACGGTGTGGCTGGCGCTGCTGCAGCACATGCAGGCCAACGGGCTGAAGCTCTCGACCCTGAAATACGCCGTGATCGGCGGTTCGGCCGCGCCGCCGGCCATGATCGATACCTTCGACAAGGACTTCGGCGTGGAAGTGCTGCATGCCTGGGGCATGAGCGAGATGAGCCCCCTGGGCTCGGTCAATCATCCCAAGGCCAAGCACGCGAGGATGCCGGCCGACGAGGTGTTCGCCGTGCGGCTGAAGCAGGGCCGGCCGCCGTTCGGCGTCGACATGAAGATCATCGACGCTTCCGGTAAGGAACTGCCACGCGACGGCAAGGCCTTCGGCGACCTCCTGGTGCGCGGGCCGTGGATCACCTCGGGCTACTTCAAGGGCGAAGGCGGCGAGGTGCTGCGGGACGGCAACTGGTTCCCGACCGGCGACGTCGCCACCCTCGATGCCGACGGCTACATGCAGATCACTGACCGCTCCAAGGACGTGATCAAGTCGGGCGGCGAGTGGATCAGCTCGATCGATCTCGAGAACGCGGCGATGGCCCATCCCGGCGTCGCCGAGGCCGCGGTGATCGGCGTCCACCATCCCAAGTGGGACGAGCGGCCACTGCTGATCATCCATCGCAAGCCCGATGCCACGGTCGACAAGAAGGAGCTGATCGAGTTTTTAGGCACCAAGGTCGCCAAATGGTGGCTGCCAGACGACGTGCAGTTCGTTGACGCCATTCCGCATACCGCGACGGGGAAAATCCTCAAAACGCGGCTGCGCGAGGATTTCAGGGACTACAAGCTGCCCTCATAGCCGGGCGCGGACCTGCCGGTCCGCTCATGGTCTTCCGGACCGCGAGCGTCCCGCTCGCTCATGCTGATGAGCGCGCCGGGAGGCGCGCGGTCCGGAAGAGGATGAAGGTCCGCGCTCCGAAAAGACAGCCTTCTCGGGAACCCTCTGCAGGCCTATCGTTGTGGCCAGTAGGAGTACGCCATGGCCACAGAGACCATTCCCGTCATCGACCTCGGTCCCTATCTCGCCGGCGAGCCGGGCGCGCTCGACCGCACGGCCAGAGAGCTGCGCTTCGCGCTCACGGAGATCGGCTTCTACTTCATCGTCAATCACGGCGTGCCGCGGGAAAAGATCCAGGCGACCTTCGCCGAGGTGAAGCGCTTCCACGAACTGCCGATCGATCGCAAGCTCGACCTCAAGATCGACCTGCACAGCACCGGCTACATGCCGATGCGCGGCAACACGCTGCGCACATCGACGGTGCAGTCGGGGACCAAGCCCAATCTCAACGAGGCCTTCTTCGTGAAGCGCGAGATGGCGGACGATCATCCCGACGTGATCGCCAACCGCCGCTTCCGCGGCCGCAACCGCTGGCCCGACGGCCTGCCCGGTTTCCGCGAGACCGTGGTCGACTACTGCAACACGATGGAAGCGCTGGTGCTGAAGATGGTGCAGGTCTATGCCCGCGCGCTCGACCTGCCGGCGACGTATTTCGACGCGCCGTTCGAGGATTGCCAGTATTCGCTGCGCATGACGCACTACCCGCACCAGGACGGTCCGGTCGAGGACGAGTTCGGGCTCGCCCCCCACACCGACACGAGCTTCCTGACCTTGCTGGCGCCCAACGAGGTGCCGGGCCTGTCGATCCGCACCCAGAGCGGCAAGTGGATCGATGCGCCCGCCATCCCCGACGCCTATGTCGTGAACGGCGGCCAGATGCTGCAGCGCTGGACCAACGACGTCTTCCTCGCCACGCCGCACCGCGCCATCAACAGGAGCGGCGGCGAGCGCTACGCCATTCCCTTCTTCTGCGACAGCAACATCGACTGGCCCGTCGCCGCCGTCCCCACCACCGTGGGACCGGACAAGCTGCCCAAGTACCCGACGACCTACTACAGCGACTACATGGTCTGGTACCAGAAGCGGAACTACGACGTGCTGGCTGACGCCAACCGGCAAGCTGCCGAGTGAGCGGCGCGGACAAAATCCCCGTCATCGACCTGGCGCCCTACCTGGCGGGTGCCCCCGGCGCCGTGCAGCGCACCGCCAGGGAGCTGCGCTTCGCGCTGACCGAAGTGGGCTTCTACTTCATCGTCAATCACGGCGTGCCCGAGCCGCTGATCCGCGGCGCCTTCGCCGAGGCCGCGCGCTTCCACGGCCAGCCGCTCGAGCGGAAGATGGAGATCGTGATCGACCGCCACAATGTCGGCTACCTGCCGATGCGCGGCGACACTCTGCGCACCTCGACGGTGCAGGCCGTGACCAAGGCCAATCTCAACGAAGCCTTCTTCATGGCGCGCGACCTGCCGGACGACCATCCCGACGTTTTGGCCGACCGGCGCTTCCGCAGCGCCAACCGCTGGCCCAAGGACCTGCCCGGCTTCCGCGAGGCCGTCGTCGCGTACTGCGATGCGCTGGAACTGCTGGTGCGGAAGCTGGTGCGCCTCTATGCGGTCGCCCTCGAACTGCCGGCCGTCTACTTCGACGAGCCGTTCCGCGACTTCCAGTACAAGCTGCGCATGACGCACTACCCCTACCAGGAAGCGATCGCCGACGACGAGTTCGGCATCGCCCCGCACACCGACACCAGCTTTCTCACCCTGCTGGCGCCCAACGACGTGCCCGGCCTGTCGATCCGGACCACGGGCGGCAAGTGGATCGACGCGCCCGCGCTCGCCGGCGCCTATGTCGTGAACGGCGGCCAGCTCCTGCAGCGCTGGACCAACGACGTCTTCCTGGCCACGCCGCATCGCGCGGTCAACCGCAGCGGCGGCGAGCGCTATGCGCTGGCCTTCTTCTGCGACAGCAACATCGATTGGCCCATCGTCTCGGTGCCGACCTGCGTCGGACCCGACCGGCCGCCCAAGTATCCGGCGACCTATTATACGGACTACATGGTCCAGTATCAGAAGCGGACCTACGACCTGCTGGCCAGCCAGCAGGCGGCGGAATGACGCCAAAACCCGGCTTCCCGCCCGGCAGCGACTCGGTCTAGAACCGGGAAAGGGAAGCCGCCCGATAAACCAACAGTTTCATCCCGGGCGGCAGGGGTAACAGAGGAAACGCCATGCTCGGCCTGATGCAAGACCGTCCGCTGCTGATTTCGCAGATCATCGATTTCGCCGGCAAGTACCACCCCGACGTCGAGATCGTGACCCGCACCGTCGAAGGGCCGATCCATCGCTACGGCTACAAGGACGCGCTGAAGCGTTCCAAGCAGATCGCCGAGGCGCTGCAGGGCCTCGGCATAAAGCTGGGCGATCCCGTCGGGACCATAGCCTGGAACACGTTCCGCCACTTCGAGCTCTATTTCGGCATCTCCGGCATCGGCGCGGTGCTGCACACGATCAACCCGCGGCTGGCGCCCGAGCACGTCGCCTACATCGCCAACCACGCCGAGGACAAGGCGATCTTCGTCGACCTCAACCTGCTGCCCATCGTCGAGGGAGTGTGGGACAGGCTGAAGACCGTGAAGCACGTCGTGGTCATGACCGACCGCGCGCACATGCCGGCCTCGTCCAAGATCCCCAGCCTGCTCTGCTATGAGGAGCTGATCGCGGCCAATCCGGGCACCCTCACCTGGCCCACCTTCGACGAGAAGACGGCGTCGTCGCTCTGCTACACCTCGGGCACGACCGGCAATCCGAAGGGCGTGCTCTACTCGCACCGCTCGACGATGATCCACTCGATGATGGCGTCCAACGGCGCGGTCATTCCGATGGATCCCGACACCACCCTGTTGCCGGTGGTGCCGATGTTCCACGCCAACGCCTGGGGCCTGATCTACGCCGCGCCGATGTGCGGCGCCAAGATCGTCCTGCCCGGACCCAAGCTCGACGGCGCCAGCGTCTACGAGCTCCTCGACAAGGAGCAGGTGACCCTGAGCGCCGGCGTGCCGACGGTATGGCTCGCCCTGCTCGAATACTGCGCCCAGAACAAGTTCAAGATGTCGTCGGTCAAGCGCTCCCTGATCGGCGGCTCGGCCGTGCCGCTCGCGATGATCGAGCGTTTCTGGAAGGAGCACGGCGTCGAGGTCGTGCAGGGCTGGGGCATGACCGAGATGAGTCCGCTCGGGACGACGACGCGCTTCAACAAGGGCGAACGCACCCTGCCCGACGCCGAGCGCTTCGCCATTACCGCCAAGCAGGGCCGGCCGGTGTTCGGCTGCGAGATGAAGATCGTCGACGATGCCGGCGAGGACCTGCCGATGGACGGCAGCATCTCGGGCAACATGGTGGTGCGCGGTCCGTGGATCGTGAAGGGCTACATGAAGGGCGACGGCAAGAGCCAGTTCGTCGAGGACGACTGGTTCCACACCGGCGACGTCTGCAAGATCGAGGCCGACGGGTCGGTGGTGATCACCGATCGCTCGAAGGACGTGATCAAGTCGGGCGGCGAATGGATCAGCTCCATCGACCTCGAGAACGCCGCCATGGGCTGCCCCGGCGTCGCCGAGGCGGCCGTGATCGGCGTCGCCCATCCCAAGTGGGACGAGCGACCGCTGATGATCGTGGTCAAGCGGCCCGATGCCGACCTCACCAAGGGCGACATCCTGAAGTTCCTCGAGGGCAAGATCGCCAAGTGGTGGATGCCGGACGACGTGCAGTTCATCGACGCCATCCCGCACGGCGCCACCGGCAAGATCCTGAAGACCGCGCTGCGCAAGCAGTTCGAGGACTACAAGCTGCCGACGGCGTAACCCGGATGCCTCATATCGTTGTCGCCGATCCGATCCATCCGGACGGCATCGAACGCCTGCGCACCGCGCCCGGCGTCACGCTCGATCATCCCGCCGCCGCCACGGCCGCGCCGCTCGCGGAGCGGCTGCAGGGGGCCGACGGCCTGATCGTGCGCGGCACGGCGGTCGACGAGGCGCTGCTGGCCAAGGCCGAGCGCCTGCGCGTCGTCTGCCGGCACGGCGTGGGCTACGACCTGGTCGACGTGCCGGCGCTCACCAGGCGCGGCATTGCGCTGATGATCACGCCCGAGGCCAACGCCGCCTCGGTCGCCGAGCACGCCCTGATGCTGATGCTGAACCTCGCCCGCAACGTCGTGCCGGTATCGGCCGCGGTGCGGCGCGGCGAATGGCGGGTGCGCGGCCAGTCCAGCACCTTCGAGCTGGGCGGGCGGACGGTGCTGGTGTTCGGCTTCGGCCGCATCGGCACCCGGGTCGCCAGGCTGTGCGCCGCCTTCGGCATGCGCGTGCTGGTGCACGATCCCTACCTGCCGGCCGGCACGATCCGCGGCGCCGGATACGAGGCCGTCGTCGATCGCGATGCCGGCCTGGCGCAGGCGGACATCGTGACCGTGCACGTGCCGGCCAACGAGTCGACGCGCGGCATGGTCGATGCGGCGTTCCTGTCGCGGATGAAGCAGGGCGCCGTCCTCATCAACACGGCGCGCGGCACGCTGGTGGACGAAGCGGCGCTGGAGGCGGCGCTGCGGTCCGGTCGCCTCGCCGCCGCCGGCCTCGACGTGCTGCGCGTAGAACCCATGGTGCAGGGACTGCCGATGCTCGAGCTCGACAACCTCGTGGTCACGCCGCACGTCGCAGCCAGCACCGCCGAGGGCCTGCGCCGCATGGCCTGGGATTCCGCGGGCAACGTGCTCGACTTCCTGGCCGGCCGCGCCGATCGCGACGCGGTGGTGAACGGCGAGGTCCTGAAGGCCTGAGCTACTCGGCCGGCGCCGCACGTCGCGTGTGCGCCAGCTCGCCGAGCGCCTGGCGCGTCACCTGGAACGCGCCGGTCAGGGCCAGGCCCGACATGATCGCGGCCACGATGTAGTCCGGCCAGCCGCTGCCCGAGCCGAACACGCCGACCGCCGCCGCCAGCACCGCGAGGTTGCCGATCGCGTCGTTGCGCGTGCAGATCCATACCGAGCGCATGTTGCTGTCGCCGTCGCGCCAGCGATAGAGGAGGACGGCGACGCCGAGGTTGGCGGCGAGCGCCAACGCGCCGACCGCGCCCATCACCGGCGCCTCGGGCACCGTCCCTGCGAGCGCGTGCTGGATGGTGGTACCGGCGACCCACAGGCCGAACAGGCCCATGCTGGCGGCCTTGACCAGCGCGGCCCGGGCGCGCCACTGCAGCGCCATGCCGAGCACGAAGAGGGCCAGGCCGTAGTTGGCGGCGTCGCCCAGAAAGTCGAGTGAATCGGCCAACAGCGAGGCCGACTGCGCGGCGAGGCCGGCACCGATCTCGACCGCGAACATGGCCAGATTGACCGCCAGCGCGATCCACAGGACACGGCGATAGACGGGCGACGCCGCCCCGTGATCGTGACCGTGACCGCAGCAATGTGCACTCATCTCAATGCTCCGCGATATGGACGACCATGTCCTCGACCATGCGCCGCACGTGGGCATCGTCGGCGCCGTAGTAGACCTGCTTGCCCTGCCGGTCGGCCCTCACCAGGCGTGCGCCCTTCAACAAACGCAGGTGGTGGCTGACCAGTGACACCGAAAGATCGAGCCGCTCGGCGATGTCGGAAACCGCAAGCGGCGTGCGCAAACACGAGACCACGATGCGCAGCCGCGTCGGATCGCCCAGCAGCCGGAACAGGTCGGCGAGCGCGGCAGCATGGTCATCGGACAGGACGGTCTTCTTGGTCTTGGACATTTGAACAACTGTTCAAGTGTACGCTGCCAACAGGCCCTGTCAACTAGCCAATATGCAACGTTATGATGTTCGCGATCGTGCCGGCGGCCAGCGCCCACAGGGGATTGCGCCGGCTGAAGACGACGAAGGCCGCGGTGGCGAGGCTGATAGCCACCGTCACCATGTCGCGGTCGAGGTTCCGCATCATCGCGGCGCCGCTCGCCAGCATGAGGCCGAGGCCGACCGGCACCAGGGCGTCGCGCAGGATCGCCACCACCTTGTTGCCCGACCAGCGGCCGAGCATCCGCGCCGCGACGAAGGCGAGCAGGCAGGACGGGGCCATGATGGCGATCGTGGCGACCAGGAGACCCGGCAGGCCGGCGACCTGCCAGCCGATCAGGCTCACGACGATGACGTTGGGTCCGGGCGCGGCGCTCGCGATGGCGAAAGTGTGGGCGAAGGCTGCGTCCGTCATCCAGCCATGGACGTCGACGACCTGGCGCTGGATCTCGGGCAGCAGCACGTTGATGCCGCCGATCGACACCAGGGAGAGCGCGGCGAAGGTCCGCGCCAGTTCGGCCAGCACACCGGTCATGCGGGACGCCGCAGCATCGCGAGCCCGATCGCCACCAGCACCAGCCCGATCACGACCGGCACCAGCGGCCAGCGGAACACCGCGACGGCCGCGAATCCCAGGGTGATGACCAACCAGGCGGCCGGCCCGGGCCGGATGTTGCGGATCATCTTCAGCGCCGTGCCGAGCACGAGGCCGGCCGCGGCGGCGGCGGCGCCGGTCAGGCCGGCATTGACCTCGGGCACGGAGGCGAGCCGGTCATAGACCACGGCCAGCGACGTCACGATCACCAGCGGCATCGCCATCATGCCGAGCAGGCAGGCCAGCACGCCTGGAAGTCCCTGGAAGCGATCGCCGATGAAGACGGCGGCGTTGGTCGTGTTCGGCCCGGGCAGGATCTGCCCCGCTCCCAGGATCTCCGCGAACTCCCGGTCGGTGAGCCAGCGGCGCTCCTCGACGATGACATGGCGCACCCAGGGCCCGACGCCGCCGAAGCCCAAAAGGCCGATCTTGAGAAAACCGAGGAAGAGCTCGGCCTTGGTGACGGGTGCTCGACCCCGATCGTTGTGCTGCATGCCGGACAAGGATACCAAAATGTGGCACCTCCGCCTCGCCGTTCGTCGACGTTCACGCTAGGCTTGCGGCATGACCGTCACCATCAAGCCCATCGATCCCGTCAGCCGCGCCTTCTTCGCCGGCGAAGTGTCCGGCCTCGACCTGCGCAAGCCGCTCACGCCCGACGAGGTCGCCGCCGTCCATGCCGGCATGGACGAGTTCGGCGTGCTGGTGTTCCACGACCAGAACATCGACGACGAGCAGCAGCTCGTCTTCAGCCGCAGCCTGGGACCGCTCGAGCAGGCCACCGGCGACATCGCCGCGCCGAAGGACCGACGCATGAGCATGGACCTGAACGACATCTCCAACCTCGACAAGAACAACAAGGTCCTGGCCCGCGACGACCGCCGCCGCCTGTTCAGCCTCGGCAACCAGCTCTGGCATTCCGACAGCTCGTTCAAGGAAGTGCCGGCCAAGTATTCGCTCCTGTCGGCGCGCACGATCCCGGAGGCGGGAGGCAACACCGAGTTCGCCGACATGCGCGCCGCCTACGATGCGCTCGACGAGGCGACCAAGCGCGAGGTGCACGACCTCGTCTGCCTGCACAGCCAGATCTTTTCCCGCGGCATCCTGGGCTTCACCGACTTCACCGACGAGGAGCGCGTGAAATGGGCGCCGGTGCGCCAGCGCCTGGTGCGCCGCCATCCGAGAACGGGACGGCTGTCGCTCTATCTCGCGAGCCACGCCGGCGGCATCGAAGGCTGGCCGGTGCCCGAGGCGCGCGCCTTCCTGCGCGACCTCAACGAGCACGCCACGCAGCGCCAGTTCGTCTACGCCCATGTCTGGCGGTTGCACGATCTCGTGATGTGGGACAACCGCGTCACCATGCATCGCGCCCGGCGCTACGACCACACCGTGGTGCGCGACATGCGGCGCACGACGCTCACCAACGAAGTGTCGAGCCTGGAGCAGGCGCCTTAGACTAGCTGCCGCTATTCGGAGCGGATCAGGTAGAGGTCGGCCCTTCGACGCCTGGGATCGCACTCGTCGGTGTCCGGCGTCCCTTCGCCAATGCCGAAATGGTGGAGGTGATTCTTCATCCCAGCGGGCAGCTTTGCCTCCAGCCGTTCCTTGATCTTGAGTGCCCGACTTGCCGCAAGGCGCCGGTTCAGGTCGAACGGGCCGGCATGGTCGGCCCACCCCACCACCAGCACATCGGTGGTCGCGGTCTTCCCCGGGTCGATGTGCTTCATCGCCTCCGCCAGCTTGCCAAGTTCCGTCTGGGCCCGCGTCTCCTCCAGCTTCGCACACGACTGCGACTTCGATACCTGCCCGTCGGTGGGTTTAGCGCAGGCGCGATCGCTGCCGAGATCCTCGCAGGCAAAGTTGAAATACACGGTGCCGATGTGGTGCGGCGTTCCAATGGGCCCTTCCGGCTTCCTGCCGATCAGGATCTGTATCAGCGCTTCCAACTTGGCGATGATTTCAGGCTTGATATCGACCTTGACGTTGAGATCGCTTGCGGCATCGCGCAGCGCATCGATCGCCTTGACGATGTTGGCCAGCGATTCCTGAGTGTGCTTGTCGCCGTCGGCGACGGCTGCCACGAGCTTGTTCAAGTCCACGTTCACGACCGTCGGCTGAGCCGATGTGCCCTTTTCGGGCTTGGCCGGCGCATTGACGGTCGTTCGGCACATCGCCTCGAGCGGCGGCGGCGAAGGCTCGGGGCGGCTCTCCGCGAACGGCTCCCCCTTGCAGGCCACGCCCGCGGCGGGAGGATTGCCGACTGCAGCGTCTTGCGGACGGACGACGAGATCGGCGGCGGCAAACGCCTTGCCTACGCCGCATGCCCGTATCATGAACGTGCCGACGAGGCGCGCCGGACTGACTTCGGCCCAAGGTGCCGGCGTGGGCGTACAGGGGCGCCAGACGACGTCCACCAGGTCCGACATGTTCCGCCTGGTTATTCCTTCATTCCTTCCGAGATCGCGCGCCGCAACGACGACCAGGCGATTGTCCAATCCATAGGCTCCGGAGACGATCCAGTAGAGCGTCGCCGGCAGGACGACGATGGCTGCTGCAGCCGTGAATCCGGCTATGGCCACGACAGGCATCGAAAGCCGCCGGAGCAAACGGACCAGCCGTCCCGGCGCAACCTGTGGCGCGGCGCCCAGCTTGTTGCGAAGCCGGCCCTCGACGATCGACACGTAGAAAGCATGAATGACAATCGGCTCGATGAAGACCTTGACGATGCCGACGAGCACAAGGCCGAGAACAATCGCCGAGAACAAGACAGCCCAAAGCCAGTGGGCAAGGCCCGTGAATTGCCCGGCGACCGAGAAACAAGCCACCAGTCCGGCCAGAGCCCAGACGACAAGGACCGACGCCAGCGTCGTGAAGGTGACGATGCTGGACCGGCTCTTTCGCAACCGCTCGAGAAGGTCGCGCCATTCCTTGCTCTCGAAGTCCGTACCGGCCGCCGCTTTTGTCTCGGCTTTCCTCCTTTCCAGCCATTTGTTGACCGGCCCGCGATCCCTCCACCGTTCCAGCGTGGTCCCAGCCAGGTTGAAGGCGAGCGAATTGGCGTAGACACGCGACTTCCAGGCGTCGTCGGGCAGCCAGGAGTCTTCTCCGAAGCGTTTCGACAAGGCTCCTGCAACACGGTTGGCAAACCCTTGAAGCTGTTTGAGCTGGCCGTCGAGCGCGTCCAGGAACTCGGCGTCCCATGTCGTCGTCTCGACGGCCTTCACGATGTCGTCGATTGCGGCAAAGAAGCCGGTTTGAAATTTCCCGACAGTGGCCGAAAGCGCGAGGATTTCCTGGACGTAACCGGGGCGAAGACCTTCGATCATCGCCGCGAAGATCTTCCCGGTCGATCCGACCGTATCGTCCTCTTTCTTTGTTTTTTCCTCATCCTTCGCTTTTGCCGCACCGGCCGTGGCCGCGGCGGGGCTCGCGACTCCGACCGGTGGTCCGTGAAACGCGGCAGCGGCGAGTTCGACGTTCGCCGTCAATACCGTGCACTCGTCGACCTTGGCCTGCAGCGGCTTCAAGCCCTCGGCCGCCGGCTTGCCTCTGCGCGCGGCAATGCCTTTTCGTACTTCTGCTTCGCGCGCCTCCTTCGCCTTGGCCAGGTTGTCGCGGGCCGAAGCCAACACCGCGTTGACACGCTCATAGTCGATGTATGGCAGCTCATACCGACTCATCCTGCCCAGAGGCATGAGCATCCAGAGCTTCAGCAGCAGCCAATGGCCACCGATCAGCAGCAGCCCGCACAGGATGATCACGGCCAGGATGACGAGACCCAGCCATATCACCGGCCAGTCCGAGCTCGTGTACAGTGCCCAGGTGACCACCGCGTCCAAGCCGGCACGCGGCGCCCACCCTATGAAGACAAACGCGCCGCCGGCAACGACGAGGAAGATCGCCGGAAGCAGCGTCGTCTGGGCAAAGTCGAAGTCGGTCCACTCCCGCAGGGCGTCATTTATCCGCTCGTTGATCGGACCGAGAACGGCGCCCAGCCAGGAAAATGCCTTCCCCAATACCTCGAAGATCGTATCCATGCGGCTCCCCCAAGCCTCGCCGACAGGTACCCCCAAGGCCTTTGCCGGCTAGAACACCATAGGATCATACAACTTAAAGATGTGTGAGAAAAGCCACCTTCAATCAGGCGGACGGTGTAGCCTGTGGCGCATGCACCTCACATTCCTAGGCTCCGGCGACGCCTTCGGCAGCGGCGGCCGGTTCAACACCTGTTTTCACCTGGAGCGCGCCGGCCAAGGCAACGTGCTGGTCGATTGCGGCGCCTCCTCGATGGTGGCGATCCGCAAGTGGCAGGTCGAGCCCAACGCCGTCTCGACGGTGCTGGTAAGCCATCTGCATGGCGACCATTTCGCCGGCCTGCCCTTCTTCCTGCTCGATGCCCAGCTCGTCAGCCGTCGCACGGCGCCGCTCACGCTGGCCGGCCCGCCGGGCTTTCGCGAACGGCTGGACATCGTCATGGAGGCGATGTTCGCAGGCTCGACCAAGGTCCAGCGCAAATTCGCGCTGGAGGTGCGGGAGCTGGCCCTCCACGAGCGCGTCGAGCTGAACGGACTCGCCGTCACGCCCTACCTGATGAAGCATTTCAGCGGCGCGCCGTCCTATGCGCTGCGCATCGAGACCGAGGGCAAGGTGCTGACCTATTCGGGCGACACCGAATGGGTCGAGGAGCTGATCCCGGCGGGACGCGATGCCGACCTCTTCATCTGCGAGGCCTACTTCTTCGACAAGGTGATGAAGTACCACATCGACTATTCGACGCTCGCCCGCCACCTGCCCGAGATCGGCGCCAAACGCACCATCGTCACCCACATGAGCGCCGAGCTTCTGGGCCGCCAGAGCGAGATCGCCCTGGAGGCCGCGCACGACGGGATGGTGGTGGAGTTCTGAGCCGGGGGCGCGCCACTCCAGTGGCGCGTCTTCTCATGATTCGGACCGCGGGCGTCCCGCCCGCTCATGAATCATGAGGCGGGCGGGACGCCCGCGGTCCGAATATGACGCGCCACTCCAGTGGCGCGCCCCCAGCGCTACCCTGTCTTTCCGTGGCTGGTGAGCAGGCGGATGATCTGCACCGACTTGGGCAGCTCGATCAGGAACTCCGGATCGCGGTCGAGATGATGGATGTCGGTGGGATCGCGGCCGGTGAAGCGGGCCATCGCCGGGATGTCCTCCCAGTAGGAGATGGTCATGAACTCGCTCTCGGTCTCGCGGTCCTCGCGGAATGTCTGCACGCCCAGCGCCTTCTCGATCAGAGGCTTGATGCCGACGGCGTAATTGTACTTCTCGTACTCGTCGGCACGTTCGCGACGGACACGGCCGCGCCAGATGCGGGCGATGGTCGGCTGGCTGCTCATTTCGGTCCCCATTCCTGAACCGCGGTCTCGCTCACCGGATCGAGCATGCGCGTGCTCTTGAGCACAAGCCCATGCTTCTTCAATGGCTCCTCGGCCGGAACGTCATGCCCGACGCCGGGAAAGACCGGCCGGCCGCGCGGTACGCTGGCCAACGCCCGCGTCAGGTAGAAGGCGTCGTAGCCGATGGTCAGGAACAGGCCGAACACGTCGGTGCCGCCCACGACCGCCAGGATGCCATCCTCCAGGCCGAGCTTCAGCCAAGCTTCCTCGAACGGCGCCGTCGCGGGATTCCAAAGAATGGCATTGGCGTTCCTGGGATCGTGCACGATGCGATGCACCTGGCGGCTGAGGACGATGCGCTTGCGGCTCTTCTCCTTGGGCCCGCCCTCGGCCGAATGCCGGCCGTTGGCGACCGCCGACGCCCGGTCGAGCGACTCCTGGTAGAATTCCTGGTCAGCCGGGATCTTCAGCTCCTCGGGAAAGGAGCCGTCGGATTTGGCGATCATGCCTTCGCGGCTGACAATGGCGTAGCCTTCGATACGGGGACGCTTGCTCATCTGCTCAAACACCCCCAATTCATGTTCCAAAGGCGCCGATGTCGAGTTCCTGGATAACGAGCACACCCGGCCAGTGGATGCCATCGATAATTGTCAGCGCGGCCGGCCCGGTCAGGAAGTCCGGAACGCCTGGCGAGCCAAGAGCTTCCAGTTGCCGCCGTCCTTCACCCAGACCTGCATGACGCCGATCTTGGGTGAGCTCGCCTGGCCTCCCGCCTCGACTTCGGCGGCGAAGGTATGGCGGGCGATGGCGTTGTTGCCGGCGACGCTGACGACCGGATCGGTGAGGGTGATCGACTTGTAGGTCGTCTTCTTGCCGGCGATGACGTCGATGAATTCCTTCTTGGTCTCGACCTTGCCGCCCGAGTGGCCGTAGCTCAGCGCTTCGGCCGTCAGCGCCTCGAGCTGAGCGCGATCGGCGGCGATCATCGCCTTGGTGAGATCGTCCACAGCCTTGGCGACCGCCGCCTCGTCGGCGGATTCGGCCCGAGCGGTGATTGGGGCAATCGCTGGCAGAGCGGCGAGCGCCAGTGCGCCGGCGGCGGCCAGATGACGACGAGTGATACGCATGGTTCACTCCCTGGTGGATTGTTTTGGGCATTGCGGCCGGCGACGCTACGCGCCGGCCGCCTGGAAGCCTACTCCGGCGTGATGCCGAGCGCCACGATGCGCGGGATGACGGTGGCCTTGAGGACCTCGTAATCCTTCATGACCTCCTCGTGGTTCAGCGGCTTCTCGGTGAGCCCGAAGCTCTCCATCATCTTGCGGCCGGGCTCGGAATCGGCAGCGGCCACCCAGAGGTCGGACATCTTCTGCACCACCGGCTTGGGCGTCGCCGCGGGTGCGGCGAGCGCCAGCCAGCCGCGCACCACGAAGGAGTCGTCGGTAAAACCCTGCTCGATCGAGGTCGGCACGTCAGGCAGCTTGCCGGCGCGCACGCGGCTGGGTGCCGCGATCGGCTTGATCTCGCCCTTGACCAGCAGGGCATTGAAGGCCTGCGGGCTGCCCATGGCGGCCTGCAGCTGGCCCGCCCCCATGTCCTGCCACATCGGCGCCTCGCCCTTGTAGGTCACGACCTCCATGTTGAGCCCGTACTTCTGATTCAGACCCTGGGCGAAGACATGCGCCGAGGAGCCCAGCGCCCACGAACCGAAGTTCACCTTGTTCTTCCTGGCGTACTCGACGAGCTCCTTGAGGTTGCCGACCGGCACCGACTTGTGCACCACGACCGGCAGCACGCCCGACGAGGTTCCCGAGACGATGGTGAAGTCCTTGTCCGGGTCGAAGCCCAGCGATTTGAACATCACGCGGTTCTGCACCAGCGTGCTCGAGACCGAGTGCAGGAAGGTGTAGCCGTCGGCCGGCGCGCGGGCGACCAGGGCCGCGCCGATATTGCCGCTGGCGCCGGGCTTGTTGTCGATGATGACCTGCTGCCCGGTCGACTGCTGCACGTGCTGCCCGAACGAACGGGCGATGCCGTCGGTGAGGCCGCCGGCCGGGAAGTTCACCACGATGGTGATGGGCTTGGCAGGCCACGCCGGCTGGGCCCTCACGATTTCCGGGACGATGGCGGGACTTGCGACGGCGAAGCCAGCGGTGGCGCGAAGAAGGGTACGTCTCGTCGTCGTCATTGCTCTGTCATCCTCGTGAGTTCATTTTGCGCGGCGATGCATAGCGACTGCGACCCGACAGTGCTAGAGCACATTCCGTTCGGCTGGATCAGCCGAACGGAATGTGCCTGTCTAATCAGCATAGCCGTGGCGTGCTTTTCCATCCGAATGGAGCCGCTCGCGGTTCCATTCGGATGGAAAACGCCCTAGCGTGATTGCTTACCGCTGGGCGGAACCGTCCGCTATGATGAGGCCACGATGCGCCTTGCCAGCCTGCTGCTTGCGCTGATCGTCATCGCAAGCCCTGCCCTCGCCGACGATGCCTCGCCCTCGCCGGTCGTCGTCCTGCGCGGCAGCAGCGCGCCGCCGACGCCATGGTACGAGCCGCCGCCGGAACCGCAGATTGTCATCCAACCGGTCTATGTGCCCATTTACTATCCTGTCGTCGGCTCCTGGCCGTTCGTCCATCGTCACCCTCAGCCGACCGTCCGGCGGAACCGATAATGCTCCAGACTTCTTCCCTGCTGGCCGATTCGCTGGCTGACCGCCTCATCGAAACGTTCGTGCGCAGCTACGGCCGCGCGGTGTCGCCGCAGGCCGAGCTTTTGGGCGAGGCGGCGCGGCTGGTGATCGAACGCCTGTCGCTCAGCGATGCGCTCTATCACACCGCCGAGCACACCGCCCTGGTGACGCTGGTGGCGCAGGACATCCTGCGCGGCCGGCGGCTGCGCACCGACGTCCCGCCCGACATGTGGCTGCACGTCGTGCTGGCGGCCCTGCTGCACGACATCGGCTATCTGCGCGGCATTTGCCGGGCCGACACCGAGCATCGTTTCGTCGCCAACGAGAAGGGCGACATGATCGAGCTGCCGCGCGGCGCCTCGGATGCGGCCCTGGCGCCCTACCATGTCGACCGTTCGAAGATCTGCGTGCGCGAGCGCTTCACCTTCAATCCGCTGATCGAGCCCGACCGGCTGGCGCGCAACATCGAGCTCACGCGCTTTCCGGTGCCGGACGACGAAGATCACGCCGAGACCGACACCGAGGCGGCATTCGTCCGCGCCGCCGATCTCATCGGCCAGCTCAGCGACCCGCTCTATCCCCGCAAGCTCAATGCCCTGTTCCACGAGTTCGAGGAGATCGGGGTCAACAAGCGCCTGGGCTACGCCACGCCGGCCGACGTGGCCGATCACTATCCCCGGTTCTTCTGGTCCAAGGTCGAACCCTTCCTGGGCGAGGCGGTCCAGGCCCTGAACATGACCGCGGAGGGCCGGCAGTGGCTGGCCAATCTTTATTCGCATGTCTGCGTCATCGAGCACGGTCGTCGGGCGATGGGCCCGAATTCCGCGCGTCCGTCCGACGACAGCCAAGGCCTCGTCCTGCGCGATCTCGCGCGGCGCTAGCGATGTCGTCATCCCGACCGGAGCCGAGCGTAGCGAGGCGAAGCGGAGGGACCTTGTCTTTGCTGCACCAGCGACAAGACGAGGTCCCTCGACTACGCCGCCCTTCGGGCGGCTTCGCTCGGGATGACGGAAAACGGCCGCACGGCGGAACCTTTGGCCGCTGGGCGGGGCGCCCGCCTGTTGCTAAGAGAGACCAACCTCAACGTCTCTGATTTCAGGGAAGAACGCCATGACCGACGCAGTGCTGCGCTCCACCGAGGGGCGCATCGGCATCCTCACCGTCAACAATCCGCCCGTGAATGCGCTGGCCGCCGCCGTGCGCGACGGCATCAAGGAAGGCGTGGAGGCCTTCGCCCAGGATCCCGATGTCGACGCCATCGTGCTGATCGGCGGCGGCCGCACCTTCATCGCCGGCGCCGATATCCGCGAGTTCGGCAAGCCGCCACAGGGCGCCAACCTCAACGACGTCATCGCCACCCTGGAGAACTGCCCCAAGATCGTCGTGGCGGCGTTGCACGGCACGCCGCTGGGCGGCGGCCTGGAGACGGCACTGGGTGCGCACTATCGCGTGTCGCTGCCCTCGACGCGCATGGGCCTGCCCGAGGTCCATCTCGGCCTGCTGCCCGGCGCCGGCGGCACGCAGCGCCTGCCGCGGCTCACCGGTGCCAAGTACGCGCTCGACGCCGTCATCTCGGGCCGTCACATCCCCGCTCCCGAAGCCAAGAACAAGGGCATCGTCGACGCCATCGTCGAAGACGACCTGCTGAAGGGCGCCGTCGCCCACGCCCAGATGCTGGTGGCGCAGAACGCCCCGCGGCGGCGCGTGCGCGACCTCGCCGTGACCTTGGAATCGCCCGATCTGTTCGCTGAGACCGAGAAGGCGATCGCCCGCCGCGCCCGCGGCTTCAAGGCGCCGTGGAACATCATCAAATGCGTGCAGGCCGCCGTCGAGCTGCCGTTCGACGAGGGCATGAAGCGCGAGCGCGAGCTGTTCGTCGAGCTCGTCACGTCGTCGGAATCGGCGGCGCAGCGCTACTACTTCTTCGCCGAGCGCGAAGCGGCGAAGGTGAAGGACGTGCCGGCCGACACGCCGCAGCGCGAGATCAAGACCGCCGGCATTATCGGCGCCGGCACCATGGGCGGCGGCATCGCCATGAACTTCGCCAATGCCGGCATCCCCGTGACACTGCTCGAGGTGAAGCAGGAAGCGCTCGACCGCGGGCTGAAAACCATCCGCACCAACTACGAGAACACCGCCAAGCGCGGCGGCATGAAGGCCGAGGACGTCGACAAGCGAATGGCGCTGATCAAGCCCACGCTCTCCTACGACGACCTCAAGGATGCCGACGTCGTCATCGAGGCGGTGTTCGAGACCATGGAAGTGAAGGAAGGCGTCTTCAAGCAGCTCGACGAGGTCGCCAAGCCGGGCGCCATCCTCGCGACCAACACCTCGGGCCTGAACGTCAACCAGATCGCCAACTACACCAAACGGCCGGGCGACGTGATCGGCATGCACTTCTTCTCGCCGGCCAACGTCATGAAGCTGCTCGAGAACGTGCGCGGCGAGGCGACCGAGAAGGACGTCATCGCCACGGTGATGTCGCTCTCCAAGAAGATCGGCAAGATCCCGGTGCTGGTCGGCGTCTGCGAGGGCTTCGTCGGCAACCGCATGCTGCGCCAGCGCGGCATCCAGTCGGCCTACATGCTGGAGGAAGGCGCCCTCCCGCAGCAGGTCGACAAGGTGGTCTACGACTACGGCTTCCCGATGGGCCCGTTCGCGATGAGCGACCTCGCCGGCAACGACGTGGGCTGGCGCATCCGCCAGGGCAAGAAGGAGAAGGAGCAGCGCAACGTCCGCTACACGGGCTACATCGCCGACGCGATCTGCGAACTCGGCCGCTTCGGCCAGAAGACCGGCGCCGGCTACTACAAGTACAATCTGCCGGACCGCACGCCGATCCCCGACCCCGAGGTCGAGCAGATCATCGAGGAGACCTCCAAGAAGCTCGGCATCACGCGCCGCGCCATCTCCGACCAGGAGATCCTCGAGCGCTGCTTCTATCCCATGGTCAACGAGGGCGCCAAGATCCTGGCCGAGGGCATGGCCCAGCGCTCGCTCGATATCGACGTGATTTGGGTCAACGGCTACGGCTGGCCGGTCTATCGCGGCGGCCCGATGTGGTGGGCCGACAACGTCGTGGGCCTCAAGAAGATCCACGACGCCCTGCTCAAGTACCGCGACGCTTCCGGCGACCCGTTCTGGGAGCCGGCGCCGCTGCTCAAGAAGCTGGTGCAGGAAGACAAGAAGTTCTCTACGGTTTGAGAGAAGCCGTCGCCTCGACCAAGGCCCGAAGGGCCGCGCGGAGAGGCCTTCTATCCACGACCCGGCATCACCCGGCAGAGAGAAGGCCCTTCGACTTCGCCACGCTTCGCGTGGCTACGCTCAGGGCGACGGAAAGTGTTTTTTGGGCTACGACAGTTAATTCAGGAGGAACACCATGGCTGATGCCGTCATCGTCTCAACCGCCCGCACGCCGATCGGCAAGGCCTTTCGCGGCGCCTTCAACGACACCCATGCCGCCGAGATGGGCGCGCATGTCATCAAGCACGCCGCCGAGCGCGCCAAGGTCGATCTCGCCGAAGTCGAGGACGTGATCCTGGGCTGCGCCGCGCCGGAAGGCACGCAGGGATCCAACGTCGCCCGCGTCTCGGCGATGCGCGCCGGTGCGCCGGTCAGCGTCTCGGGCGTGACCGTGAACCGCTTCTGCTCGTCGGGCCTGCAGACCATCTCGATGGCGGCCCAGCGCGTGCTGGTCGACAAGGTGCCGGTGATGATCGCAGGCGGCCTGGAATCCGTCTCGCTGATCCAGAGCCCGCCGGGCGGCAACAAGAACCGCCTGATCAATCCGTGGGTGCAGGAGCACGTGCCGGGCATCTACCACACCATGATCCAGACCGCCGACACGGTGGCCGCCCGCTACAACATCAGCCGCCAGTACCAGGACGAGTACTCGCTGCAGAGCCAGCTGCGCACCGCAGCGGCCCAGCAGGCCGGCAAGTTCGACGACGAGATCGTGCCGATGGAAACCACGATGCTGGTCACCGACAAAAACACCAACGAGGTGTCGAAGAAGACGGTCAAGCTCGCCAAGGACGAGGGCAACCGTCCCGACACGAACATCGAGGGCCTCGCCAAGCTGCAGCCGGTGATGGGCGCCGACAAGTGGATCACCGCAGGCAACGCCAGCCAGCTTAGCGACGGCGCCTCGGCCGCGGTCGTCATGAGCGACGCCGAAGCCGCCAAGCGCGGCCTGAAGCCGCTCGGCATCTACAAGGGCCTGGTCGTGGCCGGCTGCGAACCCGACGAGATGGGCATCGGCCCGGTCTACGCGATCCCCAAGCTGCTCAAGCGCTTCGGGCTCAAGATGGACGACATCGACCTCTGGGAGCTGAACGAGGCCTTCGCCGTGCAGGTCCTGTACTGCCGCGACAAGCTCGGCATCCCCAACGAGAAGCTGAACGTCAACGGCGGCTCGATCTCGATCGGCCATCCGTTCGGCATGACCGGCGCGCGCTGCACCGGCCACGCCCTGATCGAGGGCCGCCGCCGCAAGGCCAAGAACGTCGTCGTCACGATGTGCATCGGCGGCGGCATGGGTGCCGCCGGCCTGTTCGAGGTCGTACACTGAAGCCCCGGGCAGGCTCGGCGGCACCAACGACGCACGTGCTGCGTGCGTCGTTCAAGCCCAAGGTCTATCGCGAGATCGAAATCGAAGGCAGCAAGTCGCTTTCTGCCCTGGCGGAGGCGATCATCATGGCCTTCGATTTCGAGTTCGACCATGCATTCGGCTACTATAGCGACGTCAAGAACCCGTACAGCCACAAGGGCGAACGATATGAGCTGTTCGCCGACATGGAAGACGGGGACAGCGACGCCGGCAGCGTCGAACGAACGACAGTGGCACAGGTCTTCGGCGCGCCCGGCAAGAAGATGCTGTTCGTGTTCGACTACGGCGATGACTGGCGCTTCATGATCGAGGCGAAGGCCACTGGCGAGATGGCTCCCAAGACGCGCTATCCGCGCCTCGTGACGTCAGTCGGCACGGCGCCCGAGCAATATCCCGACGATGACGAGGACTGAGGCGTTCATGGCGAATGCCCCGGAGCCGATGTCGATCTAACACGCAGCCAACTGCTTTCTCTTTCCAGCCCCCTGGCATTCAGCCCCTGGACAATCCATCTCAGCTCCGCCGGTGTGAGCTCGCTACGCTGCATCTCTGGCCACGTCGCTTCGACACCGTGAAGGAGTGCGGCACGAAACAGGCGCCGCACCGGAGCGTCGTTCGCAACATAGCCGAGCCACCGCAACGAAGGGTGGTCGCCCGGAAACATGCTCGCCAACAGCTCGGGCATGATCGACATGCCCGACGCGGCGTTGGTGAACACGACGAACGCCCTGCCCTCTTGCGGCTTGGCCAAGGTGAAAGCCGTGAAGGGGCCGTTGTCGCCCCAGTGGAAGAACGTTCCGGCGCCGGGCTCCAGACCCCAGCCAAGTCCCCACGCCACGCCGGTGGCAAGGTCCTCGGCGCTCGGCTCGAGCCATTGGATGCCAGGATGCTTCACCTCGACCTGTGGCGACAGCCAGAGCCTTGACGTCTCGCTCCCAAGGCGTGAGCCCGCCAGCACGGCCCGCAGGAAACGCGCGTAGTCGGCGGTGCAGGTCTGTAGCGACCATGCTGCATTGGCTTCGGCGGGCTTGTTGCCGAGCGCAGGCATGCCGAAGGCATCGTGCAGCCGCGCCCTGTTGTCGTCGAAGCGAGGCCTCCAGATGAAGCTCGTGCGCTCCATGGAAAGCGGTTCGAGCACCAGACGCGTCACCAGGGCTTCGAGGCTCTCGCCCGTGACGGATTCGATGACACGCTGAAGATAGAGATAGCCCTCGCCGGAGTAGCTGAAGCGCTCGCCCGGCTGAAACCAGGTACGCAACGGATAGTCGGCATTTCGCCAGTTCGGCAGGCCGCCGCTGTGGCTGAGGAGATGGCGAACGGTGATCGACTTCGATCGATCGTCGCCCCGCAGGTAGCCCGGAAGGCATTCCTCGACCCGAGTGTCCAGACCTAACTGGCCGCGGTCGACCAGCTGCAGCACGACATGAGCGAAGACCGGCTTGCTGAGCGATGCCGCATCGAACACCGTGAACTCGTCGACCGGCGCTGCGGCAGACCCGCCGCGCACGCCGCCATTCACGAAGTCGGTCCGGTTGGCCTCCACGAGCGCCGCCGCCGCGCCCGGCACGGCGGCTTCTTCCAGCAGGCGCAGAAACGCAGGCTTCCACGAAGGCATGCCCCCACGTGCCCCGACCGGCAGGGTCCGTCAAGCAGGGTGCCGACCGCTCAACGCAGCCTCCAACAAGACCAGGCGGTCGTTGCCCCAGAACATCTGCTGCCCGAAGAAGAAGGTCGGCACGCCGAACGCGCCGCGTTTGGTGGCCTCCTCGAGCAAGGCGTCGTGCCTTGCGCGCGTCGCCGGCGCCACGACGTCGCGTCGGAAAGCGGCCTCGTCCAGCCCCAGGCGGCTGGCAAGGCCCGCGATCGCCGCATCATCGATCGCCATGCCATCGACGAAGATCAGCCGTTGCAGCAGGCGGCAGCACGGCACCAGCGCCCCCTGCGCGTCGGCCGCCAGGCACGCCAGCGCCAGCACGTCGGGATCAACGCGAAACGCGACCGGCTCCCTGAACGGGATGCCGTAGTATGTCGCCCAGCACTTGGCGTCGTATTCGCGATAGCCCCAGTCGTACTGGCCCGAGAGCGGCTTGCCGCGGAACGGGTTGCCGCCGCGGCGGTCCATCAGCGCGCCGCTGGCGATCGGCTTCCAGACGAAGCGGCAGCCGTAGGTCTTCTCGATTCGCTCGACCTGGCTCGCCGCCAGGTAGGAGTAGCGGCTGCCGAGCCCGAGATAGAAATCGACCGTCGGGGCGCCAGGCATGGCGCCCGATCAGCGCCGGTTGCGGCGCAGATCCTCCTCGTCCTTCCACATCAGGAACTGCGGGCCGAGGTCGGAGATCTTGGGGGCGCCCATCTGCGCCATGCTGATGTCGATCTCGCGCCGGAAGATGTTGAGCGCCATCTTGGCGCCCGGGATGCCGCCCGCGGTCACACCATAGAGCGTCGGCCGGCCGACGAACACGAATTTGGCGCCCATGCAGATCGCGATCAGGGCGTCGAGGCCGCGGCGCACGCCGCCGTCCAGCATCAGGGTCATCTTGTCGCCGACGGCGCTGTTGATCGCCGGCAGCACTTCCAGCGGCGAGGGCGCATTGTCGAGCTGGCGCGCGCCGTGGTTCGACACCATCAGGCCGTCGACGCCCAGCGAATGGGCGCGGATCGCATCGTCGGGGTGCATGATCCCCTTCAGCACGAAATTGCCCTTCCACAGTTCGCGATAGCGCTCGACATGCTTCCAGGTCATGGGCGCGCGGTTCTGGTAGCCGACGAGATCGGCGATCTTCTCCGCATCGGCGCCGTCCCCGGCGTACTTCGCCCAATTGTCGAAGTAGGGCGTGCCGTGCTTCATCCATTCCATCATCCACGCCGGATGTCGCAGGGCCTCGAACTTGGTCTTCCAGGTGAGCTTGAGCGGCCGGCCCCAGCCGTTGCGCGTGTTGCGCTCGCGGTTGGATCCCTCGGGCACGTCGACGGTGAAGACCAGGGTCTTCAGGCCGGCATCGCCCGCTCGCTTGATCATGTCCTCGGAGATCGCCTGGTCCTTGGCGGAATAGAGCTGGTACCAGCCGTGGTCGGGAGCGAGCTTGCCGAGAGCCTCGATCGACCCGGTGCTCGAGCCCGACATGATGAAGGGCACGTTGGCGTCGCGCGCCGCCTCGGCCAGCATCAGATCGGCGCCGCGACGGAACAGCCCGGCAAGCCCGGTCGGCGCGATACCGATCACGCTGGAATAGTTCCGGCCGAACAAGGTCGTCGACTGGTCGCGCACCGACACGTCGACCAGGTAGCGCGGCACGATGCGTGCCTTGCGAAAAGCTTGCTCATTGGTGACCAGGCCGACCTCATCGTCGGTGCCACCTTCGATGAAGTCATAGGCAATCTTGGGCAGCCGCTTCTTGGCGAGCTTGCGCAGGTCTTCGATGTTCACCACGCCGTCCATTGTCGTCCGCTCCTACTCGGGCTTCATTGCTTTTCGTTTCCACACTTCCCATGGCCGCATCACCAACGCATCGTTGGTCTTGGCGGCCGCCGCCGCCTCTTCGGGCGTCAGATACGTCACCTCGCCGAGCTTGATCGCTTCGGACTGCAGGCGCGCATTCATCTCGGCATAGTAGGCGCGGAACACGACCTGCGGCAGCGAGGTGCCGACCGTCACCGAACCGTGCCCGCGCATCAGCGCCACCGTCTTGTCCTCCAGCACCTTGGCCAGTGCGGCGCCGAGCTTCCGGTTGCGCACCAGGAGGTCGCTGCCCGGGCCCTCGACGTCGCGGATCTCGAACACCGGCACGTCGACACCCATGAACGAACTCATGTGATAGATCGGCTGCAGGCGCGTCTTCGACACGCCGAACGGAATCACCGACGGCGAATGGCTGTGCACGACGGCCTTCACATCGGGCCGCGCCTTGTAGATCTCGCTGTGGATGAAGCGCTCGAGGAACACAGCCTGGCCCTTGGCGTCGACCGCCACGCCGTCGAGGTCGAACTCGAGGACGTCGTCCGCCTTGACCAGCGCCGGCGCCATGCTGCGCGACATCAGGAAACGGTTGGGATCCTTGTCGTGCCGCACCGAGACATGGCCGAAGCCGTCGACCACGCCGAGATCGGCCAGCACACGGCTCGCCGCAACCAGGTCCTCGACCGCCTGGGGATCGGGCGCGCCGGCCGACGTCGGCTGCGCCATGAGAGGCGCGTTGCCGAGCCACAAGCCCATCGCCAGCAAGGTGAAGACCCGCATTTCCGTCCCGATTGGTCCGTTGCGTCGGATTTTGACGGGCTTTGCCGCTGCCTGCCAGCGGTGTTAGACGAGCCGCCATGCAGATCAGGCACGCAAAAGCAGGCGACGATGCCCAGTTGGCCCTTCTCCTGGAGGACCATGAACGGCACTACGGCAATCCCGTACGCGCGGGGGCGGGCGCCGAAGGAGCCGCCTTCCTGCTCGATCCGGCGTGCGGCACGCTCTGCCTGGTGGCCGACGATGGCGGCAAGCTGGCGGGTTTCGCCGTCCTCAACCCCTACTTTCCCGGACCGCTGCTGACGCACGGCCTCTATCTCAAGGAACTTTACGTCGCCGCTTCCGCTCGCTCTGCGGGTGTTGGCGAGAAGCTGATCGAGGCCATTCGCGCGCTGGCCAAAAGCCGCGGCGACACGCGCGTCCTATGGACGACCGGCGAGGACAATGCCGGCGCGCAACGGTTCTATGACCGTCTGGGCATGCGTCGCGAGAAAAAGGTCTACTACGTGATGGACGTGTAAGTTAGCGTCTCCTCCAAGGAGGATTCGTATGGAATTGAGCGCCCAACAGATCGAACAGTTCGATCGCGACGGTTTCCTGGTCTTCCCGGACCTCTTTGCCCGCAGCGAGGTCGCGGTACTGCGCCGCGAGGTGGCGCGTCTCAGTCAGGTGGAGAGCGAGGAGGTCGTGCGCGAGCATACCGGCGGCGTGCGCACCATCTTCCGCGTGCACGAAAATGACGGCGCGACCCGCTCCCAGCCGTTCCGCGCCCTGGTCCGCGCGCCGCGCCTGCTACGGCCGGTGCAGCAGGTGCTGAAGGACGATTCGGTCTACGTCTATCACACCAAGATCAACACCAAGCCCGCCATCGAGGGCACGGTATGGCAGTGGCATCAGGACTACGGCTCGTGGATGCGCGACGGCTGCGCACGGCCCGACATGGCGACCTTCAACGTGATGATGACCGACACCACCGAGATGGGCGGCGCGCTCTACCTCATCCCGGGCAGCCACAAGCTCGGCCGCATCGAGCCGGTGTGGGACGAATCGACCTCCTACAAGTTCTGGGCGATGCCCAGGCAGCGCATGATCGATATCCTGAAAAACTCGCCCGAGCCGGTCGCCGTTACCGGACGCGCCGGCACTTGCGTGCTGTTCCATTGCAACGTGCTGCATGCCTCGGGACACAATCTCTCGGCCGAGGACCGCTGGCACATCTACGTCTCGTGCAACACCGTCGCCAACAAGCCGCAGCTCTCCGACAATCCGCGTCCCGACTGGGTGGTGTCGCGCAATTGGCATGCTCTGCCGCTCGAAGCTGACGACGGCGTGCTGAAGGCGGCGTGAGCGCCACCGTCAACGTCCGTCGTGCCGGAGCCGGCGATCGCGCAGTACTGGCGCGGCTGCTGTCCGACATGCAGGCGCATTACGGGTCGCCAGATCCACCGGGCGGTGCCGACAGGGTCGCGGGCCTGTTGACGCGCGACGGCGAGCGCCTGCCCTTCGCCCTGCTCGCCGAGCACAACGGCAAGACGCTGGGCTTCGCCACGCTGAGTCCCGTCCTCTATGGCGGTGCCTTCCAGTGGCTGCTGTTCCTGAAGGATCTCTATGTCACCGAACAGGCGCGCGGACTGGGCATCGGCCGCGCGTTGCTGACGGCGATGGCGCGCATCGCCGTCGCCGAGGACTACTGCCGCATCGACTGGACAACCGATGCCACCAACGAGGGCGCCCAACGCCTCTACGATCGGCTCGGCATTCCCCGCCACGCCAAGCCTTTTTACCGCCTGTCCGGCGAGGATCTCAGAAAGTTCGCTGAAGGATGAGCCTGATCCTCCATCACTACGACTTCTCGAACTTCGCCGAGAAGGCCCGCCTCATGCTGGGCTTCAAGCGCCTGGCGTGGCGAAGCGTCGAGCAGCCGCCGATCCTGCCCAAGCCCGACCTGACGCCGCTGACGGGCGGCTATCGCCGTATCCCGGTGCTGCAGGACGGCGCCGATCTATGGTGCGACACGCGCCTGATCGCCCGCGAGCTGGAGCGGCGCGTCCCCTCGCCGACCCTGTTTCCGGAAAGGACGCGCGGCTTCGCCGACACCATCGCCTGGTGGGCCGAGCATCAGTTCATGCGGCCGGTGGCGCTGTTCGTATCGGGCATCAATGCCGATCACATGCCGAGCGGCCTGCACGAGGACCGCGCCCGCCTGCACGGCCTGCCGCCGCCCTCGATCGAGGCCGTGCGCAAGGCGGCGACCCGAAACCTCCATCTCGTGCGCCCGCAGATCGCCTGGCTCGCCGACATGCTGCAGGATGGCCGACCGTTCCTGATGGGTGGCACGCCATGCATCGCCGACTTCGCCGCCTATCACGTCGTGTGGTTCTTCAAGGGCCGGCATATCGATTGCCGGCAGGAGCTCGCGCCCTACCCGCGCCTGCTCGCCTGGCGCGACCGCATGGCGGCGATCGGCCATGGCCAGCGCACCGACATCGATCCGGCAGAGGCGCTCGACGTCGCGCGCGACGCCGAGCCGGCAAAGGCGCGGCCGTCGCAGCCGCAGGACGGCGACCCGCAGCCTGGCGAAACGGCCCGCGTGCGCCCAGGCGACAACGCCAAGGACTGGGTCGAGGGCGAAGTGAGCTTCATCGACGCCCACGAAATCGTGCTGCTGCGCCACGATCCGCGCGTCGGCCGTGTCGCCGTGCACTTCCCGCGGTTGGGCTACGTCTGGCGCTCGTCATGAGGAGCGCGGACCTCCAGGTCCGCATCATGAATCATGAGCGGACCCGGAGGTCCGCGCTCCGCTTGAACCGTCCAATCCCCAACCCGTCCAGCGGGACGTTCGTGGCACCGGTCGCGACCAGCTCGGCCATCACGGCCCCGGTGGCAGGGCCGAGCTGGAAGCCGTGGGCGGAGAAGCCGAACTGGTGGAACACGCCCTCGGACGTGCCGCTCGGGCCGACGACGGGGATCTCGTCGGACATGCGCGCCTCGATGCCGGCCCAGGCGCGCACGATGGTGGCCTCGCGCATCACCGGGAACAGTTCCCACACGGTGCGCGCGCTGGTCGCGAGCTTGGTCCAGTCGAGCACGGTGCGGTTCTCGTCGCGATAGGGCACCGCGAGATGGCCGCCGCCGATCACCACCGTGCCGTTGGCGAGCTGCTTGAAGGAGAGCTTGCGGCCGCGCAGGATCACCACCGGGTCGATGAAGGGCGGCACGCGGCTCGACACCATCAGCATGGGCGCGATCACCTCCAGCGGAACCGGCTCGCCGAGTTGCATGGCGATGCGGTCGGCCCAGGCGCCGGCCGCATTCACCACCCTGGGCGCCTCGATCGGCCCGTCGCTGGTTTCGACGCGCCACACCGAACCGCTGCGCGCGAGACCCGTCACCCTCACCCCTTCGATCACCTCGGCGCCGCGCTCGATGGCCCGGCGGCGGAACGCCTGGGTGGTGCGGAAGGGATCGGCGGCGCCGTCGCGACGCGAGACCACGCCGCCCGGACAATGGTCGGACACTGCCGGCACCAGGCGTTTCAGCTCGTCGCGATCGATCAGCTCCTCGTGGGTAAAGCCCTTCAGCCGCAGGTCGTCGACGCGGGCACGGAAGCCCGCCAGCTCCTGCTCGCTCTCGGCCACCAGCACAGTGCCGTGGCTCGAGAAGCCGCAATCGTCACCGACCAGCTCCTCGATGTTCTCCCAGATCGCCATCGAGGCGATCGACAGCGGGATCTCGGCGACATGGCGCGCGAGCTGGCGCACGCCGCCGGCATTGACGCCCGACGCGTGGCGGCCGGCGTAGTCCTTTTCCACCAAGATCGGCCTGAGGCCGCGCAATGCAAGATGCAGCGCCGTCGAACAGCCATGCAGGCCGCCGCCGATGACGACGACGTCGGCGGTCCTCACGACGAGCGCCCCTCATGCTCTTCCGGACCGCGAGCCTTCGGCTCGCTCATGATCATGAGCGAGCCGGAGGCTCGCGGTCCGGAAGAGCATGAGCGCATCATTATCTCTCCACCGCCTTGCGCTCGGCTTCGCTGATCGGCAGCGAGGCGAGCTCGGCGAGGGTGATGGGCTTCACCGGCGGGCGCAAACGGTAGTAGCCGACCTCGGCCGGCGTGGTCTTGCGCTGGACGGCTATCAGCTCGGTGACGGTGAGGCCGCACAAGCGGCCCTGGCACGGGCCCATGCCGCAGCGCAGGAAGGCCTTCATCTGGTTAGGCCCCTCGCAGCCCATGTCGGCCGTCGAACGGACCTGCGCCGCCGTGACTTCCTCGCAGCGGCAGACCAGCGTATCGCCTCGGGGCTGGCGGAAGGACTCGGCCGGCCGGTTCAGCCAGTCGAGGAAGGCGCGGCCCATCTCCTCGCGCTGCAGGCGTTGGCGCATGCTCTGCGGATCGGGCAGATGGGCGTCGGGCTTGAGCGCGCGGACCGCGGCCATGGCGGCGAGGCGCCCGCGCTCGGCCGCCGCCGTGCCGCCGGCGATGCCCGCGCCGTCGCCCGCCACGGCGATGCCGGGCACCGAGCTGGCGAAATCCTGGTCGAGCACGGGCTGGAAGCAGAGCTGTCGTTCGTTCCATTCGTGCGCCGCGCCGGCGGCCAGAGCGAGATTGACGTTGGGCACCACGCCCTGGTGCAGCAGCAGGAGATCGGCCGGAATCGGACCGCGGTCGGACACGACCTCGCGCAGCTTGTCGTCGCCCACCGCCGCGATGCTCGAGACGCGACGGACCGGCACCTTGGCCTTCACCTCGCGCAACAGGGCCAAGCCCTTGGCGAAGTATGGCGACAGCACGAAGTCGGGCAGATGCGGCGCCGCGCGTAAAAGGTTGCGGCGTGGCGTGGTGTCGAGGATGGCGTCGATCCTGCCGCCGGCGCGCAGGATCTGCGCCGCCAGAAGCCACATCAGCGGTCCGGTGCCGGCCATGACCGTGCGGCCGTCGGGCAGCAGGCCCTGAGCCTTCAGCACCGTCTGCGCCGCGCCGGCCGTCATCACGCCCGGCAGGGTCCAGCCCGGGATCGGGAACGGCCGCTCCTGCGAGCCGGTGGCGATGATGACGCGCTTGGCCTCGATCATGCGCGCCTTTCCGGCGATCGAGACGCCGACGATGCGCTGTGGGTCGAGGCTCCACACCGTGGCGCCGTTCACGATCACGGCGCCGCTCGCCTTGGCCTCGTTGGCCAACGCCTCGCCCGCCCAATAGTCCTCGCCCAGGATCGCGCGGTTGGTGACGGGCGTCGTGGTGATGCCGCGATAGATCTGACCGCCGACGCCGGGGTTTTCGTCGAACAGGACAGTGGAGACGCCGGCGCGCGCGGCCAGAGACGCCGCGGCGAGACCGGCCGGCCCGCCACCGATGACGACGAGGTCGTAGGAAGACGCGAGATCGGCGGCGTTCATGGCACTGTCGTCCCGACCGGAGCCGAGCGCAGCGAGGCGTAGCGGAGGGACCTTGCGTGATCGCAGCAAGGCCTCTCGACTTCGCTTCGCTCCGCTCGAGGCGACGGCGTTGTTCTCTTTATCATCGTCCTGCCTCGCGCTTGCCCTGTTGCGTTTCCACCTGCATCCCCTCATGCACCGGCACCAGGCAGGCCTGGCGGCTGCCGACGCCGTCGATGGTGACCAGGCAGTCGAAGCAGACACCCATCAGGCAGTACGGCAGGCGCGGCGCGCCGGTCACCGGCGTCGTGCGGCAACGGTCGATGCCTGCGGCCAGCAGGGCCGACGCGACGGTGTCGCCGCTCCTCGCCTGCACGGGCTTGCCGTCGATCGTGAGCGCGACGGCCGCGCCGGCGTCAGCCAGCCTCTTGAACATGAAACCTCCGCGCACTGAAGGGAGCGACCAGCGACTTGTCGAGCGCACCGCGCGCGATCATCGGCGCAATGGTGAGCGCATGATTGGCCGCGAGCGTCACGCCCGAATGGCAGCACACCGTGAAGGCGCCGGGATGGCTCTCCGATTCGTCGTAGATCGGGAAACCGTCCTGGGTCATCACGCGGATGGCGCTCCAGGTGCGCACGACGTTGACGTTGGCCAGCAGCGGGAACTGGCGCACCGCGCGTTCGGCCTCGGTGGCGCTGACGCCGATGGTCAACCCGGCCGGATCGGTGCGCTCCTCCTTGGAATCGCCGATCATCACCGTGCCTTCGTCGGTCTGGCGCAGGGTGACGACGGGATGGCGCAGGAACGGCCGCAACCGCTCGGTGACGACGATCTGGCCGCGCTCGGGTCTCATCGGGCATTCCAGCCCGACCATCGGCGCCAGATGCATGTTGGCGTTGCCGGCAGCGAGCGCCACGCGATTGGCGCGGATCTCGCGATAAGCGGTCGTGAGCCGGAACTCGCCGCCCTCGCGAGTGATGTTCTCGACACGATGGCTCGGTAGGTAGGTGACGCCGCGGGCATTGATGGCGGTGTGCAAGGTTCGGAATAGGCGCAATGAGTTCACGTGGCCGTCGAGCGGACAGAAGCTGCCGCCCACGACCTCGGGCCCTATGTCAGGCAGCATCTTTGCCACCTGCGCGTGGTCAAGAATCTCGGTCTTGTAGTCGACGATGCCCGGCTGGTTGTGCAGGCGCTTCAGGATATTGGCGCGCGCCTCGAGCTCGCGCTCCGACAGCGCCAGATGGAAGCCGCCCGGCCGCTGGAAGCTGACATCGAGCCCCGTCTCCTCCTTCAGCGTCTCGGCGAAGCCTGCCCAGGCGTTCGACGAGCGGATGGTCCAGCCGGCGTAGGGCGCCAGCCCCAGGCCCTTGCTCTGCACCCAGACCAGGGCGAAGTTGCCCCGGCTGGCACGCACGGCGCGATCGCCCTCGTCGAGCACGACGACGCGGCAGCCCTCGCGCGCCAGGCCCCAAGCGGTGGCGACGCCGACCAGGCCGCCACCGACGACGGCGACGTCGAACTCGCTAGCCCCCCTTCGCTCCTGCGGAGCTTCGGGGGACATGCGTCGAGCGGCTTGCACAGGCCGTCCGAAGCTGCTCTGCAGCGTAGGGGGGCTAGCGGCCATCGGCGTTCCTTCCCACCAGCAGACGCTCCAGGCCGTAGGCGCGATCGAGCGCGATCAGCGCGGCCACGGTGATGGCGATGACGACGGCCGACACCGAGGTGACCAGCGGATCGATATTGTCCTGGATGTAGAGGAACATGCGTACCGGCAGCGTCTCGGTGCCGGGCGCGGCGATGAACACCGTCATGGTCACTTCGTCGAACGAGTTGATGAAGGCGAGCGCCCAGCCGCTGATCAGGCCGGGCAGCACCAAAGGCAGGGTGATGCGCCGCAGGACCGTGCCGTCCGAGGCGCCGAGCGAGATGGCGGCATGCTCGATCGAGCGGTCGAGGCCGACCGCCGAAGCGAGCGTCAGTCTCAGCGCAAAGGGCAGCACGATCACGATATGCGCCAGCACCAGGCCGACGAAGGTGCCGCCGAGACCAAGCTCGGTGAAGAAGCGCAGGAAGGCGATGCCCAGCACGACATGCGGAATCATGAGCGGCGACATGAAGAGCGCCGTCATGGCGTCGCGGCCGCGGAAGCGATGGCGGCCGATGGCAAGGGCAGCCGGCACCGAGAAGGCGACGGCGATGGCCGAGCTCAGCGCCCCCAGCCACAGGCTGCGCCAGAACGCCGAGATGAACTCGGGATAGCGCCCGATGGCGTAGAACCAGCGCAGCGACCAGCGGTCGGTCGGGAAGGAGAGATAGCCCTCGGGCGTGAAGGCGACGAAGCAGACGACCAGGATGGGCGCCAGCATGAAGATGACGAACAGCGTGTGGTAGGCGAGCGCGATCGGTCCGTTCCTGCTCATCCGAACACCTGTGCGTAGCGGCGTTCGACCAGGCGGCTGGCGCCGACCACGATCGCGACCAGCGCGACCAGCAGCAGCACGGCGACCGCCGCGCCCAGCGGCCAGTTCAGCGTGTTGAGGAACTCGTCGTAGGCCAATGTCGAGGCGACCTTCAGGCGGCGGCCGCCGATGATGGCGGGCGTGGCGAAGGCGCTGGCCGCCAGGGCGAAGACGATGATGGCGCCCGACAGGATGCCCGGCATGACCTGCGGCAGCACGATGCGGCGCAGCACGGTGAAGGGCCCCGCCCCCAGCGCCACCGCCGCATTCTCGATCTGCGGATCCAGCCGCTGCAGGGCCGCCCACACCGCCAGCACCATGTAGGGCATCAGCACGTGCGTCAGCGCCACGATGACACCGGTCTCGGTGAACATGAAGGGCAACGGTGCGGAGATCAGGCCCATCGAGACCAGCGCCTTGTTCACGAGTCCGGAATTGCCGCCGAACAGCAGCGCCCAGCCCAAGGTGCGGGCGACCACCGAGATCAGCAGCGGTCCCAGGATCACCAGCAGGAAGAGGCCGCGCCACGGGCTCTTCATGCGGTTCAGGATGTAGGCTTCGGGCGCGCCCAGCACGGCGGCCAGCAGGGTGACGAAGAAGGCGATCCGGAAGGTCCGCCAGAACATCTCCAGGAAGTAGGAATCGGTGAAGACCTCGTGCCAGTTCTTCAGCACGAACACCGGCTCGATGCCCTTGTACTGGCCCCAGTCGTGGAACGACAGCAGCACGGTCATCACCAGCGGCACGATCACGATGGCCGCGAACAGCAGCAGCGCCGGCAGGCTGAGGAGGTACGGCGTCTTTGTCACACCTTCCCCCACGCCAGATGCACTCCGTCACCTTCCGCCGGCATCGCCTCGCCGGTGTTCTGGCGGATCACCGTCACCAGCCCGTCGGCGGTCTCGATCTGGTAGAGCCAGTGGTTGCCCTGGAAGATGCGCGTGCGCACCTTGCCGGCGAGTCCTGACATCGCGAACGAGATCTTCTCCGGCCGCACGGTGCCGCCGCCCACCAGATTGGTCCGGCCGAGGAAGCTCGCGACGAACGGCGTCGCCGGCCGCTCGTAGGCCTCGTGCGGCGGGCCGATCTGCTCGGCGCGTCCGTGATTCATCACCACCAGCCGGTCGGAAAGCGCCATCGCCTCGGCCTGGTCATGCGTCACCAGGATGGTGGTCGTGCCGACAGTGCGCTGGATCTGGCGCAGTTCGATCTGCATCTCCTCGCGCAGCTTGGCATCGAGGTTTGAAAGCGGCTCGTCGAGCAGCAGGATCTGCGGACGGATCACCAGCGCGCGGGCCAGCGCCACGCGCTGCTGCTGGCCGCCCGACATCTGGCGCGGGTAGCGACCGGCGAAGGCGGCGAGCCCGACCAGCTCCAGCGTCTCGCCGACACGCCGGGTGCGCTCGGCAGTGGCGACGCCCTGCATCTCCAGGCCAAAGCCCACGTTCTCCGCCACGGTCATGTGCGGGAAGAGCGCATAGCTCTGGAACACGATGCCGAGGCCGCGCCGGGCGGGCTTCACGGCCAGCAGATCACGACCTTCGAGGCGGATGGCGCCCCCGCTCGGCTCGACGAAGCCCGCGATCATCTGCAAGGTCGTCGTCTTGCCGCAGCCCGACGGCCCCAGCAGCGAAACGAACTCACCCTTCTCGACCGCGAGCGTCAGTCCATCGACGGCGACATGCGTGCCGAAGCGCTTGCTCAGCCCTTCGAGTGAGAGGAAGCTCATTGCCCTACGTGTACGTGCTCCTCTCCCCCGCTAGGGGGAGAGGTTGGGTGAGGGGGTTGCACGAGCTGCCGATGCCCCCTCACCTAGCCTCTCCCCCTAGCGGGGGAGAGGAACATGAATGTAGGGACGCAAGACTCGATCACCGCTCCACCTCGCGATTCCAGCGCTTGGTCCAGTCCTCACGCTGGGCGTTGATGACGTCCCAGTCGGGCGAGATGATCAGCTTGGCACGCTCACCGACCGGCGCCATCCTCAGCTCCGGCATGTTGACGTCGACCTTGGTGTTGACCGGGCCGTTGCCCATGTCCTTGGCCAACACCGTCTGCACCGGCGCGGAGATCAGTGCCTTGATGAACTCGTGCGCCAGCGGGTTGACGTTGGCCTTGGCGACCGGGCAGGCCGAGGCCAGCAGGATCGGCGCGCCTTCCTTGGGATAGATGAAGTCGACCGGGAAGCCGGTGTTGGCGAAGGCCTGCACGCGGCCGGTGCCCCATACCGCGATCTGCGCCTGGTTGGACTGGAAGAGCTCGGTCATCTTGCCCGGCGAGGGCTCGTAGACCAGCACGTTCGGGTTCACGTCGTTCTTCATCACCTTGAAGCCCGGCTCGATGTTCTTCTCGCCGCCGCCGTTCATGCGGGCGAACATCATCAGCGTATAGAGGCCGTAGGTGTTGTTGATCGGCGGGATCACCAGCAGCTTCTTGAACTTCGGGTCCTTCAGGTCGTTCCACGAGGTCGGCGTCGCCCAGCCCTTGTCCTTGAAGGTCTTGGTGTTGATCATGAAGCCGGTGCCGGTCTGGCCGACGGCGACCGCCTTGTCGTCCTTGAACAGGGCGGCTGGGTAGAGCTGGCTCTTGTCGAGGCCGTCGATCCTGGCGCAGAAGCCGAGCTGGATCGCCTGGTACATCGGGCCGTCATCGACGATCGCCACGTCGATCACCTGGTTGGCCTTCTGCGCCTGCAGCTTGGCCAGCGTATCCGTCGAGTTGCCGGCGACGTACTCGACCTTCACGCCGTGCTTCTGCTCGAAAGCCGGGATCATCTCCTTACGCAGCGTCTGCTCCCACGAGCCGCCATAGGCCGCCACGGTGAGCGTCTTGGATTGTGCGAATGCCGCGCCTGCGGCAAGCAATACCGCCGCGCCTGCGAGCGCGGCGCCATGGATCGAACGCCCCATAACCCCTCCTGTCGCGGCACCGTTCTGCCGCGGCGCCAATGGTTTCGGTCCGTCATCGCGGCGTCAAATTCGAAATCTCTGCCGCCTCCATAACAAGATGTTATAAAAGGCCATGCGCGGCCTCAATCCCCGCCAGATCGAGGCGTTCCGCGCCGTCATCCTGACCGGCGGCGTCGGCGCCGCGGCGTCGCTGATCAACGTCACCCAGCCCGCGGTCAGCCGCATGTTGCGCGACCTGCAGAGCCACCTTGGCCTGACGCTGTTCGAGCGCCGCGGCACCGGGCTGGTGCCGACCAGCGAGGCGCTGTCGCTCTATGCCGAGGTCGAGCGGGCCTTCGTCGGGCTGGAGCGCATCGAGCAGATGGCGACCGAGCTGCGCACGCGGCGCGCCGGCTTCCTGCGCATTGCAGCCCTGCCCGCGCTCGCCAACGGCTTCCTGCCGCGCTTCGTGGGAGAGTTCCTGAAGGAGCGGCCCAAGCTCGACATCGTGCTGTCCGGCCTGGTGTCGCATGCCGTTCTGGCTTCGGTGGCGCAGGGCCAGAGCGACCTCGGTTTCGCCGAGGCCTCGATGGAGCATGCCAACGTCGATCGCGAAGGCATGCCGCCCGCGCCCTTCGTCGCCGTCCTGCCCGAGCGCCACCGGCTGGCGCGCAAGAAGCGATTGGGGCCGACCGACTTCGAGGGCGAGAACTTCATCTCGCTCGGGCCCTCGACGCTGTCGCGCTTCCGCATCGACCGCGTCTTCGCCGAGCATGGCGTGACTCGCATCCTGCGCATCGAGACGCCCCTGTCGGAGATCGCCTGTGCGCTCGCGGGTTCGGGCGCCGGCGTGGTGCTGTGCGAGCCCTTCACCGCCACCGAATATTCGACGCGCGGCATCGTGGTGCGCCGCTTCGATCCGCAGATCGACTTCGAGTTCGCAGCGCTCCTGCCGGCCCAACGCAGCGTTCCCCCGGTGGCGCGCGAATTCATCGACGGCTTCAGGGTGCATGTCGCGCAATTCCTGCGACGCGGATCGTGGCGTTAGTCTTATTCGGACCGCGGGCGTCTCGCCCGCTCATAGTCATGAGGCGGGCGAGACGCCCGCGGTCCGAACATGAGCAGAGCGGCCTACCGCGCTGAAGTGAGCAGAAACGTCAGCTCGTGCTTGTTGTGGTGAAGGTGCAGCACCTGCGCGCCGGGAATGGCGGCGAACGCCGCCGTCGCCTCATGATCGGTCTCGCCCTGGAACTTGATGGTACAGACGAAATTGCGCACCAGGCCGGACGCCCGCCAGGTCTCGACCAGCCGCAGCAACCGCGCCGGATAGCAGACGATGTCGGAGAACAGCCAGTCGACGGCGCCGACGCTCCCGGGCGCGAGCGCGAAGGCGCTTTCGCCGCGCCACTCGACGCCCGGCATCGCCGCCACCTTGGGCTCGAGCGGCGCCTTGTCGACGGCGAGCACCGTGGCGCCGAGACCCGCCAGCACCCAGGTCCAGCCTCCCGGCGACGCGCCGAGATCGAGACAGCGTTCGCCCGGCCCCGGCCAGCGCCCGAGACGGACCAGCGCTTCCCAGAGCTTCAGGTAGGCGCGGTTGGGCGGGCCGGTCCTGTCCTCGACGAAGGCCACCTCGCCGTTGGCGAAGGGCGAGCTGCAGCGCGCTGCCGCCAACAGGCGGTCCGCAGCCAGCAAGGTCCATGACCCGAGCGGCGCCGACGGCGCCTTCGCCGGAAACACGACGGCCTTGGCCGAGACGTGCGGCAGACGTTCCTGGATCAGCGCCGCCCGCCGATGATGCAGCGGAGCATACATCGCCCAATTGCGCTGGATGTCGCGCAGCGCCTTGACCGCGCTGCCGATCGACTCGACCGGAAGCTCGCGGCAGTCATGCCAGACATTGGCGGCCCAGGCCGCGGCGACCGCCGCGCCTTCGCACACGAACAGCCGCTCGTGCCGATGCACGACGGTCGCGCCGGCGCGGCGCAGCTCCTCCTGCAACTGATCTGCAAAGCCCTCGGCGGCGAGGTAGGCAGTGGTCATACGGGGCAACCTAATCCATCGCCCATCGTTCGCAGGCAAGAGATTCCGGAGGATCATCATGGCCAAGACATCGATGTCCCAGCGCAAGACCATGGGCCGCGTCATGCACGAGTACGCCCATGGCGAGCTGAAGAGCGGGCGACGCGGAAAGGGACGTGGCACGGGCGGCAAGGTGAAGAGCCGACGTCAGGCGATCGCCATCGCGCTCGAAGAGGCTGGCGCTTCCAAGTACGAAAGCAAAGAGAAGAACCGGCGCAACCTCGCGCGCACCAAGGGCAAGGAGGCGACCGGCCGCACCGCCCAGCAGGAGACCGAGGGCAAGGCCCGCGTCGGCGCTCGCAGCAAGCGCGAAAGCTCGCGCGCGATGGGCGGCCAGAACGCCAGGACGACGATACGACGCTCGCCCCGCCGGCGCAACGCGCGCCGGGCCTCGCGATGAACGTGCTGCAACGCATCGTCAACCTCGCGCTGCGCGACGGCAGCAACGGCGAGGGTTTCACAAGCTCGGCCGGGTGGCGTGAAGGATGGCGATCTGTCGAGCGCGCGCTACGTGAACAAGGCGGCTTGCGGACCTCAAGTATTTTCAATCTGTCCGCAAGGGACAACCCATGGCTCGGCTGGCAAAGCCTGTGCTACCGTCTCCGAAGTAGGAGGAGGTACACATGCTTACCAGAAGAATTCTGATCGCCACTTCGTTGGTCGGTTCCATGCTCGTGACAGGCTCGGCCTTCGCGCAGGATGGTCAAGCGATCGTCGGCATCTCGACCGTCACCACCTATTCGGCCGATGCGCGCATCACGGCCGTCGATCCCAACGCCCGCACGGTGTCGCTTGCCTTCACCAACGGCGCCACCGCCACCCGCCAGGTGAGCCCGTCGGTTGCCAATTTCGCGCAGACCAAGGTGGGTGACATGGTCTCGCTCGCCTTCGAGGACAGGCTCACCTTCGTGCTGTCCGGTCCGAACACCAAGACGCCGAGCAATCGCGACATGAACGTGACCGTGGCCACGCGCGGCGGCAGCGGTGTCGCCGGCGCCTCGGCCGGCCAGGCGGTCGCCACCTGGTGGGTCACCGCCGTCAACCCGTCGGCCGGCACGATCTCGCTGATCAATCCGGGCGGCGGCGAGGTCCGTACCTACAACGTGACCACGCCGGAGGGCCGCGCCCAGCTGCCGCGCGTCAAGCCGGGCGATTCGGTGACGGCGATCAACAGCAGCGTGGCCGTCATCGCGATCACGCCGAAGTCGTAGGACAGTCAGTCGACGCGCCTGGACAGCGATCCGCGCACGCTCATGCTGAGGCCGCGAATATCGAGGGTGACCGCACTGGCGGTCACCCTTCCGCTGACTTGCGCATCGTTCATCGCACAGCCGTTCGCCTCGTAGATGCGTATTCTGCCGTTGACGGCGCCGGCCGCGTCGAAGCACCTGCTGGCGGACGCCACCGAGATGGCCCGCACCTTCGCCACGCTCGATCCGGCGTGGCAAGCCGTCCAGCGCGTCGCCAAGATGTTCGGGCTGCAATAAGGCATTCCTCCCCAGCTTCGCTTGGCGAAGCTGGGGAGGTGTCGCCGTCATACGGCGACGGAGGGGTCATGGGCATCAGCAACGGTGCTCATGACCCCTCCGTCGGCGTAAGACGCCGACACCTCCCCATCGTGAGAACGATGGGGAGGACATGACTCTTCGCAACTTAACTGGCTGCGCGTCGTTAAGTGCCGCAGCATGCGTACGGCCAGCCTCCTCGCGCTATTGATCTGTCTCGTCGCCGTATCGACCAGGGCACAGGAGGTTCCGACCACCTTCGCGGCCGTCGAGGCGATGGCCGAAAAGCTCGCCGGCCAGCCCTACAGCGAGCCGCCGTCGATCGAAGGCGACATGCGGCGCCTGGGCTACGATCAGTACCGCGCCTTGCGGCCGCGCGCGGACACTGCCCTGTGGCACGAGGGCAATGGACTGTTCCGCGTCGAGTTCTTTCCCGCCGGCTTCATCTACGACAAGCCAGTGCAGATCTATGTGGTCGACGGCGGCAACGCCACGCCGATCGCCCTCTCGGTCGACCAGTTCGACTTCTCCGACACCAGCCTGAAGACGCCGCCGCAGAGCCTCACGCCGGCGGGCTTTCGCCTGCGCCATCCGCTGAACCGTCCGGACAAGTTCGACGAGGTGATCTCCTTCCTGGGCGCGAGCTACTTCCGGCCGATCGCGCGGGGGCAGATCTACGGCGCGTCGGCGCGCGGGCTTGCCATCGACACCGCCGTGGGCAAGCCCGAGGAGTTCCCGAGGTTCCGCTCCTTCTGGCTGGTCAAGCCGGAGGAAGGCGCGGCCGACATGACCGTCTGGGCATTGCTCGATTCGCCCGGCGCGACCGGCGCCTTCTCCTTCACCATCCGGCCGGGCGCGCGCACCCTGGTCGACACCAAGAGCGTGTTGTTCATGCGCAACGACCTCTCGCTGCTCGGCATCGCCCCGCTGACCTCGATGTTCTTCGCCGGCAAGGCGTCGCCGCCGCGCGACGACTATCGGCCGGAGATCCACGACTCCGATGGCCTTTACGTCGCGACGGGCAAAGGCGAGCGCATCTGGCGTCCCCTGGACAATCCCGCCGCTCTTGGCGGTTCCGCCTTCCAGGACAGCAATCCGCGCGGCTTCGGCCTGATGCAGCGAGAGCGCGACTTCGACCGCTACCAGGACACCGCCGCCGGGCTGCACGTGCGGCCGAGCCTGTGGGTCGAGCCGGTCGGCGACTGGGGCGACGGCGAGGTGCGGCTGGTCGAGATCCCGACGCAGGCGGAGACCAATGACAACATCGTAGCTTTCTGGGTGTCGCGCTGGCCCGCAAAGAAGGGCGAGCGCAAGGAATATGCCTATCGTCTCTACGCCCTCTCGGACGAGGCTGCCCTTTCGCCGGCCGGCCGCACGGTGGCGACGCGCGTCGGCGCGGTGCCAGGCCAAGCCAAGCAGCGGCGCATGGTGGTCGAGTTCGCCGGCGGCGAGCTCGCCTCGCTCGAGCCGGAACAACCCGTCACATCCGACGTTGCGCTGACGAACGCCAAGCTGAAGCGCAGCTATGTCGAAGCCTTGCCATGGAAACGAGGATGGCGGCTCTTCATCGACTTCGAACCCGACGGAAAGAAGGTGGTCGACCTGCGCGCGACCCTGCAGCTGCGCGGCCAGACCTTGACCGAGACCTGGACCAACGTCTACCGCCCGTGACTGGAAATTGGCGGCTCGATTCCTTTGCGGGCCGTGCACGCTGGCGGCGATGGCTCCTGTTGGTCCTGGTGCTGGTCACGACGGCCATCGGCCTGGTGCTGATGGCGCGCATCGTGGCGGCGCGCGGGCCGGAGATCCTGAAGCCGATCTTCCTGCCCTGCTTTGCCCTGCTCTTCGCCTGGATCGCGCTTTCCTTCTGGAGCGGCGTGTTCGGCTTCCTGCTGGGCGTGTTGAGGCGCCACCCGGTGACCCTGGCGCGACACGGGCCGGCGGCAGGCGACATCCCGCCGCTGCGCGAGCGCACCGCGATCCTGGTCCCGGTCTACAACGAGGATCCCGTCGAGGTGTCCGGCCGGGTCGCCGTGATGCAGCGCGCGCTGCAGGCGACGGGCCATGCCGCCGCCTTCGACTTCTTCATCCTGAGCGACACGACCAACGCCGAGATCGCCGCGGAAGAAGAGCGTCTCTACGGCGAGCTGCGTGACCGGCTCGCTGCCGAGACGCGCCTGTTCTATCGCCGGCGCGCGCAAAACATCGGCAAGAAGGCGGGCAACATCGCCGAGTGGATCGGCACGCGCGGGCCCGACTACGCCTTCATGATCGTGCTCGATGCCGACAGCCTGCTCAGCGGCGACACCATGGTGCGGCTGGCCGCGCTGATGGAAGCCAATCCGCGCACCGGCCTCATCCAGACGCACATCGTGCCGGCCGGACGCGAGACGCTGTTCGCCCGCGCCCTGCAGTTCTCCTCGCGCATGACCGGCGTCGTGCTGTCGATGGGCAACAGCTTCTGGCAGACCAGTGAAGCCAACTACTTCGGCCACAACGCCATCCTGCGCGTCGCGGCCTTCGCCGAGTGCTGCCGCCTGCCGGTGCTGTCGGGCCGCCCACCGCTCGGCGGCGAGATTTTAAGCCACGACTTCGTCGAAGCGGCCTTCCTGCGCCGTGGTGGCTGGTATTGCTGGCTGCTGCCCGAGCTGCACGGCAGCTACGAGGAGCTGCCCAGCAACCTGCTCGACTATGCGGTGCGCGACCGCCGCTGGATGCAGGGCAACCTGCAGCATGCCCGGCTGCTCGGCGGGCGCGGCCTGCACTGGATGAGCCGGCTGCATCTCGGCATGGGCATCTTCGCCTATGCCGCCTCGCCCCTGTGGCTCGCCATGCTGATGCTGAGCTCGGCCATGGTGGTCGATCACCGCATCACCGGCGACATCTATTTCGGGCCACGCGCACCCTCTTCCCGCTCTGGCCGCAGTACCATTGGCCGGAGATCCACGGCCTGCTCGGCATGACGATCGCGCTGCTGCTCGGGCCCAAGGTCATGGCGCTCACTCTGCGCCTGTGGTCGACGCGCGGCGCGCGCCGCTTCGGCGGGCGTCTCGCCATGACGACGAGCTTCCTGGTCGAGACCGCCTTCTCGACCTTGCTCGCCCCCGTGATGATGCTGTTCCACACGACGTTCCTGATCCGCATCCTGGCCGGCAACGCCGTCGGCTGGCCGCCGCAGCCGCGCGGCGATCGCGGCATGGACTGGCGCCAGGCCCTGCAGCGCCACGTCGGCCATGTGCTGTTCGGCGTGGCGGCGCTAAGCGCACTGGGCGCCGTCGTGCCCGACTATGTGCCGTGGATCCTGCCGGTGGTGGCGGGCCTGCTGCTCTCGGTGCCGCTTGCCGTGCTGTCCAGCCGCCGCACGATGGGCCTGGCGGCGCGTCGCCTGCAGCTCTTCGTGACGCCAGAGGAGCGCGCCCAGGCCACGCTTGCGATCGGGCATTAGTCGCTCGACCCAGCGCCTTTCCGCCTTGCCGGAGGTGCATGCACTGCAGTCGCCTCACGCGCGAATTTCTGCATTTTAGGCATGTTTTCGGCAGGTTCGCCGAGGTCCGCCAAGCCTTTGAATTGACGCCGCTTTTTGATTTTCTGCATTTTTTGCATTTTCTGCTGACCCTGCCGAACTGGACGACGCACTTATTCCCCGACTTGCACCCAACCGGATGGGATGACCGGCTCCAGGGCGGGAGCGGTCTGGCGCATGGTCGGATAAACGATGCATAGAACAGGAACGCTGGCGAGCCAACGCAACGGACCGATATTATAACCAAGGTGCGTGATATGTCAATAACTTCGGTGGAAACCGGTCACTTCCAATCGAAGAGAGGCCTATGTCAACCATCAAAGGTTCTGTGACGCGTTTGCCAGGGGCGCGGTTACACTCCTGTCTCCGTATTGCCTCTGTCGGGAGCCCAGCCCCCATGCCAGCCGATCTCGTCGCCCTTTGGGAAGCCCATTGCCGTCATGAGTTCGAGACGCGCGATGTCGACGCCACGATGGCGACCATGGTGCAGCGGCCTTACGTCAACCATGTGCCGACCATGACCGGCGGCGTCGGCCACGATCAGCTGAAGCGCTTCTACAAGTACCATTTCATCGGCGGCAATCCGGCGGACACCGAGCTGAAACCGATCAGCCGCACCGTCGGTGCCGACCAGATCGTCGACGAGCTGATCTTCTGCTTCACCCATACCAGCGAGATCGACTGGATGCTGCCGGGCATCGCGCCGACCGGAAAGCGCGTGGAAATCCCGCTGGTCGCCATCGTGCGCTTCGAGGGCGACAAGGTCGCGCACGAGCACATCTACTGGGACCAGGCCTCGGTGCTGGTCCAGGTCGGCCTGCTCGAGCCCGAGGGGCTGCCGATCGCCGGCATCGAGACGGCGCGAAAGGTCGTCGACAATGCGCTCCCCAGCAACGAGCTGATGACGCGCTGGAGCACGAGCGCGGGCAAGCCGATCTAGTACCTGGAATCACAGGTGCCTGATACAGCCCCGCTGTCATCCCGAGCGTGGCGAGGGACCTTCCCTGCGGCATCAAAAGGCCCCTCGCTTCGCTCGGGGTGACAGCGGGTGCAACCCTCGGCCGCCCGGCGCGGTTGTCGTGCCATGTTCGATGGCTTCGACACCGCGCAGATCGATGTCGGCGGGACGACCATCTTCGCGCGCCGCAAGGGCGATGGCCGGCCGCTGCTGATGTTGCATGGCTTTCCCGAGACGCATGTGATGTGGCATCGCGTGGCGCCCGCGCTGGCCGATCGGTTCACCGTCGTCTGCGCCGACCTGCGCGGCTACGGCCGGAGCGGCAAGCCCGCCTCGACGCCCGATCATGCGCCCTACGCCAAGGGTGCCATGGCCCTCGACATGGTGCGACTGATGGAGGCCCTGGGGTTCAGGACTTTCTCGGTCGCAGGCCACGACCGCGGCGCGCGTGTCGCCTACCGCCTGGCGCTGGACCATCCGGACCGTGTCGAGCGGCTGGCGCTTCTGGATGTCATTCCGACGGGGGAGGCCTTCAGCCGAGCCGACATCCGCTTCGCCCTGGCCTTCTGGCCGTGGTCACTGCTCGCCCAACCCGCGCCGCTGCCTGAGCGGCTGATCGCGGCAGCGCCCGACGCCGTCGTCAACGACGCGCTCGACAATTGGGGCTCGGATCCCGCCAGCTTTCCAGCCGAGGTGCGATCGGCCTACTTCGAGGCGCTCAGCGATCCGGAGTCGATCCACGCCATCTGCGAGGAGTACCGCGCGGCGGCCGACATCGATTTCGCAAGGGATATCGAGGATCGCGCCGCCAATCGGCACATCGGCTGCCCCACCCTGGCTCTATGGAGCAAGGAAAGTGCGCTCGACAATTGGTATGAGCAGGTCGGCGGACCGCTCGGCATCTGGCAGAAATGGGCGCCCGATGTAACGGGCCGCGCCATCGGCGGTGGGCACTTCTTTCCCGAACAGAATCCCCGTGAAACGATCTCGGAGCTCAGTGCCTTCTTTGAATGAAGCGCGAAAAGGCATGTACACTCTTCCCTTGCCAGCAGGGACCCCAATATCCCGTCATCCCGAGCGGAGCCGCCTGAAGGGCGGCGTAGTCGAGGGACCTCCTCTTGTCGACGAATCGACAAAAACAGGTCCCTCCACTGCGCCTCGCTGCGCTCGGCTCCGGTCGGGATGACGGGATTGTGCGGTAGCTCTGCCCTTACCAGGGGATCAACATGCCCTCCACACGACCCACCCTCTACGGCAGCCGTCACGCCGTCTCCGCCGGTCACTACCTCGCCGCCGCGGCGGGCTTCGCCATCCTCGAGGCCGGCGGCAACGCCATCGATGCCGGATGTGCCGCCGGTATCGCGCTCGCCGTGCTTCACCCCGACGAGGTGAATGTCGCCGGTGTGGCGCCGATCATGATCCGAACGGGCCCTCAAGCGAAGGAACCGGGCAAGGTCGTCACCATCGCGGGCCTCGGCCACTGGCCGAAACGTTTCCCGGCCGACCTCTTCATGCGCGAGCATGGCGGCAAGATGCCGTTGGGCATCTTGCGCACCGTGGTGCCGGCGGCGCCCGATGCCTGGATCACGGCGCTCAGCGACTACGGCACGATGTCGTTCGGCGACGTCGCGGGCGCCGCCGTGCGCTACGCCCGCGAAGGCTTCGCCGTGTTCGAGTACATGGCGACCATGATCAGGCAATACGAGGACGGCTACCGTTCCTGGCCGTCCAATGCCGCGATCTTCCTGCCCGGCGGCAAGCTGCCCCAGGTCGGCGACCGCTTCGTGCAGAGCGATCTCGCCGGCACGCTGCAGTACATGATCGACCAGGAGCGCGCGGCGTCGAAGCGCGGGCGGCTGGCCGGCCTCGCCGCGGCGCGCGCCGCCTTCTATTGCGGCGACATCGCCGAGACCATCGTGCGCTATCACGAGGAGAACGGCGGCTACCTCTCGCGCGACGATCTCGCCAACTTCCACTGCCGCTACGAGGACCCGGTGCAGGTGCGCTGGCGCGACTTCGAGGTCTTCACCTGCGGACCATGGTGCCAGGGCCCGATGCTGGCCCAGGCGCTGCGCATGATCGAGGCGGCGGGCGGCCTCGACGGTTTCGCGCACAACAGTCCCGACTACATCCATCTCGTCACCGAGATCATGAAGGCGGCCTGCGCCGACCGCGAATACCGCTACGGCGATCCGTTGTTCGTCGATGTCGGCATGGACCAGCTTCTGTCGGACGCCCACGTCGCGGCGCGCGTCGGCGCCATCGACCGCGAGCGCGCCATGCCCGACATGCCGCCGCCCATCGGGCGCTATCCCGGCAACATGCCGCCGCCCGTTGCGGCCTCGCGCGAGAAGAGCGACGCCGTCGTCGAGCCCGACACGTCCTACTGCTGCGCCGTCGATCGCTGGGGCAATGCCATGTCGGCCACGCCGTCTGACGGTTCCTGGCGCTCGCCGGTGATCCCCGGGCTCGGCATCGTGCCGTCGGGCCGCGGCACGCAATCGCGGCCCGATCCCAGCCACCCGTCGGGCGTGGCGCCCGGCAAGCGGCCGAGACTTACACCCAACCCGGCCATCGCCGTGCGCGACGACGGCAGCGTCATCCCGTTCGGCGCCCCGGGCGGCGACGTGCAGGTGCAGGCCATGCTGCAGGTCTTCCTGAACGCCTTCCACTTCGGAATGGATATCCAGGAGGCGATCGAGCAGCCGCGCTTCGCGACCTTCAGCTTCCCCAACTCCTTCGCGCCCTACACCCACCTGCCCGGCCGGCTGAACATCGAGGACCGCCTGCCGGCGGCCACGATCGACGAGCTGCGCCGCCGCGGCCACGATGTCGAGATGTGGCCGGCGCTCACCCGCCGCGCCTGCTCGGTCGAGGCGATCCTGCTGGACAGCCGCACCGGCTTCCTGCGCGCCGGCGCCGACTTCCGCCAGCCCGCCTATGCCATGGTGAGCTGAGGCGGGACGCCCACAGGCGCGAACTCGCTCTTGACCTCACCTTGAGGAGCGCCCCCTCGAGTACCTCGGGGTAAACTCAGGGCGCGTCTCTGTCGCGCGGAGTAACCTCCGCGCGTTGGTGGCCACAGACCTCGTCCGCTGCCCATCCTTCGAGACGCATCGCTACGCGATGCTCCTCAGGATGAGGTTGTGCGGAACGTCCACCGGGGGGCTGCCGTTGTCCTTCGTGCGCATGCCCAAGATCCTGTCGGTCCTGACGTTGGCCGGCTATGCCGCCAGCGGCACGATCGGCGGCGCCTATTACGACCCGGCCTACGACTATTCAGAATTCTTCGCCGTCACCGACGGGCGCAACTTCCAGGTCGTCATGGCCGGCGCCCCTTCCTCAACCTGGCCGCAGTCCAGGTGCAGCGCGCGCGGCTGCCGGTCACGGCGGCGAGCGTTTGCGCCGGTACGATCCGCCATAAACCACCGGTTGTAGGTCGGCCGTTCAACGTGTTCGCCATCTATTGCCGCAACGATCTCGCCCTGTCCCAGACGACCGCCTGGACGAATGCGGCGGGTCCCGATGCTCCGCAAGTGCAGGCGCTTTTTTCCCAGCTTTTCCTCGTCCTATTCGTCGACTCGCCGCGGCGGCGCTTCCCCTTCGGCCCGTTCGGCCCGTTCGGCCGCTGGTAAAGAGATGGACGGACCGGCTTTCCGGGCGCAAGCTATGCGCGAGAGGCATCGTGTTCCAACTCCTCCACGACAAGCGCCACAACGTTCTGCTTACGCGGCTCTCCGGCACCTTGGTCGTGACGGACGTCTCGCTGCGCGACAAGGCGGTCGGTCGCTTCGTGGCGCGCAACGGGCTGGCGCGCGGCATCATGGACTACACGGCGGTCGAAGCCGTCGACATTCCCATCGAGGTCGTCGTCGAACGCTCCTCCAAGCCGCCCCTGTTGCCCGGCCAGGCGCGCGTGATCGTGGCGCCGCGCGAGCCGCTCTGGGCGATCAACCGCATTTTCGCCGCTCACCAGTTGTTCAGGCAGGGTGAGGAGCCGCTGCTGGTCCGCAGCATCGAGGAAGCCTACCAGGCACTGTTCATGGTCGATCCGGTGTTCGAGCCGGTGGCCGTCGATCGGCTGAGCCGGCTCGAGGGGGTGACGCACGACGTGTTGGCCGGCATCGAATCGTCGCGCAGCGGGGCCGATGCCGAGGAGCGCCAGCGCCTGCGGCGCAAGATGCTGCGCATGCTGGACACCGTGCTGGAGCGCGGGCCGGCCGCGCGCAAGGTCACGGCCATCACGCTGAGCGACGTGCTGAACGCCATGCTGGGCCGCGCCACGGTGAGCGACTCCGACCTCAAGACGACCTGCACCACCTGCAAAAGCCACCTGCCCCTGTCGCGCTACACGATCTCGGCCGGCCGCGAGACGACATATGCCTGCCCGGGCTGCGGCCAGGTCGTGGTCGTGCTGGCGGCCGCCGACGAGGGCGCCGGGTCGTCGCTTTCGGGCTACGAGATGGGCCGCTTCATCGTCCGGACGGCAAGCGACATCGAATGTCCAGGCGCCATGCTGCCGAAATGCGAGCCATGACCCCCGATCTCGCCCAGAGCATGCCTCTTGCAACAAGCATCGCCAGAGCGCGCGAATCCGATTAAATCGACCGCGCGCGGTTCGATCTTATCGGATTCCGCTCTATAGTCGGGCCGCAGGGGGAGGTTCCATGAGCCAGAAGACCAAGGACGAGACAAAAACCAAGAGCAAGATCAAGGACGCCGCCAAACCGGCGGCCAAGCCCATGATCCGGGTCCACCATCTGCCGGCGATCAAGGCCGGCAAGTATGCCGACGGCCTGCCTTACGACGAGATCCGCTATCTCGAGTGCAAGCTGATCCTCAAGCCCAACCACTTCAGCTCGCGGCAGACCCTGTTCGACTTCGCCAAGGTGCTGCGCCGCCCGGCCAAGGCCACGGGCGTCTATTTCGACCCGGTGACCTTCACCGAGCGGCCGCTTGCCATTCGCGAAGTGCTGTTCGTCGATACCCACGACTTCCGGCTGTACAACAACGCCTTCATCCTGCGCCGCCGCATCCCCTACCAGGACGGCTTCCCGATCGGCGTGCCGGAGATCGTCTTCAAGTACCGTCACAGCGACCCGCAGACGACGGCCGCGATGGACATGCGGCCGCACATCAACGGCGACTACCGCATCAAGTTCAAGGCCGAGGCGCTGCCGCTGAAGGACGGGCTTGGCGGCATGCGAATGCTCTACTCGCACAACGTCGAGTTCCATCTCGAGAGCGCGATCATGAGCGACCGCATGTCGATGGAACGCATCGCCCAGGCGCTGCCGGCGCTACAGTGCATCCCCTGGGAGAAGAACGAGCGCGCCGAGCTGGTCGGCGGCACCATCGTCGAGGAAGTGCTGCAGGACATCGGCGTGCTGGACTTCGGCAACCGCATGTCGGCGATGTGCAATGTGGCGCTGTGGCGCAACCGCGGCGATCACGCGCCGCTGATCGGCGAGTTCGCCTTCCAGCTGAAGTTCCGCCGCCGCGAGGAGCTGACCGACGAGGCGCTCGGCCGTTGCGAGGCGTTCTTCCTGGCGCTGCAGGCCGAGGCGCGCGACTGGATCCAGCTCGGCGCGACCAAGACCGGCGTGGTCTACCGGCTGAAGGGCAACCCGCCGCACGCCCACGAATAGGCGCATCCTCCGTGGCCGGGCTGCGTTGCCCGCAAGGACTTCCACGGAGGAACCATGGCCAGGTACTCGCGCAGCGCCGGCAAGGACGTGAAGAGCGCCATGAGCCGGCGCAAGAAGGGCACGCTGAAGAGCGGCAAAGGCGGCAAGGGCGGCAAGGTCAAGAGCCGCAAGCAGGCGATCGCCATCGGACTCAGCGAGGCGCGCAAGAAGGGCAAGAAGGTGCCGCGGCGCAAGAGCGCACGGAAGAAGAAGTCATGAAGCCGACGCGCCCGATCGACCCCGAACAGGCGCGGGAAGAAGAGCGCCTGCACCCCGGCAGCGAGCCGCAGCGCCAGGCGCAGCCACAGCCTCCGCGCACGCGCCGCCGCAACAAGGCGGCCCTGTCCGGAAGCCAGAACGCCGACCTCGAAGGGCCGAAGCCCAAGCGAGGTCCGCGCGGGATGAGTACCTGATCCGGTACCCGCTTTTTATTGGTTCACATGCGCGCTTGCCGTCTCGAAGGGTGGGCTACATCGCCTTTGTTGCCATCCTTCGAGACGCCTACGCGCATCTGAATGCGCTCAGCTGCGCGCGGCTCCTCAGGATGAGGTCATCTGTGAATCACTATTCAATGAAGCAGGTACTAAGCCGGACGGATTATGCTTTACGGGTAGGTAATGGCGGCCGGGAAGGTCACCGCGCCGCCGCTATACGCGTAGGCCGCCGAATTGAACGACGGCGGACCCATGCCGATCGTGGCATTGCGCGAGAAGCCGTAGGGATCCTGCGGCATGCCGAACATGCCAGTCTTCATCTTCGTCTGGCCGGGGGCCGCCTTGAAGTAGGCCACGGCATAGGTTGCCGGAGCAGGAACGTTGTTGAATGTGCAAGTCGCCTGGCCGTTGGCGATCGGCGCCTCGACGCCCATCATCTCCTTGCCGTCCTTGGGAAACGTATCGGCCGAGTTGAACAATCCGCAGCGAATGCTGCCGGTGTTGTCCTTGATGCCACTCACCACCACGCTGATGGTATTGCCCTGTTGCGCTTGCGCAGCGATCGCGCCAAACCCGGCAGCGATGACGAGCGCCGCCGTCACAATCCTCGAACGCATGGTGCCCCCCCTTTTCAGCTTGCCGCCTCCGCGGTCACGGTCTTTCCCCGACTCCGAACTTGTACGCGATACCGGCACGGATCGTATGGTTCAACGGCTGGTAGGTCACGCCCGGCGTCACTTCCTTCTGCTCGAACTGGCTGAAGCAATACTCCAGCCGCGTCGTCCAGCCGCCGGTCACCGTCGTCTCGATACCCGGCCCGACCGTAAAGCCGCTGAAGCTCGTGTCGCGCTGGGCGAACGCCGTGGCGCCGCCGAGCGACGCACCGGCCGACGCCCGCACATTGAGCTGGCTGTAGCCGCCCGCCGCGTAGAGCAGCGTCGACGGCGCAGCCAGCCAGCCCAGGCGACCCATCACGCTCCACTGGCGGTTCTGTTCCGCCGTGGCATAGGCGCCGCCACCGGGCGTCGTGAGATTGATGCCGCCGGTGATGCCCTGGAACGTGTAGTCGGCCATCACGCCGACCAGTGCCTGGGGCGAGAATTGCCAGTCGCCGCCACCGAAAAAGCCGCCGAGCAGGCCCTGGCTGCCGCTGTTGAAGCTGGTCGAGGCTGGGCCGGCGACGGTGTTGGTCTGCGCGAAGCCCAGGCCGCCGCCGACCGCGCCGCCGAGATAGACGCCCGTCCAGTTGAAGGGCTGAGAGCTGCCGGCAAACGATGGTCGGACGACACCACGCCCAGGCCGCCGAAACGGTAGCTGAGGCCGGCGCGGATCACGTGGGTCGAAGGCTCCATCGAAATGCCGGTGCTGCCGATGGTCTGGCGGCCGAACTGGCTGTAGCGGTACTCCAGCTTGGCCGACAGCTTGTTGGTCAGCATGGTCTCGAAGCCAGGACCGAAGGTCCAGCCGTTCATCGTATTGTTGGTGGAGAAGCTCGCCGTGCCGCCCGGTACGGCCGCCGTGCCGTTGGTGTTGACGATCTGGCCCGCGTAGCCGCCGGTGAAATAGAGCAGCGTCGAGGGATCGGCGAGAAAGCCGGCGCGCAAGAGCACCGCCCAGCCGAAGCCGGTGTTCTGATTGACCTGGGCGAAGGCGCCGGGGGCGCTCGCGGAGACCGAGCCGTTGAAGCCCGCATAGCTCGCCTCGGCCATCAGGCCGACGAGGCCGCGCTGCGTGATCTGGTAGTCGACGCCGCCGTAGATCGAACCCAGGACGCCGCTTTGACCGCCGCCGTTAACGTTGGCGTTCAGTCCCGGACCGCCGACGTCGAGCCGATTGAAAGTGCCGCCGGCGCCGAACGCAGCGCCGACATAAAAGCCGGTCCACACCGGACCGAAATCCTTGGCGGGAATGGCAACCGGAGGCGTCTGCGCGCCAGATGGAAATGACACAGCGGCCATGACGGCCGCTACAGTCAAGAGCGGGCTGACTCTTTTCATGGATCGCGCGAAACTAGCACGCCGCAATTGAAGTTGAAAGCGAAGTGGGGGCCACAACTTATGAAAATAGCTTACGAAATGGTCTCCGCTGCCTTGGCTGCCGCAAGCCTCCTCGGCGCCAGTCCCGTTGCCGCACAGGAAGCGCCCTGGACGCAGTATCGCGGCCTGCAGACGCTCGACATCCCCTTCGCCAACGGACCGATTGCGATGGATCGCGTGCCGCACGTTTGGCTGAAGCTTCGCGGCAGCCGGCCGGTTCGCTTCGGCATGGACACCGGCTCGACCGGCATCGTCGTCGCCGCCGAGCATTTCGTACCGGGGCCGAACGACGTCGCCGAAGGCCCCGGCCGCCTGATCTACAACTCGAGCGGACGCATCCTGAACGGTGAGCGCTACACCACCGAGGTCGAGATCCGGCGCGACGAGCACACGCCCATCGCCATCGCGCGCGTACAGGTGCTGCGCGTGTCACACATCACCTGCCTGGAGCGGGCGCGCGACTGCCGGCCCGAGAGCAATCCGCGCGGCGTCGCGTTCATGGGCATCGGCTTCGACCGCACCGGAGCGCAGGGCACCGAACCCGGTGTGCCCCGCAACCCCTTCGTCAGCCTGGCGTCGCTCGCCTCGGGCGCGCCGCTGTCGTCGGTGCGGCCGGGCTACATCGTGACGCGCGAGGGCGTGCATCTCGGCATGTCGGCCGAGCGCACGCGCGGCTTCGCCTTCATCAAGCTCGCGCCCAACCCGGCGTCGCGGCCGGGCGTGCCCGAATGGAGCCCCGCCCCCATGTCGGTCGCGGTCGACGGCGTCGTGGGAAACGGCACGGTGCTGGTCGACACCGGCATCAACTACATGTTCCTGTCGCCGCCCGACGGCACGCGGCTGGAGCGCGGCCGGCGCGCGCCGGAGGGCAGCCGCATCACCCTCTTCATGCCCGACCAGCGCAACCCGCAGCCGGCCTATTACGGCTTCACCGTCGGCGCCCGCGGCAATCCCATGCATCCGGAACGAGTCGAGGTCGTGCACGATCGCGGCGTGTTCGTGAACACCGGCCGCATGTTCCTCGAAGGCTTCGACTATCTCTACGACGCCGCCGGCGGCTATGTCGGCTTCGGCTGGAACGGCCGCCTGAGCAGCGGCTATGGCGGCGTCACGCCGGGCCTGTCCTACGCTCCCTGACAGAATTGCATATCACCAAGTGATCTCCACTCCGTCCGTTCCGGCGACGGCGCGGTGGGCCTAGACTTCTTTCCTCCCCATGCGCAGCAAGGGGAGGTGTCGGCGTCATACGCCGACGGAGGGGTCATGAGTCACGTCGGAACCTTCCGACCCCTCCGTCGCCGCACGACGGCGACACCTCCCCAGCTTCGCTGGGGAGGAAGAAACAGTCATCGGAGGGACGCCCCATGACCACGCGCCGAAACTTCCTCAAGGGCGGCACCGCCGCCGCGACCGGAATCGTCTTCTGCAGCTGCGGCCTGCTCGAACGCGCGCATGCGCAAGGCACGTCGCGCACCCTGCCCGTGGTCGTCAACGGCAGGAAGGTCAAGACGATCGACGTGCACGCGCATTGCCACTTCCGCGAGGCCGGCGCATTGCTCGGCGCCGACGCTGCCGCGGTGCAGCTGCCGCCGGTCAACGGCGCGGCCGAAGCGTTCGTCGAGATCGACAAGCGGCTCAAGGCGATGGACGGACAGGCCGTCGACATGGAGGTGCTGTCGATCAACCCCTTCTGGTACGGCCGCGACCGCGAGCTCGCCGGCCAGATCGTCAAGCTGCAGAACGAGAAGCTGGCCGAGCTCTGCGCTTCCAAGCCCGATCGCTTCGCCGCCTTCGCCTCGCTCACCCTGCAGGCGCCCGACCTTGCCGTGCAGGAGCTCGAGACCGCGGTGAAGAAGCAGGGACTGAAGGGCGCCGCGATCGGCGGCGCGGTCGGCAGCGCGGAATTCTCCGATCCCAAATTCCATCCGGTGTGGGCCAAGGCCGAGGAACTCGGCGTGCCGTTGTTCATTCATCCGCAGGGCGTGCCGGAGATTTCCAAGCGGCTGGCCGGCAACGGCTGGCTCGGCAACACCATCGGCAATCCGCTGGAGACCACGATCGCGCTGTCGCACCTGATCTTCGAGGGCACGCTCGACAAGTTCCCCGGCCTCAAGGTCATCGCCGCCCATGGCGGCGGCTACCTGCCCTCCTATGCCGACCGCTCCGACCATGCCTGCATGGTCGGCCCGGCCGGCTGCAAGACCGACGTCAAGCTGAAGAAGAAGCCGACGGAGTACCTGAACCAGCTCTACTTCGATTCGCTGATCTTCTCGCCGGAAGCCATCCGCCACCTCGCGGCCCAGGTCGGCGCCAGCCAGATCGTGCTGGGCAGCGACTATCCCTATCCCTGGCAGCTCAAGCCCGTGGACCACATCTTCGCCTGCGATTCGCTCAGCGACGACCAGAAGGTCGCGGTGCTGGGCGGCACGGCGGCGAAGCTGCTCAACATGGCGGGTTAAAGCAGTTCCTCCCCAGCTTCGCTGGGGAGGTGGCGCCGTCATACGGCGACGGAGGGGTCATGGGCATCAGTAAGGAAGCTCATGACCCCTCCGTCCGCTTCGCGGACACCTCCCCAGCTTCGCTGGGGAGGGATGCTCCAGCCTACAGATACTTCGCCACCGTCTCCTTCAGGCGAGCGGCGCCGCGTTCGAGGCCCCGCCGCTCGTCGTCGGACATCTCCGGCTCCAGGACCTCGATCACGCCCTGGCGGCCGACGATGCTCGGCAGCGACACCGTGGTGCCGAAGCGCGGATTGTAGGAGCCGACCGGAAAGACCGCGCGCTCGTCACCCAGGATCGCCTCGGCAATGCGCGCGCACACCATGCCGATGCCGTACTGGCTGGCGCCGATGCCTTCGATGATGGTGATGTTGGCGAACCGGACGTCCTGCTCGACGGCCTTGCGAAAGGTGTCGAACTCGATCTTGCGGCGGGCCAGCAGCTCGCGCACCGGCATGCCGCCGATGCGCGCCGACGACCACAGGAACACGCTCGACGTGCCGTGCTCGCCGACGACGTTGGCCTCGACGCTGTTCGGCCCGAGGCCCAGCCGCTCGCCGACATGCAGGCGAAAGCGCAGGCTGTCGAGATAGGTGCCGGCGTCGACGATGCGATCGTGGCCGGCAAGCTGGCGCGCCACGTCGGCCAGCGGCTCCGGCGGATCGGTGGCGACGACGATCACCGTTTCGGGTGCCGCCTTCACGAGCTTCGGCACGATGTCCTGGAAGACAGCGACGTTGGCGTCGAGCAGGCGCAGGCGGCCGGCTGGATCGCTGCGGTCGGTGGCGCCGCCCGCCTTTTCGTTGATGCCAGCGGTGATGATGGCAACGCCGGCGTCGGACAGGTCGGCATAGTCGCCGTCGCGAATGGTGACGAGGGGCGACAGCGCCTCGCCGTAGTGCATGTCGGTCGCCACCGCCTTGGCGCGAGCGCGATTGCGGTCGACCAGCACGACCTCGCGCACGCGGGCCCGCGATGCCGCTGCCATGGCGATCGCCGAACCGACGGAGCCGACGCCTATGATGCCCATTTTCATGGCCTTGCCCTCCGCGCCGAAGCATGTCCGCGAGCCTGCCGATGTGCAACAAAGCCGGCCCGGCGTGAGGTATACTAGGCGCCTGACGGGCGCTCCCGGAGACTCCCCATGCATCTGTCGCGTCGTAGCCTGCTTGCCGCGACCGCCGGCCTCGCCGTCGGTCTGCCCTCGACGCGAAGCCACACACAGGGGGCCGGCCGCAAGACCTTGCGGCTGACCAGCCGGGTGATCGAGGTCAACGGCAAGCCGGCGACGCGCTACGGCGCCTTCCAACCGTCAGGCGCCTGGGGTATTGCGCTGAACGAGGGCGACACCTTCGACGTGCAGCTGGAGAACGGGCTCGACGTGCTGTCGGGCCTGCACTGGCACGGGCTCAACCCGCCGTGGCGGCAGGACGGCGTGCCCTACATCTCCGGCCCGCCGATCGCGCCCGGCAAGTTCGCCGAGTACAGCTTCCCGGCCCAGCCCGCGGGCACCCGCTGGATGCATTCGCACTTCGGCCTGCAGGAGCAGAACCTGCTGGCCGCACCGCTGATCGTGCGCGAGCAGAGCGCCATCCGCAGCGGCCTGCAGGAAGTGGTGATGCTGCTCGAGGACTTCTCCTGGAGGAAGCCAAGCCTGATCTTCGAGGAGCTGCGCAAGCCCAAGCCGATGACGGCGATGGGCAACATGGCGGGGGGCAACGTGGCGGGGGGCGGCATGAACATGCCGTCCGGCGGCGGCATGGACCTGAACGACGTGACCTACGACGCCTTCCTGGCCAACGATCGTACGCTTGCCGATCCGCAGGTTTTCGATGTCGAGAAAGGCGCTGAGGTCCGGCTGCGCATCATCAATGCGGCGGCCTCGACCAACTTCATGATCGAGCTCGGCAATGTCGAAGGCACGGTGCTGACCGTCGACGGCAATCCGGTGGTGCCGCTGAAGGTGCGCCAGTTCCCGCTGGCCATCGCCCAGCGCGTCGACATCGTGGTCCGCCTGCCGGCCGACGGATCGGCCCTGCCCGTGCTGGCGCGCGGCGAAGGACTCGCCAAGCAGACGGGCGTGGTGCTGCGCCCGCGTGGTGCCGCGGTCGCCAGGATTTCCGAGACGGCGGAGACGGCCGCTCCCGCGCTCGGCCTGATGGACGAGATGAAGCTGCGCGCGGCCCAGCCATTGCCGTCGCGGCCGATCGACCGGTCGGTGCCGGTCGATCTCACGGGCAACATGTCGGGCTATGTCTGGGGCATGGCCGTGCACGGCATGGAAGCCGTGCCGGTCGGCGTCGAGAAGGGCGAACGCGTCGAGCTGGTGATGCGCAACACGACGATGATGGCGCATCCCATGCACCTGCACGGCCATTCATTCCAGGTCACGGAGATCAACGGCCAGGCCTTTGCGGGCGCGGTGCGCGACGTGGTGCTGGTGCTGCCCCGCACGACGGTGAAGGTCGTGTTCGACGCCGACAATCCCGGCCTGTGGGCGTACCACTGCCACAACCTCTACCACATGGCCGCCGGCATGTTCGCGACCGTGGTCTATCGCGGCTTCAATTGATGCTGGAGGCGCGTTATGAGGGGCAGGGCAACACCACGACCTCACCCTGAGGAGCGCCCGAAGGGCGCGTCTCGAAGGGTGGGCTACACCACGACTGGTGCCCACCCTTCGAGACGCATCGCTGCGCGATGCTCCTCAGGGTGAGGTGCTGTCGGGTCTACGAGCCTCATGACGCGCCCCCAGCGCTACTTCCACAATTCCATCAGCGGGCCCGACTTGCCGTGCACCGGGTCCATCTCGGGCAGCGGCACCTTCGCGACATTGTCGAGCGCCTTGCGATGGTCGATCTCGCCCGGCCGCTTCTGGTCGAGCGAACCGTTCAGCGAATAGGCGCCGACCACCAGAAGGTCGCCGCTCGCGTCGATGCGGCGATGGCCGGTGCCCGCCGGCAGCACGACGACGTCGCCCGCCTCTACGCCGAGCCTGCTGCCCTTGGCTCCGCCGAACTCCACGGTCGCCCGGCCGCGCGCGATGCCCAGGACTTCGTGTGTCCCGGTGTGGAAGTGCAGGAAGGAATAGATGCCGTTGCGCCAGCCGTCGCCCCAACCGTGGGCGGCAAAAGCACGCTCGAACGGCACCGCGGGATCCTTCTCGCGCTCCGGCGGAAAGGCATTGCGGTAGACGATCAGCGGCAGGCGCGGATTGTTGGGCGTCTCGCCGTCGTCGTCGAAGCGAAAGGTCTGCACCTCGGTCATCGGTCGCTCCTTCCTGTCCCGGTTCCGCAACCGGCCGGCCTGCCCGGCGTTGGGGTTCCAGTGTCCTCCCGGGGAAGACCGATGGTCCACCGTCGATTCATCCTGGCCGGCGGCTTGGCGGTGCTGTCGAGCGGCTTGGTCCGTGCCCAGACCCGCGTACCCCAGCAGGCGCTGGCACCGGCCGGCAAGCGCCCCACCTTCCAGCTCGAGGAAGTCGCACACTTCGATCACCAGGCGACTGGTGTCGCGGTGACGGCGGAGGGTCGTGTTTTCGTCAACTTTCCGCGCTGGACCGAGGACAGTCCGATCTCGGTCGCCGAGGTGGCGCGCGACGGCACACTGAAGCCATACCCCGACGACGCCTGGAATTCGTGGCGCAACGCCGGCGGCGCCGCGTCCTCGCCCCGTGACCACTTCGTGTGCGTGCAGTCGGTGGTGGCCGACAATCGCGGCAATCTCTGGGTACTCGACCCGGCGTCGCCGGGCATCGACAAGGTCATTCCCGGCGGACCGAAGCTGGTGCGCATCGAACTCGCCACCGGCAAGGTCGCCCAGGTCATCCATTTTGGCGAAGACGTGGCGTTGCAGGGCAGCTACCTGAACGACGTGCGTCTTCATCCCAATGGCGCCACGGCTTTCATCACCGATTCCGGCGCGCGCGGCGCCATCGTCGTCGTCGATCTCGAGTCGGGCGTATCGCATGCCCGGCTCGACGGTCATCCCAGCACACAGCCGGAAAAGGGCGTCGAGGTCACGGTGAAGGGCGAGAAGATCAAGCGGCCCGACGGCCGCCCCTTCCAGGCGGCAGCCGATGGAATCGCGCTGTCGATCGATGGCGGCACCCTTTACTGGCAGGCGCTCACCGGCCGCACGCTCTATCGCATCGACACTGCCGCGCTGACGTCGGACAACCCGGAGGACGCCGCGCGGAAGATCGAGAAGGTCGGCGCCACCCATGTTGCCGACGGCCTGCTGATGAGCCGCGACGGCATCCTCTATCTCACCGCGCCCGAGGGCAACGAGGTGCGGATGTGGACGGGCGAGCGGTCGGAGACGGTGATGTCCAGCGACAAGCTCAGCTGGCCCGACAGCCTGGCCGAAGGGCCGGACGGCTCGCTCTACGTCACTGCCTCGCACTTGCACGAGATGCCGTGGTTCAGGCCGGGCGCCCCCAACGTGCTGCCGACGCAATTGTTCCGCCTCGTCCGCAGTTAGAAATCGCCGACCCATCGAGGAACATTCGACCGCCCACGACGCTGTACGATCATGCGCTACCAAGTTCAGCTCGCCACTTCGGTGGATGTCGCCTTTCTCGCCGCCGTGATCGACGAGGATCACGATCAGTGGAGCGGTGAGAGGGATGGCATGCAGATCAATCGGTTATTGCAGACCTGCGCCTGCAGCGCGCAAGTATGGGCGGCGCGCGACAGCAACGGCACGCCGACCGCCCTGTGGGGGGTCACGCCGGTGTCCGACGACCCCGATGTCGGGCATCTCTGGATGCTGGCCTGCGAGACCTTCGACAACAACCCCACCGAGCTGGAATCGCTGTCGCGACTGGTGTTCGGCGAGATGCTGAGCCAGTTCCCGCGGCTCGAGAACTATGTCGATTCGCGCAAGGTACGGGCGATCGAGCTGCTGCGTTCGATCGGTTTTGCCGTCGAACCGGCCGTCCCGCGGCCGACGGACGATGCGAACTTCCACCGCGTCTGGATCGATTCGGACCGTCTGTTGACGGGCGTGACCAGCCAATTGCTCAACTGATTTCCTCTTTTCATTTGCGAGCAGATCGCATGTCTGGGTAACGTGTGCCTTCGGCATAGGAGGTTGCATGGCCCAGGATCGTCGTTCAGCTCGAGCATTGGCGGCATTGTTGCCGGCAGGCGCCTTCGGCCTTTCGGTCAGCCTCGCCTCCGCCGATGCGGCCGCGACGGCGTCGCCCGATGCCGCTGCCCAGCCGAAGAAACCCGGCGAGGTCGCCGAGCGCCTGCAGTCGATTCGCCTGTCGATTTCGGACGCACTGCAGCAATACGCGCAGGACGGCGAGCCGTTCGTGGCGGTCGATCCCGAGAAGCAGCTCGCCTGGTGGGGCAACGGTTGGCACAACGGCGGCTGGGGCTGGCACAATGGCGGCTTCGGTTGGCACAACGGCGGCTGGGGCAACGGCTGGCACAATGGCGGCTGGGGCAATGGCTGGCACAACGGCGGTTGGGGCAACGGCTGGCATAACTGGTAACCACCCATGACGGGCGAGCTTCTGAACGCTCGGCCTCCGGCCGGCGGGGCCCCGCGCCCCGAGATCGGCATGGTGGTGCTGCAGCCGACGGCATTCTGCAACATCAATTGCAGCTACTGTTACCTGCCCGACCGCAGCAACAAGCACGTCATGGCGCAGACGACGGTGACGCGCCTGTTCAGCGAAGTCTTCGCCTCGGGCTGGTGCGCGCACGAGATCATCGTGCTGTGGCATGCCGGCGAGCCGATGGCGGCCCCCATCTCCTTCTATCGCGAGGCCTTCGCCACGATCGAGCGGCTGCGGCCCTCGACGGTGAGCGTGAAGCACTCCTTCCAGACCAACGGCACACTGGTGAACGACGACTGGTGCCGCCTGTTCCAGGAATGGAACGTCGGCATCGGCGTCAGCATCGACGGGCCGCGCGAGATCCACGATCGCAACCGCAAGACGCGCAGCGGCAAGGGCACCTTCGACAAGACGGTGGCCGGCATCCGCTGCCTGCAGAAGAACGGCGTGCCGTTCCACGTCCTGTCGGTGCTGTCGAACGACAGCCTGGCCGATCCTGACGGCATGCTCGCCTTCTACATCGGCGAGAACATCGACAAGGTCTGCTTCAACGTCGAAGAGTCGGAGGGCACCTACGTCTCCGAATTGTTCGACACGCCGCGCGCCGAGCTGCGCAAGCGCTTTGCAGCCTTCCTGCGCCGCTTCTGGCACCAGGCGCGGGCGAGCGGCAAGGTGAAGTTCGTGCGCGAGATCGACCAGACGGTGCCGCGCATGTTCCGACCCGAGGGCATGCCGACACGCAACATCCAGTGCGATCCGCTGGCCATGCTGAATGTCGACAGCCACGGCAACGTCTCGAGCTTCTCGCCCGAGCTTCTCGGCATGAAGAACAAGGACTACGGCGACTTCCTGCTGGGCAACATCACCATCAACTCGCTGGCCGAGATCCACGCGGCCTGCCTCGAATCGGCTCTGTGGCGCGACATCCGCGCCGGCACGCGGGCCTGCGAGACCGGTTGCGAGTACTATTCGATCTGCGGCGGCGGCTCGCCGGTCAACAAGCTGTTCGAGAACGGATCCTTCACCGGCACCACGACGTCGTTCTGCACGCTCACCCAAATGGTGCCGACCGACCTGATTCTCGAGGCCTACGACCGCCTCGAGCAAACCTGGATCGACAACGATCCGGCCACCGTCGTCCCCGCCAATTCTCCAACAACGGCCGAGGCGGCCGCGCTGTCACCGAGGATGCCATGACCCAATCGAAACTCTTTGCGCTCGCTTCCCTGATCGCCGTTGGCCTGCTCGGCTCGGCGTCGCAGGCCCAGCAACAGCCACCGTCGGCCGGCGGGCCGCCGCCGGCGCAGCAACAAGGCCAGCAACCGGGCTACGCCGGCGGTCCGGGACCCGGCCAGCCGTCGGGCACGGTGGGCGGGCCGCCGGCGCCCGTGGTCTTCGTGACCAGCGTCGAGGTCCTGCGCTCCGATCGCAACGGCGGGCTCGACGTCGTGCGCGTGCGCGGCCTCGTGACCGGGTCGAGCTGGAGCCAGCCGCACCTGATCCCGATCACCCAGGGCCAGCCGCGCGACGGCATGCTCGATCTGATCTTCCAGGCGAGCGCGCCGGCGGGCGCGGCCGGCCTTGGCCCGTTCATGCCGGTCGAGGCCATCCTGCCGGTCGAGACCGGACATCCGTACAAGGGCGTGCGCGTGCGCGGCGGCAACAACGCCATCTCGCTCAAGGCCATCCCCGGCTACGCCGAGGCGGCACCGCCGAAGGAGGACTGCGCCAAGTGCCTCGGCAAGTTCTTCGTCGCCAAGGGCGCCAATCCGCCGGCCGGCGCTGCCGCTGACAACGTCGTCCGCGAGGCCGACCTGCCCTACACGCTGCGCGTCATCAAGCCGACCGACGGCATTCCGAGCTATGCGCTCGATCCCAACCGCCTGACGCTCCTGCTGTCGGAGGACGGCCGCATCGTCGACGGCGCCTGGGACTGACCTGGACGCCCCCGATCAAGACAACGACGGCAGCGCGCGACGCAGCGCGCTGTTCGACAGCTGCAGCAGCCCGTCGAAGGGCTGGCCAAGCTCCAGGATGAGGTAGATCGCGGTCGCGGCGGTGAAGCCGCAGACCAGCAGCACCACGACCAGCGTCGGGTTGGCCTTGGACGACATGCTGAAGCTCGCGAAGATGAAGCAAAGCCACAGCACCAAAACGGTGATGAACGGCTTCGACAGCGTGTCCGGAGGCTGCGAGAGCAAGGTGAGCCGCGTCTGCTCGATGTCGTTGCTGACCGCTAGGGCGCGGGTCTTCAGGGCGGCCTGCACCGGCGTCTTCGGATCGAGCTGGCGCAGCTTGTAGAGCACGGTCTCTTCCTGGGTGACCGGCCGCAGGAGCTGGCCAGTGACCGGCGCATCGTCGCGCCAGATCGCCGAGACCATTGAGGCGACGTCGGTGCGCAAGGCACCCCGCAGCTCGACGCTTTCCGGGCCGCCATACTCCTTGAGCAGTTGATCGAGCTCGACGACGCCCGCCGTCAGGCGCGCGACGTTGCTGTTGGTCGCTTCGTAGCTGCTGCGCGTCGAGGCAAAGAGCAGTGCCACCACCACGGCCGCCATGGTGCCGATCAGCGCCGTCGCCAGCCGGATCACGTCCTTGGAGTCGCCGCTGAGATGGGAGTCGGGCAGCCTGTAGCGCAGGAAAAGGCCGCCCGCGATGCTGACGAGGATCAGCCCGAACGATGCCACGGCGATCAAGACAGCCAAGCTTCCGCTCCCCCTTCAACTCGCGCAGAACTATAGACCAGCCGCCACGCCCATGCTCATCCTCTTCCGGACCGCGAGCCTCCGGCTCGCTCATCATTCATGAGCGAGCCGGAGGCTCGCGGTCCGGAAGAGCATGAGGCTAGAGGCCGGTTGCCGCTACCTTGCTTTCCCGGGTGCGTTCCTCGAGCGCGCGCGCGACCTGCTTCTTGAAGCGATCCATGTCGAGACCGCGCAACTGCATCGCCTTGAGCTCGGGGTGATTGATCGGATTGACCGGCTTGCCGTTGTCCAAAACCTCGAAATGCAGATGCGCCCCGGTCGAGCGGCCGGTGCTGCCGACGAAGCCTATGAGCTCGCCACGAACGACCGCTTCCCCGGGCTCGATGCCGGGCGCGAAGGCCATGAGATGGCCGTAGACCGTGGCGAGCTTGCCGCCGTGCTCGATGCGGATCCAATTGCCGTAACGGCCGTTGGGCGCCGCACCCACCACCACGCCATCGGCCGCGGCATAGACCGGCGTGCCCGACGGAGCGACGAGGTCGATGCCTTCATGCATGAACAGGGCCGCCCGCGGCGCGGCCTTGGGCGCCGCCGATCCGAAGCCGCCGTAGGGCGCAAGGCCAAGCGACGCACCGAGCGGCGTGGCCATGTTGGTCGTCCCGCCATTGCCGCTGATGCCCCCCGTCGGCAGGCCCGGCGGCAGCGGCTTGCTGCGCAGCGGACCGCCCATCGGTGCGGACTTGCCGGTCGCGGCGAGCGGAGGCGGTTGGTCGAAGGGATCGGCGCGCAATCCGAAGCCGGAAGAGACGGAAATGGCGTCGAGCGGCATGCGCATCGACGGCGGCGTCGCCGACAGGCCGTTGGTGAACCAAAGGCGCTCGACCTTGTCGCGCGTGCGGAAGCGATGAACGGCGACGGGACCACGCGACGCCAGCGTGACCTCGGCCCACATGACGCGGCCGACGCCGATCGGCGCCCCTTCTGCCGTAAAAGCCTGTTCGTAGCGCACGTAGAGGCGATCGCCGCGCTTGACGTCACGCGCGAGGTTCACGGTTGCCGACAGAGCGCGCAGCGCTTCCAGCATCGTGGCGGCCGGCACTCCGGACTCGGCCAGCGCCTGGTCGAGCGACGTCGACACGACGACAGTCGATCCGATCTCGCGCGTGAAAGGCTGAAGATCGAAAAAGCGCGCCTCCTCGTCGGCGGCGCCGAGAAGGCGCTCCTCGGCAGTGCGCGCCTCATCGGCCAGCGCACCTTCGGCGGCCAGACAGGGGAAGACGGAACTGATGGAGAACGAAGCGGCGAACGCCGCGACGAGCGAGGCCTTCTTCATGAACTGCTTGTGTGCGACGAAATCACTCCGGACGCCAGTGGTCTTTGATGACAAGGCGGTGACTGCGCAACTCTGGCACACTCAGGGGACCGGCTTGAAGGCCTTTACGCGCCGTTCGGCCTCGGCAATTTGCGCAGGGCTCATGTGCTTGGCCAGCGTGGCGAGGTCCTTGCGGGTCTGGTCCAGCCGGTCCTGGTTCTTGGCGGTGTAACCCTTGACGGCCAGCGTCAGCCACTTGTAGGCCTCGACGTTGTCCTGCGGCGGGATGCCTTCGCCGAAACCCAGCATGAAGCCTATGTCGTTCTGGGCCCGGGCATAGCCCTGGTTCGCCGCCAGCAGATAGAGCCTGGCCGATTCCTTGTGATCGCGCGGCACGCCCTCGCCGCTCCAGTACATGGCGCCGAGCAGCGTACGCGCCTCGGCATTGCCCTTGCCCGCCCACGCCTTCCAGATCCGCACGGCCGTCGCCATGTCCTTCTGCTCGTAGGCGCCGGCCGCCTTCTTCATGTCGGCTTCGAGGGTTTGGGCGGCGAGCGGAAACGACGCGAGGAGAAGCGCCGCCAGGGCCGAGACGATCAATTTCATCCGGTCAGATATTGCCCGGCCGCGCCGCGAACGCAACCGCCGCCGACGTCCGACGTTTGCTGCAAATCCATGGAGGAATCGTCATGGCCGACATCGTCCAGGACCCGCGGCTCGCCGACCAGGATCTCAGCGCCCACCAGCAGACCTTCCACGGCTTCAGCAAGCTCATCCTGTTCGCCATCCTGCACATCACGCTGGTGCTGGGCTGCCTGGCGCTGGCCTTCCTCGGCAACGCGCCCATGGTGACCACGCTGCTGGGCGTCGGCGGGACGGTCGCCCTTCTCGCCGTGTTCGCGATCACCTGACGGTCAGTCGAGCGTCACGCGGTAGCGGCTGATCGCCAGCGTCGACACGATCAGCAGGATCGCCACCAGCGCCGCCAGCTCGGCCGAGATGCTGGGGAAGCCCGCGCCCTTCAGCATCAGGCCACGCACGATGCGCATGAAATGCGTGGCCGGCAGCACCTCGCCGATCCATTGCGCCCAGATCGGCATGCCGCGGAACGGGAACATGAAGCCCGACAGCAGGATCGAGGGCAGCAGCAGGAAGACCGAGGCCTGCATAGCCTGGAGCTGGTTCTGGGTCACGGTCGAGATGGTGAAGCCGATGGCGAGGTTGGCGGTGATGAACAGCGCGGTGCCCAGGCAGAACAGCATGAAGCTGCCCTGCACGCCGACGCCGAACAGCAGCCACGACACGAGCAGGATCACCGTCACCTGGACCGCGCCGATGGCGATGTAAGGCGTTATCTTGCCGACCATGACCTCGAGCGGCCGCACCGGCATGGCCAGAAGGTTCTCCATGGTGCCGCGCTCGCGCTCACGGGTGACGGCGAGCGCCGTCATCATCACCATGGTCTGGGTCAGGATCACGGCCAGAAGGCCCGGCACCACGTTCAGGTTCGACTTGCCTTCCGGGTTGTAGCGGCGCTGCAGCACGACATCGATGGAATCGGCGGCATTGCGCAAGGGGCTGAGCGGGCCGACCAGGTCGCGCGCCAGCGCCTGCTCGATCGCGGGCTTGGCGGCCGCCAGCGGATTGGCCGCCGCCATCGGATCGGTGGCGTCGGCATCGATCAGCACCTGGGCGCGCTCGCCGCGCACCAGCCGGCGCGTGAAGTCGGACGGGATGGTGACGACGAACTGCACCTCGCCGCTCTGCAGCAGCTCGTGGGCCTCGGCCTCGCTCCTGGGCTGGTGGGTGAATCGCATGTAGCCGGTGTTGGCCAGCGCCGACAGGATGGTGCGCGTGATCTGGCTCTGGTCGGCCGCGACCACGGCGGTCGGCAGGCGGTGCGGATCGGTGTCGATGGCGTAGCCGAACAACAGGAGCTGCATGATCGGCAGGCCGAACATCATGGCGAAGGTCAGCCGGTCGCGGCCGAGCTGGCGCACCTCCTTGGTGATGATGGCGCCGAGGCGGCGCCAGAAGCCGCCCCACCTCATGTGCTGGGGGCGCGCCACTCCAGTGGCGCGATCTTCCGTCGAGGCAGGCCAAGACGCGCGACGGGAGTCGCGCGCCCCCAGCGCACCATTGTCCTCCCTTCGTTGATCCAAGCACATGACGCGCCACTGGAGTGGCGCGCCCCCAGCAGTCAGCCTTCCGCATTGTCGCGTGCCTTTCCCATGAGATGGATGAAGATGTCTTCCAGCGTGGGCTCGGCTTCCTCCCATTTTATCGCGGCATCGGCGCGATAGGGCTCGATGGCCTCGAGCAGCGCCTCGCGCTCGGGGCCGCAGACGTGCAGCGTCGTGCCGAAGGCCGCCGCGGCGGTGACGCCCGGCGCGTCGCGCAGCCTCCCCGCCAGCCGGTCGGCGCCGGGACCGGAGGCGACAAAGGCGATCAGGCCCGATGCCTTGATGATCTCCTCGGCGGTGCCGCGCGCCATCAGCTCGCCGTAGGCGATGTAGGCGATCTCGTGACAGCGCTCGGCCTCGTCCATGTAGTGCGTCGACACCAGCACCGTGATGCCCTGCGCGGCATAAGCGTGGATCTCGTCCCAGAAGGCGCGCCGTGCCTTGGGATCGACGCCGGCGGTCGGTTCGTCGAGCAGCAGCAGCCGCGGCTCGTGCAGCACGCAGGCGGCGAGCGCCAGCCGCTGCTTCCAGCCGCCGGACAATGCGCCGGCGAGCTGGTTCTGCCGCGTCGTCAGTTCCAGCCGCTCCAGCGAGGCGTCGACCCTCTGCTTCAGCCGGTCGAGCCCATAGACGCGACCGACGAACTCGAGGTTCTCGCGGATGGTGAGGTCTTCGTAGAGGCCGAAGCGCTGGGTCATGTAGCCGGTCTGGCGCTTGATGGCTTCGCGTTCGCGCACCAGGTCGTAGCCGAGACAGGTGCCGCCGCCGCCGTCGGGCGTCAGCAGGCCGCAGATCATGCGGAGCGTCGTGGTCTTGCCCGAGCCGTTGGGACCGAGGAAGCCGCAGATGCGGCCCTGCTCGACGGCGAGGTTCACGCGGTCGACGACGGTGCGCGGACCGTAGCGCTTCACCAGGTCGTGGACGTCGATCGCGAGAGTCATGACGCGCCCTCCGCGAAGGGCGCGACGCTGACCGGCAGGCCGGGCGCCAGCGCGATGTCGTCGGGCACCTTGTCGGGCCGCGCCTCGATCAGGAACACCAGCTTGGTCCGGGCGCTCTGCGAGTAGATGACCGGCGGCGTGAACTCGGCGCGGGGCGACACATAGATGATCGTCGCCTTGAGGTCCGGCGGGCAGGCGTCGCAGGTGAAGCTCACCTTGCGGCCGATGCGCGCCTTCGCGACATCCTCCTCGGGCACGAAGAAGCGCAATTTCACCCGCGAGGCCGGCAGCAGCGACACGACGGGCGTGCCCGCCGGCACCCATTCGCCGACATTGAAGAAGGTGTTCTCGACCAGCGCATCGGCCGGCGCCACGGGCATCAGGTCGGCCAGCCGCTTGCGCGCCTGATCGAGATTGGCCTCGTTCTGGATGATCAGCGCGGCGGCCGCCGCGATCTCGGCCTGGCGCGCGGCGAGGTCGCCGACGCGCTCCTGCGCCGCGAGCGAGGCAAGCCGCGCGCGCAACTGGTTGACCTGCGATTCGGCCTGGTCATACGCTTGGCGAGTCGTGAAGCCGCGCGGCAGCAGCTCCGTCTGGCGCTTCAGCTCGGTCTCGGCCATGGCCAGGCTCGCTTCGGTTTCGCGGCGCTGGGCGCGAACGACGTCCTGCTCCTCCGGCCGCTTGCCGGTCAGCAGGTTCTCGTGCCGCGCCTTGGCCTCGGCCAGCGCCGCCTCGGCGCGCGCCACTTCGGCTTTCGCCACCGTCGGGTCGATGACGAACAGCCGGTCGCCCTTCTTGACGTGACCGCCGCGATCGACCGGCCGCTCGAGGAGCTGGCCCGCGACCGGCGGGGCGATCAGGCTGGTCTCGCCCTCGACATAGCCGAGATATCGGCCGTCATCGCTTTCGATGCCGAGCAGGGCGAGCAAGGGCGGCTGCCAGTAGCCGCGCGTCACCAGCCCGGCGGCGAGCAGCGCAACCAGGACGATGAAGACGGCGCGTTTGGGCGGGGCTTTCATGGCGCACCGGCTTTCTCCGGGCCCCTCTCGGGCCTCAACGCGTGCAACATCAGGTCGGCGTGGTGACGGGCGAGCGCCTTGACGTCGAGCTTCTCGGCGCCGATCGGCTCGAACACCGTGCGCCACAGGCCGGCCAGCAGCATGGCGCCCATGATCGAGCGCACCGTCAGGCCGGGATCGACGCGCCGGAACTCGCCCTGCTCGATGCCGCGCGCGATCAGGCCTTCGAGCAGCGGGATGCCGCGGCCGATCACCTCTTTCAGATAGAAGCGGCCGATCTCGGGGAAAGCGCGCGATTCGGCGATCACCAGCTTGGCGACCGCAGCCATCGGCGTCTCCTCGATGCGGCTCGCCATGAATTCGAGGATGCGCGGCAGCAGCGGCGCCACCGGGCCACGATGGGCGCTCACCATCGCCGCCACGGTGCCGAGGTTGACGGCGACCTCCTGGCGCACGACGCCCTGGAACAGCGCGGTCTTGTCCTCGAAGTAGAGATAGATCGCAGCCTTCGACAGGCCGGCACGTTCAGCGACATCGTCCAGCCGCGTCGCGGCGAAGCCCTTTTCGACGAACAGCGCCAGCGCGGCGTCGAGGATTTCGCCCGGGCGCTGGGTCGGGGCACGGCGTTGCTTTACGGCCCTCATACAACTAACTTACTGGTCAGTTAGTTGTATTTCAAGGGTTCCAAAGCCCTAATTTTCGGGGATTTTCCGAAGACAGCGGAGCCACAATTCATGGTGTCTCCGCTGCCTCCCGGACGGCCGGTCAGCCCGGCATCTTGTCGATGAAGCCCACGATCGAGGCGAGCTTGCCGTCGGTCGACAGGGTGGCGAAGTCGACGCCCTCGACCACCGACGGCCCGGCCGCCGGGCCGAGCGACCAGGCGAAGCGCACGGCGTTGTTGTGGCTGTCGACCTTGGAGATGCGCTTCAGCACGAAGCCCGGGAACTTGGCCTGGACGCCCGCCAGCATGGCGTCGAGGCCGGCATGGCCGTCGCTCACCATCACCGGATCGCGATAGCTGGCATTTGCAGCGCATGACGCGGCCAATGCAGACTTGCGCCGCGCTGGATCGGTCTCGTTCCAGCTTGCGACGTAGCTTTCGACGACGGATTCGATGTTGGACATGACTGTCTCCTTCAGGTGTTGCGACGCCTGAAGATGAGCGCGATGCGACGGGCTGGCGATTTCGTCCGAGGTAATGACGGGCCATAATGCCGGCATGCCCCTCCATCGCCGATCCGTCATCGCCGCCGCATTTGCCGCGTCCGCCCTCCTCCCGTCCGCCGTCCACGCCCAATCCGAGGACAAGCTCGAGAAGGTCGAGATCCTGCTCGACTGGAAGGCGCTGCCGACCTACGCCGGCTTCTATCTCGCGCGCCAGATGGGCGCCTTCGAGCGCCGCGGACTGGAGGTGACGTTCGGCGAGACGCAGGGTGCGATGAGCTCGGCGGCGATGGTCGGCGAAGGCAAGCAATACTGGATCGGCTCATCGAGCGGCATCGCCACGGCGATCGGCCGTTCCAAGGGCCAGCCCATCAAGAGCCTCGCCGTCTACTATCCCAAGACGCCGACGGTGATCTACACCCGCACCGAGGACCGCATCGCCCATCCACGCGACCTCTACGGCAAGACGCTGGGCCTGGTGCCGGGCAGCATCACCAACGAGGAGTTCCGCGCGCTCATCGCGGCCAACAAGCTCGACCGCAGCAAGATCAAGGAAACGACGGTCGAGTGGAATGCCTATGCCCTGGTCGACAAGAAGGTCGATGCCCTGATCGACTATGACGAGATGGCGCCGTCCGAGCTCATAGCCGAGGGCCGCCGCATCACCATGATCCGACTGAGCGACTTCGGCGTGCGCGCCTACAGCCTGAACCTGATCATCAACGACGCGGCCTGGGCCGATCCGGCCAGACGCGCCATTGCCGACAAGATCGTCGACGCCGTGCAGGAGGGCTACAATTCGGTGAAGGAGCGGCCGGGCGATGCGGCCACCAGCTTCTCCAACCTGTTCCCGCGACTCGCGCCGCGCTTCGTCGACCGCAGCATGGTGACGGTGTCCCAACAACTCTCCGGGCCGCCGACCGGCATCCAGACGCGCGCCGGTTGGGAGGCGACGATCAAGACGCTCGAAACGCTGAACCTGCTCGACAAGCCGATCACGGTCGACGAGGTCGCGATCTTCAATTAGAAGGTGCAGCGATCTCCGACCACCGGCTGAGCGCCAGGGCGGCGCCGACGATGGCGACGATGCGCAGCCCGATGTGAACGGCGAGAACGGGACGCAGCTCGTCGACGCCGGTCCAGGCAATGGCGTTGAAGACGAGGCTCACGACCTCGTAGACGATCAGGACGCAGAGCGCGGGCCGGGAACGGCTGATGCAACCCCACGCGACGATGGCCGCGACGATCAGGCTCTCCAGGCCGACCTCGGTCATGGTCTCGGCACTACCGCCGATCGCCAACGTCATGATCAGGCCGACGAAGAACCAGATCCCGTGACCGCCGGCGAAGGCGAGCGGCAGGACAAGCCGACGATGCAGGCCCAACCGGGTGAAAGCCCACCAGCAGGCCGCCACCGACAGCGCCGGGATCACGGCATTGAGGCCGAGATAGCGCACGGCAACGATGCCGACGACGGCTCCGGCGACAGCAGCCGCGATCTGCAACGGCTTTCCGACCATGGCGGCGCCCTACCCGGCCGCCCGTGCGTGCAGACGGCCGGACTCGCGGCCGCCGCCGAAGCGGTTGGCGACCGCGACGACGATGGTGGTGATGGCCACCATGGTCAGGCTGAGCACGGCGATGGCGCCGACGTCGCCGCTTTCCTTGAGATCGAAGATCAGGACCGACAGCACCTTGGTTTCCGACGTGAACAGGATCACCGCCGCCGACAGCTCGCGGATCACGGCGACGAAGACGAAGCACCAGGTGGCGATCACCGCCGAGCGCAGCAGCGGCGCGGTGATGTCGACCAAGGTGCGCAGGCGCGAGGCGCCCAGCATGCGGCCGGCCTCCTCGAGCTCGGGATGCACGGCGTGGAAAGCCGAGGAAAGCTGCTGGTAGGCCGCCGGCAACTCGATGGTGACGAAGGCGATCAGCAGGATCCACAGCGTGCCGTAGAGCGTGAGCGGCGGGCGCGTGTAGGCGAGGAACAGGCCGACGCCCAGCACGATGCCCGGGATGGCGAGCGGCGCCGTGGCGAGGAAGGCGAGCAGCCGGTGCCCGGCCACGGCGCGGCGGGCGACGATGTAGGCGATCAGGAGCGCCAGCAATGCGCCCAAGGTCGCCGACAGAGTGGCGAGCAGGAAGGTGTTCTGGAGCGCCGGCAGGGTCGAGCTGAGCTCGAGGAAGGTGAAGCGGACATTGTGCAGCGTGATGGTGTCGAGCGTGACCAGGCGCGAGGCGACACGCGAGAAGGCCGAGTTGAACAGTGCCGCATAGGGCAGGAAAAGCGGCATGGCGAGCACCAGCAGCGCCAGCGCCGCGGCCGGCCAGCGCCAGGCGCCCAGCCGCACCAGGCGCGGCTCGCCGTACTTGCCGCCGAGCACCGCATAGCCGCGCCGGCCCAGCGCCAGCGCCTGGCCACGCAGCAGCAGGATCGTCAGCAGCAGCAGCGGCAGCGAGGCAGCGGCGGCGAGCTCGGGCTTGGGTGGGAACTGGAACAGGCTCCAGATGCGCGTGGTGAGCGTATGGAAGCCCGCCGGGATGGCGAGGATGGCGGGCGAGCCGAACAGGTTCAGCGCCTGCAGGAAGGCGACAAGGGCGCCGGCCAGCAAGGTCGGCAGCGCGAGCGGCACGGTGATGCGCCGCGCCGTCTGCCAGGTCTTCGCCCCCAGCATCGACGAGGCGTCCTCGAGCTCGCCCGGCATGCGATCGAGCGCGTTGGCCACCAGGATGAAGACGTAGGGAAAGGTGTAGCAGGCGATGACGAAGATCAGGCCGGTGAGGCTGTAGATGTCGAACAGCGCCTCGTCGGAAGGCATGCCGGTGAGGCTGCGCCAGAGCTGGTTCAGCAGGCCCGAGTTCGGCGCCGCGAGCATCTCCCAGGCGATGGCGCCGACGAAGGGCGGCGTGACCAGGCTCGCCATGACCAGCGTGCGCACGGTGCGGCGGATCGGCATGTCGGTACGCGCCACCAGCCAGCCGAGCGGCGCGGCGACGGCGCAGCAGATCGTGCTCACCGATACGGCGATGATCAGCGTGGTGATCAGCGGATCGACGAAGCTCGGATCGGTGAACAGGGTGACGAAATTGCCGAGCGTCACCGCACCCTGCTTGTCCGACAGGCTGTAGGCGATCAGCCAGCCCATCGGCAGCACGATCATCACCGCCAGCAGCGCGGTGACGGCGAGCAGGACCGGGCGCGAGAGGTCGAACCGGAGCGCGGACCTAAAAGTCCGCTCTTCCGTTCCGCTCGAGCGGACCTGGAGGTCCGCGGTCCCGGCCTCAGACCTTGAAGATCCGGGCATACTTCGCCTTGATCTCGTCGGCCGTCTTCTCGACCTCGGCCGGGTCCTCGCGCATGGTCTTGATCGAGCTGAGCGGCGGCCGCCCGGCCTTGGCCTTGACCTTCAGGTTGGCCGGATACTGGCCGCTCAGGTTGACGATGAACGCCTGGCCCTCGCCCGACATGATCCAGGCGAACATCAGCCGCGCGGCGTTGGGATTGGGCGCGGCCTTGAACACCGCCATCGGGTTCTCGACCAGCGGCGTGCCTTCGATCGGATGGACGACCTCGATCGGCGCGCCACGCTCGCGGGCCATCCAGAACAGATAGTCGCTGCCGTCGACGGCGATGGCGCGCTCGCCGGCCTCGAGCTTCTTGGGCGGCTCGGTGGCCGACTGGACCTGCATCACCTTCTGCTTGGCGAGCTTCTCGAAGTAGCTCCAGCCCAGCTCGCGCGCGATCTGCTGGGTCGCGGTCATGATGGTGCCGGAGTAGCCGGGGTGGCCCTTCACCAGCTTGCCGGCGTATTTCGGATCGAGCAGGTCGGTGAAGCCCTTTGGCGCGTCCTCGGGCTTCACCAGGCTCGAATTGTAGGCCATCGCCGACAGGTGGGTGCGCTGGTTGACGAAGGTGCCGTCGGGATCGCGCATCTCGGGCGCCACGTTCTCGGCGATGTCGACCGTCACGTACGGCTGCAGCCAGCCCTCGCGCTTCCAGGTGATGAAGTGCGCGGCGTCGGAGCTGTTCACGACGTCGCAGCGCTTGATCTTGCTCGCCGTCTCCTGGGCGAGACGATTGAACAGGCGCTCGGCGCCCGTGCGCTCGACGGCGACCTTGATGCCGGGGAACTTGGCCTCGAAGGCCTTGGCCATCGGCTCGGCGACCGACAGGTCCATCGCCGTATAGTAGGAGACCTTGCCCTCCTTCTTGGCGGCCTCGATCAGAGCCGGCGTGATCGCCTCGGCCGGTGGCGCGGCGGACACGACCTTTGCGCCAAAGGGCAGAAGCGCGGCGGCCGCAAGAACGGTGCGACGTCCCACGCCTCCGTCATCCCGACCGGAGCGCGAAGCGCGGAGTGGAGGGACCTCGTCTGAGGAAGACGAGGTCCCTCGACTACGCGTCGCTTCGCTCGGGATGACGGTCTTTGTCATGTCACACCTTGAACAGTTTCAGATAGCGGGCCTTGATGTCGTCGGCTTGGTCGGCGACGGCGGCGGCGTCCTCGCGCAGGGTCTTGATGTCCGAAAGCTTCTTGCGCTCCGGGCGGTCCTTGACCTGCGGGTGCACCGAACGAAGGGCGCCGACCTCGACATTGAGCTGCTGCGCTTCGGCCGTCATCGACCAGGCGTAGAACAAACGCGCGGCGTTGGGGTTGGCTGCACGCGCCAGGACGGCCGACGGGCCGGTGATCAAGGGCGTCCCCTCGACGGCATAGACCTCGGCGATCGGCTCGCCGCGCGACTGCAGGACGTTCACCACGTACTCGGTGCCGTCGGCCATCACCGCACGCTCGCCGGCCGAGATCTTCTTCGGCGGATCGGCGGCCGACTGGACCTGCATCACCTTCTGCTTGGCGAGCTTCTCGAAGTAGCCCCAGCCGAGATCGCGGCTGAGCTGCTGCGTCGCCGTCATGATGGTACCCGAGTAGCCCGGATGGGCCTTGACGATCTTGCCCGTCCATTTGGGATCGAGAAGATCGTTGAAGCCCTTGGGCGCGTCCTCCGCCTTCACCTGGCTGGTGTTGTAGGCGATCGGCGACAGCGTCACCCGCCACGAGGCGTACATGCCGTCCGGATCCCAATGCTCCTTGGGAAAGTACTTGGCGACGTCCTCGGGCAGGAACGAGGCCAGCATCGAAGCGCGCTTCCAGATGATGAGGTGCGCGGCATCGGAGCTGTTCACCACGTCGCAATTGTAGATCTTGCTCTGATACTCCTGGCCGATGCGCTGGAAGATGCGCTCGGCGCCCGAGCGCTCGACCTTCATGCTGACGCCGGGATAGGCCGCCTCGAACGCCTTGCCGATCTTCTCCGCCACCGGCAGGTCGACCGAGGTGTACCAGGAGAGCTTGCCCTCCTTCTTCGCCGCCTCGATCAGAGCCGGCGTGATCTTTTGGGGCTCCGGCGCGGCGCTCACCTCGACACTGAACGAACCCGCCGCCATCGCGGCCGAACCCGCCAGCACGCTGCGGCGCGTGAGCCTGCCTTTGAGCTTGCCCCTGAATCCGCTCGTCATGTCATTCCTCCGCCAATGCCCGGCATTGTTCCGCCGGAAGGTGCAGCCACACCGCTTGGCCCGGCGCGATGTTGCGGCCGGGCGGCGCCGTCACGCGCAGCTCGGTCTTGTCGTCGAGCGCCACGGTGTAGTCGCGCACCGAGCCGAGGAAGACCTGCCGCGTCACGACGGCGGCAAGATGATTGTCGGCGGATTGCGGCTTCTCGTTGGCGATGGTGATCTCGTGCTGGCGCACCGACAGCGCCACCGGCCGGCCGGCCTGAAGCGGCCTGCCCGTGGTGCGCAACGGCGCGCCGGCAACGGACACCCGCGCATCGTCGATCGCCGAGCCGCGCAGGATGTTGGAGCCGCCGATGAAGCGGGCGACGAACTCCGAGCGCGGCCGGGCGTAGATCTCCTCGGGCGGTCCGAGCTGCTCGACCTTGCCGTGGTTCATGACGGCGATCAGGTCGGCCGTGGTCATGGCCTCGGCCTGGTCGTGCGTCACGTAGACCGTGGTGTAGCGGTACTGGTCGTGCAGGCGGCGGATCTCGAAGCGCATCTCCTCGCGCAGGTTGGCGTCGAGGTTGCTGAGCGGCTCGTCGAGCAGGAGCGTCTCGGGCTCGACCACCAGCGCTCGCGCGAGCGAGACGCGCTGCTGCTGGCCGCCCGATAACTCGCCGGGATAGCGATCGGCCAGCGCCTCGAGGCGTGCCGTCGACAGGATGGCCTTGAGCTTGGCGGCGATGACGGCCTTGTCGAGCTTCCGGATCTTCAGGCCATAGGCCACGTTCTCGGCCACCGTCATGTGCGGCCACAGCGCGTAGCTCTGGAAGATCATCGACATGTTGCGACCTTCCGGTGGCACCGTGCGCTGGGGCGAGGAGAGCACCTTGCCGCCGACCACGATTTCGCCTGCCGAAGGCTCGATGAAGCCTGCAACCAGGCGCAGCGTCGTGGTCTTGCCGCAGCCCGATGGACCCAGCAGACAGACGAGCTGGCCGTGCTCGATGCGCAGCGAAACCTCCGCAACTGCGGTCGTTTCGCCATAGCGCTTGGTAAGGCCTTTCAGCTCGACTGCGGCCACGCTTCCTCCCTGTCCGCACACCTTATTCAAATCGCCGGACGCGCGCTATATTGCCGGCCAAACCTGAAGGATCGGTCAATGCAGGAACAGAAAATCTACGGACGACGCGAGGGCGCCGTCGGCCATGTCGTGTTCAACAATCCGGCCAAGCTGAATGCCGTGTCGCTCGACATGTGGGACGCCTTCGTCGGCCTCCTGAAGGATTATGCCAAGGATCCCGAGGTGCGCTGCGTGGTGGTGAGCGGCGCCGGCGGCAAGGCTTTCGTGTCGGGCGCCGACATCTCCAAGTTCGAGAGCGAGCGCGCCAACGCCGAGGCACAGGTCCGCTACGACGCCATCTCCAAGGAGGGCTACGAATCGCTCTACGATTTTCCCAAGCCGACCATCGCCAAGATCACCGGCTACTGCATCGGCGGCGGCATGAACCTCGCCGCCTGCTGCGACCTGCGCTATTGCAACGAAGGCGCGCGCTTCGGCGTGCCGGCGGCGAAGCTCGGCCTGGGATACGGGTTCCTGCGCATCGAGCGGCTGTCGCGCATCATCGGCCTGTCGCGCTCGATGGAGTTCCTGTTCACCGCCAAGCAGTACTCCGCGGAGGAAGCCTACGAGATGGGCCTGGTGAACGGCGTGGCGCCCGACGCCGAGCTCGATTCGATGGTCGACAACATCACCGGCGCGATCGCGCAGAACGCGCCGCTCACCATCGCGCTCGCCAAGGCCGCCGCGCGCGAGATCGCCAAGCCCGAGTCCAAGCAGGATCACAAGAAGCTCGAGGTCTTGGCCAAGGCCTGCTTCGACAGCGAGGATTACAAGGAAGGCCGACGCGCCTTCATGGAGAAGAGGAAGCCGGCTTTCAAAGGACGTTAGCGCTGGGGGCGCGCCACTCCAGTGGCGCGTCTTCGTCGCGACTCGAAAAGATCGCGCCACTGGAGTGGCGCG
>JACPOB010000070.1:0-70760 GCA_016185145.1 Rhodospirillales bacterium | reverse complement strand
GTCTTCGTCGCGACTCGAAAAGATCGCGCCACTGGAGTGGCGCGCCCCCAGCAAAGAGGAAGCTCTAATGACCACCCTGCCCTTGTCCCATATCTCCGTCCTCGACCTGACGGCGCATCGCGCCGGGCCGACCGCGGTGCGCCAGCTCGCCGACTGGGGCGCGTATGTCATCAAGATCGAGGCGCCGTCCAACGAAGGCGCCGACGCCACCGGCAGCTCGCGCCACGGCTTCGACTTCCAGAACCTGCATCGCAACAAGAAGGCGATGACGCTGAACCTCAAGAGCCCCGAGGGCCACGCGATCTTCATGAAGCTGGCCGAGAAGGCCGACGTCATCGTCGAGAACTACCGCTCGGACGTGAAGCATCGCCTGAAGGTCGACTACGACACGGTGGCCAAGATCAATCCGCGCATCGTCTACGGCTCGATCGCGGGCTTCGGCCAGAGCGGCCCCGACGCGGCACGCCCGGGCGTCGACCAGATCGCCCAGGGCATGGGCGGCCTGATGTCGATCACCGGCGAACCCGGCCGCGGGCCGATGCGCGTCGGCATCCCCATCGCCGATCTCACCTCGGGCCTCCTGCTCGCCCAGGGCATCATGCTCGCCCTCTACAATCGCGAGCGCACCGGCAAGGGCCAGTGGGTCCACACCTCGCTGATCGAGGCGCAGATCTTCATGCTCGACTTCCAGGCGTCGCGCTGGCTGATCAAGGGCGAAGTGCCCAAGCAGGCCGGCAACGATCATCCCACGGGCATCCCGACCGGCGTGTTCCCGACCGCCGACGGCCACATCAACATCGCCGCCTCGGGCCAGAACCTGTGGGAGCGCTGCGCCAAGGCGCTGGGCGCGCCGGAGCTGATCGATCATCCCGAGCACAAGACCGGCCCGCTGCGCTCGCAGAACCGCAAGGCCGTGAACGAGCGCATCGCCGCCATCACCAGGACGAAGCCGTCGGCGCACTGGCTCGAGGCCATGAACAAGGCCGGCGTGCCGTGCGGGCCGATCAACACCATCGACCAGACCTTCGCCGAGCCGCAGGTGAAGCACCTCGGCATCGCCCGGCCGGTCAAGCATCCCAAGCTCGGCGACATCAAGGTGGTCGGCCAGCCGATCAACCTTTCAGACGCGCCGCAGCCCAAGGAACTGAAGCCGACACCCGAGCTCGGCGAGCACACAGAGGAGGTGCTAACCGGCCTGGGCTACGACAAGAAAGCGATCGAAAGCCTGAAGTCGACCGGCGCGATCTAGGCTTTCTTCTTGGACCGCGGGCCTGGAGGCCCGCGGTCCGGAAGAACTACCGCACGAATTCGACCGGATGCTCGACCTGGGGCAGGTGTCCGGCCGCCGGGATCGTGACCAACCGGCTGTCGGCCAGCGACGAGCGCATCAGACGCGCGCCGAGCTTGTCGAGCGGCGGCAGCTTGTCGGCCTCGCCGAGCAGCAGCAGGGTGCGCATCGACGGCGGAGCCCCCGCCGTAGGCCGGCGGCGGATAGCCGTTGACCATGACCAGGGCGCGGCATCGCTCGGGATTCTGCGTCGCGTGGCGCCAGGCAATGCTGCCGCCGAGCGAGTTGCCGACGACCGTCGCTCGATCGACCTGCAGGACCGCGAGGAGATCGTCGAGCCAGGCGGCACAGGCGGCATAGGCGCCGAAGGTCGGCAAGAGATCGCCCGGCACGCCGATGCCCGGCAGCTCCGGCGCCGCGACCGATGCGTCGAGGCGAGCTCGTCGGCGACCTTGAACCAATGGGCCTCGGCGCCGGCCCACGGCCCATGCAGCAGCACGATCGCCTCGCCGCTACCCCCGTCCAGACCCGCGCAGCGCCCGATCGAAGGGTGATTGTCCTTTGCTCATCCCGACTACATGGCCGGTCTTTGCCGTCGGACGCCATGCGATCCGGACGGCCGCTTGTCTATTCGAGCTTGAGGTTGGCGTCCTTCACGATCTTCGACCAGAAATCGAAGTTGCGCTTGAGGTTCTCCGTGAATTCCTCGGGCGTGTTGGTGGCGGGCTCGAGACCGACGGCGAGAACCTTGGCCTTGACGTCCGGCATGTCGAGGATCGCCGTGATTTCCTTGTGTACCGCCCGGCACCGCGAAGCCGTTCCACGTATCCGCGGCATAACCGGGGAAGCCGGCATCGCCTATGGTCGGGATGGCCGGATGGGCCAGCGTCGGCTTCTCCGTCATGGTCGCGAGCGCCATCACCTTGCCGTCGTTGATCAGGCCGGACAGGCCGGCGAGCGTATCGATGATGACCGGCACCTCGTTGGCGAGCAGCGCCTGGATCGCCGGCGCGCTCCCCTTGTAGGGCACCGGCACCACCTCCAGGCCGATGTCGAGCTTCATCCGCTCCAGCAACAGGTGGGCCGAGCCGCCGAGGCCGGGGCTGACGCCGACGGACAGCGAGCCCGGACGCGCCTTACCGTACGCCACCATCTCCTTCATCGATTTGAACGGTGCGTCCTTGTTGGCGGCGATGACCATCGGCACGCGAACCGCAAACGTTACCGGCTGCAGATCCTTGAAGATGTCGAAACGGACGTTCTGCGGCTGCACGGCGGGCACCACCGCCAGGCCCGAGCTCACCATGACGATCGTGTAGCCGTCGGGCCTTGCCTTGGCACCGATCTCCGCACCGATCATGCCGAGCGCGCCCGGCTTGTTGTCGATCGTGACCGGTTGCCCGAGACGCTCGCTGAGCTTCTGGCCAACCGTGCGGGCGATGGCGTCGGCCGGGCCGCCGGGCGGTAGCGGCACGATGATCGTGATCGGGCGGTCGGGATAGGCGGCCGCAGCCGGAACCGTCCACCCCGCAATGGCAGCGATGAGGGCGAGCGCAAACGTCGTGCGCCTCTTGTGCATGATCAACTCCCTGTTCTCTGTCTCTTTGTCGTCTTGCTGCACTCAGGCGGCCGCCTTGCCGTGCGTGACCAGGTCCTGCCAGCGCACGTTGCCGGGCACCGTCGAGTCGATGGCGCGGATGCGCGAGACGTCGACGTTCACGCCGATCGGATCGCCGCCGGCGGCCACGCGCCGCGCCGATTCGAGAAGCTGGCGACGCGCCCGCACGACCGCCTGATCCGCCGGCACGAGATGCTCCTTGCTGCGGTCGGCGATCGCACCCTGCGACATGGCCATCGCCATGTCCTCCATCACCACGCCCTGGATGCCGGACCAGTCCTCCTGCATGCGGGTGCGATCCTGGCCGAACCGCGTCTGCCAGGTGCCGAGATAGCCGTGGGTGTGTTCGCTGAACAGCGCCGGATTGAAACGTCCACTCATCTCGTTGAGCTTGTCACGGTCGACCGGCGCGCCGTCGAGCCGGTAGCTGACGCCGAAGGTCGCGGTGTTCGTGTCATCGATCGGCACCTCGAAGATGACGAACTGCACGGCCGGAGACGGGATGATGCGGGTCGATGGCATGATGATCGGCACCACGCGCACGTTGCGTCGACCGTCGCCGTCTTCGCCCTCGAGCTGGCGGATCGCGGCGTAATGGAAGCCGAACTCGGTGTCCTCCAGCAGTAGCGTCGGGGCCAGATCGCCGGTCACCAGAGCCGCCGGATTGTCGGGATCGGTGTTGGCGTTGAAGCCACCGCTCATCCATCCCGGCCGGGCGAAGTTGGAATGCAGAACGCCGACATGCGAGGAATCCGCGCCGCCCTCGAGCTGCTGCATGTAGTTGACCGGCGCATCGATACGGTTGACGCGCATGTTGTCGACCGGGATGTCGAAGAACGGCCAGTGCGGGAAGGCCGGCATCTTCTCGGCCGGACCGAGATAGGCCCAGATCAGCCCACCGGCCTCGCGCACCGGATAGCTCCTCGCCCTGACGCGCTGGCGGAAGCCGGCATCAACGCAGTTCGGCGTCTCCAGGATCGTGCCGTCGGCGGCGAACTTCCAGCCGTGATACAGGCAGCGCAATCCGCCCGCCTCGTTCCTGCCGAGCGCCAGAGATACGCCGCGGTGCGGGCAGGCCTCCTCGAGCAGGCCCAGCCGGCCCTCAGTATCGCGGAACGCGACCAGTCGCTCGCCGAGCACCCCGACGCGCAAGGGATCGCCGTCGGCCCGGGATACCTGCTCAGCCAGGCAGACCGGGCTCCAGAAGCGCCGGAAGACATCGCCCATGGCCGTTCCAGGGCCGATGCGGCAAAGCAGTTCGTTGTCGGCATGAGACAGCATTTGTTTCTCCGTCGATTGGAAAAACCTTACGAGCGAAAAGCCTGAACGGTCTATGCTGTGAAAGGCATAGAGGTCATCAAATACTTGAATAGTACCGGCACGATAGAAGTCTCTGCATTGCGTTGCCTGGTGGCGCTCATGCGCGACCGCAGCGTGACGCGCGCCGCTCAGCGCCTGGGCATGTCACAGCCCGCCGTCAGCCACGTGCTCGCCTCGCTGCGGCGGCAGTTCGACGATGCACTGCTGGTACGCTCCGCGCATGGCATGGTGCCGACACCGCGCGCCCTCGAGATCGTCGAGACAGCGAGCAGCATCGTCGACGCCGTCGACCGCCTCGCGGCCGACCGGCGGCGATTCGATCCGGCAAGCGAACGCTGCGCGTTCGTCGTCACCGTGCCGGAATACTTCGAGCGCGTACTGGCCCCGCCCCTGCTGGCCCGTCTTCAGCAGGAAGCGCCCGGCATCGCCGTCGAGTTGCGCGCGCCCAATCCCGACTTGTCACGTGACTGGCTGGATAGCGGCGAGGTCGACTTCCGCATCGCCTGGATCCACGATCCCTGGCCCGAATCTCGTTTTGCGCGACTGCCGGAGGATCGCTTCGTCTGCCTGGTGCGCAAGGGCCATCCGCACGTCGGCGAGCGACTGCGGCCGGACGACTTCTTCGCGCTGCCGCACGTGCGTCCGGCCATCGCCGTGAAGGCGCGCAACCTCCAGAGCGAAGGCGGCATGCTGTCGCTGGAACAGTATCTCGGCGTGGCGCATCGCCGGCGCCGCGCGATGCGCTACGATGGGCGGCGCATCCGCGTGGCGATGCTGGCCCAGAGCTTGGCCACCATTCCCCATCTGGTCGCCGGATCGGATGCCATCGCCACGATTCCGCAGCGGCTGGCGCGCGTCATCGATCCGCGACTGCCGCTCAGGATCCTGCGTCCGCCGCTGGCGCTGCCGCCCCTGCACGGTGCGCTCTACTGGCACGAACGCACGAACACCGACCCGCGCCACCGCTGGTTTCGCCGGCTGCTGCTTGACGTGGCGCGGGCGGCGACCTGACCGCGGGCGCGATTGCATCACCGCCAGCGGCGGTCCACTGTTCGGGCCCAAACGAAACGGGAGAGAAAAATGGCGGCACGCAGGACAGCTTTGATCACCGGCGGTGGCCGCAATATCGGCCGGGCCTGCGTGCTGGGGCTGGCCGAAGACGGCTTCAACGTCGTCGTCAACGGCTCGAGCGACCATGCAGCCTGCGAGAAGGTCGCGGGCGAAGCCGCCAGGTTCGGCGTCGAGACCCTCGTGATCATGGGCGACGTCGGCAGGCCCGAGGATTGCAAGCGCATTGCCGACGAAGCCATCGCGAAGTTCGGTGCGATCGATGCGTTGCTCAACAATGCCGCGCTGCGACCCAACAAGCCGTTCCTCGAGACGACAGAGGCCGAATGGCGGCGCGTCATTTCCGTCGATCTCGACGCTGCCGTCTGGCTGGCGCGCGCCTGCCTGCCCGGCATGGTGCAGAAAGGCTGGGGCCGCATCGTCAACTTCGCGGGCATGAACGCCATCCACGGCCATGCCGGCCGCGCGCCGGTGTCGGTCGCCAAGCACGGCGTGTGGGGCCTGACCAAGGCTCTGGCGATGGAGTTCGGCCCCAAGAACATCACGGTCAACACCATCTCGCCCGGCCCGATCGCGCCGGACATCGAGGAGAGGAATGCGTCGGCCCAGGCCCGCGCGCAGTCGATCAGCCGCGTGCCGCTCGGCCGCATGGGCAGGCCGGTCGAGGTCGCCGCCGCGGCGCGCCTGCTCGTGTCCGAAGCAGGCGGCTACATCAACGGCCAGATGATCCAGGTGAACGGCGGCGGCGCGACCTGACGTCAGCCCCCGTAGAACACGTTGTCGCCGAGATCCTTCATCTCGAGGATGGCGGCGTCGGGCCGGCCCGACGGCGGCTTGTTCAGATGGGCATCGACCACCTCGCCGATCACGATGTGATGGTCGCCCTGCTCGACGATGGTCGTGACCTTGCACTCGACGGCGCCGGGCGCCTCGACGAGCAGCGGCGCGCCGGTCGTGCCCTTGCGGTACGCCTGTCCGCTCAGCTTGCCGTCGGCCACGGCGGCCGGCTTGAAGAAGGTGAAGGCCAGGCCCTTCTGGTCCTTGCCCAGCATGTTGAGCGCGAAGGTACGCGACGCCTTGATGACCTGGTAGGCGCCGGAGTCGGTCTTCACGCCGACCACGACCAGCGGCGGCGCGAAGGCGGTCTGGGTCACCCAGTTCACGGTCGCGGCCGCGATGTTGCCCTTCCCGTCGTCCGCCGTCAGCACGTAGATCCCGTAGGGGATCATGCGCAGCGTGGTCTTCTTCGTATTCGCATCCATGGCTTCCTCCTCAAGTCGTCGACCTGTCGACGATGTCGTCACGCCACGGCATGCCGTCAATGTCGATCTCCCTGCTTTGGAAATTCGGGACTGCAGCGCAGAAATGCGCGCTGAAGCCGTTCCGGATCGTGCCAAATCGCACTCATGCTCTTCCGGACCGCGAGCCTCCGGCTCGCTCTTGAATCATGAGCGAGCCGGAGGCTCGCGGTCCGGAAGAGCATGACATGAGCGGGGACCGCGGTCCGACGAAGTCACTCCATGGGCAACCCGACTGTCCTCGCAATCCGGCTCCAGCGCTCGACCTCATGGGTCACGAAGTCGGTGAAGGCCCGGCGGCTTTGCAGATCGGGTTCGGCGCCCTGCTCGGCCCAGATGTGCCTGATGCCCGGGTCGACGAGCGCCGCCTGCACGGCGCCGTGCAGCGTGTCGAGGATCGCGACCGGCGTCGCCCTGGGCGCGAACAGGCCATACCAGGTGCTGACGTTGAAATCGGCCACGCCCGCCTGGGCGAAGGTCGGCACGTCGGGCAGCACGGCTTCGCGCTTGGGCGCCGCGACCGCGAGCGCGCGCAGCTTGCCGGACTGCACGTAGGAAGCCACGGTGCTGAGCGGCGCGAAGGTCGCATCGATCTGGCCCGCCATCATGTCCTGCAGCGCCGGTCCGCCGCCGCGATACGGGACATGCGTGAGCTGGATGCCCGTCCGCTGCTGCAGAAGCACGATGGCGAGATGCGGAATGGTGCCGAGGCCCGACGAGCCGATGTTGATCGCGCCCGGCTGCTTGCGCGCCAGCGCCAGAAAGCCCGACAGGTCCTTGGCGTCGATCTTCGCGGGATTGACCACCAGCGCCACCGGCACCTGGGCCATGCCCGAGATGGGCGCGAAGTCGCGCATCAAATCGAAGCCCGATTCGGCATAGACGATCGAGGCGAAGGTCAGGCTGGGATTGACCACCAGCAGGGTGCAGCCGTCCGGCTTGGCCCGTGCCGCCGTCATGCCGCCGATCGTGCCGCCCGCGCCGCCGCGGTTGTCGACCACGACCGGCTCGCCCAGGCGCTGGCCGACGTAGGCCGCGATCGGCCGCGCGAAGATGTCGTTCGAGCCGCCGGGCGGGAACGGCACGATCCAGTTCATCGGTCGCGACGGGAAGTCGGCGGCACGCGCCAAGCCGGTCACGCCGCCGGCGACAACACCGACCAGCGCGGTTCGACGAAGAAGGGTCACGCGTTACTCCATCTTGATGTTGGCGGCCTTGGCGATGCGGCTCCAGCGCTCGCTGTCGGTGGCGACGAAGCGGGCGAAGTCGGCACGGCTCTCGGGCTCGACCCGCGCTGCCTGGTCGATCCACATCGCCTTGATCTTCTCCTCCTCGAGCGCCGCCTGCGTCGCGGCATGCAGGCGGTCGAGAATGGCGGCCGGCGTGTTCCTGGGGGCGAACAGGCCGAACCAGATGGTGGCGCGGAAATCCGGCAGCCCCGCCTCGTCCATGGTCGGCACGTCGGGCAACAACGGCTCGCGGCGGCGGTTGGCGACGGCGAGCGCGCGCAGCTTGCCCGCCTTCACATGCGGCGCGATGGCGCCCGGCACGACGAAGGCGGCGGCGACCTGGCCCGCCAGCAGGTCCTGCAGCATCGGCGCGCCGCCGCGGTAGGGCACGTGGTTCAGCCTGGTGCCCGTCTTCTCCTCGAACAGGCCGATCGCCAGATGCGTGACGGATCCGAGGCCGGCCGAGCCGACATCGATGCTGCCGGGCGCCTTCTTCGCCGCGGCGATGAAGGCCGCGAGGTTCGCCACGTCGAGCCTGGCGGGATTGACCACCAGCACGTAGGGCACGCGGGCAACCGCACTGATCGGCGCGAAGTCGCGGGCGAAATCGAAGTTCGCCTTGGGATAGATCTCCTGCGCATAGGTGAGGCCGGTATCGCCCAGCAGCAGCGTGTAGCCGTCAGCCGGCGCGCGGGCGGCAACCGCGGTGCCGACGGTGCCGCCGGCGCCGCTCTTGTTGTCGATCACGATCGACTGCTTGAAGCGGTCGGCCATCGCCGCGGCGACCGGCCGGGCGAAGGTGTCCGAGCCGCCTCCCGCGGGATAAGGCACGATCATGGCGATCGTCTTGTCCGGCCACTCCGCCGCCCGCGCAGGCCCGGCCGCACCAGCCGCCGCCAATCCCGCAATCGCCGCGCGCCGTGAAAGATCGCCCATGCTCCCCCCCGTTCGTCGCCACCTTAGCGATGCGATTTGATCGTGGCCACCGCTCGCGCGCCCGCGACGGTTGCGGTAATGTTGCAGTCAACGGCCGTCAAAAAAGGCCGCGATACGACAAGGATGTCGGGAGGAAATCAGGAGGCATTCATGAACCGTCTCAAAGGCGTCACTGTTGCTGCCGTGTTGGCAGCGAGCGTGGTTGCGTGGTCGGGTAACGCGTTCGCCCAGGCGAAGATCGTCGACGGACCCGAGGTGAGATGGAAGCTCGGCGCCTGGGGCAAGCCGCGCGCCGGCACGGCCAACGTCGAGAAGCTGAAGGCGTTCATGGACGAACGCACCGGCGGCAAGTTCAAGATCCAGATCGGCTACGAGAGCTTCGGCCAGCCCAAGGAGCTTTTGGACCTGCTCAAGGTCGGCAGTCTCGAGATGACCAACATCTGCGCCTCCTACCATCCGGAGAAGCTGCCGGTGTACTCGGCGCTCGACCTGCCCTTCCTGCCGATTCCCGACACCGACGTGCAGGAGAAGGTCCACAACGCCTTCCACAAGCATCCGGCGGTGGTGAAGGAGTTCGCCGGCTGGAAGGCGATGCCCTATCTCTCGGCGCTGCTGCCCAACAACGAGTTCGTCGGCCGCGGCAAGCAGCCCAAGGCCACCGAGGACTTCAAGGGCATGCGCGTGCGTGCCCTGGCCGGCATCGGCGAGGCCATGAAGAAGCTCGGCGCCGTGCCGACCTCGGTCGACGCGACCGAGGTCTACACTTCGCTGGAACGCGGCACGGTGGACGCCGCGGCATTCCCCTCGACCTATGCCCACCAGTCGTACCGCACCTACGAGGTCGGCAAGTGGTACACTGAGAACATGACGCTAGGCTCGGTCGGCTGCCCGACCCTGATCCATGTCGACCGCTGGGCCGAGCTGCCTCAGCAGTACAAGGACCTCTTCATCGAGGCGCAGCCGATCGCCCAGGCGGCGGCCAAGGCGGCCTATCGGGCTGCCGACGAGAAGAACATCCCGTTGTTCAAGAAGAAGCTCACCTTCGTGAAGTTCACGCCCGACGAGCTGGCGGCCTTCCGCAAGGCCGGCGGCGAGCCGGTGTGGGAGGAATGGGTCAAGCTGCGCGAGAGCCAGGGCATTCCGGGCAAGGAGCTCCTGAACTTCCTGCTGACCCAGGCGGGCTCGGCGCCGAAGTCGTAGTCATACGCGGACCGCGGGCGTCCCGCCCGCTCATGAATCATGAGCGGGCGGGACGCCCGCGGTCCGAATCATGACGCCGTATCCAGGATGAAGGTCACGATCTCGGGCCAGGCCGTCAGGCAGCCGATGGTGATGATGTCGGCGAAGATGAACGGCCAGATGCCGCGGAAGATGTCGGCGACCGAGATGTCGGGCCGCACACCGTTCACCACGAACACCACCAGACCGACCGGCGGCGACAGCGTGGCAATGCCGTTCAGCTTGACCAGGATGATGCCGAACCAGATCGGGTCGTAGCCCAGCGCCTCGATCACCGGAAACACGACGGGCAAAGTCAGCAGGAACATGCCGACGCCCTCCAGGATGGTGCCCAGGATCAGGTAGATCACGTAGATCGAGAGCAAGATCCAGATCGGCGCCACCTTGAGCTCGGTCACCCAGCGCGCCAGCTCCTCGGGCAGTCCGGCGAAGCCCAGGAAGCGCACGAAGATCAGCACGCCCCAGACGACGGTGAAGATCACCGCCGTGAGACGCGCCGTCTCGAGCAGCGCGCCGCGCAGTTCGGGCCATTTCATCTTGTTGGCGAGCGCGATCACGAACACGCAGAGCGCGCCCAGCGCCCCCGCCTCGGTCGGCGTCGCCCAGCCGAACAGCATCGAATAGAAGATGATGGCGATCACCAGCACGATGGGCAGCGTGCCGGGCAGGGACTGGAAGCGCTGCGGCCAGGTGTAGCCCGTGATCGGCCGCCCCAGTGCGGGATTGCGCCAGCACATCGCCAGGATGATGGCGGTATAGACGAAGGCCGAGAAGATCCCCGGCGCGAAGCCCGCAACCAGGAGCTTGCCCACCGACTGCTCGGTGATGATGCCGTAGACCACCAGCAGCGCGCTGGGCGGGATCAGCGAATCGAGCGTGGCGCCGGCCGCGACCACACCCGCCGCCAAGCGCTTGTTGTAGCCCGCCTTCAGCATCTCGGGGATCGCCACCTTGGCGAACACCGCAGCAGCGGCGGTGTTGGCGCCGGAGACCGCCGAGAAGCCCGCCACGGCATAGACCGTGGCGATGGCGAGCCCGCCCGGCAGCCAGCCCACCCAGCGCCGCGCCGCCTCGAAGGCGGCCTGGGTGATGCCGGCGTAGTAGGCGAGATAGCCGATCAGGATGAACATCGGCAGCACGCTCAGGGTGTAGTTCACGACCGAAGCGTGCGGCACGACGCCGGCCGTGCGCAGGCCCGGCCCGAAGCCCGTCAGCATGGCGAGCCCGAAGGCGCCGACGATGGCCGCAGCATAGGCGATGCGCACGCCCAGCACGCAGAGGAAGATCAGCAGCGCGCAGCCGACGATCCCGAGAGTGAGCGGTTCCATGCTCATGGCCTCCGCTCTTCGCGACCGAGCGCTTCCTCGATCTCGTTCTGGGCCTGCACCTCGATGGTCTCGATCACCGGCACGGCGATCGGTGCGGCATCGGGGTGAAGGACCAGGCGAATGTAGTCGAGCACCTGCAGCAGCAGCCGCACCGCCAGGATCGCCAGCACCACCGGCACCAGGAGCTTGGTCGGCCAGATCGGCAGCTTGATGTCGATGGTCGAATCGCCGAGCTGCCAGGCGCGCAGGAAGTTCTCCCACGTCGTGTCGACCAGGACGACGATGATCACCAGCGCGACGGCGACCGCGAACAGCTCCATCGCCCACATGAAGCGCAGGGAGAAGCCGCGCAGCAGCAGGTCCATGCGGATATGGGCGCCGACGCGCTGGGCGTAGGAGATGCCGAGGAAGGCGAACAGCGCGCTCGCCTGCTCCATGTAGTCGATGTAGCCGTAGATTGCGGTATTGAAGACCGTGCGCCCGATGATCTGGAAGACGCCGACGAACATCAAAAAGAAGATCGCCGCGGCGGCGATCAGGTTCATGACGTCTTCGAGGCGCGCCCAAACACGATGCGCGGCCGCCAATGCGGCCGTGCCGTCTGTTCGCATGTTTCCTCCCGTTCGACCGCGGTCTTCTTTGCCGCAGCTTTGACAGCAGGCTAATCTCAGGGGCGGCGCGGTTCCACCGCTTTCGAGCGCCGCCACAGGACCATCAGCACGATGGCGCCGGCGACGCCCAATCCGGCAAAGGCGATGGCCATGGTGCCGAAGATCAGGCTGAACATCTCGCCCAGCATGCCCTGCTCGATGGCCAGCACCGCCTTGGGCTCGCTGCGGCCGTCGGCCAGGTCCGCGGCCAGTCGGTAGCGGCCGGGCCGATCGATCGTGAAGGCGTAGATCGACGAGCCGCTCCTGTTGCCGATCGTGTAGTTGGAGGCCATGGCCGGCTCGGTGAGCGTGACCGGTGTGCGCGCCGTCTCGTCGCTAAGAAGGAGCCGCAGCCCGTTCACGGTCTCGGAAGCGTAGTAGCGGCCGTCCACCATGCTCTTCTTCTCATGGTAGATCGTGTAGCGGCCGGGCCTGTCGAGCGTCAGCGGGACATTGCCCGGCACCACGACGCGGATCATCGCCGAGTCGGCGGCGCTCAGCCGCGGCATCAGGTAGAACAGCGCGCCCGCGAAGCCCGCCAGCGCGATCAATCCAGCGACAACGAACCATAACGGGCTGCGCATCGCCGTCCTCTCTCACTACCCGTCGGTTGGCAGGTCGAGGCGCGTCGCCTTGTCGGCGCCGCTCATGACGGTCAGCAACGGCGGCCGGCCATGCGGCGTCTGCACGAAGTGGTCGGCGTCGCCTCCGGCGATCGACAGCCGGATGCGGCTGCCGGCGGCGAAGCGCCAGGCTGTCGGCAACAGGGCGAAGCGCAGGAGCTGCGGTTCGCCCACGGGCATCGGCCTGGCGTCCTTGCGCGCGAAGGTGCGCCACGGCCAGCTCGTCCGGTAGTTCCTGGGTGCCGGCGCTTCGGCACGATGAATGGCGCGCAGCAGCCCCTCGGTGACGTAGCGCGCCGTGCCGTCGGCTTCGACCTCCGAGAGATAGGTGAACACCGCGGCGTCGGGCTCGCTGGACGCGAGCCACAGCGAGACCACCGGGTGGCCCGCGATCTCGAGCGGCGCCGCGAGCGGCTCGGTGGTGAAGGAGAGCAGCCCGCGCTCGCGATCCGTCCAGTCGGCATAGTAGGCAGTGGCGTCGATGCCGGCGATGCGCTCGTAACGCGTCTGCGCGCCGCTGCCGATGGAGAAGTCGGCGCGGTACATCGTCGACGCGGCTTTCTCCGACGGCGACTTGGCGAGCCGATGGTCGGACGCCGTGAAGAGCTGCCGGTTGCCCTTGACCGGCGGCCAGCTCTCGGCGGCGCGCCACTCCTCGGCATGCATGGCGAAGTAGTGGATGGGCGCCTCCTCCGGAAGGCCGGTGTCGCGGCCGGCGAGATGCTGATCGAAGAAGCGCAGCACTTCGCCCAGCACCGGCAATTCCGGCTCGACCCTGGACCGCCATGGCGAGACATTGACGCGTGCGCCATGGTCCCACGGTCCCAGCATGATGCGGCGCTCGGCATTGGGCAGCGTCAGAAACCGCGACAGCGTGCCGTTGGCGTAACCCGCGCCGTCCATCCAGCCGGAGATGGCATAGACCGCGACGTCCTCGGGGATCTGGTCGAGGTAGTTGTAAGGGCCGAACGAGGCGCTGCTGAAGGACGGATCGTAGGCCAGCGTGTCGTCGCGGAATTTGAACTCGCTCATGAAGTCGGGCATGCGGAAGTTCGCCAGGTGCTCTTTCACCGCCTGGCGCGCCAGCGAGCCGTCCTTGTCGTCGTCGACCGGCATCGGTCCCTGCAGGGCGGGATCGGCGAAGTAGCTGAACTTCGACCTGAGATCGCGCCGGTCGTGGTCGAGCGCCAGCATCAGCTCGTCGTAGACCAGCGCCAATCGCTTGATCAGCAGGCCGCCGGGATAATAGTTGTCGGCCCAGGTGTCCCACACGGCGAACAGCGGCGCGATCGCCTTGACCGCCTTGTGGCCGGTGCTCGCCAGGAAATCGCAGGCCGCGCCGAGATAGGAGATGCCGGTGGCGCCGATGCGCCCGTCGCTCCACGGCTGGCCGACGATCCAGTCGGCGATCTCCTTGTAGTCGGCGCGCTCGCGCGGGCTCCTGAAGGAATCGCGCGTGCCGAAGCTCGCGCCCGTGCCGCGCGCATCGACCACCACGACGGCATAGCCGCGCGGCACGAACATGTCGCGATACTTGTAGCTGTTGGGCGACGGCTCGACGTTGCTGCCGGCGGCGAGCTGGAAGCGACGAACGTAAGGCGTGAGGATCAGCACTGTCGGCCAGCGCCTCGAAGCATCGCCGTCGGGCAGCATGACGTCGACCGCGAGCCGGCAGCCGTCGGCCATCGTGACATAGACCGAACTTGGTGCGCCGACACGATGCTCGGCCAGACGGCTGGCGAGATAGCGGCTGGGCGGCACCTTCCAGGCCGAGCCTAGGTCGTCACGATCCGGCATCGTCGTTCCTTTCACACAAAACCGTCGGACTTCAGTTTACGCGACGCGATGCGTTGCGCATGAATCGCATGGCGGTATAGAATGTCGCCAATCAAAAAATTTATGCAGGGAGGTGCTGGTATGGTCCGCGTACTTTTACCTCGTCGTCGCGTACTCGCCGCCGCTGGCGGCGTTCTTGCGTCCCCCATGATCGCATCCGGCATCGCCCGGGCCAACGCCGACTGGCCGACAAAGTCAGTGCGTTACATCAATCTGTTCCCCGCGGGTGCAACCACCGATGTGCTGTCGCGCATCGTCTGCCAGGAACTGGCCGAGCTCACCGGCCAGCAGTTCATCGTCGAGAACCGCAGCGGCTCGGGCGGCAATGTCGGCGCCGACGCGATCGCCAAGTCGGCGCCCGACGGCTACACGGTCGGGCTCTACAGCATCGCCAGCCACGCGATCTCGCCGACGCTCTACGCCAAGCTGCCGTTCAATGCCGAGAAGGACTTCACGCCCGTCAGCATGCTGTGGGCGGTGCCCAACATCCTGGTCGCCAAGCTCGCCTTTCCGCCGAATTCGGTGCCCGAGCTGGTCGCCCTGGTGAAGGCCAATCCCGGCAAGTACTTCTTCGGTTCCGGCGGATCGGGCACCAGCCCGCATCTCTGCGGCGAGATGCTGAAGCACCGCGCCGGCCTCGACATGCAGCATGTGCCCTATCGCGGCGGCGCGCCCGCCATGCAGGACATGCTCGCGGGGCAGCTCGACTTCATGTACGACAACATCTCCACGCCGCTCGTGCAGTACAAGGCGGGCAAGGTGAAGGCGTTCGCCGTGACCTCGCCCGAACGTCATCCCGCCGCACCGGAACTGCCGGCCATGTCGGAGTTCTATCCGGGCTTCAACATCACCTCGTGGGGCGGCCTGTGCGGCCCGGCCGGGTTGCCGCCGGCCATGGTCGAGAAAGCCGCGGCTCTGACCAAGAAGGCGCTGGAGAGCGAGAACCTGAAGAAGACGTTCGTTCAGCAAGCCGCGACGACGAACTGGATGAGCCCGGCGGATACCGCCGCCTTCCGGCGCAAGCAGGAGCAGGATCTCGCGCCGATCATCAAGGCGTCGGGAGCGCGAGTGGATTGATCGCCAACGCAAAGCGGGCCTCCGTTGCCGGAGGCCCGCGATGTGTGTCCAAAGACCGCCTCACCCTGAGGAGCCGCACGAAGTGCGGCGTCTCGAAGGGTGGGAACCAGTCCTGGTGTTGCCCACCCTTCGAGACGGCGCTGCGCGCCTCCTCAGGGTGAGGTGGTCTTGTTTCTACATCCCCAGCTGGCTGACGAACTTGGTGTTGAGGTACGCCTCGAGCGCCTCGAGGCCGCCTTCCGAGCCGTAGCCCGAATCCTTGACGCCGCCGAACGGCACTTCCGGCAGCGCGAGGCCGTGGTGGTTGATCGACACCATGCCGCTTTCGAACGCGGCGCCGATCGCCGCCGCGGTCTTGGTATTGCGGGTGTAGGCGTAGGCCGCCAGGCCCCAGGGCAGGCGGTTCGCCTCCTTCACCAGGCCGTCGAAGTCCTTGAACGACGTGATCGGCGCCAGCGGGCCGAACGGCTCGTCATTCATGATCTTGGCGTTGAGCGGCACGTCGGTCATGACGGTGGGCTCGTAGAAGTAGCCCTTGTTGCCCTTGCGCTGGCCGCCGGTCTGGATCTTGGCGCCCTTGGCGATGGCGTCGCTGACGAAGCTGTCCATGGCATGCAGGCGGCGCTCCGCCACCAGCGGGCCCATCTTGGTGTCGGCCTCGAGCCCGTTGCCCACCTTCATGTTCTTGGCGTAGGCGGTGAAACGCTCGACGAACTCCGGATAGACCTTCTCGTGCACCAGGAAGCGCGTCGGCGCGACGCAGACCTGGCCGGCGTTGCGGAACTTGTTGGCGCCCAGCACATTCACCGCCTGCTCGAGGTCGGCGTCCTCGAACACCACGGCCGGCGCATGGCCGCCCAGCTCCATGGTGACGCGCTTCATGTGCGCACCGGCCAGCGCGGCGAGCTGCTTGCCCACCGGCGTCGAGCCCGTGAACGTCACCTTCTTGATGACGGGATGGGGGATCAGATACTCGCTGATCTCCGACGGCACGCCATAGACGAGCTGGATCACGCCTGCCGGCACGCCGGCATCGACGAACGCCTTGATGAGCTGCGCGCACGAGCCCGGCGTGTCCTCCGGTCCCTTGATGATGATCGAGCAGCCGGTGGCGAGCGCGGCCGAGGCCTTGCGCACCACCTGGTTGATCGGGAAGTTCCACGGCGTGAAGGCGGCGACCGGGCCGACCGGCTCCTTCATGACGAGCTGGTACACGTTCTCGGCGCGCGCCGGCACGATGCGGCCATAGGTGCGGCGGCCTTCCTCGGCCATCCAGTCGATGATGTCGGCGGCGAGATTGGTTTCGACCTTGGCCTCGAACAGCGGCTTGCCCTGCTCGGTGGTCATGATGGTGGCGATCTCGTCGAGGCGTTGGCGCATCAGGTCGGCGGCCTTGCGCATGATCTTGTAGCGCTCGTAGGCCGAGACCTTCTTCCACTGCTTGAATCCCTTGTCGGCAGCGGCGAGCGCGCGATCGAGATCGCTCTTCTCGGCATGCGCCACCTGGCCGATCACTTCCTCGGTCGCGGGATTGATCACCGGGATCGTCCGACCGTTGGCGCCCTTGGTCCAGGCGCCGTCGATCATCAGGGAAACATCGCTATAGGTCATACTGTCCTCCTTAACTTCCGCGATAGGTCGAGTAGCTCCAGGGCGTGCAGAGCAACGGGACGTGATAATGCCCCTCCGGCTCGGCGATGGAAAAGCGCAAAGGCACGATATCGAGGAAGGGCGGATCGCCGCTCACGATACCCCTGCTGCGAAAGTGGTCGCCGACGGCGAAGCGCAATTCGTAACGCCCGATCGGCAGCGGCCTGCCGCCGATCAAGGGCTGGTCGGTGCGGCCGTCGGCATTCGTTATAGCCGACTGTATATAGTGAGCCTTTTCGCCGGCGAACTCGTAGAGCTCGATCGCGACGCCGACGGCCGGACGGCCGACATGGGTATCGAGCACATGGGTGCTGAGCCGGCCGTTGACCTGGGGCATGCCCTCGCCCGTCACCTTGCCTGCGATCCTTAGTCGCGTGATGAAGAACACCTCCCGCAGCGCCGCGACGAACTCCGTCGCCTGGTCGTGCCCCAGCCGGCGCTCGAACTGCGCCAGGATCGACTCTCGTGTATGCCGTCGCACGCAGACGATGAAGGGAAAGCCGAACTTCGCCTTGTAGGCGTCGTTCAGCCGATGGAAGCGGGCGAATTCCTCCTCGCTCAGGCTGTCCAGGCCGACGCTGGCCTGCTCGCGCCTGGAATCGTCGGTCATGGCGCCGGCACGGGCGGCCTTGCCGGCAAGATCGGGATGACCGCGTAGAAACTCGGCCTGGCGCTCGCGCGGCGCCGCCCGCACCGCGCCCATCATGGCCTCGTGCAGGCCGGTTACCGTCTGGAAAGGACGCCGCGCCGCCGCGATTTCCGCCACCCAGGGCGCCAGTTCAAAAGTGTCGCCGACGGCGGATGCAAAATCCTGCGGGCCCATCCGGTTGAGCGCATCGAGCGTGAGCATCATGCCGGCCACCTAGCATGGCACGACGACCGTCTCTATAGTCCGGCCGGAAAAAGCAGGGAGCCCCAATGACAGCCCACAACTCGTTCACCCGCCGCCGTCTCGGCAAGGCCGCACTTGCCGGCGCCACGCTGATCGGCGCGCCGCTGCCGCTGCGCCATGCCGCCGCCCAGGCGCCGGCCAACCTGAAGGTCGGCCTGCTGCTGCCGACGTCGGGCATCCAGGCCCAGATCGGCCAGGCCTGCCGGCGCGGCGCCGACCTCGCCAACGACGTGTTCGCCGACGTGAAGCTGCCGGTGAAGCTCGACATCGTGAACTACGACACCGAGACCAAGCCCGACGTCGCCCGCACCCAGGCCGAGAAGGCGATCGATGCCGGTTGCCACATGCTGGTCGGCGCCTTCGATTCCGGCCAGACCATCGCCATCGCCCAGGTCGCCGAGCAACGCGGCATTCCGCTGGTGGTCAACATCGCGGCGGCGCCGCAGATCACCGAGCAGGGCTACAAGTTCGTGGTGCGCAACTTCCCGACGGCGCCGATGCTGATCACCGGCGCCCTGGCGCTGCACAAGGAGATCTTCAAGATCTCCGGCAAGACACCCAAGACCGCGGTGATGATGAGCGTCAACGACACGTTCGGCACCTCGATGGTGAACGGCATCAAGGCGCTGTTCCCCAAGCTCGACATGCCCTACGAGATCGTCGACTACATCACCTACGACCCCGCCGCCAAGGACCTCTCGGTCGAGGTCGGCAAGGCCAAGGCGACCAAGGCCGAGATGCTGATGCCGGTCAGCCGCCTCAACGACGCCAAGCTGCTCGTGCAGGAGATGGTGAAGCAGCGCTGGGAACCGATGGCCGTGATGAATCCCGGCGCACCTGGGCTCTACGAGCAGGACTTCCTCAAGACCATGGGCAAGTACGGCGACTTCATGATCTCCAACGTGCCGTGGCTCGACCCGAAGTCGGCGATGACCCAGGCGCTGGAGAAGCGGCATCTCGCGAAGTTCCCCAACGATCAGCTCGACCTCAACGGCGGCTTCACCTTCGAAGGCCTGCTGGTCGCGGCCCAGGCCTGGCTCAGCGCCAAGTCGACCAAGGCCGACGCGCTGATGGAGGCGCTGCGCAAGACCAAGATCGACCAGCACGTCATGGTCGGCGGGCCGATCCAGTTCGACGCCAAGGGCCAGAACGTCAACATCAAGGCCGCCGCCGTCGAGAACCTCAAGCGCAAGCCGACCGTGGTGCTGCCGCTGGAATCGGCCGCCGCCCCGCTGGTCTTCCCGATGCCGGGCTGGAACGACAAGCGGCGGACGTGATCGGCACGAAAGCGTCCGCTGGGGGCGCGCCACTCCAGTGGCGCGATCTTCATTGCAATCGGCAAAGACGCGCGACTGGAGTCGCGCGCCCCCAGCCGTGACCCCTCCGGCCCTGCGGGCCACCTCCCCAGTGCGTGGGGCGGCAAAATGAACGACTTCCTTCTCTCGCTCGCCCAGGCCGTCACCAAGGGCCTGTTGACCGGCATGGTCTACGGGCTGATGGCGCTCGGCCTGTCGGTGATCTTCGGTGTCATGCGCATCGTCAATTTCGCGCACGGCGAGATGATGGTGGTCGGCATGTACCTCGCCTGGATGGGCTTCGAGTACCTGCAGGTCTCGCCCCTGCTCAGCCTGCCGGTGATCGCGGCGCTCTTCTTCGCCGCGGGCTACGTCCTGCAGCGCGGCCTGATCTCGCCCTTCATCGGCCGGCCCGAGCACCAACAGTTCCTGCTGCTGCTGGCCGTCGCCATCCTGCTGGTCAATGCGTCGCTCGCCATCGCCGGCCCCGATTCGCGCGGCATCCAGATGGAAGCGCAGTTCGATTCATACGAGCTTGGCCCCCTTGTGTTCGACGCCGTGCGCCTGCACGCGGCGCTCGCCGCCGTCGCCATCGCCCTGCTGCTGTGGCTCTTCTTCACCCGCACGCGCACCGGCAAGTCGATCCGCGCCGCCGCCGACAACAACCTCGCGGCCCTCGTGGTCGGCCTCGACGTGCGCCGCCTCTATGCCTTCACCTTCGGCATCGGCGCCGCCTGCGTGGGCGCCGCCGGCGCGCTCATGATCACCATCATCCCGGTCTCGCCCTTCCTCGCCACCGAATACACCCTGCTCGCTTTCGTGATCGTGATCGTGGGCGGCCTCGGCAGCATGACCGGCGCCCTGCTGGGCGGCCTGTTGATCGGCGTCAGCGAAGCGGTGGCGGGCCTGCTGCTGCAGCCGTCGCTGAAAAGCATGTTCAGCTTCGGGCTCCTCATCCTGGTCCTGCTGCTGCGCCCGCAGGGTCTTCTAGGCAAGGGCTCGCAGTGAGCCACCTGATCCGCCGTCTTGCCGGCAACGCGCCGCCGCGCATCCTGTGGAGCCTGGGCGTCCTGCTCGCCCTGCTGCTCGTGGCGCCGGCGCTGCTCGGCAAGTACTGGCTCTCCGTCCTGATCCTGATCCTGTACTTCGCCTATGTCGGCCAGGCCTGGAACATCATGATGGGCTTCGCGGGCCAGCTCTCGCTCGGCCACGCGCTCTATGCCGGTTTGGGCGGCTATATCGCCGCCGGTCTGTACTTCCATTACGGCATCGGCCCATGGGCCGGCCTCTTTGCCGCTGTTGCGGTGGCGGGAGCGGCCGGCGCGATCGTCGGTTATCTCGGCTTCCGTTTCTCGCTCGCAGGCGTCTACTTCGCGTTGCTGACCATCGCCTTCGCCGAGTTCACCCGCGTCGCCTTCGATCATTGGGATTGGGCCGGCGGCTCGGGTGGCCTCTTCCTCAAGGTCGAGCCTGCGACCGACGTCCTGAATCTGCGCGGCGGACCGCTGCTCTTCTACTATGTGATCCTGGCGCTCACCGCCGGCGCCTTCATCCTCTGCCGCGCCCTGCTGCAGAGCCGCCTCGGCCAGTACTGGCTCGCCATCCGCGAGGATGCCGAGGCGGCGCAGGCGGTCGGCGTCCCCGTCCTGCGCTGCAAGATGATCGCCATCGTGATCTCGGCGGCGCTGACGGCGCTGGCGGGCGTCTGGAACGCCTTCTACTACAACAATCTCTTCCCCGAGACGGCCTTCGCCATGGGCCGCTCGATCGAGATCACGCTGGCGCCCATCATCGGCGGCCTGGGCACGCTGTTCGGGCCGATCGTCGGCGCCGTCGTGCTGACCGGTCTCGGCGAGGCCTTCACCGACCTGGGCGACGTGCTGCACGTTCCCGGCATCAAGCAGGTCTTCTATGGCCTGGCGCTGCTGGTGATCGTGATGTACCGGCCGGCCGGCATCTGGCCTTGGCTCGCCGACAAGCTCGGCCTCAAGGAGCACCGGCCATGAGCGGCGCGCGGCTCGACCTCGAGGGCGTGAGCAAGCACTTCCGTGGCCTGCGCGCGGTGCACGACGTCAGCTTCACCGTGCCGGCCGGCGCCATCCACGCCCTGATCGGTCCCAACGGCGCGGGCAAGACCACGATCTTCAACATGATCGCCGGCGTCTTCGCTCCCAACGGCGGCGTCGTGCGCCTCGACGGCAAGGCCATCTCGGGGCTGAGGCCCGATCTCATCTGCGACGCCGGCGTCGGCCGCACCTTCCAGCTCGTCAAGCCGTTCAAGGGGCTGAGCGTGCTCGAGAACGTCACCGTGGGCGCCCTGCACCGCAAGCCGCGTCTCGCCGAAGCGCAGGACAGCGCCAACGCCATCCTGTCGCGCCTCGGTCTCCACGACCGGCGCCATCAGCTTGCCGAGAGCCTCACCCTGCCCGACCGCAAGCGTCTGGAAGTGGCGCGCGCGCTCGCCACCGAGCCCAAGCTGCTGCTGCTCGACGAGGTGATGGCGGGGCTGCGGCCCACCGAAGTCGACGTCATGGTCGGCTTCCTGCGCGAGCTCAACCAGCGCACCGGGCTCACCATCCTGCTGATCGAGCATGTCATGCGCGCGGTGATGGCGCTCGCCGCCGAGGTCGTGGTGGTGAGCTACGGCGAGAAGATCGCCCAAGGCACGCCGCAAGAGATCACCCGCCACCAGGCCGTGCTCGACGTCTATCTCGGCGAGCAGGAGGAGCTGTGAGCGCGCTCCTCACCGTCGACAAGGTCGACCTCTTCTACGGCGACGCCCAGGCGCTCGACGGCGTGTCGCTGCAGATCGCCACGGGCGAGATCGTGGCCATCGTCGGCGCCAACGGCGCCGGCAAGAGCTCGCTGATCCGCACCATCCACGGCATCGAGAAGCCGGCGCACGGCGGCATCCGCTTCGACGGCGTCGACATCGCGGGCTGGCCGTCGTTCCGGGTGTGCGAGGCGGGTATCGGCCATGTCGCCGAAGGTCGCCAGGTCTTCCCCAACCTCTCGGTACTGGAGAACTTGGAGATGGGCGCCACGCCCAGGCGAGCGCGGGCGCTCGAGAAGCAGACGCTGGAGCGCGTGTTCACCCTCTTCCCGCGGCTGTCCGAGCGGCGGCGGCAGGGAGCCGGCACCCTGTCCGGCGGCGAGCAGCAGATGCTGGCGATCGGCCGCTGCCTGATGGGACAGCCGCGCTTGATCATGTTCGACGAGCCGTCGCTCGGGCTGGCGCCGACCATCGTGCAGGAGGTATTCCGCATCGTGCGGCGGCTGAACGAGGAAGGCCTGACCATCCTGCTGGTCGAGCAGAACGTCATGGCCTCGCTCAAGATCGCCCATCGCGGCTATGTTCTGGAGAACGGCCGCATCGAGCTTTCCGGCACCGGCAGCGAGCTCCTGGACGACGATCGGGTGCGGCAGGCGTACCTCGGCCTGTAACCCTCAGGCGACTGCCTTGATGGCCGCTGCGCCCAGTCGGTCGAGCGCCGGCAGGTCGATCGCATGATCGGTCTCGTTGGTGACGACGATCACCAGACCATGCTTGCGCAGAAGGATGATGCGTTGATCCGAGGCCCCCGACGCCCACACCGCATCGCGCGGCAGGCTCGGGAACGTCAGGCCGGCATTGCTGCGGAAGCAGGCTGCGTACTCGGACCCGGTATGGCTCGGTGTCGTGGCGTACGCCACCCATCCCTCGGGCAGCAGACGCTCGCCGCCCCAGACGCCGTCCTGCAGGTAGAGAACGCCGAACCTCGCATAGTCGCGCAGTGTGGCCGCCCCCGAGCCGGAAGCGATGAAGTTGCCGGCATGGTCGGCCGAGTGCTCGTAGCTCCTCATGCCTATGCGATCGGCGAGCAGCCCGTAGACCGTGGCGTGGTAGGGCAAGCCCCGCTTCTCGATCTGGTCGCGGATGATGGCGCCCAGCACGTTCACGCCGGTGTTGATGTAGCGATAGGTAGCGCCTGGCAGAGTGGCGACGATCGCGCGCTGCGCCGTGTCGAAGGCGTCCTCGGCGTTGTAATAGACGAAATTGTTCTCGAAGTAGATCGCCGGCTGGCCACGATCGTCGATCGCCTGGAAGCCGAGCCCGGAGCGCATGCGCAACAGGCTGTCGATGGTCACCAGGCGGTGGATGCCGCGCGGGTCGCTCCACAGCGGTGCCGGCGCCGGATCGTAGACCGAGCCCAGCCAGCCTTCGTGGATCAGGCGCCCGATGAGCGTCGCCGTGACGGCCTTGGTCATCGACCAGCTCGGCGTCACGCGGTCGGGCGCTCCCTGCTCGCCGTAGCGCTCGACCAGGATCCTGTCGGGCGTCGCCACCAGCACGCCGTACACGCCCGGCGAGCCGGCGAGGAAGCCGTCGGCTGCCCTGTCGAGCTCGGCGCCGCCCGAGGCGCCGCCGTCCTTCCAGGGAGAAGCGGCGGCCTGCGGCCGCGAGATCGGGACGGGATCGAAAGCCGGACGATTGCGATCGCCCAGCACGATACCGCCGTAGCCGGGCCGGGCCACCGCCGTGGCCTCGATCGGCGGACCAAAGGACTTGTCGGTCCAGGCGACGCGGATGCGGCGGTCGGCATCGTCGTGCACGACCGTGATGGCGCCGGCCTGCCATGCCGCCTCCAGCTCGGCCTGTCGCGGCGCGATGTCGGGTTCGGTGGTCAGGTCGCCGGACTGGCCGATGGCGCGCAGCCGGAACCGGCCGTCGGCGACCGCTCGCGACAGGCCGGTCACGTACATCATGTCGACGTAGCGCTTGGCGATGAAGGAGACGACCTTGGCGCGCAGCGATCGCGGCGAGCAGTCGAAGACGTAGGGGCGCGGCAGCGCCGGCGAAAGCGGCGGCGCCAGCAGCGGCGTGCGGTCGAAATAGGGGCCGGTGGGGCGGGTCGTCATGGAAATCCGTTCCAGGAGTGCGGGACGGGCGGCGCCGACCATCCGGCGCCGCCCGCTGTCGGGACAATCACTTCCAGCGGCTGGCGGAGAACTCCGGCAGGTCGTCGGCGTGCGGCGTGAAGTCGAGCTGGCCCGACATCGCGTAGTACTTGGCCGAGGTGAAGAGCGGCACCCAGTAGGCCTGCTCGGCGATCCGCGTCAGCGCCTTGCGGTAGTTCTCCTTGCGCACGTCGGGATTGGTGTTGGTGTCGGCGACCGTCAGCCACTCGATGACCTGCTTGTCCTGGGCAAGATCGTCGGGACTGCCGCGGAAGAAGTAGCTGGCCGAGGCCGAGACGTCGTTCATGCCGTAGGACGCCCAGCTGCCCTGGATGAGTTGCGCCTCGCCGTTGCGCCACTTCGGCCGCAGCGCCTCGTACTGCATCATGCGCAGCCGCGCCTTGATGCCGACCTTCGCCACGTCGCCGATCACCGCCTCGGCATACTCGCGCTGGCGATAGGAATAGAGATCGACCTCGAAGCCGTTGGGATAGCCGGCCTCTGCGAGCAGCTTCTTCGCCTTGTCGAGGTCGTACGGATACTTCGGCACGTCCTGGGTGCAGCCGAACTGGGTCGGATAGCAGGCGGCATCGATGATCTCCGACACCTCGCCGACCAGGCCCTTGGCGATCGCCTGCTTGTTGATGGCGTAGTTCATCGCCTGCCGGACGCGCAGGTCCTGCATCGGCGTCTTGCCGCCGCGGCCGGCCGCATCGAGCTGCAGGTAGTTCAGGCGGCTGATCGACACCTGCTTGACGGTGATGCCGCGCCGCGCCTCGAGCTGCTTGGCCTTGTCCGGCGCGACGTCCCAGATGAGGTCGAGCTGACCGGTCATGAGCAGCGCGAGCTGCGAGTCGAGATCGGGAGTGGTTCGGATCTGCACCGTGCCTATGGTCGGCTTGGGCCGCGGCCCGTCGAAGTATTCGGTGTTCTTGACGAGAGTGACGCCCTCGCCGGGATTGATCGATTTCAGCTTGTAGGGGCCCGTGCAGATCGTCTTTACCGCACCGAAATCCTTCGGCCCCTTGCCCTGGCCGCCGGCGCGGAACGGCGGCGCGTTGTCGTAGTGGCCCTTGGGCAGGATCGGCAGCGGTCCGGCCAGATACTCCAGCGCCGCGGGGAACGGCTCCTTCAGATGATGCGGACCTTGTCGTCGCCGACCGACTCGGCGCTCTTGATCCATTTGACGTTCGACTGCGCGATGACCGCGTTGTCGGGATTGGCGACGTGGTTGAAGGTGTAGACGACATCCGCCGACGAGAACTTGCGGCCGTCATGGAAGACGACGCCCTTGCGCAGGTCGAACTCCAGCGTGAGGTCGTCGATCCAGCGGTGAGCCGTCGACAGGCCGGCCTGATACGCGCCTGTCTTGGGGTCGCGATACAGGAGGTTGTCGCAGACGTTGCGGTACATGACCACCGATTCCCGCGTCTGCGAATAGTAGGGATCGATGCTCGGCGCCTCCTGGCTGATTGCCCAGTTCAGCGTGTCGTTCTGCTTGCCGGCCAACGCCGGCGCCGAGAGCGCGCAAAGCGCCACGCCCGTCAGGAAAAAACCACCCACTCTCATTTCACAAATGCTCCCACTTACCTGACCACCAACTCCCCGATCTGCTCACGGCGCCACGAGGCCGCCGATCGACAGTCCGCCACACACATACAGAAGCTGCCCGGTGACATAGCTCGCCCGCGAATCGAGCAGAAATGCGACGGCGTCGGCCACTTCCTCGGGCCGGCCTGCGCGGCCCATGGCAATCGAGTTCCAGAGCCGCTCCGACGTCGGATCTCCCGTCGACGCGCCGACGTTGCCCGTCTCGTCGATCAGCCCCGGTGCGACGGCATTCACGGTGATGCCGCGAGACGCCACTTCGAGCGCCCACGTACGCGTGATGGTGTTGATGGCGCCCTTGGTGGCGCAGTAGGCGTCGCGGCGCTCGTTGCCCAGCGCATCGCGGCTGCTGATGTTCACGATGCGGCCGAAGCCTGCCGCCTTCATTGCCGGCAGCACCGCCTGCACGCACTGCATCGGGCAGCGCAGATTGCCGGAAACCGCACGCTCGAAGACCTCGAGAGTCGACTCCTCCAGCGACGCGAACTCCGAATGCTCGGCATTGTTGACCAGCCGGGTGACGTTGTAGCGATCGACGATGCCGGCGAGCGCGCGGGCCGTGGCGTCGGCATCGTCGAGGTCGGCCGGATGGAAGACGCCGCCGCCCGCGCCGTCGGCCGGCGGCCGGCGATCGAGGTTGATCACGGTCTGGCCTTCCGCCGCCTGGCGCCGCGCGATCGCGAGACCGATGCCGTTGCTGGCGCCGGTGACGAGTGTGACTTCCTGCTTCACGTCGAACGAGCTCCTCGGGCGATGGCGGTCATGCGGCCTGCACGCCGACGGCCTGGCCGCCGCAGACATAGAGGATCTGGCCGGTGATGAAGCCGGCTCGGGCATCGAGCAGCGACGCCACGCCGTGCGCGACCTCGGCCGGCTCGCCGAAGCGCCGCATCGGCACCGAGCGCAGGATCGCATCGGTGCGCGGATCGCCCGGCGGATTGCCCTTGCGGAACAGCTCGGTGTTGATCGGTCCGGGGCCGATGGCGTTGACGGTGATGCCTGCCTGCGCGAACTCCAGCGCCCAGGTGCGGGTGGCGGCCAGCAGGCCGCCCTTGCTCATGCCGTAGGTCGTCCGCAGCTCCTTGCCCATCAGGGTGCGGCTGGAGATGTTGACGACGCGGCCGAAGCCCGCCGCCTTCATCGCCGGCAAGGTCGCCTGGAAGCACAGGAACGCGCTGCGCAGGTTGATCGCCAGCGACCGCTGCAGATTCTCGAGACTGATCTCCTCGACCGGCGCGGGCCAGACGATGCCGACATTGTTCACCAGCCGCGTCACCGGCCCTTCGGCACAGACGGCCGCCAGGGCGGACCGGGTCGCCTCGGCATCCCCCAGGTCGACCTGGCGGAAGCTGCCGACGGCGTCGGGCTTGGGCGCCGCAATGTCGAGATTCACGACATCGTAGCCGTCGTCATGCAGCCGGCGGACGATGCCCTCGCCGATGCCGCTGCTGCCGCCCGTGACGATGACGCGGCCGCTCGCCTGCGCACTCGTGGACATGAGATCGCCGCCGTCAGTAGGCGGCGGGGCGGACGACGTCGACGGTCGAGCCGCGGACATAGCCGCTGGCCACGCCCGGCGCGACATCGCGGAAGTTCTCGACCCTGAGCCACAGGCGCAGCATCAGCCGCCGCCTCGCCGGATCACCCTCTTCCACCCATCCGGTGCGGGCATGGAGCATGGTGTAGTTGCTGACGATCTGCAGGTCGCCGGGCTCGAGATCCATGTCGAGCCGGTTGACCGGGTCGAGCGCGCGGTCGAGGAAGGCCTGGTAGGCCTCGCGTTCGCGCGGCGGCAGCGCGGTGCCGAGCTTCTTCTGCGCCGTCTCGATCATCTTGGCGTTGAAGACGCAGCTCAGCTTGTCGCCGTGGTAGGTGAAGACGGGAATGCGGCCGTCGGTCACCTGCTGGTCGGGCGAATTGGCGGCATCGCCGCGCAGGTCGTAGAGATAGCCCTCGTAGAGCGGCGCCAGCAGGTCCGGCCGCGTCGCCAGGATGTCGTTGTGGATCGTGGTCGCGCTGACCAGGCGGCTGATGCCGCCGGCCTTGGCCTTGCGCACGCAGAGCAGCGCAACGACGTCGGCAGGATCGGTGTGCGGCTGCTGCTCGGCCGACGTGGCCGAGCCGTTCACGTTGGGCGCGTTGTAGTCGAGGCCCTGGTCGGTGATGTGCGCGATGAGGTTGTCGCGGACGCCGCCGAGATTGAGGCTGGCACGTTGCGGCATCGGCTGGCCGAGATGGATGCCGACGCCCCACAGCAGGCTGCTGAGCGTGTCGCCGTCGTGCTTCTGCACCGGAAAGCCGCGGACCAGCACGGCGCCGCGTCCGTCTCGCACCTCGGCCAGGGCCGCGTCGAGCTCGGCCCGCAAGGTCGGGAGCGCGAAGTCGGCGCTGTCGAACTCGCCCGCCCGCAGGCCCTTGGCGGCAACGGCGGCCAGCGCCTTGTCCAGCTCCGCTCTCGCCTCGGCTGACAGCATGCGGACCCAGGAGCGATCGCGCTCCATGTCCGCCACCTTCCAGGCGGAGCGATCGGTCACGAGTTCGCGCAAAATCTCGGTCATGTAACCCTCTGGCGTGGAATGCGTCGCGACGGATCCTCCTGGCCGGATCCCACCGCATCGGTCTTGGTCTTGTCGAGCGAGGCCAGCAGGCGCCGCTTGCCGTTCAGGACGTGGCGTTCGCCGAGCTCGCGAGCCCGCGCGGCGTCACCGGCCTTGATGGCCTCCACGATCGCCTCGTGCTCGGAGTTCGACTGGTCCATCATCGAGGGCGCCGACAGCACGCCCCGGCGCGACAGGTGAGCTTCCTTCAGCAGCGTGTCGTAGATCTGCGCCGCCTTCCGATGCCCGGAGAACTCCATCAGCGCGGCATGGAAGTCGAGGTTGCTCCGGTAGTAGCGGGGGCCGTCGCCGCTCGCCAAGGCCTCGCCCATGGTCGCGACCAGGGCCTCGAGACGAAGCTTGTGATCGTCGCTGCCCGTGCTGGCGATGAGGGCGCAGGCGAAGCCCGTCAGCAGCGCGCGCATGTCGTAGAGCTCGAGCAGTTCCTCGGTCGAGACCTCGCGGACGAACACACCGCGGTTGGCGATGCTGGTCAGCAGGCCGCTGCGCTCGAGGGCGCTGGTCGCCTCGCGCACCGGACCCCGGCTGACGCCCAGTTGGGCGGCGATGAGCTGCTCCCTGACACGGTCGCCGGTCTTGATCTCGCCGCTCAGGATCATCCGCTCCAGCTCCTTCTCGACAATGGTGCCGAGGGACTCGGAGCGTCGCTGGGCGATCGCGGCGGCGGCAGACGCGGCAGGCAGGGGCCGTTCTTGTTTGCTCATCCCCTCAATTGACGCGCGGAAACTGAAAACTGTCAACAGAAACTGTTGACAGTTTTTAGAAGGGCCGCGACCATCGGGCCAGGAGCCAGATTTGCACGCACGATCCGTACCCCCCGCGGCGCCTCAGAGCCGCCTGTGATCCCTTTCATCCTGAAGCGCCTCGGGCTCGCGCTCGTCGTGGCCTTCCTGGCATCGGCGGTGACCTTCCTGCTGCTGCGGCTGGCCGCCGATCCGGCCCAGGCGCTGGCCGGCGAAGGCGCCACGGCTGCCGACATCGAGAACATCCGCCGCATGTATGGCCTCGATCAGCCATTGCTGGCGCAGTACTGGACCTGGCTGACCCGGGCGCTGGCGGGCGACTTCGGCATGTCGATCTACCTCAAGAGCCCGGTGATCGAGCTGATCGCCGACCGGGCTCCGGTCACGGTGACGCTGGCGCTGTCGTCGATCTGCCTGGCGCTGGTGGTGTCGATCCCTCTGGGCGTCGTGGCCGCCCTGCGCCCCAACACCTTCCTCGATCGCTTCGCGCTGGGCACGGCGGTGGTCGGCCAGGCCATGCCGAGCTTCTTCTTCGCCCTGCTGCTGATCCTGGTATTCGGCGTCCACCTGCAGATCCTGCCGATCAGCGGCAGCGAGAGCTGGCTGCACTTCGTCCTGCCATCGATCGTGCTGGGCTACTACGCAATGCCGGCGCTGATGCGGCTGACCCGCGGCGGCATGCTCGACGTGCTGGGTTCGGACTACATCCGGACCGCCCGCGCCAAGGGCCTGCGCGCGCCGGTCGTGCTCTTCAAGCACGCGCTGCGCAACGCCATCGTCTCCGTCGTCGCCGTGGCGGCCGTGCAGCTCGGCTTCATGCTGGGCGGTTCGGTCGTGGTCGAATCGATCTTCTCCCTCAACGGGCTGGGGCGGCTGGCCTACCAGTCCATCCAGCGCGCCGACTTCGACACCATTCAGGCCATCATCCTGATGATCGCCGGCGTCTATGTCCTGCTCACCTTCGCGGCCGACGTGCTGAACGCCTGGCTCGATCCGCGCATCCGGGTGTCCTGATGTCCACCACCGACGGCATCGAGCGCACGCCCGCCGGCGCGACGGCGGAGCCTGCATCGCCTTCACCCGCGGCGCTGCTGCGCCGTCGGGCATTGTCCCACCGCGGCATCACGTTCGGCGGCGGCACGCTGCTGTTCATCGTCTTCGTCGCCCTGGCCGCCCCCCTGCTGGCGCCGCACGATCCCTACTTCCAGGATCTCGGCCAGCGCATGCTGAAGCCGATCTGGGACGAGGGCGGCACCTGGGCGCATCCGCTCGGCACCGACTCGTTCGGCCGGGACTACCTGTCGCGCATCATCTACGGCGCGCGCGTGTCGCTGCTGATCGGCTTCTCCGCGATGCTGCTGTCGGGCCTGGTCGGCACGGCGCTCGGCATCGCCGCCGGCTACTTCGGCGGACGGGTCGACATGGTGGTGACCACGCTGGTGACGACCCGCCTCGCCATGCCGGCGATCCTGATCGCGCTCGCCGTGGTGTCGCTGGTCGGCAGCTCGCTGGAGATCATCATCCTCGTGCTCGGCCTGCTGCTGTGGGATCGCTTCGCTGTGGTCATGCGCGCGGCGACGCAGCAGGTCCGCAACCTCGACTACGTCGCCGCCGCCGAGGCGATCGGCTGCTCGACCACGCGCATCATCCTGACCGAGACCCTGCCCAACGTCGCCAATCCGCTGATCGTGATCGCGACCCTGGAGATCGCCCACGCCGTCCTGCTGGAAGCGGCCCTGTCCTTCCTCGGCCTGGGCGTGCAGCCGCCGACCCCGTCATGGGGGCTCATGATCTCCGAGGGCAAGACCTTCATGTTCTTCGATCCCTGGGTGATCTGCATCCCGGGCTTCGCCCTTTTCGCGCTGGTGATGTCGGTCAACCTGCTGGGCGACGGCATCCGCGACGTCACCGCGCCGGAAAACCGTTCATGACCGCGCTCTTGGAGATCGAGGACCTCCGCGTCGACCTGCCCGTTCCGGCGGGAACGCTGCGGGCCGTGCGCGGGGTCTCGCTGTCGATCGCACGCGGCGAGACGCTGTGCGTGGTGGGCGAGTCGGGCTGCGGCAAGTCGCTCACGTCGCTCGCCATCATGGACCTGCTGCCCAAGCGGGCGGTGCGGCAAGCGAGCCGCATGACCCTGGCCGGCGAGGACATTCTCGGCGCCTCCGCGGCGCGCATGACCGACATCCGCGGCCAGCGCATGGCGATGATCTTCCAGGAGCCGATGACCAGCCTCAATCCGGCCTACTCGATCGGCAACCAGCTCGAGGAAGCCCTGCTGCGCCATCGCCCGGTACGCCGCGCCGAGGCCCGCGACCGCGCCGTGCATCTGCTCGAACGGGTCGGCATCACCGCGGCGGGCAGCCGCCTGGTGCAGTATCCGCACCAGCTTTCCGGCGGATTGCGCCAGCGCGTCATGATCGCCATGGCGCTGATGTGCGGCCCCGAGCTGATCATCGCCGACGAACCCACGACGGCGCTCGACGTCACCATCCAGGCCCAGATCCTCGCCCTGCTCGCCGAGCTCAAGCGCGAGCTGTCGATGGGCCTGCTGTTCATCACCCACGATCTCGGCGTGGTGTCGCGGATCGCCGACCGGGTGGCCGTGATGTATGCCGGCGAGATCGTCGAGACCGGTTCGGTGATCGACGTCCTCGGCAATCCGCAGCATCCCTACACCCGAGGCCTGATCGACTGCATCCCGCAGCCCGGCGTCATGAAGCGCGGCTCGCGGCTGGGCACCATTCCCGGCATGGTGCCGAACCTCGCCGGCCGCCTCGAGGGATGCGCCTTCTTCGATCGCTGCCCGAGCCGCCAGCCGCAATCCTGCCGCCAGCCGATCGCGCTGCGCCGGCTGGCGGCCGAACGCTCCTACCGCTGCATCCTGCCGCCCTCCTACGCCGCCGCGTCCGACCGCAAGGCCGTCGCGCAATGACCATGCTGCTCGAAGCGCGCGACGTGCACCGCTCGTTCTCGGTCAGCAGCGGCATGCTGAAGCCCAAGCGCACCCTGCACGCCGTCAACGGCATCACGCTCGGCGTCCGCAAGGGCGAGATCCTCGGCCTCGTCGGCGAATCGGGCTGCGGCAAGAGCACGCTCGCCAAGATGCTGCTGGGCTCGCTCGCGCCGACCCGCGGCCAGATCCTGTTCGACGGCCAGCCGCTCGCGGCCGCGGACCGGCTGGCCCGCGCCCGCCGCATCCAGCCGATCTTCCAGGACCCCTATTCTTCGCTCAACCCGCGCAAGACCATCGCCAGCATCATCGCTTTGCCGCTGGTGGTTCACGGTATCGGCGACGCCGCCGAACGCCGCCGGCGCGTGATGGAGCAGATGGACCTGGTCGGCCTCGCCAAGCGCCACGCCGAGGCCTATCCCAGCCAGCTGTCGGGCGGACAACGGCAGCGCGTGGCGATCGCCCGCGCTCTGATCCTGCGCCCGGAGCTGATCATCGCCGACGAGCCGACTTCGGCCCTCGACGTCTCGGTGCAGTCGCAGATCCTGAACCTGCTGCTCGACCTGCGCGACGAGCTCGGCCTCACCTACATCCTGATCAGCCACAACCTCGCCGTCGTCGAGCACCTCGCGACCCGGGTGGCCGTGATATATCTCGGCCGCATCGTCGAGGAGCGCGACACCGACAATCTGTTCGGCGAGCCGGGGCACCCGTATTCGCGTGCACTGCTGTCGTCCGTGCTGACCCCGGACCCGACGGCCGGCATGCCCGACGTACCGCTCGGCGTCGCCTTCCCCAATCCGCTCGAGCCGCCGCCGGGCTGCTCCTTTCATCCGCGCTGCCCGCAGGCCATCGCGGAATGCAGCAGCACCGTGCCGCGTCCCGTGACCATCGCCGGCGGCTTTGCCGAATGCCTGCGCTGCAGGCCCGCCGGCGCCCCCTAGAGGCCAACAGGCAGAAGAGTTCTTCGATGTCCGAGCAATCCATCCTGAAGGCGCTGTCGGTGGACAACGTCAAGGAGACGACTGTCCATATCAGTGACCATATTCCGTCGCGCCTGTCGGGCTCGGAGAACGGACGCAGGATGGCGCAGTACAGCCGCGACAGGCTTGCCGCCGAGGGCATCGAGGCGCGGGTGCACGAATTCCCGGGTCTCGTCAGCTTTCCCGGCCCGGCGCGTCTCAAGGTGACGTCGCCCGTCACGCTGGAGATCGAGGCCAACACGCTGGGTCACAGCGAACCTGCCGCCGGCCTCGCGGGCGAGCTCGTCTATGTCGGCGACGGCGCCTACGCCGACTACGAGGGCAAGGACGTGCGCGGCAAGATCATCCTCACCGAGCTCAGCTACGCGCCGGCCCGCCACGAGAAGCAGCGCATCGCGGCCGAGCTCGGCGCCGCCGCGGCCGTCATGGTGAACTGGGGCCGGCCCGACGACACCGCGATTCCGTTCGGGTCGGTCAAGCCCGCCTGGGGCAACCCCACGCCGGAGAGCTTCCGCACCGAGATGCCGACCTTGCCCTGCATCGCCACCGCGCGCGCAGCCGGCCTGCGGCTGAAGGAGCTGTGCGCCAAGGGCCGCGTGCAGGTCGAGCTGTCGGCCGAGGTCGACAATCGCTGGACTCCGGTGCATCTCACGGAAGGCTTCATTCCAGGCACGACGAGCGAGGATTTCGTCCTGCTGGCCGGGCACCAGGATTCCTGGCCCGGCCCTGCATCGACGGACAATGCGTCGGGCAACGCCGTCATCATCGAGCTCATGCGCGTCTTCCACCAGCACCGCGACAAGCTGCGGCGCGGCATCGTCGCCGGCTTCTGGACCGGCCACGAGACCGGCACCATGGTCGGATCGACCTGGTACGTCGACCAGAACTGGCGGCGCCTGCGCGACCACGCCGTGGGCTACATCCTGATCGACCAGCCGTCCTGCACGGGCACGGTGCGCTGGGGCGCGTCGTCCAACATCGAACTGAAGCGTTTCCATCAGGCCATCGAAGCGCGCCTGCTGGGCAACCGGACCTACTCGTGGGAGCGCAAGAAGAAGCACGGCGACTGCTCGCTGTTCGGCATGGGGGTGCCGATGATCTTCGCCATGGGCCAGTTCTCGGAGGAAGAGCTCAAGGAGACGGCGCGCGCCAACTGGGGCTGGTGGCACCACACCCTCGAATGCACCATCGACAAGGTCGACTTCGATTTCATGGTCGACCATCTCCGCATCTATGCCGCCTATCTCTGGGAGCTCTGCACGGCGGTGGTACTGCCCTACAGCTTCGCCGAGAGCGCCGCGCAGCTCGCCAAGCGGCTCGAGGAGCTGGCGCCGGCGGGCCGCTCGATCGGCCTCGACCAGGCTCTCGCCGCCGCGCGCGCTCTGCAGGAGAAGGCAGTCGCCTTCGATGCCTTCGCCGACGGCTGGCGCGATCGCTTCGCCAAGGCGGCCGGCGGCAACGTCGACGAGAAGCCGGCCGACACGCTCAATCTCGCGATGAAGCGCCTCAACCGGCTGCTGATCCCGCTGGCCAGCACGGTGCGCGGCACCTACGAGCACGATCCGTATGGCCTGACGGCGCAGACCACCATGCTTCCCGCCTTGTACGACGTGAGCAGGCTCGCCGCACTGGAAGGTCCGGACCGCTGGATGCTGGAGACCAAGCTTCGCAGGGAAGTCAACCGGACCGCGGACGTCCTGTCGGATGCCTCGCTCGTCATGATTGAGGTGATGGACGCGCTCGGGGACGCCGAGGCGAGACCCGGGAGCCATTGACGGCCCCCGCGCGGCCCTGCAATCCTCCGCCATCCGGTACAGTCCGCTGTCGCGTGCGATGCGGATCGGTCCGGGATGGCTGGACTGTTCCGTCGACGGGACGCCCGCCCTCCCCGGCAGTCTTGAGCCTTGGGAAGGGAACAAATGAATCGTCGTGACATGCTGAAAGCCAGCGTTGCCGCAGGAGCGCTTGGTCTCGCACCGCGCCTCGCCTCGGCACAGGCCGCCTACACGCCGATGCCGAAAGGCTGGCGGACCTACGCGGTCGTCGCGCGCATCGAGCCGGCGGCGGGTGCCGCCAAGGCATGGATTCCATTGCCGACCTTCGAGGCCGCCGACTGGCAACGTCCGGGGAACGTCACCTGGACCGGCAATGCCAAGCTCGCCGAGCGCGTGAAGGATCCGAAATACGGCGCCGAGATGCTGCGTGTGGAATGGGCGGCCGACCAACAGTCGCCGATGATCGAGGTCATCGCGCAGATCCAGGCGCAGGACCGCTCCCTGGTGCCGGGCCAGGGCAACGCGGCGCCGCTCAGCGACGCCGAGCGCAAGCTCAACCTTGCCGCAACCGAACTGCTGCCGACCGATGGTCTCGTGAAGGAGACCGCCGAGGGCATCGTCAAGGGCAAGAAGGACGACGTCGCCAAGGCGCGCGCCATCTACGAATGGGTGGTGGAAAACACCTTCCGCAACCCCGAGACCCTGGGCTGCGGCGTCGGCGACATCACCACCATGATCAAGACCGGCAACCTCAACGGCAAGTGCGCCGACCTCAATGCCTTGTATGTCGGTCTCGCCCGTTCTGTCGGCCTGCCGGCGCGCGACGTCTACGGCATCCGCGTCGTGCCCTCGCAGTACGGCTTCAAGGCGCTGGGCGCGGGGTCTGAGAACGTCAGCAAGGCGCAGCATTGTCGCGCCGAGGTCTGGCTGTCGGGCAGCGGCTGGACGCCGGTCGATCCGGCCGACGTGCGCAAGGTCGTGCTCGAGGAGCCGCCGGGCAAGCTCGGCATGAACGATCCCAAGGTGATGGCCGCGCGCAAGGCGCTGTTCGGCTCGTGGGAGGGCAACTGGGTCGCCTTCAACACGGCGCACGACGTGAAGCTTCCGGGCTCGACGGAAGCGGCCATCCCCTTCCTGATGTACCCGCAGGCCGAGAACAAGACCGGGTTCCTCGATTCGCTCGATCCCGACAAGTTCAAGTACCGCATCACCGCGCGTGAAGTGACGGCTTAGGGCGAGCCACAACCCACCGCCTCACCCTGAGGAGCCGCGCATAGCGCGGCGTCTCGAAGGGTGGGCTACAGCAAGACAGGTTGCCCACCCTTCGAGACGCACCGCTACGCGGTGCTCCTCAGGGTGAGGGGGTGGTGTGGTTGTACAGTTCCGCTCCACCCCGATCCGCTCTATAACCCGCGGGCATGACCGCATCGACCGACGCGGCGCCGAGCATCGCCGCCCAGGGCGTGATCAACCGCTACTACCTGGCGATGGCCGTGCCGTTCGCGATCGACGTGGTCACGTTGATCGTCTACGCGTTGATGCACGAGGAATTCTACCTCCTGCCGGCGAACGTGGCGATGTCGGCGGCTTTCCTCCTGCTCGGTGTCGGAATCGGCGCCTATTTCCTGGTCCGGCCCATTGGCCGCTTCATCGCCGGCGAAGTCTCCTTTGCCGACATCGAGGACGCGCTGACCGGCCTGCCGCGCCGGTCGGCCCTGGTCATGGCGCTGTGCTACGTGCCGATGCTGGCGGTCAGGATGCTGTCGCGCCAGGTCGGCATCGACGTCGACGCCATGCAGGAAGATCCGAGCTGGCTGGACCTGGTCGCCTCGTTCGTGGTCGGCACGGGATTCAACGTCCTGCTGATCTTCTTCGTCGTCAGCGCCTATCTCGACCAGCTTTGCGAGCGCCTGTTCCTGACCCGCAACGTGAACATCCATGTCTTCCACGGCCGCTTCCGCCGCAAGGTCTCGGTCGCCCTGCTGTTCATGGCTTTCGCCGGAGTGATCCTGCTGTCGGCGGACATTGCGAGCTACAGTGGCCCGCGTCTGCTGCGCGAGGCGACGATGGACGTCGTCGCCACGATCGTCGGCACCCTGTTCATGATCTTCTGGGTCAATCACGCGCTCAGTCGTCCGCTCGACCGACTCGACCACGGCATGCGGCAGGTCGCCAAGGGCGACTATCAGGTTCGCCTGCCGGTGACGTCCGACGACGAGATGGGCCACGCCGCCGGCCGCTTCAACGAGATGGTCGAGGGCCTGTCGGAGCGCGAGTACCTGCGCGACACGTTCGGCAAGTATGTCAGCACGAGCGTGGCCGCCGCGATCCTCGACAACCGCGATCGCGCCGGCCGTGTCGCCGACACCACCGCCGAGGCCACACTGATGTTCACCGACATCGAGGGCTTCACCGGCCTTTCCGAGCGCCTGGCGCCGGCCAAGGTCGCGGCCGTGCTGAACGCCTATCTCGGCGCCGTCGTGCCGGTGATCCAGCGCCATGGCGGCGTCGTCAACAGCTTCATCGGCGACGGCCTGTTCGCCACTTTCAACCTGCCGCTGCCCTGCCAGAACCACGCCGCGGCCGCCATCGCCGCCGCGATCGAGATCCAGCGGACGATCGACGCAGGCCCGCTCGCCGGCCATGCCGCGCTGCGCACGCGCATCGGCCTCAATACCGGCACGGTGATCGGCGTCACCATCGGCACGGATAACCGGCTGAACTACACGGTGCTCGGCGACGCCGTGAACGTCGCCTCGCGTGTCGAGCAGCTCAACAAGCGGTTCGGGAGCCGCATCCTGGCCACCGAAAGCACGGTGCGCGCCGCCGGTTCCGCCGACTGCGAGAAGCTCGGCACGGTCGATGTACGCGGCCACGAGGACGTCGTCGTCTACCGCGTCGGGCCGGCGACGTGAGCGCGATCGCGCCGCCGGCCGAAATTGCCGCGATCCGCCGGCGCTACCTCCTGATGACGGTGTCGGCGGCGGGTGTCGACATCGCCTTCAACCTCGTCTTCGTCGCGCTGCAGGGCGCGTGGAGCTTTGCGCCACGCTCGGTCGGCATCAGCCTCGTCCTGCTGCTCGGCGTGAACTACGCATTGGCAATCCGCCAGTTCGCGCCCATCCAACTCTACCTCGACGGAAAGGCGACCTTCGAGCAGGCGCAACGGCGCATCACCCAGCTTCCGCTGCGCACAGCCCAGGTCGTGGGCATCCTCGAGCTGCTGGTCACCCTCTTCCGCCTGGGATCGACCTATTTCCTGACCGACCCGGCCATGACCGGCGTGCCGCGGCCATCGCTCGCCCAGGTCATCACGCTCAGCGTCGTCCTGCCGGTCTTCTTCTTCACCTATACCTACTTCGTCATCACCGACTATCTCACCGGCCTCTGCACCTTCATCTTCCGCCAAGACGGCCGCAACCTCGGCCTGTATTTCGGCAGCTACACGCTGAAGCTGGTCGTCGCCCTGCTGGTGATCTCGATCGCTCCGCTGGCCTCGATCATCGTCGCCCTGTTCTCCTACGAAGGCGACCGGCTGAAGGTCGAGGTGACGACCGTGGTCGGCATCACTCTGATCGCCATCGCCATTTCGGGCTATTTCATCACGAACTCACTGCTCAGACCGATCCGCAACCTGTCGCGAGCCATGGCCCGAGTCGCCGCAGGCGATCTCAGCGAGCGTGTCCCGGTGACCTCCAACGACGAGATCGGCGAGCTCACCGGCCAGTTCAACAACATGGTCGGCGGGCTGCGCGAGCGTGAGCGCTTCCGCGAGACCTTCGGTCGCTATGTCGACGAGAGCGTCGCCGCCACCATCTTGCGACACGAGGGCGAGGGCGTGCTGGCCGGCGAGACGCGCGAAGCGACGGTACTGTTCACTGACATCGCGGGCTTCACCACCATCGCCGAGGTCCTGGCGCCGGATGCCCTTGTTGCAGCGCTGAACGAGTATCTCGAGACGGTGTTGACGCCGATCCGTGCCCATGGCGGCGTGGTCAACACCTTCATCGGCGACGGTCTGTTCGCGTCCTTCAACATGCCGCTCGCCTGCGAGAACCATGCCTGCGCCGCGGTGCGCGCGGCCATCGACATCCAGCGCGCCGTCGGCAGCCGCACCTTCGGCGACATGGGCGTGTCCCTTGCCACCCGCATCGGCATCAGCACGGGCCACGTGATCGGCGGCTCGGTCGGCGCCGGCCGGCGTCTGACGTTCACTCTGCTGGGTGACACGGTCAATCTCGCGGCACGGCTCGAGCAGTTGAACAAGGACTACGGCACGCGCATTCTCGTCTCCAACAGCACACGCGAGGCCTGCGGCGACCAGTTCGTCTTCGGCGAGCTGGGCAGTGTTGCGGTGCGCGGCCGCAGCGACGCCGCTATCGTCTTCAGCGTCGACCCTCACGGCCAAGGATAGGATTCATGAACGCGTCCGGATTATCGTCTGAACAGATCAAGCTGCAAGCGCGCGTGCGCGAGCTGGCGGCGGGACCGGTGGCCGGGCGCGCCGCCGAGGTCGATCGTACCGAGCAGTATCCCTGGGACAATGTCGAGCTCCTGAAAGACGCCAAGCTCCTGGGCATGACCATCCCGCAGCAATATGGCGGCCAGGGCAGGAACTGGCTCGACGCCGTGCTGGTCATCGAGGCGCTGTCCGCCGCCTGCTCGGTGACCGGGCGCATCGCCGTCGAGACCAACATGGGCGCGATCAGCGCCGTGATGGCCTACGGCTCGGAGGAGCAGAAGAAGCTCGCAGCCGACATGGTGCTGGCAGGCGACAAGCCCGCCATCTGCATCACCGAGCCCGAGGCCGGGTCTGACGCCAACGGCATGACCACGCGCGCCGACAAGAAGGGCAACCGCTACGTCGTGAACGGGCGCAAGCACTGGATCACCGGCGGCGGCGTCTCGCGGCTGCACCTGATCTTCGCCAAGGTCTACGACGAGAAAGGCAACGAGGAAGGCATCGGCGGCTTCCTGGCCATCCGCGACGAGACGGCGGGGCTCAAGATCACCAAGCGCGAGCCGACCATGGGCCTGCGCGGCATCCCCGAGGCGGTCATCGACTTCGAGGAAATGGAATTGCCGCCCTCGGCGCTGGTGATCCCGCCGCGCGGCCTGAAGAAGGGTTTCGCCGACCTGATGAATGCCTACAACAGCCAGCGCGTGGGCGCCGCCACCGTGGCGCTCGGCATCGCCGAGGGCGCCTACCAGCTGGCGCTCGACTGGTCGGAGAAGCGCCATCAGTTCGGCCGGCCGATCAACGAGTTCCAGGGCCTGCAATGGAAGCTCGCCGACATGTCGATCAAGCTCAGGGCGGCGCAGGCGCTGGTCTATGACGCCGCCCGCTCGGGCGAAGGCGGTTTCCCCGACATGCTGCTGGCGGCCCAGGCCAAGGTCTTCACCTCCGAGAGCGCCATCCAGGTCGTCAATGACGCCCTGCAGTTCTTCGGCGCCCGCGGCTATTCGCGCGAGCTGCCGCTGGAGCGCATGGCGCGCGACGTGCGCATGTTCACCATCGGCGGCGGCACGGCGGAAGTGCTGCGCAACGTCGTCGCCGGCGCACTGCTCAAGAAGAAGCTGCCGCAGACAAGAGACGGATGGGGCAAATCATAGCCGGAGCGCGGACCTCCAGGTCCGCTCATACTCTTCCGGACCGCGAGCCTCTGGCTCGCTCATGGCTCATGAGCGAGCCGGAGGCTCGCGGTCCGGAAGAGTATGAGTCCGCGCTTCGGCTCATCGCCCGAACTTGTTCCAGGCGCCGTTCGTCCCGCGCATCAGCACGAACTCCTTGCCCTTCTTGCCGCCACCGTCGCGCGGCGCGCAGGTCACCGAGATCCACGACTGATGATCCCAGCGCGCCGAGCAGCTTTCGGTGTCGCACGGCAGCTCGAACTCGGCCTCTTTCGCCAGCTCCGCGCCATCCATCGCGTGAATGACGAGCGCGCCGCGCGCCGGCTGCAGCGAGCAGGCGATGGTAAGGAACTTCGACTTCTCCGACGTCCACACCGGTGCGCCATAGACGGTGAACAGCTGGCCGGTCGGCATCGACACCAGCGTGTACGAGAAATCGTCGTGCGACGACTTGCGCACGACGTAGAAGCGGCCGGCCTGGTCATAGCGCTCGTAGAGGAAGTGGTAGCCGTCGTCGCCGTAGGGACAGTCGACCAGCTCGACCGCCTTGCCGCCGTCGAGCGCCAGCCGCAGGCGATCGCGCTGCCGCGACACGAGCTCGGCATTGCTCCTGAACCGCTGCGCCTCCTGCGGCCATTCGGCGAGGGTGTCGTTCTCGTAGTAGGGATCGATCGGACGGTCGCCCGGTGCGCAACTCGTCTGTGCGCCCGCCGGCAGCGCCAGCAGGCTGGCCACGACCACGATCGAGAGCACGAGGGTGCGCATCACCGCCTCGGCTTCAGCATGGTCTCCAGGCTGATGGACCGCAAGGTCGCTTCGGCGATCTCGTCGATTTCCAGGAGCACGCGCTGCAGAGCCGTGCCGATGTCGGTTTCCTCGCCCGGCTCCTTGGCGCGCTGGCCGGGGGCAGGCTCGAACAGGCCGACGATGTCCATCAGCGTCGTGCGCCGGCGATTGCCGGTAAAACGATAGCCACCCGCCGCGCCGCGGCCGCCGCGCACCAGACCGGCGGTCGCCAGGGTGCGCAGCACCTTGGCCAGATGATGGGTCGACACGCCGAATCGCTCGGCCAGGTCGGCAGCCGATAGGGTGCGCTCGGGATCGCGCGCCAGCTCGAGCACCGCGTACAGGCCGAGCCGAGTCCCCGTCTGGAGTTTCACGCCCCCCACCTCATTGGAGCTCGCCTCATTGGAGATCCATGTCGAGCTGCAGGGACGGACCGGCCACCATGCCCTGCGCCCGGAAGAACGACAGGATCAGGTGGTCCTTGCGGTCGACCAAGGTGCGCACCCGCGTCACGCCCTTCTCGCGGAAGCGCGTCACCAGGGCCTCGAACAGGGCGCTCGCCACACCGCGCTCGCGCTGCTTGGGTTTGATCTGGATGGCGAACACCCAGCCCGCCGCCGGTTGGCCGAACTCCCAGGCGCGGACCTCGCCCGCGATGAAGCCTAAAAGCTTGCCGCCATCGCTCTCGGCCACCAGGAGATTGCGCTCGGGCGCCAGCATGTCGCGCCAGTAATCCGGCTTGTCCAGGCCGGTCAGCCGCGCGTCCAGCGCCGAAATCGCAGGAAGATCAGAGGCTTGAGCGGGGCGGATCGCGACCATATGTCGGGGAGTAGAATGCGCTTGCGGCGGGAAAAGTAAATAGGTATTTCAGTACCGAATTACGCAAATAGGGAACGCGCCCATGGAAAACGGCAAGCCCGATACGCCCATCGACTTCCGCACCGCGCCCGACCGCTACCGCCATTGGAAGCTCACCACCGACAACGGCGTGGCCTATCTCACCATGGACGTGAACGAGGATGGCGGGCTGCGCCCCGGCTACAAGCTGAAGCTCAATTCCTACGACCTCGGCGTCGACATCGAGCTGGCGGATGCCGTGCAGCGCCTGCGCTTCGAGCATCCCGAGGTCGGCGCCGTGGTCATCCGCTCGCAACGCGACCGCATCTTCTGCTCAGGCGCCAACATCAACATGCTTGGCCTCTCCTCCCACGATCACAAGGTGAACTTCTGCAAGTTCACCAACGAGACGCGGCTCGCCATCGAGGACGCCAGCGAGCATTCGGGCCAGACCTACATCTGCTCCATCAACGGCATCGCCGCCGGCGGCGGCTACGAGCTGGCGCTGGCCTGCGAGCAGATCCTGCTGGCCGACGACGGTTCGAGCGCGGTGTCCCTGCCCGAGCTGCCGCTGCTCGCGGTGCTGCCCGGCACCGGCGGGCTCACCCGCCTGGTCGACAAGCGCATGGTGCGGCGCGACCATGCCGACTTCTTCTGCACCACCGCCGAGGGCGTGCGCGGCAAGCGGGCGCGCGACTGGCGCCTGGTCGACAAGCTGATCCCGCCCAGCAAGCTTGTCGACGAGACGAGGAAGATCGCTGAAGAGGTCGCCGGCAAGTCGAGCAGGCCCAAGGACGCCAAGGGCATCGCCCTGCCCGCGGTCGAGCGCGCGATCGAGGGCGACACCATCCGCTATGGCCATCTCGCCGTCGAGATCGACCGCGAACGCCGCGCCGCAAAGCTCCGCGTAAACGGTCCATCCACTGCACCGCCGGCCGATGCCGCCGCCGTCCACGCCCAGGGCGCCGCCTTCTGGCCGCTGGCGCTGGCGCGCGAGCTCGACGACGCCATGATGCATCTCAGGCTGAACGAGACCGAGATCGGTACCTGGGTGCTGCAGAGCCAGGGCGATACCGACCTGGTCGAGGCCTATGACGCGCTGCTGGCGAAGGAGGCGTCGAACTGGCTGGTGCGCGAGATCGTGCTCTACTGGAAGCGCACCCTGAAGCGGCTGGACGTGAGCTCGCGCAGCCTGATCGCCCTGGTCGAGCCGGGTTCGTGCTTCACCGGCACCCTGTTCGAGATCGTGCTGGCCGCCGACCGCTCCTACATGCTGGACGGCACCTTCGAGGGCTCCAACCAGGAGGCCGCCACGATCCGTCTGACGCCGATGAATTTCGGCCCCTACCCCATGGGCAACGGCCTGACTCGTCTGGCGACGCGCTTCCTGGCCGAGCCCAGGAAGGTCGACGAACTCAAGGACGAAATCGGCGAGGCGATCGACGCCGAAGCCGCCGACGAGCTCGGCCTGGTCACCTTCACCCCCGACGACATCGACTGGGAGGATGAGGTGCGGCTCGCCATCGAGGAACGCGCTGGCTTCTCGCCTGACGGCCTCATCGGCATGGAGGCCAACCTGCGCTTTGCCGGGCCCGAGACCATGGAGACCAAGATCTTCGCCCGCCTGTCGGCCTGGCAGAACTGGATCTTCCAGCGGCCCAACGCGACCGGACCCGACGGGGCGCTGAAGCTCTACGGCACGGGCAAGCAATCCAAGTACGACCGCAAGCGGGCCTAGCGCATTCACATGCGCTGGCGGGCGGCAGCGCCTTCCCAGGCGCGAGAGCCCGCACCGCGCAGAATAGATAAGGATCATGAGCCGGCGGGACGCCGGCGGTCCAGCCAAGGAGGCAGACATGTCCATCGACTACACCCAGCGCATTCCCAACAACGTCGACCTCTCGAGCGACCGCCGTCTGCAGCGCGCGCTGGAGAACTGGCAGCCGCGCTTCCTCGACTGGTGGAAGGACATGGGGCCGGACGGGACGCTGAACTTCGACGTCTATCTGCGCACCGCCATCTCGGCCGAGGCCAATGGCTGGGCAAACTTCGGTTACGTGAAGATGCCGGACTACCGCTGGGGCATCTTCCTCGCCGGCCAGGATCCCAACCGCGTGATCGCCTACGGCGACAACAAGGGCAAGCCGACATGGCAGGAGGTGCCGGGCGAGCTGCGCTCGACCCTGCGCCGCCTGATCGTGACCCAGGGCGACACCGAGCCCGCCTCGGTCGAGCAGCAGCGCCTTCTGGGCAAGACCGCGCCCTCGCTCTACGACCTGCGCAACGTCTTCCAGATCAACTGCGAGGAAGGCCGGCATCTGTGGGCCATGGTCTACCTGCTGCACGCCTATTTCGGCCGCGACGGCCGCGAGGAGGCGGAAATGCTGCTGGAGCGCCATTCCGGAGATCCCGACAAGCCGCGCATCCTCGGCGCCTTCAACGAGAAGACGCCGGACTGGCTCTCCTTCTTCATGTTCACCTACTTCACCGACCGCGACGGCAAGTACCAGCTCGCCTCGCTCGCCGAATCGGGCTTCGATCCGCTGTCGCGCTCCTGTCGCTTCATGCTGATCGAGGAAGCGCACCACATGTTCGTGGGTGAATCGGGCGTGCAGCGCATCGTCCAGCGCACCTGCGACCTGATGAAGGAGCACAAGACCGACGACGTGCGCAGCCTGGGCGCGATCGACCTGCCGACCATCCAGAAGTACCTCAACTTCCACTTCTCGGTGTCGCTCGACCTGTTCGGCCAGGAGGCGTCGACCAACGCCGCCAACTACTACACGATGGGCGTGAAGGGCCGTTACCTCGAGACGCGCATCGACGACGACCATGTGCTGACCGGGTCGACCTTCGACATGGACACCGCGGAGAACGGCCGCATCGTGCGCAAGACGGTGCCGGCGCTGTCGGCGCTGAACGAGCGCCTGCGCAACGACTACATCGAGGATTGCGCCCGCGGCCTGATCCGCTGGAACCGCGTGATCGAGCAGGCCGGCATCGACTTCGAGCTGAAACTGCCGCACCGCGCCTTCAACCGCCGCATCGGCGCCTTCAACGAGCTTCTAGTCTCGCCCGAGGGCAAGGTGATGAGCGAGGCCGAGTGGAAGGCCAACGAGCACAAGTGGCTGCCGACCGACGAGGACCGCACCTATGTCACCTCGCTGATGGGCCCGGCGGTGATCGAGCCCGGCAAGTTCGCCAACTGGATCGCTCCGCCTCAGCGCGGCATCAACAACCAGCCGGCCAACTTCGAGTACGTGCGCTTTAACTAGAGACTCTTCCTCCCCATCGTTTCTACGATGGGGAGGTGTCGGCGTCTTATGCCGACGGAGGGGTCATGAGCAGCGGTACGGCGGCCCACGACCCCTCCGGCCCTCCGGGCCACCTCCCCAACTTCGTTGGGGAGGAAGCATTGAGGCAGCGTGAAACTGATGGCCGGCGGCATCTCGATCCACGTCTACGACGTCTCCCGCGGCGTGCCGGCCGCGGGACTGCGGGTCGAAGTACGTGGTCCCGACGGCAAGCTCCTGGTCGATGGACAAACGGCGAAGCCCGGCACGCTGGACGCGCCGACGCCGGTCACCGGCACGTATGAGGCGATCTTCCATATCGGCGACTGGTACCGCGCGCAGGGCGTCGGTCTGCCCTCACCCGCCTTCCTCGAAATCGTGCCCTATCGCTTCGGCGTTGCAGACCTCGCGCAGCACTATCACCTGCCGCTCAAGATGACGCCCTGGGGTTTTTCACTTTTCCGTGGCGGGGCCTGACGCGCGGCACGCTCGTTGCTACTCAGGCGCAAGAAGCCGCTTGGGGGAAACGATGATCGCACGCAGACAGCTCCTTGGAATGACTGCCGGGCTCGCCTTGGCGGGAACGGCATCGGCGCAGGCGCCGTGGCCCAGTCGCGCGCTGAAGCTGATCGTCACCTTCCCGCCGGGCGGCGCGTCGGATGCGGCGGCGCGCGTGGTCGCGGGACCGTTGTCGGACAAGCTCGGCCAGACCGTGATTGTCGACAACAAGCCGGGCGGCGGCACGACCATCGGCGCCAACTTCGTGCTGGCAGCGAAGGACGACTATCACACGCTGATGCTGTCGAACTCCGCGCCGCTCTCGATCGCGCCCTATCTGTTCGACAAGCCGCCCTACGACCCGATCAAGGATTTTTCCCACGTCGTCTATATCGGTTCGGTCGCCAACGCCTTCGTCGTGCGGCCCGCGGTGCCGGCCAAGACCATGCCGGAGCTGATCGCCTGGATCAAAAGCCAGGGCAAGCCGGTGCCGTTCGGCTCGGGCGGCCAGGGCTCGATCGGGCATATCATCGGCGAGATGTTCAAGGCCGAGCTCGGACTCAACATGGAGCACATCGGCTATCGTGGCGCCGCACCGATGTTCCAGGACATGATGGCAGGCCAGCTCGACTTCGCCGTGGTGACGCTCACCGAGGTGCTGCCGCTCGCCAAGGACGGCAAGCTGCGCATGATTGCGCTCACCTCGACGCAGAAGGCGCCGAGCGCACCCGACGTGCCCCTGGTCACCGAGCTCGGCTACCCCAAGCTGGTGGCCGAGAACTTCGTGGGCATCTCCGCTCCTGCCGGCATGCCGGCCGATGCGCAGGCCAAGCTGCACAAGGCTGCTGCCGCCGTGCTGGCCGACCCGAAGATCGTCGAGCGCCTGGGCGATCTCGGCTTCGTCACCAAGCCGATGAGCCCGGTCGAATTCACCGCCTTCGTCGCGAGCCAGGTGCAGAGCTTCCAGGCGCCGGTAAAAGCATCGGGTGCCAAGCTGTGACCTTTTGACGGTCTGTCGATGCCCTGTCGCAGGACCGACGCATAAATTTAACGGGCGCGCCAACATTCCCCAAAGCGAGGGTTGCTACGCCATGACGGCGGCCAGCGGATGTCGCACGGGCCGCCTCAGCGAAGGGGTAGCAAAATGGAGAACAGAGCAGTCACCGACGTCGCGACCGGCAGCTTCCGGCTGCGCAAGAGCGACCAGCATGCCGCCAGCAGCACGATCGTCGACATGGACAACGACGAGCTGATCACGCTCACGACCGTCGAGGTGTCCGACGGCGTCGTCCTGCTGCATTGCCTCGAGTCCTCGATGACCGCTCTGGCAGAGGCCGAGGAGGAAGCCGACGACGAAACCGAGGAGGAGGCGGAGGAAGAGTCCGAGGAAGAGGAATCCGAAGAGGAAGAGTCGGAAGAAGAGACCGAAGAGGAAGAGGACGAAGAGGAAGACGAAGAGCCCGAGCACTCTGCCAAGGGCCGGACCTACACCGTCGCCAGCGGCAACAGCGTGACCGTTCGCGCCACCGTCATTCGCCTCGAGCCGGTCGGCAAGCAGACGGCCGAGGGCACCTACCGGGTCCACGTCCTCCAGATCGCCTGAGCGCAGCGCTCGCACGCAATCCAGTTACCGGGCCGGTCGGCATGGGATCGGCCCGGGCGCCGTCAGCTCACAACAGGCGGTGCGCCTTCGAGATAGGTGCTCTTGCCCGGCGCAAACGGCTCAGGGGAGTTCCAGACGAACAGCACCCGCAGGACCTCCGGCCCGTCGTTGCCCCAGGCATGCGCTGCGTTGGCGGGAATGATCACGCATTGCCCTGGCGTCGCTGTCGTGCGGACCTTGTCCATCTCGACCCAGATCTTGCCGGCCTCGACGAGGATGATCTCCTCGTACTCGTGGCGATGCAGTGGCGCCCCGCAACCGGCCTGTATGGTGTTGGCGAGAACACCAACCTCGCCGGCGCCGCGTTCGCGGCTGGCGATCCACTTGCCGGTGATGCCCGGCCGCATGGGGAATTCCGGCAGCGCTGCATAGTCGATGACCGGCATGATTTGCGCCTCGTTGAGCTGTCCGGTCGTTTTCCGGATCTGCCCGATGATACAGGATCAGCGATCGGCCGGCATCCGCGGATAAGAAGCCAGCTCAACCGACGGTGACTCGCCGCACCGACCAGAGGTCGCTACAATGCAGGTATGCCCGTGCCCGATTTCGACCCCAAGATGCTGAGCGTCGAAGAGCGTCTGGCGCTGATCGACCGCCTGTGGCTGAGCATCGCTAAAGACGCTCAGCAAGGTGATTCCAACGCGTCGGCGGCTTTGGATCTCAATCGGCCCCTGGAGACCGAACTTGTTGCCGAGCTCCATCAGCGTGTTGAAGCCTTCAAACGTGACCCTTCCAAAAGCATCCGCTGGGAGGACTTGAAGGCAGAGCTGACCCGGAAGTACGGGTGAAGCTACCCGTTATCGTCGACGCGGCGGCCGCAGCTGAATTGCGTGATCATTTCCCACGCCTGGCAAAGGAAAGCCCGGCAACGGCACGCCACCTAAATGAAGAGATTGGAATCATATTCGACCTGATCTCCGAGTTTCCGCAGCTGCATGAGCGGTTCGACGGCAACCTGCGCCGAGCAGTGCTGAAACGATGGTCTCTCGGTATCTTTTACGAGCGGTTGGCGGACGCGATCTTCGTCGCAGCCATTCTCGATCTCCGGCGTGATCCTGCTGCCATCCGGCGCCGGCTTGGGTTACATGAAGGCGCAGCAGAATTTCTTGCGAGCCCCAGCTTGGCACCGTCTTCAACGACGACGAGCCACTTGCCTGCGATCCCCTTCCGCATGGGACATTCGGGCATCGCTCCATAGTCAACGACCGGCACCGCGCGTTTCTCCCTTTCCAGCCCCAGATTCTGCCATTGGACGCCGGACTGGGTTACAGATCACGCATGACATCCCCTTCGATTCGCCGATTTGAGGCGAAGGACCTCGATGCCTGCTACGCGATGTCGTTGGCAACGGGGCTCGCAGGCGGCGACGCCTCGCATCTTTATCGCGATCCGCGAATGATGGGGCACATCTACGTCGCTCCCTACGCGCTGCTCGAGCCGGGCCTGACGCTCGTCGTCGAAGATGAGGCCGGCGTCGCCGGCTTCGTAGCCGGCACGGAGGACACAGTCGCCTGGGAGAACCGGCTCCAGCGGGACTGGTGGCCCTCACTGCGAAAGCAGTATGCCGATCCCTCCGACGTACCATCGGCTGAATGGACGGCGGATCAGTGTCGGGCATTCATGATCCATCACCCGGCACCAGTACCGCCCACCCTGGTCGCCCGATATCCGGCCCATCTCCATATGAACCTCCTGCCCCGCCTGCAGCGGCGCGGAATCGGCTCGAAGCTTTTGCAGGCCTGGCTCGATATCGCGTGCCGTCGCGGCGCGAGAGCGTTTCACATCGGCGTGAACCGCGAGAACAGGGGTGCCATTCAATTCTGGCGGGCGCGAACCTTCGAGCCGTTGATGCTCGACGGTCTGCCGGAAGGCCGAACCCTCTGGATGGGGCGCGATATCCGGTAGCCCGTCACAGGATTTCGACAGGCCCAGCTGAGCAACACCAGGATCTGCGGATCCGGCGACCCGATGAGGATCACGACGAAGTGTCGGAGTGAAAGCACTGCTTGCACTCAGGCTCGGCGACACAAGGAATGGCGTGATCGCCGCTTCGACCCGCCAAAGGTGGCCCTCTACGGTACGCAAAAAGTCGCGAAAACGAAATTGGCGATCTCGACCACAGTTCTTGACCGAATTTAACTGTGGTTATATTATCGGTCTGTTGCGCGGCTCCGCCGCGTTCCCGCTCTTTGCATCGTTGATCCGAAACCAAAAGGCTGCCGCAGGCACCGTACGCGGCCCGTCCGGTCGCTTGCCTCCGGACGGGCCGGGCTCGGGCTCGAACGTCGACACCACCAGTAGAGAGCGCAGTCCATGCACTCCACTACGCAGGGACTACCGGAAAGGGCGGAAAGGGCGGAAACCCCGAGCACCGCCGACTGCAGTGCATGCATCACCCACCCGCTTCGCGCCCGCCCAAATCCGATCACGCCACTTTTTTGACGTGCTCCGAGGCAACCATGGCGGGTCGCAACAGCCGCGGGCGTTTCCAATGGTGCTTGAGCTGTCGGGCCACGGCCCACGACCGACGACCAGGCCGCAGGCCACGACCGCTGAAGCATCCGCCAAGCCCGCCGGCTGGCCGATCGCGCGCCTGCTGCCCGTCGTGCTCGTAGGCCTGATCTTCCTCGCCATGCTGCCGGTGATCGGCATCGCCTACTACGCCGCGCAGAGCAACTTCGAGAGCTCGTCGCGCCAGCTCAACGAGGTCATGGTCGACATGATCGAGCAGCGCCTGCAGGCCCATGTCGGGCCGGTGCGCGACCAGCTGGCCTATATCAGCGAGGCCGTGGCCAAGGGCGAGATCGACTTCGACAACCGCGAGCAATGGAAGACCTTCGCGCTGGGCACGCTCGCCGCCGCGCCGCAGGCCGTGGGCTTCATCGTCATCCCCGTCGACGGCGAGCCGATGCGCTTCAGCCGCACCGACCGCAGCGTGCTGCCGGAGCGGCGCGAGAACCTGCCCTTCACCGACGCCTTGTTCGCCCAGGCCCGCACCCTGAACGGCCCGCAATGGGCCGAGCCGCAATGGTCGCTCGTGGTCGGCGAGCCGATCCTGCCGGTCATCGTGCCGATCCGCGTGCGCGGCCAGTTCCGCGGCGTCATCGGCGCCGCCATCGGCACGTCCGACCTGTCGCGCTTCCTGAAAAGCCTCGAGCTCGCGGGCGAGCGCATGCCGTTCATCCTGGCCGGCCGCGACATGGTGCTGGCCCATCCGTGGCTCGGCAAGGAGCAGAGCAGCGCCGAGCAGCGCGCCCGCGGGCGATTGTCCAAGCTCGACGAGGTCCACGATCCGGTGCTGGCGGCGATGTGGGCGCCGCAGGCGAACGAGATCTCCTGGCTGAACGGCGGCAGCACGGTCTCGGGCCACTGGAACTGGGTGGGCGACAGCAGCCATGGCTGGATCTATCGCAAGATCGACGAGTACCGGCCGGCTTCGCTGATCATCGGCTATCACATCGCCGGCCGCGAATCGGCGTGGGCACGCTGGATCGTGCGCGGCATCCTGATCGCCGGCGCCGTGCTGATGCTGCTGACGGGGATCATCGCGATCATGGTCGGCCGCCGGCTGTCGCGGCCCATCCTGGCGCTGGCCGACGCCGCGCGCGCCGTCGAGCGGCTGGAGCTCGAGAAGGTGCCGCAGCTCGGCGACAGCAGGGTGCGCGAGCTCAACCTCGCGAACCGCGCCTTCGAGCGCATGGCGCGCGGTCTGCGCCTCGCCGCCACCTACCTGCCGCGCGCCCTGGTCGAACGCCTGATCGCCCAGCAGGGCGCGCTGCCGCCCGCCGAGGATCGCGCCATCACCATCCTGTTCTGCGACCTCGAAGGCTACACCGCCTATTCGCGCGGCCGGCCGGCGACGGAGGCCGCCACTTATCTCAACGACCTGATGGCGCGCGTCGGCCCCGCGATCGAGACGACCGGCGGCACCATCGACAAGTACATGGGTGACGGCTTGATGGCCTTCTGGGGCGCGCCGGAACCCAACGCCCAGCATGCGCGCGCCGCGTGCCTGGGGGCGTTGGCGATTGCGCACGCGGTCGAGGCGTTCAACCGCGAGCGCCGCTCGGCCGGCCTCGCCGCCTGCCACATGCGCGTCGGCCTGCATACCGGCACCGTGCTGGTGGGCAACGTCGGCTTTGCCGGCCGCGTCGACTACACCGCGATCGGCGAGGCGGTGAACGTGGCCTCGCGGCTGGAGCAGTTCGGCCGCCAGGCGCCACGGGTCGGCGAGGTCACGATCGTGGCCAGTGCAAGCTGCCGGACGGCGGCGCTGGACGGCTTCGTCTGGCTGCCGCTCGACGGCGGCCCTGCCGACGTCGCAGCCGATGCCGTGCCATTGTCGCTCCTCAGGGGCCCGACTGACGGAGTAATAATAAGGGGCTTGCGAGGGGAAGCCTAAATAGGTATTTCAGTACCAAATTACGCAAATAAGAAGCGCAATCGCCGAAGCACGGGAGGGATGGGATCGGCATGATCAAGGGCATTGAATTCGGGTCGGACCTCAAGGTGAGGTTGCCCGCCCGCTTCAACGTCGCCGTGCCGTTCATCGACCGGCACCTCGCGGAAGGCCGCGGCGCCAAGGTCGCCATCCGTACGGCCAGCGAGACCGTCACCTACGCCGAACTCGCCGAGCGCGTGAACCGCGCCGGCAACGCCCTTCTGGCCCGCGGGCTGAAGCCCGGCGATCGCGTGCTGATGGTCGTCAAGGACTGCCCGGCCTTCTTCTATCTCTTCTGGGGAGCCATCAAGGCGGGCATCGTGCCGGCGCCGCTCAACACCATGCTGCGCGCCGCCGACTACGCCTACCTGTTCGAGGATTCGGGCTGCGGGCTCGTTGTCTATTCCACCGAGTTTGCCGCCGAGGTCGAGCCGGCCTTGAAGCAGACGGGCGTCAAGGCGAGCACCGTCGACGCCTTCCTCGCCGAGCTGCCCGAGGCCTCCGACAGGCTGGAAGCACGGCTCGCCTCGCCGACCGACGACTGCTTCTGGCTCTACTCCTCCGGCTCGACCGGCCGGCCCAAGGGGGCCGTTCACCTGCAGCGCGACATGGTGGTGACCAGCGAGTGCTACGGCGTTCGTGCGCTCGGCATGCGCGAAGACGATGTGAGCTATTCGGCGGGCAAGCTCTTCTTCGCCTACGGGCTCGGCAACTCCATGACCTTCCCGTTATGGACCGGCAGCACCGCCGTGCTCGACGACCGCCGGCCGACGCCCGACACGACCTTCGAGACCATCGAGACCTTCAAGCCCACGCTCTACTACGGCGCGCCGACCCTCTATGCCGCGCAGCTCGCGGCGCTGGAGAAGAAGCCGCGCGACTTCTCGAGCGTCCGCGCCTGCGTCTCGGCGGCCGAGGCCCTGCCCTCCGACATCTTCCGCCGCTGGAAGGAGAAGACGGGCACCGTCATCCTGGACGGGATCGGCTCGACCGAGTGCCTGCACATCTTCATCGGCAACCGGCTCGACGACCATAAGCCCGGCACCAGCGGCAAGCCGGTGCCCGGCTATGAGGTCAAGATCGTCGACGAGCACGGCAAGCCAGTCCCTGCAGGTGAGAGCGGACGGCTGTGGATCCGTTCGGAGTCGGCCGCCAAGTACTACTGGAACAAGCCGGAGAAGACCGCCGAGACCATGGTCGGGGGCTGGCTCAACACCGGCGACACCTATCGCCAGGACGAGGACGGCTACTTCATCTACGACGGCCGCAGCGACGACATGCTGAAGGTCGGCGGCATCTGGTGCTCGCCGGTCGAGGTCGAGAGCTGCCTGATCACCCATCCCGCGGTGCTCGAGGCTGCCGTGGTCGGCCATGCCGACGAGCACAGCCTGATCAAGCCGAAAGCCTTCGTGGTGCTGAAGCAGGCGGGTGGCGGCGGGCCGCAGCTCACCGAGGAATTGATGGCGGTCTGCAAGAAGACGCTGGCACCCTACAAATATCCACGCTGGGTCGAGTACGTGTCCGAACTGCCCAAGACCGCGACCGGCAAGATCCAGCGCTTCAAATTGAGGACGTGAAAAGTCCTCACCCTGAGGAGCGACCCGCAGGGTCGCGTCTCGAAGGGTGAGGCGCGTGGCGATAAGCATTGTTGCTTGTGATTTTTTCGGCTTTTATGCCGTCATCAGGGGACGGGGATTAAGACAGGGAGCGTCAAACCCATGAAAAGCATATTGTTTGGCACCGCAACAATCGCGGCGCTGGCCTTCGGCCTGCCCGCGATGGCCCAGACGCCGATCAAGATCGGCTTCGTCAGCACCTTCTCGGGGCCCCAGGCCGCGATCGGGGAGGACATGCGCCGCTCCGTCGAGCTCGCCAAGGAGCATCTCGGCGGCAAGATGGGCGGCGTGCCGTTCGAGATCATCTACGAGGACGACCAGTTCAAGCCCGACGTCGGCAAGGCGCGCTCGGAGAAGCTCGTCCAGCAGGACAAGGTGAACTTCGTCGCGGGATACATCTGGTCCAACGTGCTGCTGGCCTCGCTGAAGAGCGTGACCGACGAGGGCGACACCATCCTGATCTCGTCCAACGCCGGCCCCTCGCAGATCGCGGGCGAGCTCTGCAACAAAAACTTCTTCTCGACCTCGTGGAACAACGACCAGACGCCGATGGCGATGGGTCAGTACCTGCAGGAGAAGGGCGTCAAGAGCATGTACCTGATGGCCGGCAACTACGCCGCCGGCAAGGACATGCTCGCGGGCGTCAAGCGCACCTTCAAGGGCGAGATCAAGGGCGAGGACCTCACCAAGTGGCCCGACCAGCTCGACTTCTCGGCCGAGCTCGCCAAGATCCGCGCCGCCAAGCCGGACGGCATCTTCATCTTCTATCCCGGCGCCCACGGCGTGCAGTTCCTGCAGCAGTACGTGCAGGCCGGCCTGAAGGGCCAGATCCCGCTCTACCAGGTGTTCTCGATCGACGCGATCACGCTGCCGCAGCAGAAGGAGCTGGCGCTCGGTACCCTGGGCGCGCAGGAGTGGGTCAACGACCTGCCCAACGACGCCAACAAGAAGTACGTCGCTGACTTCAAGAAGAAGCACGGCGTCTATCCGTCCTACTACGGCGCACAGAGCTATGATTCGATCATGCTGATCGCGTCGGCCGCCGAGGCGCTGAAGGGCGACATGTCGAACAAGGACAAGGTCCGCGCCGAGATGAAGAAGGCCAACTTCAAGTCGCTGCGCGGCAACTTCAAGTTCAACACCAACCAGTTCCCGATCCAGAACTTCTACATCCAGGAAGCCGTCAAGGATCCCGAGGGCATGATGACGGTGAAGACCATCGCCACCGCGGTGAAGGACGGCAAGGATCCGTACTACGAGAAGTGCCCGATGAAGTGAGCTGCCGGGCTCGCGATGACGGGAGCGCGGCGACGCGCTCCCGTTTGTTTTGGGGTGTGACGGGGACATGGACTACCTGCTGCTTCAGGTGCTGAACGGCGTGCAGCTCGGCCTGCTGATGTTCCTGCTCGCCGCCGGACTGACGCTCACCTTCGGCATCATGGACCTGGTGAACCTGGCGCACGGGTCGCTCTACATGATGGGTGCCTACATCGCCTGGACACTGATCGGCTGGACCGATTCGTTCGTGCTGGGTGCCTTGCTGGCGCTGCCGGCCACCTTCCTGCTGGGCATCATCGTCGAGGCCGTCGTGATGCGAAGGCTGTACGCGCGCGACCACCTCGAGCAGGTGCTGGCGACCTTCGGCCTGATCCTGTTCTTCAATGAGCTGGTGCGCGTGATCTGGGGCCCGGCCGGCAAGAGCATCGCCGTCCCGGCCTTCCTCAACCGCACCGTCGAGATCCTGCCCGGCGTGCCCTACCCCGCCTACCGCTTCGCCATCATCGTCGTCGGTGCGCTGGTCGCGATCCTGCTGGCCTGGCTGGTCGCCCGGACGCGCATCGGCATGCTGATCCGCGCCGGCGCTTCCAACCGGCGCATGATCGGGGCGCTCGGCGTCAACATCGAGCTCCTGTTCATGCTCGTCTTCGGGCTCGGTGCGGTGTTCGCCGGGCTGGCGGGCCTGATGGCGGCGCCCATCACCTCGGTGAAGATCGGCATGGGCGACGACATCCTGATCCTCGCCTTCGTCATCATCGTCATCGGCGGCATCGGCTCGATCAAGGGCGCGTTCGTCGCCGCCATGGTGGTCGGCCAGATCGACATCGTCGGCCGTGCCTTCCTGCCCGATCTGCTGAAAACCTTCCTCAGCGCCAGCGCCGCCTCGAGCGCCGCACCGGCGATCTCCCAGGTCCTGATCTACATCGTCATGGCGGGGGTCCTGGTGTGGCGCCCCACGGGCCTGTTCGGGCAGCGCACATGACTGGGCTCTCATGCTCTTCCGGACCGCGCGCTTCCAGCGCGCTCATGCGCGCGGTCCGGAAGAAGAATGACGACCGTGCTCGACTCCCTCCGCACGCCGCGCGGCCTGATCACCGCCCTGCTGCTGGTCGTGCTCGCCGTCCTGCCGCTGCTGACCCAGGCCTTCGACCAGCGCTATCTCCTGTCGATCGGCACGCGCATCGTCATCTGGGCGATCGCCGCCGTCAGCCTCAACATGATCCTGGGCTATGGCGGCATGGTGAGCTTCGGCCACGCCGTGTTCTTCGGCGTCGGCGGCTACGCCGTCGGCATCCTGAGCCACCACGGCGTCGCCAGCGGCTGGATCCAGTGGCCGGTCGCCATCGTGGCGGCGACCTTGTGGGCCGCGCTGATCGGAGCCCTGTCGCTGCGCACGCGCGGCCTCTACTTCATCATGATCACGCTCGCCTTCGCCCAGCTCGTCTACTATGTCGGCGGCGGGCTGGAGGCCTACGGCGCCGACGACGGGCTCAACATCAGCCGCAGCCGCTTCTCCGGCCTTTTGGACCTGCGCGACAAGGCGTCATTCTACTGGCTCTGCTTCGCGCTGCTCTGCGCCACCCTGTGGTTCTGCAGCCGCTTCGCCAACTCGCGCTTCGGCCTGGTGATCCGCGGCGCCAAGTCCAACGACCTGCGCATGACGGCGCTGGGCTTCCCGGTGTTCCGCTATCGCCTGGCCGCCTTCACCCTGTCGGGCGCCTTCGGTGGCCTCGCCGGCATCCTGCTCGCCAACGAGGGCGCCTACATCTCGCCCGCCATGATGTCCTGGGTGAAGTCGGGCGACCTTATAGTGATCGTCGTGCTGGGCGGCATGGGCACCTTGTTCGGGCCGCTCTACGGTACCGTCGCCTTCTTCGTGCTGGAGGAATCGCTGAAACCGATCCTCGACCTGCTGCACAAGGGCTGGGGCGAGTACTGGCAGATCGTGTTCGGCCCCATGCTGGTGCTGATCGCGCTCTACGCCAGGGGCGGCATCGATTCGCTGTTCGGACGTCGCCATGGCTGAGCCTCTGCTCTCCGCCACCGGCCTCATCAAGCGCTTCGGCGGCCTTTTGGCCACCGACAACGTCTCGATCGACGTGCTGCCGGGCGAGATCCATGCCCTGATCGGCCCCAACGGCGCCGGCAAGACCACCCTGGTGAGCCAGCTCACCGGCAACCTCAGGCCCGACACCGGCACCATCCATTTCGCCGGCCGCGACATCACGCATCTGCCCATGCATGCGCGGGTGCGGCTGGGCCTGGCGCGCTCGTTCCAGATCACCTCGGTGCTGCGCGAGTTCACCGCCCTCGACAACGTGGCGCTGGCCGTGCAGGCGCATGCCGGCCACTCCTTCCGTTTCCTCGCCGACACGCGGCGCGATGAAAGCCTGCGCGCCCCGGCGCGGCGCGGCCTCGAGGCGGTCGGCCTGGCCGCGCGCGCCAACACGCCGGCTTCGGCGCTGAGCCACGGCGAGCAGCGCCAGCTCGAGATCGCCATGGCGCTGGCGGGCGATCCCAAGCTGCTGCTGCTCGACGAGCCGATGGCCGGCATGGGCGTCGAGGAATCGCAGCGCATGATCGGCTTCCTGCACGGCCTGAAGGACCGGCGCGGCATGCTGCTGATCGAGCACGACATGGACGCCGTCTTCCAGCTCGCCGACCGCATCACCGTGCTGGTCTATGGCCGCGCCGTCGCCTCGGGCACCCCGGCCGAGATCCGCGCCAACGCCGAAGTGCGCCAGGCCTATCTCGGCGAGGGAGACGCCTGATGTTGCGCGTCCGGGAGCTGGAGGCCTTCTACGGCGCGAGCCAGGCGCTGTTCGGCATGGAGCTCGGCATCGACGCCGGCGAGGTCGTGACCCTGATGGGTCGCAACGGCATGGGCAAGACCACGACGGTGAACACCATCATGGGCCTGCTGCCGGCGCGCCGCGGCGCGATCGAGTTTTTAGGCCAGCGCGTCGAGCGCCTGCCGTCCTTCCGCATCGCCCGGCTGGGATTGGGCCTGGTGCCCGAGGGCCGGCAGATCTTCCCCAATCTCTCGGTGCGCGAGAATCTCGTAGCCGCCGCGGCCAACCGGCTGGGCGCCACCGAGCCCTGGACCTTGGCCCGTACCTTCGAGTTCCTGCCGCGCCTCGCCGAGCGCCAGCGCAACATGGGCAACCAGCTTTCCGGCGGCGAGCAGCAGATGCTGGCGATCGGTCGGGCGTTGATGACCAATCCCAAGCTCCTGATCCTCGACGAGGCGACCGAGGGCCTCTCGCCGCTGCTGCGGCAGGAGATCTGGACCTGCCTCGCGCGGCTGAAGCGCGAGGGCCAGGCCATCCTGGTGATCGACAAGAACGTCGGCGCCCTGATCAAGCTCGCCGACCGCCATCACATCGTCGAGAAAGGCCGAGTCGTCTGGACCGGCACCTCCGACGCGCTGGCCCGCGACAGCGACCTGCAGCACAAGTATCTCGGTGTCTAGCGCGTGATGACTTTAACTCGATTCGTCGTCCCGACCGGAGCCGAGCGCAGCGAGGCGGAGCGGAGGGACCTTCTCTCCGCGACAACCCGACCGGAGCCGAGCGCAGCGAGGCGGAGCGGAGGGACCTTCTCTCCGCGACAAGCCGCTTTTCGCTGAAAGAAGGTCCCTCCGCTCCGCGCGTAGTTTATCCCGAGCGAAGTCGAGGGGCGCTCCGGTCGGGACGACGGAAGCAACTTGAACTCATCACGTTCTAGCTAGCACCACCTCACCCCGAGGAGGGCGAGACGCACGCCTGCGGCGCGCCCCTCAGGGTGAGGCCGTGTGTTGCGTTCAGCTAGGCGCCCTTCAATTTCACCCGAAACGCTGCGCCGCGCTCGGCCGGCAGCAGGGCGATGTCGCCGCCGAAGGCCGCCACGCGCTGGCGGGCGATCGCGAGGCCGAGGCCCGTGCCGCCGGCCTCGCGCGCCGTCGTGAAGAAGCGGTCGAACACGCGCTCGCTGTTGCCCGGCGAGATGCCGCGCCCGTCGTCCGAGACCTCGACAACCACGCCGTCCGGCTCGGCGTGCGCCGTGATGCGTACCGACGTCGCGGGTCCGCCGTGTTGCCACGCGTTCTCCAGCAGGTTCGAGAGCACGATGTCGAGCGACTCGCGGTCGATCGCAGCGGCGAGCGGCGGCACGCTCTCGATCGACACCTTCTGGCCCTTGCCGCGCGAAGCCTCCGCCATCTCGCGCACCGCACCGGCCACGTCGCAGGTCTCCTCGCCGCTCGGCATGAGCGCGTCGGCCCGCGCCAGCTCGAGGATGCGGCGCACCAGCCGCTCCAGCCGCGCGGTGTCGTCCAGGATGTTGGTCAAAAACTTGGCGCTCTCCTCCGCCGACATCTCCTCGAGATGGTCGCGCAACAGTTCGGTGCTGCCGCGGATGCCGGTGAGCGGCGTCTTGAGCTCATGGCTGACGCTGAGCGCCAGCTCGCGCACATAGTCGGCGCGCGCCTGCAGGGTGCGCGCCATGACCACGATCGAGTCCGACAGCGCCTCGGCCTCGCGCGTCATCGGCGCGGCCAAGGGCTGCACGGCGCGCACGTCGCCTGCCGCCACGCGCTCGGCCATCGCGGCCAGCTGGCGCGTCGGGCGCACCACGGTATAGCCCGCGAACCAGGCGAGCGCCGTCACCGAGACGACCAGCACGACAGCCAGCGCCAGCAGCGCGTGGCGCTTGGCGTAGAGCGTCTGGCCGATGTTGCGCGGCGTGCGCGACACCAGCACGGCGCCCAGCACATGCCCGTCCGCTACCACGGGCACCGTGACGAACACGCGCAAGGTCGTGGTGCGGCTGAGCGATTCCCAGCTTGGGCTGCCGCTGATCGGCGGGCGCTCGCGCAGCACGGCCACCGGCGCGCCCTGCAGCGCCTGCGCCACCTCCTGCTGGCCGATCAGGTTGCGACCAAGATCGGCGTCGGCGGTCGCCGCGACCACGGTCCCGTGCGCGTCGACGACGCGAATGGCCGCCAACGTCATCTCGCGAACGGCAGCGAGCACCGGCGTCAGCGTCCCGGCCACGGCGCGCGCGATCGGGTCGGCGGGCCTCGGCGCCGGCGCGGCATCGGGCGCGCGCGGCAGGATGGGCGAATCGGCGAGATCGAGTTGCGGCAGCAGGGCGCGCCAGCGCTCCGGCGACTGTGGCGTCGGCGTCACGCCCCATTCCGCACTCGCGCGTGGCGTGGCGGCGAGCTCGGCCGGCGTCGCACGTTCCAGCCAGGCCGTACGATAGGCTGCCGACAGCACGGCGGCCTGCGCCAGGAGCTCGGCCTCGGTCTGGCGGATCAGCGCGCTTTCGTAGAGCCTCAGGATGCCGATGCCGGCCACCGGCAGCAGCAGCACGGCAAGGTAGGTCGCAAGCAGGAGCGTGCGTACGCGCGGCAGGCGGCGGCGCATGTCAGGTCGCGGCCAACCGGTAGCCCACGCCGTGCACCGTCTCGATCGGATCGCCACCGGCCGACTGGAACTTGGCGCGGATGTGGCGCACGTGGCTGTCGATGGTGCGGTCGCTCACGAAGCGGGCGCCGACGTAAGACGCCGCCATCAGGTTCTCGCGCGTGAAGACGCGGCGCGGCTGGGCGGCGATCGCCTTCAGGAGCGCGAACTCGGTGGCGGTGAGCGGCACCTCGGCGCCGTCCCAACGGGCCTCGATCGCCTCGAGGTCGACGACCAGCCGGCCGCGCACCAGCCTCTGCTCGCTGATGGCCGGCCCCTTGCGGCGCAGCACCGTCTTCACCCGCGCCACCAGCTCGCGTGGGCTGAACGGTTTCACGACATAGTCGTCGGCGCCGAGCTCGAGTCCCAGGACGCGGTCGACCTCCTCGTCCTTGGAGGTGAGGAAGATGATGGGTACGTCGGAACCCTTGCGCAGGCGCTTGCACACTTCGGTGCCGTCGAGCTCGGGCATCAGGATGTCGAGGATCACCAGCGCCGGCATCTCGCGCGCCGCGACATCCAGGGCGGCCAGCCCGTCGCCGGCAGTGAGCGGCTGGTAGCCCGAGCGCCGCAGGGCGAAGCACACGACGTCCCGGATGTGCGGATCGTCGTCGACGACCAGGACCTTCTCCATGGCGGGAGTCTAGCGCCCGTTCCGGTCGTGTCGACGGGCCGTCAGGCATTTGCACGGAATCTCCACAATCGCTCAACCGCCGCTGCACGCCGTGCCGCCACCCTGCAGCCTCCCCCTCCCGGAGGTATCGATGACCGACGACATCCTGCCGCCGCCCTTTCCCGCATCGCCATCGCCGTCGCCGCCGCCGCCGCCGCCGCCGCGGCCCAGCTCCGGTCAGCAGTTACGGGCATTCCTGGCGAGCGACAACCTCCTGGCGCGCGCCTCCGTGCTGGGCTTCCTCACCCTCGTGCTGATCGTTCCGCTCAACATGATCGGCGGCGTCATCACCGATCGGCGCTCCTACGAGACCGAGGCGACCAAGAGTGTCAGCGAAGCCTGGGGCGGCCCGCAACTCATCGCCGGGCCGACGATCATCCTGCCTTACCGACGCACAGACGGGCAGATAACCGCCTTCCTGAGACTCCTGCCCGAGAAGCTCGTAATCGACGGCCGCATTACGCCCGAGCAGCGCCGCCGCGGCCTCTTCGCCGTCAACGTCTACAGCGCGACGCTCGATGTCGTGGCCGACTTCCAGACGGCCGAGCTGCGGGCGGCGGTGGCGGACAATCGCATCGCCGACTGGGCGGCAGCCCACCTGGAAATCGGCCTCAGCGACGTGCGCGCCATCGAGGGCGCTACTGTCGAGGTCGACGGACAGCGGCTCGATTGGAATCCCGGCACGGACTCCATGCTGTCTTCGCTCAAGGCAAATCTCGGCACACTGGCGCTTGACGGCCGAGACACGGTCTCGGTCCGTTTCAGCCTTACGCTGGCCGGCAGCGGCAAGCTCGGCTTCTTGCCGTTGGGACGGCGCACCGAAGCGACACTGTCCTCGCCCTGGCCGGCACCGAGCTTCACCGGCCGCTCGCCCATCAGCCAGATGGTCGACAAGGACGGCTTTCGCGCCCGCTGGTCGGCGTCGTCTCTCGGCCGGCCATATGGCCAGCTCTGGGACAGTGCCGGCTTGAAGAGCCCGGCACCCGACGAAAGCCTGCTGGCCTCGGCATTGGGCGTGACGCTGCTGACGCCGGTTGACGCCTATCGAGAGACCGATCGAGCGATCAAATACGGCATCATGTTCATCGGCCTCACCTTCGCGGCCTGCCTGCTGTTCGAGCTGGCGACCGGCACGCGGCCCCATGTCGCCCAGTACGGCCTGATCGGCCTCGCTCTGTGCGTCTTCTACCTGCTGCTGCTGTCGATCGCCGAGCAGATCGGCTTCGGATTTGCCTACCTCGCCAGCGCCTCAGCGGTCGTCGCCCAGGCCACGCTGTACAATTGGGCACTGCGGCGCCGCCTCGGTCCGGCTATCGCATTCGGCGCCATCCTCGCCGGACTCTATGCCGGATTGTACAGCCTACTGCAGCTCGAGGACGTCGCGATGCTGACCGGGTCGGTGGTGTTGTTCGCGGTGCTGTCGGTGGCGATGTGGCTCACGCGCAACCTGCACTGCCAGCAGCCCGCTTGATGAGGACGAAAAGGCGCGGCCGTCCGCCGGGACGGCCGCTTGCCTTTCACAGGGCCCGCCGGAATGATGCCGCGTCGTTCCGGAGAACTCGATGCGTCTGTCTCTTCTTGCTTCGCTGCTCGCCTTCGCGGTCACCCCTGCCTTCGGCCAAGGCCAGGGGCAGGTCAACGTCTACAACTGGTCGGACTATATCGCCCCAGACCAGCTGAAGGCGTTCGAGAAGGACACCGGCATCAAGGTCAATTACACGACCTACGATTCCAACGAGATCCTCGAAGCCAAATTGCGCGCCGGGCGCTCGGGCTACGACGTCGTCGTGCCGACGGCCTCGCCGTTCTTCGTGCGCCAGCTCGCCGCCGGCCTCTACAAGCCGCTCGACAAGGCCAAGCTGAAAAACCTGAAGAACCTCGACCCCGAGATCATGGGCGCGCTCGCCAAGTACGATCCGGGCAATGCCCACGCCATTCCCTGGATGTGGGGCACCACGGGCATCGGCTACAACGTCGACGCCATCAAGAAGCGCATGGCCGATGCGCCGGTCGATTCGCTGAAGATGATCTTCGATCCTGCCGTCGTCTCGAAGTTCGCCGATTGCGGCGTCATGGTCCTGGACAGCGCCACCGACGTCTTTCCGGCGGCGCTGAAGTATCTCGGGCTCGACCCCGATTCCAAGAAGCCCGAGGACCTCGCCAAGGCGGCCGACGTCGTGAAGGCGGTGCGGCCCTACATCCGCAAGTTCCATTCCTCGGAGTACATCAACGCGCTCGCCGGCGGCGACATCTGCCTCGCCCTCGGCTACTCGGGAGACATCTTCCAGGCGCGCGATCGCGGCGCCAAGGCCAAGGACAAGCAGACCATCGCCTACGCCATCCCGCGCGAGGGCTCGCTGCTGTGGATCGACGTCGCCGCCATCCCCAAGGACGCGCCCAACGCCGACAACGCGCTCGGCTTCCTCGACTTCCTGCTCGAGCCCAAGGTCGCGGCAGCGTCGAGCGAGCTCACGGGCTACGCCAACGCCAACCTGCCGGCGACGGCGCTGCTGCCCAAGGACATCTCGGGCAACCCGTTGATCTATCCGCCGGCCGACGTGCGCGCCAAGTTCTACACGATCACCGCCGGCAACGCCGAGCAGACGCGCGATCGCACGCGTCTGTGGACCATGGTGAAGACAGGTCGATGAATTGAACGGGGATTTCATCGTCACCATCGAGGGCGTCAGCAAGCGCTTCGGTCCGGTCGCCGCCTGCGATGGAGTCGATCTCGATATCCGGCGCGGCGAGCTGTTCGCCCTTCTGGGCGGCTCGGGCTGCGGTAAGACCACCCTGCTGCGCATGATCGCGGGCTTCGAGACGCCCGATACGGGCCGCATCCTGATCGACGGCCAGGACATAACCGGCGTGCCGCCGCATCGCCGGCCGGTCAACATGATGTTCCAGTCCTACGCCCTCTTCCCGCACATGGATGTGGCGACGAACGTGGGCTACGGGCTGCGCCGCGAGGGCCTGCCGGCGGGCGAGATCGCGCGGCGCGTCGCCGAGGCGCTGGACCAGGTGCGGCTCGCCGACCACGGCAAGCGCCGGCCGTCGCAGCTCTCGGGCGGCCAGCGCCAGCGCGTGGCGCTCGCCCGCGCGCTGGTCAAGCGGCCCAAGCTGCTGCTGCTCGACGAGCCCTTGGCGGCGCTCGACCGCAAGCTGCGCGAGGGCACGCGCTTCGAGCTGGTGCGCCTGCAGGAGCAGCTCGGCCTCACCTTCGTCATGGTGACCCACGACCAGGGCGAGGCGATGTCGATGGCGAGCCGGCTCGCCGTCATGGACAAGGGCCGCATCGTGCAGACCGGCGATCCGCACGAGATCTACGAGCATCCGCGCACGCGCTTCGTCGCCGATTTCATCGGCATCGCCAACATCCTGCCGGTCGATGGCGGGCGCACCTGGCTGGCGCTCCGGCCCGAGAAGATCGGCCTGTTCGCCGCCCGGCCCAATACCGATCACGCCGAACAGGGCCGCGTCGTCGAGATCGCCTACGAGGGCGACCGCTCGCTCTACCGCGTGGCGCTCCCCGACGGCAGCGTGCTGCTGGTCTCGACCGCCAACGTCGCCCGCCATCCGCGCGAACCCTGGCCGCGCGGCCAGGAGGTGTGGCTGGGCTGGGCGGCGGATGCAGGGCAGAGGCTGGAAGAATGATGTTCATGTCATCTTCTTCCGGACCGCGAGCCTCCGGCTCGCTCATGCTCATGAGCGAGCCGGAGGCTCGCGGTCCGGAAGAGCATGAGAGGCCTTGACGCCATGCGCCTCGTCATCGCCCTTCCTTACCTCTGGCTCGCGATCTTCTTCCTGCTGCCGTTCGCGCTGGTGCTGGCGATCGCCTTCGGCGTCAACAATCCCGACGCCGTGCCGCCGGTCGATCTCGGCGTGTCGCTGAAGAACTTCACCCTGCTCTTCACCGACGATCTCTACCTCGCGGCCTGGCTGGGCTCGCTGCGCATCGCCGCGACCTCGACCGTGCTCTGCCTGCTGATGGGCTATCCCATGGCCTACGCCATCGCCCGCGCCCGGCCGAGCCTGCGGCCGCTCCTGCTGATGGCCGTGATCCTGCCGTTCTGGACCTCGTTCCTGATCCGCATCTATGCCTGGATGGGCCTTCTCGCCAGCAACGGCATCCTGAACCAGTTCCTGCGCGCCACCGGCCTGGTCGACAACCCCGGCACCATCCTGGGCACCGAGTGGGCGGTCCATCTCGGCATCGTCTACGGCTACCTGCCCTTCATGGTGCTGCCGGTCTATGCCGCGCTGGAGAAGCTCGACACCAGCCTGCTGGAAGCCGCGGCCGATCTCGGCGCCAGCCCGCTGGTCGCCTTCTTCACCGTCACCCTGCCGCAATCCCTGCCCGGCATCCTCGCCGGCTGCCTGCTGGTCTTCATCCCGGCCGTCGGTGAATTCGTCATCCCCGATCTTTTGGGCGGCACCGGCACGCTGATGATCGGCAAGGTGCTGTGGGACGAGTTCTTCCTCAACTCCGACTGGCCGCTCGCCTCGGCGGTGGCGATCTGTCTCCTGGTATTGCTGGTGGGACCGATCGCCCTCTTCCAGCGCCAGCAGGCCAGGAACCTGGAGCGCCAGTGATGGTGGGCCGCGCTCGTTTCGCCTTCACGGTGCTGGCCTTCGGCTACGCCTTCCTCTACCTGCCGATCGCGCTGGTGATCGTCTATTCGTTCAACGAATCGCGGCTGGTGACCGTATGGGCGGGCTTCTCGACCAAATGGTGGAGCGCCTTGTTCGCCAACGAGGCGATGCTGGCCGCCGCCTGGCTGTCGCTGCGCATCGCCTTGGTGAGCGCCACCGTCGCGGCCGTCATCGGCCTCGCCGCCGGCTACGCGCTCGCCCGCGTGCCGCGCTTCTTCGGCCGCACCCTGTTCGGCAGCCTGGTGATCGCGCCCATGGTCATGCCCGAAGTGGTGATGGGCATCTCCATGCTGCTGCTGTTCGTAGGCTCCGACCAGCTCATGGGCTGGCCGGTGCGCGGCTTCCTCACCATCGCCATCGCCCACGTCACCTTCTCGATCGCCTTCGTGGCCGTCGTCGTTCAGGCGCGCCTCGCCGACTTCGACCGCTCGCTCGAGGAGGCGGCGATGGATCTCGGCGCCACGCCGTGGACCACCTTCCGCACCATCACCCTGCCGCTGATCGCGCCCGCGGTCGGCTCGGGCTGGCTGCTCGCCTTCACGCTCTCGCTCGACGACCTGATCCTGACGCAGTTCGTCGCCGGCGCGCAGTCGGAGACGCTGCCGATGCGCGTCTATTCCAGCGTGCGCCTGGGCGTCGATCCGCAGATCAACGCGCTCGCCACCATCATCGTGGCCGTCGCGGCCTGTGCGCTGATTTTTTCCGGATGGCTGACGCGGCGGAAAGCTTGAGCTAAGATTTGCCTCAAGGGCAGAACAATTTTCTCCAGGGGGAACCGGGATGGCATCGCGACGTTATGTTTTGAAGGGGCTCGGGATGGCGACGATCGGGGCAACTCTACCGCCGCTGAACGATGCGCTGGCGCAGAACGCGCCGGCCGCCGCACCAGCCGCCAAGGCTCCCAAGCTCCTCGAGATGGACGGCAAGGCCAAGCTCGCCGTGCTGGGCGACCGGCCGCTGGTCGCCGAGACGCAGGCGGCGCTGATGGACGACGATGTCACGCCGACCGACAAGCTCTTCGTGCGCAACAACGGCCAGGTGCCCGAGGCGACGCGAGATCCCAAGGCGTGGAAGATCAAGGTCGACGGCGAGGTCAACACGCCGCTCGAGATCACGCTGGGCGACCTGATGAGCCGCTTCCCCAACGTCACCTATCAGCTCGTGCTGGAGTGCGGCGGCAACGGCCGCTCCTTCTTCGAGCCCGAGGCGCGCGGCAACCAGTGGACCAACGGCGGGGCGGGCTGTCCGCAATGGACCGGCGTGCGCCTGGCTGACGTGCTGAAGGCCGCCGGCCTGAAGTCGAGCGCGGTCTTCACCGGCCACTACGGCGCCGATCCGACGTTGGCCGGCGACACCGACAAGCCCACCATCTCGCGCGGCATGCCGATCAAGAAGGCGATGGACGAGCATACGCTGATCGCCTTCAAGCTGAACGGCCAGGATCTGCCGCTGATCCACGGCGCGCCGGTGCGCCTGATCGTGCCGGGTTGGGCGGGCTCGCTCTCGACCAAGTGGCTGACCCGCATCTGGGTGCGCGACAAGGAGCATGACGGCCCGGGCATGGGCGGCTTCTCCTACCGCACGCCCAAGAAGCCCATCGTGCCGGGCAGCAAGGGCGACGACAAGGACATGGCGATCCTGGAATCGATGCCCGTGCGCTCGGTCATCACTTTTCCGGCCGACGGGACACGGCTCGCCGCGGGCACCAAGAAGCTCGACCTGCGCGGCCACGCCTGGGCGGGCGACTGGGACATCAAGACCGTCGACATCTCGATCGACGCCGGCAAGACATGGAAGAGCGCCAAGGTGAACCCGCCGGCCAACAAGTTCGCCTGGCAGCGCTTCACCGCCTCGATCGATCTGCCGAGCTCGGGCTACTACGAGGTCTGGACGCGCGCGACCGACAGCAACGGCGTCACCCAGCCCTTCCAGGCGACCAACTGGAACCCGCAGGGCTACGGCGCCAACCCGATCAGCCGCATCCGCGTCCTCGTCGAATCTTGAGAGGAATCACCATCACCCACGTCGTCGTCATCACCCTGACGGCGACGTTCGTGCTGCTTGGCCTCGATCGCGCGGGCGAATTGCGCCCGAACCGGCCGGCCTATGTGCCGCCGGCGGCCGTGGCGGCGCCTGAGCACGACCCCGGTCACGATCCGGATCGGGGCAAACCGCCGCCGCACAACGACAAGCCCGAGGACCTGCCCGACGGCAAGGGCCGCGACGTCACCTTCTATACCTGCACGGCCTGCCACGGCGTGGCCCTCATCAAGGCGCAGGGCCTGACGCGCGAGCTCTGGGATTCGACCTTCGACCTGATGCTGCAGCGTCATCGCATGCCGCCGGTCCCGGCGGCCGAACGCGCCGAGATCCTCGACTATCTCGCCGCGACCTTCCCGCCGCGCCGTCGCGGGCGCGGTGACGACAACCCGTTCAAATAGCCTTCGCCCATTTCTCCGACCAGACGTGGAGCGGCAGGAACAGCCGCAGCAGCTCTTCGCCGAGCGCTGTGAGGCGATAACCCGCCTCTTCGTCGAGGCGCACGAGCTTCGCCTCCCTGAGCTCGGCCAGCCGCGTGTTGATGATGGTCGGACTGGCGCCGATCGCATCCTGCAGCTCGCGAAAGCGCCTGGGTTCTTCGCGCAGCTCCCAGACGATGCGCAGCGTCCAGCGTCGCCCCAGGAGGTCGAGCAACACCATGATCGGCCGGCCCGTGCGCGAGCCGCGGACGCGCTTCACCATCTATTATGCTCCGTTACTACAATTTCTGTAGCATCAATGCTACAGGAAGTGTAGCACCAAAACCTCCGGTGACAGTGTCGCCGTAGCAGATGGAGTTTTCCCACATGCCCCGCATCGTCCCCGCCGAATCGCCCTATGAACCGGAGATCGCCGCTGCACTCCAACGCATCTTGCCGCCCGGAGTGCCGCCGCTCGTGCTGTTCCGCACCCTTGCCAGAAACCCTCGGGTCTTTGCCCGGACATTCGCCGGCGGCCTGCTCGACAAGGGATCGCTCAGCCTGCGCCAGCGCGAGATCGTGATCGATCGGACGACGGCGCGACTGGGCTGCGAGTACGAGTGGGGCGTGCATCTTGCCTTCTTCGCCGAGCGTGTCGGGCTGACGGCCGAGCAGGCGGCCGCCACGGTCACGGCTGCGGCCAATGCAGCCTGCTGGTCCGGCGACGAGCAGGCCCTGATCGCCCTGGTCGATGACCTCGTCGATCGCCGCAATATCGCCGCCGCGACCTGGCGTGACCTCAGGGCATGTTTCGACGACATGCAGATCCTCGAAGCGATTGCGCTGACAGGGTACTATCACACGATCAGCTTCTTCTGCCTCGCGCTGGAGCTGCCCCTTGAACCCTATGCGGCCCGCTTCCCTGCTGATACCGGGGCACGTGCGTCGAGATCGGAAAAAGAAACATGAGCATTCGCCATCGCCGCACGCTGCATGCCGGCGTCTCTGCAGTCCTGCTCGCGGCGATGGCCGCCTGGCCGGCCCTGGCGCAGTCGCCCGGCCAGCAACAGTTTCGCGATCCCAAAACCGGGCAGATCTGGACGCCGGAGAATGTCGGTAGCGGCAGCGGCCCCACCACGCCGGCCGACCGCGCCTTCGACCCGCGCGGACAGGGAGCCACCGCTTCCGGCACGGTCGCGCAGGCGCCCAGCATCCGCGTCCTGGGCTCGGTGCCGATCACGGCAGGCCCGACCGTGCCCATCGCCATCATCGACGACGCCAGCCTGTCCGTGATCCCGGCGCAGCGATGGCAAGTCACGCTCTACCTGAACAACAACAGCGCCGGCGTCATCAATCCCGTTGTCGACTGCCAGTTCACCAATGGCGGCAATCCGGTCGAGAATGTGCGCGCCAGCCTGCCGCCGGTGACGGGCGGCCAGCGCGTCGGCTTCGTCGTCTACGGTCCAGCGAGCAGCATCTTCGTCGATCGTGCGGAGTGCCGGCTTGCCTCCTGGTCGTGACGCACGGCCCCGACGCGCCCTACAGCGCCGCAACGATCTCGCTGATCTTGCCGACGATGCGCTGCCAGCCGGAGCTCATGGCGCCGTAGGCGAAGTCGTTGCCCGGCGAGCGGAAGCCGGCATGGACCATGCGCAGCCGTGTGCCCTCGCCTTCCGGCTGCAGCGTCCATGTCACGAGGCTGTCGAGTCGCGAGCCGTAGGTGTCCTCGCCGTCCTCGGCGTCGGCGCCGCCCTTCCAGGAATAGACCAGCCGGCGGAACGGCACGACCTCCAGCACCTCGCACTGCACGATGCCATCCCACGCACCGATCGGCCGCGTCGTGAAGGTGAAGTGCCTGCCGACGACCGGCTCGAAATCGTTGGGCATCAGCCAGCGTCCGATCAGCTCGGCCGTGGTCAGCGCCTGCCACACCCGCTCCGGCGGATGGGGCAGCACATCCTCGACGATGATGTCGCGAACAACCGACCTAGCGCCTCTGCCTTGGCCCGGCTTTCGGGCGAGGTTCGTCATCATCCATCTCCTTCAGCACGGTCCTGAGGTTGGCGAAGCGCTCGCGCCAGAAGGCGCCGTAGTAGCCGAGCCAGTCGGCCAGGGGCGCCAATCCGCGCGGCTCGCAGCGATAGTGGATGAGCCGGCCGTCGCGCCGCTCGCCCAGCAGGCCGGCCTCCTTCAGCGCACGCACGTGCTGGGAGATCGCCGGCTGCGAGACGGCGTTGCGCTCGGTCAACGCGCCCACCGTGAGCTCGCCCGCCTCGGCGATCTGCTCGAACACGGCGCGCCGCGTCGGATCGGCCAGCACGCGCATGACCAAGGCTATGTCGGTGGCGGGCGTCATGACTGACACATAAGTAATTACTTAGGGTCTTCAGGGAATCGAGTGGATGATCTGGGGCGATCATAACGCGGGAAAGAGTTGTGGATAGCGGGTTCGATGCGCTTGGCGCTCGGCCGGACTTTGGCACAGTGAGGAATGGGTCGAAGAGTGAAGCGACAGCGTCG
>JACPOB010000069.1 GCA_016185145.1 Rhodospirillales bacterium | reverse complement strand
GGTGTCGGGTGCTGATCTTGTCGCGGAGCTGTGCGACGAGAAGCGCTTCGACAAGGCCGTCCGCGGCTCGCTGCGCCGCGTGCGCATGCTGGGCGGCGACGCGCTGTTCACCGCCGAGACCCAGGAGCCCAATTGGCAGAAGGCGCACAACATCCTGCTGCCGACCTTCGCGCATCGCATGATGCAGACCTACCACGAGGGCATGCTCGACATCGCCGACCAGCTCGTGACCAAGTGGGAGCGCCTGAACGCCGACGAGGAGATCGACGTGGTGCGCGACATGACCGCGCTCACCCTCGACACGATCGGCCTGTGCGGCTTCAACTACCGCTTCAACTCGTTCTATCGCAGCGACAACCATCCCTATGTCGAATCGCTGGTGCGCGCGCTGGAAGCCGTGATGAAGATGCGCGGCCTGCCGCTCGAGGACATCACCCAGCGCAAGAGCCGCAAGAAGCTCGAGCAGGATGTCGGATTCATGAACGGCATCGCCGACCGCATCATCCGCGAGCGTCGCGAAATACCCGCTGACGACCAGAGCAAGCCCGATCTCCTCGGCTTCATGCTGAGCGGCATCGATCGCCACAGCGGCGAGCGGCTGGACGACGTCAATATCCGCTACCAGATGAACACCTTCCTGATCGCGGGGCACGAGACCACGAGCGGCATGCTGTCCTTCGCCATCTACTTCCTGCTGAACAACCCGCACGTGATCCAGAAGGCCTATGAGGAGGTCGACCGCGTGCTGGGCCGCGACGTCAACGCCAAGCCCACGGCGCAACAGGTCAACCAGCTCGTCTATATCGGCCAGATCCTGAAGGAGTCGCTCAGATTGTGGCCGACGGCGCCGGCGTTCGGGCTCTATCCCTATCAGAACGAGACGATCGGCGGGAAATACAAGCTGCGCAAACGCACCTTCGTCACCGTGCTGACGGCGATGCTGCATCGCGACCAGTCGGTGTGGGGGCCGCGGGCGGAAGTCTTCGACCCGGAGAACTTCGCGCCCGACCGCGAGGCCAAGATGCCGGCGCACGCCTTCAAGCCGTTCGGCAACGGCCAGCGCGCCTGCATCGGCCGCCAGTTCGCCATGACCGAGGCGACCCTGGTGCTGGGCCTTATCCTGCAGCGCTTCCGCCTGGTCGATCACACGCGCTACCAGCTCAAGATCAAGGAATCGCTCACCATCAAGCCCGAAGGCCTGATGATGCGCGTGAAGCTGCGACCCGACGTCGTGCGCGGCTCGGGCGTGAGCGTGGCCGCGCGGCCGTCGCCAAAGAAGGCGACGTCCAGGAAGAAGGCCGTCAAGAGCCACGGCACGAAGCTCACCGTGCTGTTCGGCTCCAACATGGGCACGGCGGAGGAGCTGGCGCGCTCGATTGCCGACGCGGGCGAGGCGCAAGGTTTTGAAACGACTCTGGCCGGCCTCGACGACCACGCGGGCAAGCTGCCGACCGACGGCGCCGTGGCCATCGTCTGCGCCTCCTACAATGGCGGGCCGCCGGATAACGCCGGCGCCTTCCTCAAGAGCCTGCGCGATGCTGCGGCGGGCTCGTTGGCGGGCGTGCGCTACACCGTGTTCGGCTGCGGCAATCGCGACTGGGCCTCGACCTACCAGGCCATCCCGCGCCAGCTCGACGAGCTGTTAGCCGCCAAGGGCGCCGAACGGATCTATGCCCGCGGCGAGGGTGACGCCAAGGAAGACCTCGACGGTCACTTCCAAGCCTGGAATGATCCGCTGCTGCCGGCACTGGCCGAAAAGCTCGGTGTGACGTTGGAAGCCGACGCCGGCACCGCGCAGGAGCCGCTGTACCAGGTGCAGGCGGTCGACAAGCCGCCGGCCAATCCCATCATCGGCGGCACCGGGGCGTTGCCGATGCGCGTGCTGGTCAATCGCGAACTGCAGAAGCCCGACGCGTCGGGCCGCAGCACGCGACACATCGAGGTGCTGCTGCCCGACGGCGTCAGCTACCGCGCCGGCGATCATCTCAGCATCGTGCCGCAGAACGCCGCCGCCCTGGTCGAGCGCGCCCTGCGCCGCTTCGCCTTCGCGCCGGGCGCGCATGTCATGCTGGAAGCAGCCGAGGGCCGGCGCGCCAACCTGCCGGTCGGCGAGGCGATCGCCGTCCATCGCCTCCTGTCGGACTTCGTCGAGCTGCAGCATCCGGCGACGCGCAAGCAGATCCAGACCATGGCGCAGCACGCGCGCTGCCCTTTCACCCGGCCCAAGCTCGAGGCGCTGCTCGACGAGGAACGCTTCCGTGCCGAGATCCTCGCCAAGCGGAAGTCCGTGCTGGACCTGCTCGAAGAGCATCCGGCCTGCGAGCTGCCCTTCGCGGCGTTCCTGGAAATGCTGCCGCTGATGACGCCGCGCTACTATTCGATCTCGTCCTCGCCCATGGCCGACGGCAATCGCTGCTCGATCACCGTGGCGGTGGTCGAAGGACCAGCGCGCTCGGGCGCCGGCGTCTATCACGGCGTCTGCTCCAACCATCTGCTGCGCCAGGCCGGCGGCGCCACGGTCCAGGCCTTCGTCAAGGAGACCAAGGTGGGCTTCCGCCTGCCCATCGATCCGGCGGCGCCGATCGTCATGATCGGGCCGGGCACCGGCCTGGCGCCGTTCCGCGGCTTTCTGCGCGAGCGCGCCGCGCTCAAGGCGCAGGGCCGTGCGCTGGGACCGGCGATGCTGTTCTTCGGCTGCCGTCATCCCGAGCACGATTTCATCTATGGCGGCGAGCTCGAGGAACAGGCCGCTGCCGGCATCGTTGACCTGCATGTCGCCTTCTCGCGCCACGATGGAAAGAAGACCTACGTGCAGGATCTTCTGAAGGAGCAAGCCGACCGCGTGCGCCCCCTGATCGACCAGGGCGCCATCGTCTATGTCTGCGGCGACGGCGGGCGCATGGAGCCCGACGTCAAGCGTACGCTGGTGGCGATGTACGACGAGGCTTTCGTCGCCCGGCTCGCGGCCGACAATCGCTACGTGCTGGACGTGTGGGCGAGCAACTGAACCGCGACCAGGAACGCGCCCGCGATCTGCGCAGCATAAAGCTCGCGGCGACCGCGCTGCTGATCTTCACGGCGGCGTTGTTCATCGTCGCGCGCCATTTCGAGCCGACGCACTGGGCCTGGGGCTATGTCGCGGCCTTCGCCGCCGCGGCGACCGTCGGCGGCCTGGCCGACTGGTATGCCGTCGTTGCTCTGTTCCGACGGCCGCTCGGCCTGCCGATCCCGCACACCGCGATCATCCCGCGCAATCACCTGCGCATCGCCGACACGCTGGGCGAGTTCATCGAGACCAACTTCCTGGCGCCCGAGCCGGTCGAGGCGCGGCTGCGCGAGGTCGATTTCGCCGCCCTGGTCGCCGAGTGGCTGTCCGATCGCGAGCGCAGCGCTGCGCTGGCAGGCTTCGTGTTGCGCCTGCTGCCGCAATCGCTCGGCGCCATCGAGCAGTCGGGCCTGAAGGATTTTTTAGGCAAGCGGATCATGACAGAGCTGGAGCGCGTCGAGCTGGCGCCTCTCGCTGCAGGGCTGCTCAGCGCCGTCACCGAGAAGGGCCGCCACCAGCGCCTGCTCGACGAGCTTCTGGCCGCGCTCGAAAAGGTGCTGACCGACGAGGAGACGCTGGAAGCGCTGCGCGAAAAGATCCGCAAGGAGCTGCCGGCGCTGTTCAACCTCTACCGCGCCGATGCCTACCTGCTGCGCAAGATCGTCGCCTCGACCAGCGCCTTCATCCAGGATGCGCGCGCCGATCCCGCGCATCCGCTGCGCCGGGAGTTCGACGGTTTCGTGACGGGCTTCATCGAGCGCCTGCGCACGTCGCAGACATTCGCGAGGCGTGCCCAGGATCTGAAGCGCGACCTGCTGGCCCGGCCGGAGGTCGTGACGGTCGCCGAGGGCGCGTGGGAAAGCTTGAAGAGCTTCCTCGAGCAGGATTCACGGGCGTCCGACAGCCAGATGCGCCGCCAGCTCGAGGCCATGCTGGTCGAGATCGGCGGCCAGCTTGCGCGCGATCCGGCGATTCGCGCCGAGATCAATCGCGGCATGGTGCGGGTTCTTGCCGACTTCGTGCAAAGCCAGAAGAGCGGCGTCGGCCGCTTCATCGCCGATCAGGTGAAGTCCTGGGACATCGGCATGCTGATCGGCCGCATCGAGCTCACGGTCGGCCGCGATCTGCAATATATCCGTTTCAATGGTGCCATGATCGGCGGCCTTGCCGGTTTGGCCTTGCACGCGCTGGAGCAGGGGTTGAAGCTCCTGCCCTGATCCCCAGGAGGTTCGCATGGCACAGGCACCGCAGAGCTTCACCGACATGTTCAGGAACCTGGGCGAGCAGTTGAAGCTGCCGCAGGTCGACGTGAGCAAGATCATGGAGCACCATCAGAAGAACCTCGATGCCATGACACGATCGTGGCAGGCGATGGCGAGCGGCGCCGGCGAGATCGCCAACAAGCAGCGCGCCATCTTCGAGGCAGCGGTCAAGGACGTCACCGAGATGGCGAAGGAGTACAAGCCCGGCGGCAGCCCGCAGGAGATCATCGCCAAGCAGAGCGAGTTCGCGAAGAAGGCGATGGAAGCGGCCATCGCCAACACGCGCGACATCGCCGAGCTGGTTCAGAAGTCGAGCGGCGAAGCCTTCAAGATCGTCCAGGACCGCATGAAGGAGTCCTACGAGGAGATCAAGGCGAGCGTGGAGAAGAAGTAGCTCATATTCTTCCGGACCGCGAGCTTCCAGCTCGCTCATGAATCATGAGCGAGCTGGAAGCTCGCGGTCCGGAAGACTAAGACCGCCGCCAGTCGGGATAGACCAGGCTCTTCCAGCCGGAGCGGTCGAACTTCGTCCACTGGCCTTCGGGCTGCGCCAGGCGGTCGGCGACGGCGTACACGGCCGCCGGATGATGGCCGAGCCCGCAGTGGCTGCCGTAGACCTCGATGTTCTCGACCTGCGGGCCTTCCTCGTTGAGGCAGGTCTGCCAGGCGCAGATGCCGTCGGTTCGGCTGAAGACCGAGGTCGTCGGCACCGGCGGCGGATCCGACAATGGCCCCGCGATGTGGCTGTCGCGATCGTCGACCTTCTGGCCCGACGTGAATTCGTAGACCTTCCAGGCATTGGTCGCCCTGGGGCTGCCGGTGAACGGGCTGCCCAGGCTGATCACCGACCGCACCTTGTCGGGCACGCGCTTGGCGAGCTGCCGCGCATAGATTCCGCCCAGGCTCCAGCCGACCAGGCTGATCTTGCGCTTGCCGTGGCGTTCATAAAGCTCCTCGACACGGTCCAGCATGTCGGCCTCGACGCCCGGCCGCAGACCGAGATTGCGCCCCTGCTTCCAGCCATGCGCGGCATAGCCCTGCGCCTTCAGGAAGCCGCGCAGCGGCTGGGTCGACAAATCGCTTGCCAGCAGGCCGGGAAACACCAGCACCGGATGCCCGTCGCCGCGCGGCGCCGCGGCCAGCCACGGCCGCAAGAGCATGAACGCGCCCAACTCCTGAACGGCGCGGCCTTCCAGCAGCAGCAGCGTTCGAGAAGGGGGGCGCAACGCCTGGGCAACCGTCATCGGGGCTCCTTCATCGTTCGTGCAAGAGTCTCACATATCGGAAGGGGACGGAAGGGTTTCAACTGGGGACGACGGCCTTCTTCAGTTCGTTTGCCGCACCCACCAGATAGTCACCGAGCTTGCCGACGTCGGGCACGGCGCGCCGGTCGGCGGTCAGGCCGAAGTTCAGCGCGTCCATGTAGCTCTGCACCGTGATGTTGAGCGCGGCGCCATGGGCGGGGATCGACACCGGATGCAACGCCGTCACCTTGGCGCCGGCGCAGTAGAGCGGCATCGGCGGGCCGGGCACGTTGGAGATCGTGACGTTCATCGGCATCGGCAGCTTGTCGGCGAGCCCGCTGCGGCCATAGACCAGCATGATGAGCTGCAGCAGGATCGGTGCGCCGACGAAGGCGAAATCCTGCGGGACGGCGTCGCGGAAAGTGCCGGCGATCTGCTTGGACTCCGACGACGACTTCAGGATCGCCTTCAGGCGCTCGACGGGATCGGCGATGTCGGTGGCGATCGAGCACAGCATGCCCGAGACCTGGTTGTTCTGCCGCGTGTCGCCCGGCTCGCGCAAACTTATCGGCACGCCGGCGATCAACGGCTTGTCGGGCAGTTCACCCTTCTCCTGCAGATAGCGGCGCAGCGCGCCGGCGCAGATCGCCATCACAACGTCGTTGAGCTTGGTGCCGCTCGCCTTGGCGATCGCCTTGGCGTCGGACAGCGACACGGTGCGCGCGGCATAGCTGCGCTCGCGCGTTATCGTGGCGTTGAACGGCGTCTTGGGCGCGTTGAGCGTCGGCAGCTGGTTCACCATGCTCTGCAGGGTCGACAGCGCCTTGGGCCCCGCCTCGCCGGGCTTGGCGAGGAAGGCACTGGTCATGGCGGTGCCGATCTCCGATGCGGTCTGCCACATGCGCAGCTGCTGGCGCATCATGTTGCCCATGATGTCGGAGATGCCCTTCACCGGATCGACCGCCGTCGGCGAGCTCGGCGCCGGACCGGCCGGCGCTGACTTGAGGGGCGGAGGCGGGACGTCGCGCGGCGTCGCCGAGACGTCGTAGAGCGCCTTGTTGATCGCCATGCCGGCGCCGCCGTCGATCGCGGCATGATGGACCTTGGAGTAGAGCACGCCCTGGCCGTTCTCCAGGCCGGTGATGACGTAGAACTGCCAGAGCGGCCGGCTGCGATCGAGCGTGTTGGCGTGCAGGCGGCCGATCACCTCCTCGAGCTGCGCCTCGGTGCCGGGCGAGGGCAGCGCCGTCTCGCGCAAATGGTAGTCGAGATCGAGGTCGTCGGCGTCGACCCAGCCCGGATGGTCGAGATCGTAGAGCGAGGGCGCGAGCCGCTTTGAGAAGATCGGGATGGTGTGCAGGCGGCTTTCGAAGAAGCGGCGGAAGTGCCGGTAGAAGCTGCCCTCGAAACCCGGCGGCAATTCGAAGTAGGTGAGCCCTGCCACATGCATGGGCGTCTCGGGCGTCTCCAGATAGAGGAACGACGCGTCGATGCCCGACAGCTGCTGCTGTTCCATGGCGGCCTCCCGTTTGTTGGCTCTATTAGTCCCTGGATTGACGGTCTAATCAATTGAAATACATGGATTTTTAACTTTTCTTCTCGCATCGCAACAATTTATGTTGCAACGCACAATAACTATCCCATATACCCCCCGTCACCGAGCAACAGTTTTCCCAAGCACAACCCACCAAGGACTATCCATGACCACGACCACTTCGCTCGACAACGTGATCGAGCACGCCACCGAGACCACCAAGGCCGCCAACGAGCGCGTCCGCGAGTTCGCCCAGATCGGCGCGCGCAAGGCCGCCGAGGGTTTCGAGCAGATCAGCAAGGCCGCGCAGACCGCTTCGGCCGAGCTGAACACCCAGTTCGTTCAGGCCCGCGACGGCGCCACCAAGGCCAGCCTGAAGCTGCTCGAGGTCGCCAAGGAAGATGCCGACGCCGGCTTCGCCGCCTGGCGTGACCTCCTCTCGGCCAAGTCGCCGATCGAGGCCTTCGACATCGGCGCCAAGTACTGGCGCGGCCGCCTGGAGACCCGCATCGCGCAGGCCCAGGATCTCGGCGCCTTCGCCCGCAAGGTCGCGGACGACGCCGTCCGCCCGATGCAGGAGCGCATCGAGAAGTTCACCAAGGCTGCCGCCTAACTCTTCTCTTCCGGACCGCGAGCTTCCAGCTCGCTCATGAGCGCGCAGGATGCGCGCGGTCCAGAAGACCAGAAGAGGCCCGTCTGCAAGGACGGGCCTTTTTCCTATGCAGCGATGGTGTCGAGCACGAAGCGCACACGCTCCTCGACGGACACCAGCGGCAGGCTCACCAACTCGTAACCGGAATCCGCGTAAGCAGTGACGAGGGCTTCGTAGGTGCGCACCGCTTCCTCGAGCGTCTGCTTGCGCTCGGCGTCCTGCGCATAGATCTCCGGCCAGGGCGGCGCGACGAAGACGCGGCGGTTGTAGCGGAAGCGCTCGGCGGCCCGCGCGATGTGCGCCGGCACCGGGCGGCCTATAAGCGTCAGGTAGCCTACAAGGTCGGTCACGCCGCGGTCGAAGAACACCGGGCCGCGCATCGCCTCGGCCATGCGATAGGACCGCAATTCCCAGCTCAGCATCAGCTCGGCGAAGGCCTGCGGATCGCGCCACGGCAGGGCAGGGCCGTCGATGGCGAGCTGGTCCTGGATGATGGCGCGGCCGGCCTCGACGCTGCGCGCATGACCGGCGCGTGCCAAGGCATCGATCAGGCTGGTCTTGCCCGACCCCGGGCCGCCGGTGATGACGTGAAAGCGCGCGCAGTCGGACATGGCTATAGTGGGCTCGATGATTTCGGGAGAACGCATGGACCGGTTCTGGTTGAAAAGCTATCCGCCAGGAGTGCCGTCGGATATCGACCCGTCGGTCTATCCCAGCCTCGTGGCGTTGCTCGAGGAGAGTTTCGCCAAGTTCCGCGACCAGCGTGCCTATGTCTGCATGGACAAGGCCATTACCTTCGGCGACGTCGACACGCTGTCCCAGGCGCTCGCGGCCTGGCTGCAGGGCAAGGGCCTGAGGAAGGGCACGCGGGTCGCGATCATGATGCCCAACGTGCTGCAGTATCCGGTGGCGCTGGCTGCCGTTCTGCGCGCCGGCCTGATCGCCGTCAACGTCAATCCACTCTACACCGCGCGCGAGCTCGCGCATCAGCTGAAGGATTCGGGCGCCGAGGCCGTGATCGTGCTGGAGAATTTCGCCGGCACGCTGCAGCAGGCGATCGGCGGCACCGCGGTGAAGCACGTCGTCGTCGCCTCGATGGGCGACCTCTTGGGTTTCCCCAAGGGCCTGATCGTGAACTTCGTCGTGCGCACCATGCGCAAGATGGTGCCGGCCTTCTCGCTGCCCGGCCACACCAAGTTCAACGACGCGGTATCGGCCGGCCGTTCGATGGCCTTCACGCCTCCCGACATCGGGCCGAGCGACGTCGCCGTGCTGCAATACACCGGCGGCACAACCGGCGTGGCCAAGGGGGCGACGCTGCTGCATCACACGATCGTCGCCAACCTGCTCGCATCGGAGGCGTGGATGCAGCCGGGGCTCAGGCGCAAGAACCTGACCGGCCAGTTCACCATCGTCTGCGCGCTGCCGCTCTATCATGTCTTCGCCTTCATCGCCTGCGGGCTTCTGGGCATGCGGACCGGCGCGCTCAACATCCTGATCCCCAATCCGCGCGACATGAAGGGCACGATCGCGGAGCTCGCCAAGTACAAGATCAACATCTTCCCGGGCGTGAACACGCTGTTCAACGGGCTCGCCAACCAGCCCGACTTCGCCAGGCTCGACTTCTCGCAGCTCGCCATCTCCAACGGTGGCGGCATGGCGGTGCAGGAGGCCGTCGCGAAGAAGTGGCTCGCCATCACCGGCTGCCCGATCGTCGAAGGCTACGGCCTCAGCGAAACCTCGGCCGGCGTCACCTGCAATCCCACCGACTCGGAAGAGTACACCGGCACGATCGGCCTGCCGCTGCCCAACGTCGAGATCAAGATCCTCGACGACCAGGGCAGGGAGCTGCCGCTGGGCGAGGCCGGCGAGATCGCCATCAAGGGTCCGCAGGTCATGCAGGGCTACTGGCAGCGTCCGGACGAGACGGCGCTGGTCATGACACCCGACGGCTTCTTCAAGTCGGGCGACGTCGGCGAGATGGATGCGCGCGGCTACATCAAGATCGTGGATCGCAAGAAGGACATGATCGTGGTCTCGGGCTTCAAGGTCTTCCCCAACGAGATCGAAGGCGTGGTGGCGAGCCATCCCGGCGTGCTGGAATGCGCGGCCATCGGCGTGCCCGATGCGGGAGCGGGCGAGGCCGTCATGCTGTTCGTGGTGAAGAAGGATCCCGCCCTCACCAAGGAGGCGCTGCAGGCGTGGTGCGCCCAGCAGTTCACCGGCTACAAGCGGCCCAAGTACATCGAGTTCCGCGACGAGCTGCCCAAGACCAATGTCGGCAAGATCCTGCGGCGCGAGCTGCGTGACAGCATGCTGAAGAAGGCCGCCTGATTTAGGCAGGGTGCCTGCAACCTCCAGGCCGTCTTCCCGTTCCACCGGGGAGATTTGCCCGCGAGGAGGGTGCGATGACGCCAACGAAGCTCGTGGCCGTGGCCGCCGTCGGCCTGTCGGCCGCCGCCTGCAGTTTTTCCAGCACCACGACAGCGACAGCGCCGCGCCCGGCAACGGTGGCCGTGCCGGCCGGCACGGTGACGACCTACTACCCGCCAAGCTCGAGCACGACTGTCTACACGACCACGGCGCCGGCCTCGACGACGACCTACGTGCCGGCTGCAACGACCCCGCCGGCGGGCGTTCAGGCCTTCCGCGACGAATACGGTTTCCGCTATGATGGCCAGGGGAACCGGATCGACGCGCGCGGCAACATCATCAGCCCGCAGTCGACCCAGCCCTAGGTTAGGGGGCGCGATGGCTGCGAGATGGTTGATGGCTGCAACGCTGGGACTGGCGATTGCAGGATGTAACCCACTGCCGCGGCCCGACTATGTCGACGCGCAACAGCCGGCTTCGTATCGTACGGAAGCGGGTGGCGTCCGAGTCGACAACGCCGACTACAAGATGGACAACCAGGGCTACCGCATCAACCAGGATGGCGAGCGCATCGGCGTGATCGACGTGCCGGCCAAGACCGCGGGCGAGAGTTCCAACGCCGTCGCCGGCTATTACATCAGCACCACCGGCGCCGTCGCGCCCGGCCGCGTCGCTTCGACGAGCGACGTGACGGCGATGCCCAACCCGTCCAACCTGCCGCTGCCCAGCCAGATGCCGCAGCAGGCGCCGATCACGCCGTCTCCCGGCAACGTGCCGCCGCCGCCGGGCTATCGTTGATCATTCATGTTCGGACCGCGTCCCGCCCGCTCATGAATCATGAGCGGGCGGGACGCCCGCGGTCCGCGTATGCCTACTCGATCTTCACGCCGGCGGCCTTGATGACCGGCGCCCACTTGGCGATCTCGTCCTTGATGAACTTCGCCGTGCGCTCCGGCGAGGTGTCGGTTGTCGGGACTGCGGCGATGTCCTCGAGGAACTTCACCATCTCCGGATCCTTCATGAGCTTGCGTGAGGCCTGGTCGAGCGTGTCGACCACGGGCTGCGGCAGGCCGGCCGGCCCCAGGATCAGGTTGAAGGTATAGGCCTCGTAGCCCGGCACGCCGGCCTCGATCACCGTCGGGATCTCGGGCGCGATCGGCGCGCGCTTGGCGTGGGCGTAGGCGAGGATGCGCAGCTTGCCGGCACGATGTTGTTGCAGCGTCGTGCTGAACGTCTCGAACATCCACGCCACCTGGCCGGACATCACGTCCTGCAGCGCCGGTCCCGATCCGCGATAGGGCACGTGCACCACGTCGATGCCGCCGACCTCGCGCTTGAAGTACTCGGTGGCGAGGTGAAGGATGCTGCCGTTGCCCGACGATGCGTAGGAGTACTTGCCGGGGTTCTTCTTCATCAGGTCGACCAGGCCCATCACCGAATCGGGCATCGACGGATGCACGACCAGCACCAGCGGGTTGACGCAGATCGACGAGACCGGCGTGAAGTCCTTCACCGCGTCGTAGGCCGGATGGACGAACGCCGTCGGGTTGACGGCGTGTGTCGAGGACGGCGCAAACAAGAGCGTGTAGCCGTCGGGCTTGGCATTCTTGACCTCGACCGCGCCGATCGACCCCGCGGCGCCCGACTTGTTCTCGACGATCATGGTCTGGCCCAGGAGGCCGGTCATCTTCTCCGAGACCTTGCGGCCGATGATGTCGGTCGGCCCGGCCGCCGCGAACGGCACGACGAGCCGGATGGTCTTTTCCGGGTATTTCGCCTGGGCGCGGACCACGGCAGGCGCGGCGATCGCGCCGAGCCCGGCGGCCAGCAGATGACGTCTTTTCACTCGTTTCCTCCCTGAGACTCTTTCATCCCCGCATTGCGACACTAGCGGAACCCCGCTTGACCCGCCAACGGCGCATCGCCACAAGCCGCCCCGGCATGGCATCAAATCCCGTTGTCCGTTTCGCGCCCAGCCCGACCGGGCTTTTGCACGTCGGGAACGTGCGCGCGGCGCTGTTCAATTGGCTGTTCGCCAGACGGCACGGCGGCACCTTCATCCTGCGCCTCGACGACACCGACCTGCAGCGCAGCAAGCCCGAGTACGAAGTCGCGATCGAGCGCGATCTCGCCTGGCTCGGCCTCGATTGGGCGCGCAAGGAACGCCAGGCAGACCGGCTGCAGCACTACGATGCCGCGCGCGACCGGCTGATCGCGGCCGGCGGGCTCTATCCCTGCTACGAGACGCCGGAGGAGCTCGAGTTCAAGCGCAAGCGCCTGCTGTCGCAGGGCCGGCCCCCGGTCTACGATCGCGGCGCGCTCTGCGCTGTTCCATCCGCTCCGGCTTGCCCTTACCGCGCGAGACCGGACCGGAGATGGCGAAGCTCCTGCCGCTGATCGGCCGCGCCAGGACGGCGGCGCGGCTCAGCGGCCAGCGGGCATAAGGATCGCGGCGGTGCCCAACGCGACGAGCGGTGGAGACGAAAAACGCTTCCGTAGGCGCGCATTTGCACGAAAAGAGCTGGTCGGATAAACTACTGAAATGTCGCTGTTTCTATTCCCCGGCGCGGTGTCTGCGCGATGTAACTGAAGCCGGTCCCCCTTCTTCTGAGAAGAGCGTGGGCGTTTGGGGCTTCGTACAATCTTGATCGGGGAGTAGGGACCATGTCCCTCGTCATCTACAACACGCTGTCGCGCGAAAAAGAACCGTTCGCACCCATCGATGCAGGGCATGTGCGGATGTATGTCTGTGGGCCGACCGTCTACGACTACGTGCACATCGGCAATGCGCGGCCCGTCGTGGCCTTCGACGTCCTCTATCGCCTGCTGAAGCGGCGCTATCCGCGCGTCACCTACGTGCGCAACATCACCGACATCGACGACCGCATCATGGTGCGGGCGGCCGACAACAAGGAGACCATCGAGGCGCTGACCACGCGCACCGGCGACGCCTACAAGAGCGACATGCGCCGGCTGGGCGCGCTCGCGCCCGATTTCGAGCCGCGGGCGACCGAGTATGTCGGGCAGATGATCGACATGATCGAGCGCCTGATCGCCAGGGGCCATGCCTATGCCGCCGAGGGCCATGTGCTGTTCAGCGTGCCGAGCATGAGCGACTACGGCCGCCTGTCGCGCCACACGCGCGACGAGCTGGTCGCCGGCGCCCGCGTCGACGTCGCGCCCTACAAGAAGGATCCGGCCGACTTCGTGCTGTGGAAGCCGTCGACGCCGCAGCAGCCGGGCTGGGACAGCCCATGGGGCCGTGGCCGGCCGGGCTGGCACATCGAGTGCTCGGCCATGAGCGGCAAGCTTTTAGGCGAGACCTTCGACATCCACGCCGGTGGCCTCGATCTCATCTTCCCGCACCACGAGAACGAGATCGCGCAGAGCCGCAGCGCCTTCGGTCACGCCATCATGGCGAAGTACTGGATGCACAACGGCTTCCTCAACATCTCCGGCGAGAAGATGAGCAAGTCGCTCGGCAACTTCTTCACCGTGCACGAGCTCTTGGACCAGTATCCCGGCGAGGTGATCCGGCTGCTGCTGCTGTCGGCGCATTATCGCCAGCCGCTCGACTTCACGCACGAGGGCCTGGTCCAGGCCAAGGCGACGCTCGATCGCTGGTACGGCGCGCTGCGCGGCAAGGATGTGCGGGCGGCTAGTGCCGTACCTCAGTCGGTCGAGGATGCCCTGTCCGACGACATCAACACGCCGCTCGCCATCAGCGCCATCCATCAGCTCGGCGATCCCGCCGAACTGCGCGCCGGTGCGAACGCGCTCGGCCTGCTGCAGCAGGATGCCGAAGCGTGGTTCCGCTGGACGCCGGCCGGCTCCTCCGGTCCGACCGATGCCGAGATCGATGCGGCCATCGCCGCCCGTCAGGCCGCGCGCAAGGCCAAGGACTTCAAGGAGTCCGACCGCATCCGCGACGAGCTCAAGGCCAAGGGCGTGATCCTGGAAGACGGCCCGAAAGGCACGACCTGGAAGCGAGGCTAAGCTGGGCGCGCGCCACTCCAGCGGCGCGTCATGGTCTTCCGGACCGCGAGCCTCCGGCTCGCTCATGATCATGAGCGAGCCGGAGGCTCGCGGTCCGGAAGAGCATGACGTTCAGCGTCTCTCGAACAGCACGCTCTGCACGGCGCGGCCGAAATAGCCGTCGCGGTCGGCGAGCCGCGCAGCGGCGATGCCGATCGAATCGGGTCCCGCCCAGGTCTCGGCGTCCAGCAGCACCCATTCGCCCACCGGCTCGCGCGCCAGGCTGACCGTGAGGTCGCCGTTGATGAACGTCCACTTGGTGAAGTCGAGCACCGCCGACGTGCCGTTGCAGAAGTCGGCAGCGATGGCGGCGCGCATCAGGGGTGACAACGGCGCGCCGTCGACGATCGGCCGCGCCGCGCGATACCACACCGCCGCCGGACCGGGCGTGCGGAACGAACCCTTGGCCACGCGCATCTCCAGGCCCGACAGGAAGGGCGTTTGCGACAGGCCGTTCTCCGTCGGATCGTGGCTCTCCTCCGGGCTCTTGATGTCGATCGGCGGCCACGGCGCCTCGACCGGCAGTACCTGCTCCAGGCGGCGCACGCGCAGCACCGTGGCGCGCACCACCTCGGTGCCGTTGGCCAGCAAGCGCACCGACACGAGCTGGATCTTGCGGCCCTCGCGCAGCAGCTCGGTCTCGATGGTGAGGGGCGCCACCGGCACCGGCCGCATCAGGTCGACGGTGAGTCGCGCCACGCGCATCGGCGCGGGTGCGGGCAGGCGCTCGACCGCCCAGCAGATCAGCGAGGAGGGCGCCGCACCGTGCTGCAGCTTGGGATCCCAGGGACCGCCGGCGAAGGCGCTGGTCTCGGCGGTCGCGCCGTCGACGCGGTAGATCGGCTCCATTCCATCAACTCCATGCCTGCGGGGCGGCCTTCATAGGGTTCCAGCCGGCCGACGGCAATGACACCGCCGGTAATGACTTGACGGGGGTTGGCTTCGTATTTAACAAGTATGTTAAATATGGATACGCTCTCCCAGACCTTCTCGGCGCTCGCCGATCCCACCCGTCGCGCCATCCTGGCCAGGCTCGCCACGGGCGCGGCCACGGTGGGCGAGCTCGCCGAGCCGTTCGACATGTCGCTGCCCGCGGTGTCGCGGCATCTGAAAGTGCTGACGGACGCCGGGCTGATCGAGCGTCACACCGAGGCGCAGTGGCGGCGCTGCGAATTGCGTGGCGAGGGCCTGCGTGCCGCCGCCGACTGGATCGAGGAATACCGTCGTTTCTGGGAGCAGCAGTTCGACAGGCTCGATGCCTATCTCAAACGCACGGCACCGCAAGCGAAGGGCAAGGGCGATGGTCGCAAGCGCCGTTCCTGACGATCGCACGCTGGTCATGACGCACACGTTCGACGCCGCGCCCGCGCGCGTGTTCGCGGCGTGGACCGATCCGGCACAGTTCGCCGAATGGTTCGGCCCGCAAGGCATGAAGACCACGCACTGCCGCCTCGATCCGCGCGTCGGCGGCGCCTGGGAACTGACCGGCGAGGGCCTGGGCATCAAGCGCGCCATATCGGGCAAGTATCTCGCCGTCGACCCGCCGCGCCTGCTCTCCTTCACCTGGGCCTGGCACGAGACCGGCAGCCTCGACACGCCGCGCGAGCACGAGACGACCGTGACGCTGGAGTTCAAGCCGGTTGGCAGGCGCACGGAAATGACGCTGACCCAGTCGCGTTTCCGCGACGGCACGGGCACCGCCAACCATCGCTGGGGCTGGACCGGCTCCTTCGAGAAGCTCGACGACTTCCTGTCCCGCGTTCCCTGAAGACCGAGGAGGTTTGCCATGGCCGAACCGCGCATCGTGTCCCACGAGGAATGGCTGAAGGCGCGCACCGCCTTCATGGCCAAGGAGAAGGAGTTCATGCGGCTGCGCGACGAGCTGGCGCGGCAGCGACGGGCGCTGCCCTGGGAGCGGGTCGAGAAGGACTATGTCTTCGAGGCGCCGGAAGGCCGCGTGACGCTGGCCGACCTGTTCGATGGCAAGAGCCAGCTCATCGTCGATCACTTCATGTTCGGGCCGGACTACGAGGAAGGCTGTCCGAGCTGCTCGTTCTGGGCCGACAACTTCAACGGCATCGACGCGCATCTCGCGGCGCGCGACACCGTGCTGGTCGTCGTCTCGCGCGCGCCGCTTTCCCGGTTCGAGCCGTACAAGCGGCGCATGGGCTGGACCTTCCGCTGGGTGTCGTCGGCGGGCAGCGACTTCAACTACGACTACGGCGTATCGCGCCGGCCCGGCGAGAATCTTCTCGACTACAACTACGGCACCCTGCAGCGCGATGCCGACGAGCATCCCGGCGTCAGCGCCTTCGTCAGACAGGGCGACGCGGTCTTCCACACCTACTCGACCTACGCCCGCGGGCTCGATCCCTTGAATGGCGCCTATCAGCTGCTCGATCTTACCGCCCGGGGCCGCCAGGAGGAGAGGTTGCCCTTCCCGATGGCCTGGGTTCGTCCTCACGACCGCTACTGATTTTTCAACGGAGGAGACCATGGCTGACATCAAGATCTACGGCGTATCGCCCAGCACCTTCACCCGCACGGCGCGGCTGGCCTGCCACGAGAAGGGGATCGACTACGAGCTGGTGCCGATGTTTCCCGGCCAGATGGGCGCGCTCAATCCGTTCTACAAGATCCCGGCGATCGCGCATGGCGACATGACGCTCTACGAATCGACCGCCATCCTGCGCTACCTCGATCGCACCTTCCCCGGCCCCAAGCTGTGGCCGCAGGACTCGCGCCAGGCGGCGCTGTGCGACCAGTGGGTGAGCGCGGTGAACGACTCCCTGGTCAATTCGGCTCTCCGCTTCCTCGCCAACCATTTCGGTTTCCTGGCGGTGCCGCAGGAGATGGCCGACATGTACCTCGCCAAGGCGCGCGACGTCGTGCCGGTGTTCGAGCGCCAGCTCGGCCGAAGCCGCTATCTCGTCGGCGACAGCGTGACTGCGGCGGACCTGTTCCTGGCCCCGATCGTGTTCTATTTCCCCGCCATTCCCGGGCTGAAGGAGATCGGCGAAGCCTCGCCCAACCTTGCCCGCTGGGCGGGCGACATGTCGGCCCGGCCGAGCCTGATGGCGACCGAGCCGGAGCCGATCGCAGCGCAGGCGGCCTGATACGGCTTGAAAAGCTCCGGTCGTGTCATCACCTCGTGGTAGGGTGAGGCATTCCTACCATCAGGAGACGCGACCGATGGCCCACACCGCGACATGGCACGGCAAGACGATCGCCGAAAGCGACCGCACGCTCGAAGTCGACGGCTACGTCTACTTCCCGCGCGAGACGGTCCGCATGGAGCTGCTCAAGAGCACGCCCAAGACCGCGAACGACCTGAAATGTCCGCACGGCGTTCAGTTCTATGACGTGATCGAGGGCGACGCGAAGAGCCCGCGCGCGGCGTGGTCCTACGAGGCGCCGCAGGCCAAGATGAAGCCGGTCGATCACTGGATCGGCTTCTGGGAAGACGTCGACGTCAAGTAGTCCCTGCTGGGCGCGCGCCACTCCAGTGGCGCGATCATGTGTGCATCGACGAAGACGCGCCACTGGAGTGGCGCGCCCCCAGCCATGAACAAACTCAGTTCGCCGGCGAGATTGCCGTCACCATCAGCGGCGTGGTGAGGCCGATCACGACGTCGCCGACCTTGATCTTCTTCAGCATGTCCTGCTTGGCGATGGTGTTGGCCTTGTAGGTGCGCACCGCGCCGCCGTCACCCTCGATCACCGACACGGTGTTGTTGGGCAGGTCGACCGCCGTCACCGTCAGCGTGAAGCGGCCGGCTTCGATGTCGGTCTTGTTGGGCTTGACGTTCATCTGGTCGCGGCGCGCTTCCTTGGAGCCCGGGCCCTTCTGGCGCAGGTTCAGCATGGTCACGACCTGGGTGTAGGTCACGTTGGCCATCGAGCCGTCGGCGATGGCGGCGAGGTTGCCGGCGTTGACGCCGACCGGCAGGACCAGGACCTGGCCGTCCGGCGTGGTGAAGGCGATCGTCCGATCGTCGGGGTCGACCGTCTCGACCTTGACCCGTTGGGTGACCGTATCGTTGAAGGCCACGCCCTCGCGCGGCACGGCCGTCACCTGGGCCGACGCGGGCAGGATCGTCCCCATCGTCAGCACCGCCGCCACCAGCGAAACGCTCATCGAACGGATTGTCATCGCCCTCTACCTCGCAAAATCCTAACGCGCCGGACAATAGCGATCCGAACTGCGGACGCAACCACGAAGCCGGGCGCCAAAACGAACGTGATCAGGCAAAATGTGCAAGAACGGCGCGGGCGACGGCGTCGGGCTGGTCGAGGTAGGCGAGGTGGCCGGCATCGGCCACCGTCTGCACCCTGGTTGCGCCGTTGATGCCGGCGGCGAACTTTTTTGCATAGGAGGGCGGCAGTACGGCATCGCGCTCGCCCCACAGGATCAGGGTCGGCGCCGCGATCAGGCCGAGCCGCTTCTCCAGGCGCGTGCTGCCGAGCGGCCAGAAGGCGCGGGCTGCGGCTTCCGAGGCGCGCGTCATCTCGATCGGCCATTCGACCGAGTTGGCGCCCTCGGGCGGCGCCACCAGCTCCGTCCACTTGGCGCCGTCGGCGCACATCAGGCCGGGGACATTGTCCCGGCGCTGCGCCCAGGGATCGGCCGCGGGATCCTTGTCGTCGAACAGCCCGAAGGGCGCAATCAGGCAGAGCTTGCGCACATGGGCGGGAAAGATCGCCGCCATCTCGGCAGCGAACGCGCCGCCTACCGATGCGCCCAGAAGGTCGGCGCCGGCCAGGCCGCTCTTGTCGATGAGCTGGCGCACCGCCAGCACCCAGTCGAGATGCGTGTCGAGCTCGGTGTGGCCCGCGGCGCCGGGATAGCCCGGCAGCGACGGCGCGATCACGGTGCGCGTCTCGGCCAGCCGGTCCAGGAAGGGCAGCCAGCGCGGCAGGCCGCCCAGGCCGGCGAGGAAACCGAGCTTGGGGCCGCTGCCCTTGGTCCAGACGCGGCAGGGGAAACCGTTGACCTCGACGGTGGTCGTCTTCGGCTGTGACACGAGGCTACTCCGCGGCGAACTGCGGGGCGAAGGCGGGAACGGCGGCGCGCTGGCCCTTGGCCATGGGCTTCGGCCACCACTTGTCTTCCCACTCGGAGAAGAGGTCCTTCACGTGCGGCATCACCTTCTCGGCGAACAGGCGCGTGTTGTACTTGGTGACGTCCTTGCTCATGTTGCCGTACTGCAAGAGCAGCATCAGATGGCCGACATTGAGGCTGGTGCCGACATGGCGGATCTGCTCGACGACCTCGTCGGGCGAGCCGATCAGCACGTAGCCGCCGTCGACGATGTCCTTCATGTTGGTGGCCTTCAGTGCCGCCTTGGTCGACGGATTGGCGAGGTTGGCGGCCTTGGTCATCATGCCTTCGATGCCGGCGCGCTGCGTCGCCTCGGTCGTGTAGCCCGGCGGCAATGCGAAGCGCGGATCGACGTGCAGGCAGCGGCCGTAAAAGTACTCGGCCGGCTCGGTATAGAGGTCGAGCGCCTGCTGGCGGCTTTCGGCGACGCCGACGAACTGCAGGAAGCCGGCGCGGTACGGATTGCGGTCCTTGCCGAGCTTGGCCATCTCGTTCCAGAAGCCCTGCATGGTCGTGAGCCCGGCCTTGTAGCCGTAGTACGAGAGATAGCAGTAGACGTAGTCCATCTCCGCGCACCACCGCCACGTCTCGATCGAGCCGCCGCCCGGGATCCAGATCGGCGGATGCGGATCGTTCTGGATCGGCCGCGGCCAGATGTTGACGTAGCGCTGCTGGTTGTAGCGGCCGGAGAAGGCGAAGG
>JACPOB010000180.1 GCA_016185145.1 Rhodospirillales bacterium | reverse complement strand
TCAGCGACCTGCAGGCAAACGGGCGCATGACCAACGTGGAGCTGGCCGAGCGCGCCGGCATATCCGCGCCTCCCTGCCTGCGCCGGGTGCGAGCCCTCGAGCGCGCGGGGATCATCAAGGGTTATCATGCGGAACTCAGTCCCGAGACCCTGGGCTACAGCGTCTCGGTGTTCGCCCTGGTCGGCCTCAACAGCCAGGCCGAGATCGACCTCAAGGCATTCGAGGAACTCATCGCCAAGTGGGACGAGGTGCGCGAATGCCACATGCTGGCGGGCGAGGCCGACTTCCTGCTGAAGATCGTCGCCGAGACCTGGGACGAGTACCAGAAGTTCCTGACCACGCGGCTCACCTCGGCGCCCAATGTCAGTCATGTGAAATCCATGATGGTGTTCCGCACCGCCAAGCAGCTGCCCGGCGTGCCGATCTCGGTGGAATAGGAGGACGGACCATGGATGGCAGCCCCGCCCCCGACGTCACCCTGGAGCGCCTGCACGAGATCGCCGACGCCTTCGCCCGCCGCGACGTCGACGGCATCGTCAATTCGTTCGCCGAGGACGGCGAGTTCCGCAATGCCCGCGGGCCGCACTACTGGGGTGAGAGCTTCAAGGGCAAGGCGGCGATCAGGAGCTACTTCGAGCCGTTGTTCGCCGCGACCGGCGACGTGACGTGGAAGCACACCAGCGAGTTCATCTGCGGCAACCGCGCGGTCACGGAGTGGCATCGCACGGCGACGCTCGAGACCGGCGAACGCCAGGAGTGGCTGGGCTGCGACCTCTACACCTTTCGCCGCGGCCTGATCGTCATGAAGGACACGTACGTCAAAGTCGTGGTCTGACAAGGGCGAACGCCCTGAAAATTCCCCAAAAGCTCTCTTGCGGGAAACGGTGTGTATCTATAGCGTGCCAAAAATACACGGCGTTACCGCTTCACGGAGGCTCCCATGGCCAACCTGATGCACTCGGCTCGGCTGCTGGTCTCGGATCTCGCCTCGACGATCCTGTTCCTCGTCGTCCTGCTGATCACCAAGGACCTGATGCTGGCGGTGGCGCTGGGCGTCGGCCTTGGCGTCATCCAGATCGGCTGGATGAAGCTCAGCCGCCAGAAGATCGACACCATGCAGTGGCTGAGCATCGGCCTGGTGATTGTCTCGGGCATCGCCACCATGCTGACCAGCGATCCGCGCTTCGTGATGGCGAAGCCCTCGGTGATCTACTGCATCGTCGGCGCCTACATGCTGCGGCCGGGCTGGATGAACCGCTACATGCCGCCGGTCGCCATACAGATGGTGCCCGACATCGTCTGGATCTTCGGCTTCGTATGGGCCGGCCTGATGTTCGCCTCGGCCGCGCTCAACATCGGGCTGGCGCTGACGCTCGATCCGATCAGCTGGTCGGCGACCATGTCGATCTGGGGCATCGCGAGCAAGGTCGCGCTGTTCCTGGTCCAGTACGCGACCATGCGCCTGATCGGCATGCGGCGCGGCCGTGCCGCGGCCGCTGCGGCGTCTACTTGAACTGGACGCCCACCACGCAGGGCGAAGCCCCGCGCTAAGCAGGCGATGTCTACTTGAACTGGACGCCCACCACTTCGTAGGAGCGCGCGCCGCTCGGCGTCTGGACCTCGACGGTGTCTCCCACCGTCTTGCCGATCAGGGCGCGGCCGATCGGCGAGGTCACCGAGATGCGGCGCTTGGCGAGGTCGGCCTCGTAGGGACCGACGATCTGGTATTTCACCTTCTCGTCGGTGTCCTCGTCGGCCAACTGCACGGTGGCGCCGAACTTCACGACCTTGCCGGAGAGCTTGCTGAAGTCGATCACCTCGGCACGCGAAATGATGTCCTCGATCTCGGCAATGCGGCCTTCGATGAAGCCCTGGCGCTCGCGCGCGGAAGTGTATTCGGCGTTCTCCGAAAGATCGCCATGCTCGCGCGCCGCGGCAATCGCCTTGATGATCGCAGGGCGCTCCACGCTCTTCAGCTGCTTCAGTTCGTCCTCGAGGCCCTTCAGCCCCTCGGCCGTCATCGGAACCCGTTCCATTGCCTGATCGTCCTTAATGAATCGTGCGGCGTCAACGCCCAACCCGGGCCACGCAGGCCCGGTTGTAGAATGCGAAAAAAGGCTAGAAGGCGGTCTTGAAGTAGGATTGCAGAGGCGCCACGTCCAGCGCCCCCTCGCTCAGCGCCGCGATGCCTTCGACCGAGGCCTTGGCGCCGGCCACCGTCGTGTAATAGGCGATCTTGTGCATGAGCGCGGTGCGGCGAAGCGTGAAGCTGTCGGTCAGCGCCGCCGAGCCGTCGACGGTGTTGAAGATGAGCTGGACCTTGCCGTCCTTCATCAGGTCGACGATGTGCGGCCGGCCCTCGAGCACCTTGTTGACGCGCTGCGCCTCGATGCCGTGGCGACGCAGATAGTCGGCGGTGCCGCCGGTCGCCACGACCTTGAAGCCGAGTTCGACCAGCCGCTTGACCGGCTTCACCATCGCGGCCTTGTCCGGGTCCTTGACCGACACGAAGACGACGCCGTCGACCGGCACCTTGCTGCCGGCTCCGAGCTGCGACTTGGCGAAGGCGCGGCCGAAATCCGCATCGAGGCCCATGACCTCGCCGGTCGAGCGCATTTCGGGGCCGAGAATGACGTCGACGCCGGGGAAGCGCGCGAAGGGGAACACCGCTTCCTTGACGGCGATGTGCTTGCCCTTGTCCTTCTTGATATGGAGCGACCTGAGCGATTCGCCGGCCATCAGGCGGGCGGCGTACTTGGCGATCGGCTGGCCGGTCGCCTTGGCGACGAAGGGCACGGTCCGGCTGGCGCGCGGATTGACCTCGAGCACGTAGACCTCGCCGTCCTTCACGGCGTACTGCACGTTCATCAGGCCGACGACCTGCAGTGCCTTGGCCATCGCCTCGGTCTGGCGCTCGATCTCGGCGATGATCCTGGACGGCAGCGAGTAAGGCGGCAGCGAGCAGGCCGAATCGCCCGAGTGGATACCGGCCTCCTCGATGTGCTCCATGATGCCGGCGACGAACACGTTGTGGCTCTTGTCGGCCAGCGCATCGACATCGACCTCGATGGCGTCGCGCAGATAGGAATCGACCAGCACCGGATTGGCGCCCGACACCTTCACCGCGTCGCGCATGTAGCGCTCGGTGCCTTCGCGATCGTAGACGATCTGCATGGCGCGACCGCCCAGCACGTAGGACGGGCGGATGACCACCGGGTAGCCGATCTTCTCGGCGATGGCGATCGCCTGCTCCTGCGACGTCGCCGTGCCGTTGTCGGGCTGGCGCAGCTTGAGCTTGTGGATCAGCTGCTGGAACCGCTCGCGATCCTCGGCGAGATCAATGGCGTCGGGCGACGTGCCGAGGATCGGGATGCCCGCGGCCTCGAGGGGCTTGGCGAGCTTGAGCGGCGTCTGGCCGCCGAACTGCACGATCAGGCCCAGGAGTTCGCCCTTGCTGCGCTCGACCTCGACCAGCTCGATCACGTCCTCGGCCGTCAATGGCTCGAAGTAGAGGCGATCGGCGGTGTCGTAGTCGGTCGAGACCGTCTCGGGGTTGCAGTTGACCATGATGGTCTCGTAGCCCGCTTCGCGCAGGGCGTAGACGGCATGGACGCAGCAATAGTCGAACTCGATGCCCTGGCCGATGCGGTTGGGACCGCCGCCCAGGATGATGACCTTGCGCCGGTCGGTCGGCTCGGCCTCGCATTCGGCGGGCCGCAGCCCGTCGCCCTCGTAGCAGGAATAGAGATAGGGCGTGCGCGAGGCGAACTCGGCGGCGCAGGTGTCGATGCGCTTGAACACCGGGCGGATGCCCATGGCGCGGCGCTTCTTCGCCACGTCGGCCGCCGACTTGCCGGTGAGCTCGCCCAGCCGCTCGTCGGAAAAGCCTTTCTTCTTGAGATCGATGAAGTCCTTGGCGTCCTTCGGCAAGCCCTTGGCGCGAACCTCGGCCTCGATCTTCACCAGCTGCTCGATCTGGCGCAGGAACCACGGCTCGTACTTCGAGGCGTGCGCGATCTCCTCGACCGACAGGCCGTGACGGAAGGCTTGGGCGATCACCAGCACGCGGTCCGGCGTCGGACGCGCCAGGGCGCCCACGACGGCGGTCTTGTCGGGCGCGCCGGTGATCTCGATCTCGTTCAGGCCGGTCAGGCCGGTCTCCATCGAGCGCAGCGCCTTCTGCAGCGATTCCTGGAAGGTCCGGCCGATCGACATCGCCTCGCCCACGCTCTTCATCGAGGTGGTGAGGAGCGCCTCGGCGCCGGGGAACTTCTCGAAGGCGAAGCGCGGCATCTTGGTGACGACGTAGTCGATCGTGGGCTCGAACGAAGCGGGCGTCGTGCCGGTGATGTCGTTCAGAAGCTCGTCGAGCGTGTAGCCGACGGCGAGCCGCGCCGCGACCTTGGCGATCGGGAAGCCGGTGGCCTTCGAGGCCAGAGCCGAGGAGCGCGACACGCGCGGGTTCATCTCGATCACGACCATGCGGCCGCTCGCCGGATCGACGGCGAACTGCACGTTCGATCCGCCGGTGTCGACGCCGATCTCGCGCAGGCATGCGATCGAGGCGTCGCGCATGATCTGGTATTCCTTGTCGGTGAGCGTCAGCGCCGGCGCGACCGTCACGGAGTCGCCGGTGTGGATGCCCATCGGATCGACGTTCTCGATCGAGCAGATGATGATGCAGTTGTCGCGTTTGTCGCGCACGACCTCCATCTCGTACTCTTTCCAGCCCAGCACCGATTCCTCGACCAGCACCTCGCCGACCGGCGAGGCGTCGATGCCGCCCTGGACGATCTCGAAATATTCGTCGCGATTGTAGGCGATGCCGCCGCCGGTGCCGCCCAAGGTGAAGGACGGCCGGATGATCGCCGGCAGGCCGACATGGTCGAGCGCGTTGATCGCCTCCTCGCGATTGTGCACGACCTCGCTCTTGGGGCATTCCAGCCCGATCTTGACCATGGCCTCGCGGAACAGCAGGCGGTCCTCGGCCTTGTCGATCGCCTCGGCATTGGCGCCGATCAGTTCGACCTTGAGCTTCTTCAGCCGGCCGTCGCGGTGCAGCGCCATCGCCGTGTTGAGCGCGGTCTGGCCGCCCATGGTCGGCAGGATGGCGTCGGGCCTCTCCTTCTCGATGATGCGCGCGACCATGTCGGGCGTGATCGGCTCGACGTAGGTCGCGTCGGCCAGGCCCGGATCGGTCATGATCGTGGCCGGGTTGGAGTTCACCAGGATGACGCGATAGCCCTCGTCCTTCAGCGCCTTGCAGGCCTGCACGCCCGAATAGTCGAACTCGCAGGCCTGGCCGATGACGATCGGCCCCGCGCCGATCACGAGGATGCTCTTGATGTCTGTGCGCTTGGGCATGGTGTTAACGCGCGGACCTCACCCTGAGGAGGCCGCGAAGCGGCCTGGGCGCATTCACATGCGCCCTGCTCGAAGGGTGGAGACCCGCACCTTGTCTGTTGCCCATCCTTCGAGACGCGCGCTGCGCGCGCTCCTCAGGATGAGGTGTTACTGGGCTGCCCATCATCACTTCTTGCTCTTGTCGATCATGTCGACGAAGCGATCGAACAGGTAGTGGCTGTCGGTCGGTCCGGGCGAGGCCTCGGGATGATACTGGACGGAGAAGGCCGGCTTGTCGGTGCAGCGCAGGCCCTCGTTGGTGCCGTCGAACAGCGAGACGTGCGTGACCTCGGCCGTCTTGGGCAGCGACTCGGGCACGACGCAGAAGCCGTGGTTCTGCGAGGTGATCTCGACCTTGCCCGTCGTCAGGTCCTTGACCGGCTGGTTGGCGCCGCGATGGCCGCGCTCCATCTTGCGCGTCTTGCCGCCGAGCGTGAGCGCCAGGATCTGATGGCCGAGGCAGATGCCGAACAGCGGCACCTTCTTGTCGAGCACGCCCTGCACCGCCGGCACGGTGTAGTGCGCCGTCGCCGCGGGATCGCCCGGGCCGTTGGACAGGAAGACGCCGTCGGGCTTGTGGCGCAGGATGTCCTCGGCCGTGGCCGTCGCCGGCACGACCGTGACCTTGCAGCCAGTGTTGGCGAGGCAGCGCAGGATGTTGCGCTTGGCGCCGTAGTCGACGGCGACGACATGGTATTTCGCCTTGTCGAGCTTGCCGTAGCCCTTGCCCAGCGCCCACTTGGTCTCGTTCCAGGTATAGGTCTGCTTGGTCGTGACCTCGACGGCGAGATCCATGCCGTCGAGCCCGGGCCATTCCTCGGCGATCTGGCGCAGCTTGGGAATGTCGAACTCGCCGCCCGGAGAATTGACCACCACGCCGTTGGGCGCCCCGCCGTCTCGGATGCGCCGCGTGATGGCGCGCGTGTCTACTCCGCACACACCGGGCAGATTGTGGCTCTTCAGCCAGTCGTCGAGTGGCTTGGCGGCGCGCCAGTTGGCGGGCTCGGTGATATCGCCACGCAGAACCACGCCGCGGGCGGCCGGATTGATGCTCTCGATGTCCTCGGGATTGGTCCCGACATTGCCGATATGGGGGAAGGTGAAGGAGATGATCTGTCCGGCGTAGGAGGGATCGGTGATGATCTCCTGGTAGCCGGTCATCGACGTGTTGAAGCAGACTTCGCCCACCGCATGGCGGGCCGCACCGACACCCTTGCCCCAAAAGACCGCGCCGTCAGCCAGCACCAGCGCGGCCGTGGCCCAACGCGGCGCGGCGTCTGTCGCGCCGGCGGTCTTGAGGTTTGCCATAATGAATTTCCGCTCTTTCGGCCCAGCCAGCCTCGCCTGGGGAGGCGACCTGCGAGCCGCGCGGTTTGTAACCAAGTGGTCGCAGAGGGTCAAGGCGCTGAACGGCGCTAATTAACAAGCGTTTTCAATAACTTATTTGCTTTGCCAACAGCACCGTCAGCGTTTAGTTTCCGCTCCTCAATCGATCGGGACATAAACCATGCTGCGCGACAATCTGAACGAGGCGCTGAAGGAGGCCATGCGCGCCCGCGACATGACCACGGTAGGCGCCGTCCGGCTGATCCTGGCCAAGCTCAAGGAAGTCGATATCGCGGCCCGCACCGAGGCCAGCCGCGAGGGCGTCGCCGACGACCGCATCCTCTCGATGCTGCAGGGCATGATCAAGCAGCGCAACGAATCGGTGGCGCTCTACGAGAAGGGCGGCCGCCCCGAGCTCGCCGAGAAGGAAAAGGCCGAGATCGCCGTCATCGAGCGCTTCCTGCCCAAGCAGATGGACGAGGCCGCCGTGGCCGCCGCCGTCGCCGAGGCCGTGGCCTCGACCGGCGCCAAGACGGTCAAGGACATGGGCGGCGTGATGGCGGCGCTGAAGGCCAAGTACGCCGGCCAGATGGACTTCGCCAAGGCGTCGGCGGCAGTGAAGAAGGCGCTGGCTGGCTAGGATCTGTTTCGCGTTCGTGCGACTCCTTGGGAAAGCACTACAAGCCATTGATATTCTGCGCTTTCTGGCCATGGCGGCAGCCGAGCTCTGTCGCCTGAAACGCGACAGAAACGACATTTCGCGTGCATCGACTCGACCGCTGGCCCGCGTGAATTTCACTGGATTTCGCTAGGCCCCAAAACACCGGAGAAGTCATTGAATCTTCGTCCTTTTTTAATTTCGCTAGTTTCGCTGGCCGTTTTCACTCACCCCGGCCAAACCCTTCGGACGGTTCGCTCGGGGCGAGGGAGAACTGGACCCGGCAGGGCTGCCCCCAGGAGGCGAGTGCAAGGTTAACATAACTTAAGTTTTATTGAGTGTCAACTTCGGTTCTATTTTGGCGGACCGTAGAGCGCCAAAAAAAATCGCTCGGTCGAGCACGGATGCCAGCAGTGCTGTCAGTGACAGCAATCCCCGTTATCCCGAGCCGGCTGGCAACCGAAGCCTACATTCGCCGTCAGCCGCACTTTACAGTGCAGCATGGCCTTCCCCCCGGGCTTCCTCGATGAATTGCGCGCGCGCCTCAGCCTGTCCGACGTCGTCGGCCGCAAGGTAACGCTGAAGCGCAAGTCGGGCGCGGAGTACTCGGGCCTCTGCCCGTTCCACAACGAGAAGACGCCGTCCTTCACGGTCAACGACAAGAAGGGTTTTTTCCACTGCTTCGGGTGCGGCGCGCATGGCGATGCGGTGGGCTTCGTCATGAAGACCGAGGGCCTGTCGTTCCCGGAGTCGGTGGAGAAGCTCGCACGCGAGGTCAACCTGCCGGTGCCGCGCGCCACGCCCGTCGAGCGCGAGCGCGCCGAGCGCGCAGCGACCTTGCAGCAGGTCGTGGAAGAAGCCGCGCGCTGGTTCCAGAAGCAGCTGCGGTTGCCGGTCGGCCGACAAGGCCTCGATTATCTGCGCGGCCGCGGCCTGGAAGAGGCGACCATCGACGATTTCCGACTGGGTTTCGCGCCCGATTCGCGCGACGGTCTTCTTGCCCATTTGAAGCGCGAGAACGTCCCGGTCGACAAGATCGTCGAAGCGGGCCTTGCCATCCGGCCGGAAGACAGCAACCGCGAGCCGTACGATCGCTTCCGCGGCCGCGTGATGTTCCCCATCAACGACCGGCGCGGCCGCGTCATCGCCTTCGGCGGCCGCGTCATGGGCGCGGGCGAGCCCAAGTACCTGAACTCGCCCGAGACGCCGCTGTTCCACAAGGGCGCCAACCTCTACTGCCTCGATCGCGCTCGGCAGGCCGCGACCAAGGACCAGCCGGTCATCGTCGCCGAAGGCTACATGGACGTGATCGCACTGCACGGTGCGGGCTTCACCGGCGCCGTGGCGCCGCTCGGCACGGCGCTGACCGAAGGCCAGCTCGCCGAGCTGTGGAAGCTCGCAGACGAACCCTATCTCTGCTTCGACGGCGACAATGCCGGCCGGCGCGCCGCCAACCGCGCCGCCGAACGCGCCCTGCCCCTGCTGCGCGCCGGCAAGAGCCTGCGCTTCCTCTCGCTGCCCGCCGGCGAGGATCCCGACAGCCTGATCCGGACCCGCGGCGCCGACGCCATGCGCCGCAGCCTCGACCTGGCGCGGCCGCTGTCCGACGTGATCTGGAGCATGGAGACCGAGGGCAGGTCCACCGACACGCCCGAGCGCCGCGCCAGCCTGCAGCGCGCCGTCGAGCAGCGCGTGGCCGAGATCGCCGACCCCGTCGTCCGCGACTTCTACAGGACCGAGATGCGCAACCGCCTCGGCCACCTGCGCCGGCCCGAGCGAGCGCCCTGGCAGCCGGGCCAGCGCCGGACCTTCCGTGGCGCCGGTCCTGAGCCTGCGCCCTTTGCCGCAGGCTCGGCCGCCCGCCGGGCGGGAACCGACCTGGACGGCTCCCGTCAGGAACGGGCGCTGCTGGGCGCCCTCCTGGAACGGCCCGCCCTGCTGCACGTCCTGGCCGAGGATGTGGCCGCCCTGCCCATTGCCAGCCCCGAGCTGGCCCGGCTGCGCAGCGGCCTTCTGGATGCCCTGTCTCTGGTCTCCGAGGGAATCGACCCGGCCGCCGAAGAAGCCCTGGCAGAAGGGTCCGACATCCCCCTTGAAGCCAGGCTGATCGAGGAGCATCTGGAGCGCTCCGGCCTGGGCCGGTTGGCCGCGATGGCCCGGATCCGGGCCCGGGAGGCGTTCCGGGTGGACCCAACCGATGAAGACGGCTGGGTCGGCCAATGGCGCCGGATGGCCCGCCATCTCAGCCAGCTTACGGCCGAGCCGGAGGAACTGAAACGGGCCGAGGAAGCCTTGGCCGAGGACATGAACGAGGAGAATCTTCGCCGCTTGGAGGCAATTCTGGACCGAATACGGCGGGAAAGCATCGAATCGGGGACGGGATAGGACAGGATGCAGGCACTGCCTTCAAATCGATGCAGTAACCTCTATCGCTGCTTGAAGTTAAGCCCCATATAGTAGAAGGGTAGTTTTGCGGGGCCGCCCTCTCCGCCTCCCCTTCTTGCAGCAAAATCCACGGCCCAGCGGCCGTTTTACTAGTTTGTGCACCTAAGGACCAAGAATGGCGACCAAGACAGCGCCCGTTGCCCAGCCTGAAGCCACCGACGCCCGCGAAGAGGGGCCTGACGCCCCTCTGCTCGACACCCTCGGCGCCGAGCTCAAGAAGCTCGTCCAGAAGGGCAAGGAGCGCGGCTATGTCACTTACGATGAACTGAACGCCGCCCTGCCGCCCGACGAGGTGTCCTCCGAGCAGATCGAGGACACCATGGCGATGCTGTCGGAAGCCGGCGTCAACGTGGTCGAGGCCGAGGAGCAGGAAGAGACTGCGACCACCACGCCGGCGGAGCCGGCCAAGACCGCCGTGGTCGCCGCCGAAGCGACCGGCGAGGACGAGGAGCTCGGCCGTACCGACGACCCGGTGCGCATGTACCTGCGCGAGATGGGCAGCGTCGAGCTGCTGAGCCGCGAGGGCGAGATCGAGATCGCCAAGCGCATCGAAGCCGGCCAGGACAAGATGATCGGCGGCATCTGCGAGAGCCCGATGACGATCACCGCGCTGCTGGCATGGCGCGACGCGATCAACGAAGGCCGCATCCTGCTGCGTGACGTGATCGACCTCGAGGCGACGCAAGGCGGCGGCGCGCCCGGCGAAGGCAAGGGCGCGATGGCGACCCCTGCTCCGGCGCCGGCCATCCCGCGTCCGGCGATGCCCAGGCTGGTGCGTCCCGCGGCGCCACCACCGCAGGTCAATGGCGAGGGCGGCAGCCCCGAGGGCGCCACGGAAGGCGGCGAGGAGGACGACGAGAACGCACTGTCGCTGTCGGCGCTCGAGGAGAAGCTCAAGCCCGAGGTGCTGCGCAACCTCACGCGCATCGCCAAGGTCTATGTCGAGATGTCGAAGGTGCAGAACCGGCGCCTGTCGACGCTGAGCCGTGGCCAGAAGCCCAGCGCGGAGTTCGAGAAGAGCTACGAGAAGTACCGCAAGAAGATCGTCGAGCTGGTCCGCCAGGTGCACATCAATGCCAACCGCATCGAGCAGCTCAAGCTCCAGCTCTACGACCTGAACCGCAAGCTGATGATGCTGGAAGGCAAGCTGCTGCGGCTCGCCGAAGGTTTCCGCATCCCGCGCCAGGACTTCCTCGACAACTACCTGACGCACGAGATCGACCCCAACTGGCTCGACAAGGTCGGCAAGCTCTCCGGCAAGGGATGGAAGGACTTCGCCAAGAGGAAGGCCGTCGACGTCGAGAAGCTCAGGGCCGAGATCAAGGCGATTTCCGACATCTCGGGCGCGCCGATCTTCGAGTTCCGCCGCATGTGCAAGACCGTGCAGGACGGCGAGCGCGAGATGATGCGCGCCAAGAAGGAGATGATCGAGGCCAACCTGCGCCTGGTGATCTCCATCGCCAAGAAGTAC
>JACPOB010000179.1 GCA_016185145.1 Rhodospirillales bacterium | reverse complement strand
GATCGTCTCCACTACCAACATCCCCCACCACCCGCTCTTACGCAAAGCGGGCAGCCTGCTACGCCAACTCCTCAAGGGGGGGTCAATTTTGGACGCCGATCCCCCACCTCAGGGGGTCAATTTTCCACGCTGAATCACAACTCGGCACGGCCCTCTCACTCTCCTCTGTCGAAAAGTGACGAAACTGTCAAAGGCGGGATTATCGGCCGACGGCGCCTGCGCGAGGACTCATCACCCGAGAGCCAAGCTGCCCTTCCGTCACCAAGGGGCGATCTCAAGCGGCCGTTGCCTGTCTACGCATGGGACTCGCTCCGGCAGGCCTGTGTGGTAACCTCACCGCGCCTGGACCGCCGGAGGACTGACACGGAAATGGCGTTGCATATCGGCTTCGGCCGGCGGTTGGTGAAACATATGTGCATAGACATAGATGAAGGCCAGATACTGGCCTTGCTTCTCAGTGAAGCGATGCGGGCTGGCGCGGCGCGCGGTGCCTGATTTCTGACTCATCGCTCGACTTGTCTGATCGCCTCTCAAGGAGATCAGAATGAATGTACGGTACCGGGTCGAGCAGAGCCGAGAAGAACGCGGCCCTAGGTCGCTGCTTTCTTGCGAACGTTCTTGGGATACTAGACCGAGAACACCGCCGATCCAATCAGCGTTGTGTAGGAGAAGGCCTCGACGGCGGCTTCGGGTGTCAGGAGCCCTTGCATCTTGCCGAAAGCCAACGCCGTATTCAGGCTGAGAGAGAGCGCCCAGACCGCGGAAATGACGTTGTTCGTCAAGATGAAGCGAGGGCTGCCCCAAAGCGAGGGGGCGGTATGCTCGTTGGCATACTCGAGCGTGAACGGCTTCATGACCAGCAAGGTGAACCACATCGCGGCGGCCAAGGTTCCATTGGTGAGCACGCCCATGGACCGCAGCGTCCACGCGTCGTTCAAGACGACGACCGCGATCGTCGCATAAATGAAGAAGATCACACCGGCCCACAGGATGACGCCTTTGTTGATCTTGGCAGCACCCAAGCCGATCGACAGCGCAAATCCCACAATCAAGCCCACTTTGACGCGCAGCAGGCTGTCACGGGCGATCAGCAGGAAGGCAACCCAGGGTGCGAACGAAAGGACGAGCGTTGCAAACTGTCTCAGCTCGCCCTGGATTTCAGCCCGGTTAGATGAAGCAGACATGGATCGTGGACAATCAATGAGACACGAATGAGCAGCGCGGCGGTCGCAGAAGGAGGTCCCTGGTCACGCCGCCCAGGACCCACTCACGAACACGCGTGTGCCCATAGGCGCCACCGACCAGCAGTCCGGCACCGACCTCTTCCGAGATGCTTGAAAGCTGCACGGCGTCACCGTCCGACGAGGCCTCGGCGCGTGCAGACGCAGCGACACCGTGCCTTGCCAGCCAGTCGGCGACGTCCTCGGTTCGGGCACGGGCCTCCGGCAGCTCCTCAACGGACGTCACCTCGACCACAGTCACGCCGTCCGCAAGCTTGAGCAGCGGCAACGCGTCCTCGACCGCCCGGCGCGCTTCACGCGTGTCCTTCCAGCCGACAACAACGCTGCCGAGGTCGAGCTTGTCGACGTTGGCGGCCACGACGAGCACCGGCCTGCCCGCTTTCAACACCAGATCGGCAACCTCGACCTGCCGGGTCGCATCGAACAGCGAGCTTCCTTCGTCCGGTGCCGTGATTAGGAGATCGGCTGCACGCATCTGCTCGGCAATATAGTCGGCGAGCGGGCCATGTGTGACCGTCGAGCGCCACTCCAGACTCGTGACCTTGCCCTCCAGCCTGGTGCGAAAGCGGTCTTCGGCCGCCTTCAGCTCCGCCTCGATTTGTGCGCGATCTCGATCGATGACCTCCTGTGGCACATACATGTCCGGAGCGCCATAGAAGACCTGCGGAGGCTGGCAGGCCGCGATGCCGATCACCCGCGTTGCCTTGAGCCTTCCTGCCAGATCAGCGGTGAACCGCAACAGCGTATCGTTCGTGAGACCAGCGGTCAGGCGAACCATCAAGCTTGCGAGGGCCATCTCGATCCTCCTTGGGAAGGGTCACAGCAGGTACAGCGACCGCCGTCGCGGCAGGCGGCGGGTTCCGCCATCTTTGACAGCTGTCAGGGCAGATCAACCTGCTGCCCCGAGCTCATCTTGCCGCAGTCATCGCTCGACCCATCGGCATCCCGCTCGACGAGATAGGGGCGACCGGCTTCGGATTGGTGTGTGCAATCGACGTGGCGGCGCGCGAGATCGGACTCGATCTCAAGGGCGCACGGGTCGCCGTGCAAGGCTTCGGCTCCGTCGGAAAGCACGCCGCTCGTTTCCTCGCCGCTAAGGGCGCCATTCTCGTCGCGGCGAGCGACACGCATGGAACGATCGCCGCGGCGGATGGACTGGACACTGCCGCCCTCCTGGCCCTGAAGGCCAAAGGACGTCCGCTCAAAGATCACCCCGGCGGCAAGGCGCTCGCCCAGGATGCCGTCATCGACATTCCATGCGATATCTGGATACCGGCGGCGCGACCGGACGTCATCACGGCCGCCAATGTGGATCGGCTCAAGACAAGGCTCGTGGCGCAGGGTGCCAATGTTCCAGTCACGGAAGAAGCCGAGCAGATGCACGCCGCTCGCGGCGTGCTCGTCCTGCCGGACTTCATCGCCAATGCCGGCGGCGTGATCTGTGCCGCCGTCGAATATCGACACGGCACCCGGGCACAGGCCCTCGCGATCATTGACGAGCGGATTCGCTCCAATATACAGGCGGTGCTCGACGAGGCGAGACGGACGGGCGCTCTGCCGCGCGCTGTCGCGATGTCGCTTGCAGTTGCCCGCGTTCGGCGCGCCATGCAAACGCATATCTTCCACGCGATTCTCCTCTGGCCCATCACAAAAGATATGACGGCAAGATGGACGTCGAGCGAAGCGTCCCTCATGGTGCTCGTTGTGAGCGCTCAGCTGCGAATTAAAGAGTACCCTCGCCCGTCTCTTTGGCGTGTGGGAGGCAGACGGTAGCATCGGCCCACCACACCAACGGTTCAAATAGAATGTGGGCTCTTCGCGGATTCGAGTGGGTAACCACAAGGCATCATAGCGGGTCGGATACTTGTGGATATTGAGGTTTTCGTTGGTCGGGCGTGGCCAAGAATCTGGCACGCTTCGGCATGGGCGAGCGGAGTAGGCCGAAGCGGCGATTGTCTGAAGTGTACAAGTACCCCGGGTTTCGGCCTCGGGCGACGATTCGGGAGATCGAAGGCGACGCTGGCACGCTGATCGTCAGCCTCGACCGGCGCTCAAAAAAACGCATTGCGGCAGCTGTGGCCGGGCGTGCCGGGGCTGGTACGACAGTCGGCGGCGGCGCGTGCGCGACCTGGGCTGTGGTGGATACCGGGTTGTTCTGGAGTTTGAGACGCGCCGTGTGGACTGTCGGCGCTGTGGTGGAGTGAAGCTGGAGCGTCTGGAGTTTCTGGCCGACAATCGGCGCTACACGGAGCGCTTTGCGATGGATGTCGGGCGGCGGTGCAGCCGGTCTTCGGTGCGGGATGTGGCGCGCGAGCTGGGGCTGGACTGGCATACGGTCAAGGACTTGGAGAAGCAGTACATGCGGGCGCAGCTGGCGAAGGCAGGCCCGCCCTCGCCGGTGGTGATCGGCGTCGACGAGATCTCGGTGCGCAAAGGCCATGTCTATCGCATTGTCGTCAGCGACCTGATCGCTCGGCGGCCGATCTGGTTCGGTGGCGAGGACCGCTCGGAGGCGAGCCTGGCGCGGTTCTACACCGAACTGGGGCCGCAAAAATGCGGCCAGATCCGCCTCGCCGTGATGGACATGTGGAAGCCGTTCCGCAATGCCACCGCAGCCGCGGCGCCACCGTCGGCGATCCTGTTCGACAAGTTCCACATCATGCGCCATCTCGGCGAGGCCCTCGACACGGTGCGCAAGGCCGAGTACGCCCGCCTCAGCGGCAAGGACCGGCGTTTCATCAAGGGCCAGAAGTACACCCTGCTGTCGCGCCGCGAGAATCTCAGCCTGGAGGGTCGGCGATCCCTCAAGCTGCTGCTGGCCGCCAACAAGCGACTCAACACCGCCTACCTGCTCAAGGAGAGCTTCGGCCAATTGTGGAGCTACGAGCGCGAGGGCTGGGCGCGACGCTTCTTCGACAACTGGCGCCAAAGTCTCAAGTGGCAGCGCCTCAAACCCTACGAACGCTTCGCCGACATGATCGAGCGTCACTGGGACGGCATCGCCGCCTTCTGTAAACCCGAGAACAAGGTCTCTCTCGGCTTCGTCGAAGGTCTCAACAACAAGATCCGCGTCTTCCAGCGCCGCGCTTACGGGCTGCGCGACGAGGAACACCTCCGTCTCAAGGTGCTCACTTGCATGCTCGACCCGCTATGATGCCTTGTGGTTACCCACTCGAATCCGCGAAGAGCCAGAATGTGAACCTCTCGGGCTTGCTACCTTAGTCTCACATAGGTCATCTTGATGCAGATCAAAACGGGTGCGACCTTGCCGTCTCGATGCCGGCCCCATGGCGGCAGAGCCATTTGCCATGGTTCGGCGGGCGGCATAAGCCCGCAAGCTGAGCCGCGTCGAGCCCTATCGCCGTCTCGGCGACGTCATCATCCGCATCGTCGATGGTCATCCCAACAGTCGCCTCGACGAACTGCTGCCCTGGCGCACTTCATTCCGTAGTTGGTCCGGGTGAGGTCAACCCAGGCGAAGCGATGCTCCGAATGCGCGGCCAAACAAGGCGGTTGACCCGCCACCTCATCCCCTGCAGCCTCATCTCGAAGCCAATATTCGAGTACTGGGGGTCATTCATCCTTAGCGTCACGTCGAAGCGCGTTGGGGTCCGGAAGAAGGCGTAGCTAATCGCCTCCCAGAGGGAACTCGACTGGCCGGATCTCCGAGCTTCCGAGTACCATGCGATCAGCCCCGACGGTGAGACGACGCGCTCGGTCACAGGATCGAACACATAAGGGGTCAAAGCTAACGCTATAGCGGCGCCGACAGCCTCTGCCCCGCTCGATCCGTAGGCCTGTATCGCAAGTGACGACGTGACGTCGGCTTTCAGCCGCTCCCGAACGGCCGTCCAGTCGATGAGCTCCGCGACTGTACCTGCGTCATGGTCTTCCAAGGCGCGATCGAGGCGATAAAGGGTCACATACGGATAGGCTAAATAGCCGATCAACAATGTGGTGAGAATGAGCAACACCAGTGTTCGACGGTGAACATTGCGGCTGCCCCTGACCACTACAGTGTCCGCGTGTTGCATTTCGGTCTCCAGTTGTTGGTCGCGCGACTACCGATCGGTCGGTGTTCGAAATTGAGAAGCGGAAATTGGGCGTGTGAGCCGCACTCCCACCTTGATCTGCGTCAATCTTGCTTCTGGTCGCCCGTCCCAGCCATCTCGCGCCCACCTGCCCCATCGAGCATGCTGGGGGCAACATTCGGCCGTATAGTCAAAATGCTTTCGATATCAACTCTGGTCGGCCTGATGCGATGAATATCTGCCAAACGGCGCGTGTCATCCGTGACGGCAGTACCTGCGGAATGCATGGGAGGCCTTTGATCCAAGTCAATCCGCGATTCGAGAGCAAGGGCTCCCCTGGGTGGGGAACGGGACGGCATGGCCGCGAAGACCGGACCTGGATCGTTGAACTGCGATACCAGATGTCGCGTTGCCCTTGCGTTGCCATATCATTGTTCGCGCATGGCGACAACACGAGGGCGAGTCGAGTCCTTTCCCGTTTCGGCTCGTCCCGCATTCGTGTCGGGCGGTCCCGGTCGTATGCAATCTGCGCTATCACCGTTGAGAGGCGTGATCGTGAATCCCAATGGACGAACGTTCCTCCGTAACGCCACGAACGCGAACTTAGTGCGACGCTAGCGTGCTTTCCTGATGTTGGTGATCATGACTGCATTCCTCAGCCGTGCCACTTCAAATTCGACTTCGTCGCCGGCCTGGAGACCTTGCAGCATGCGCCGATTAGTTGCGTGGAAGACCATGCGCATGGTCGGCATCCAAATGGTGTTATCGGGGCTTTGCAACTCGGCACTCAAAACCGTGACGGTTGCTGAGCCAACATCGATGGCCTGCACCAGTCCTCGCGCATGCACGTGTCCCGATCTCGAAACGATCTGGTTGTGCTCGCGGTCGAGCTTGTCTAACCAATCACTCGGGTCTGTGAGGCTCTGAGCGCTCGCGTGAACGCCAGCAAAGATCAACGTCGCCAGAGCGACCGCTCCGAATGGCTTCGATCGTGACTTAAACATGAAGGTAACCCTCGCGTTGTTTCCAAGTGCAGGTCTTTTCGTTAGGCGGCGTCGGCCCGATAAGTTGCAATTCTGCTGACGACCGATCGCAAAGACGGCCCTGAATTTGACAGCAAGAAGTCGACTTAAGGCTTCGTGAGCGACTGGCTCGAATGCGGCGGCGCGGCTGGCAGGCCGTGCTGCTGGTCCTGAATCTTCTTCGTCGCCCCGGGGTTCGAGGGTGTCGTCGCCGAAGAATGACCATGCGTGCCTACGCCGGGCTGGATGCCGCCCTGGGACGTATGCTTGCTCTGATCGGCGTTGTTCACCGTGGCGTTGAACTGCTGCTCAGTGGGGGCCTGTCGCTGCTGTGCAACGGCAGCCGACGCGATGAACGCCACGCCCGCAGCGATGGCGATCAGTCGCACAGATTGCGAGCGAGTGACGTAGGACATGATGGGCTCCGTAACAGTCCGCTGGGGGTTTCCAGCAGGTGCCCTTATGGGTTCGGGCCATTCGCACGTCCTTGATGCATGTCAAACTGGTAGTGTGAAAGATTTCCGCGCGCGTCGCACGTTAGAACCTGCCTATCCTCGATGGGCTCGACATCCGCTCGTAAATCCGCTGTGGCGAGCTACTTGAACGCCTCCACGAAGGGACACCTCAAATGTCCGACGGCCGATGAGTGCTTCAGCTTTTTCCGGTTGGAGTTCAAGGGAGGCTAGGCTGAGCACAACCTCGCCATTTGGAAAGCGTTGGGGTTCCCCATGGTGGCTGCGATCCTGAACGAAGTTGTCATCGGTTTGCCGCCCTGGCTGCCACCGGCCAAGCGGTAACGATGCGCTCACCAAAAAGGGTAGTTGATTTGGTCGCACGTTTCATCATTGATTTTGCACATGGGAGGGCAGGCGTGATACCCAACAATGAACCGCAGCGGCGCTCCGCGAGCTTCTGCTTTCCGTCGACGACAAGGAATTCATCCTGTCCGACGAGATGCGACCGCTGCTCCTTGCCATGGAATACGCCAAGGCTGAGCTTGCCCTGCGCAAGGCCTGCATCTGCTCGACGGTGATCGTCTTCGGCGGCGCGCGCATTCCTTCGCCCGAGCAGCTGGCGCGGCTTCGCAACGGCGGCGCGAACTTCGAGCATCTGAAGCGGCGAGCAGCATACTACGAGAAGGCGCGCGCTTTCGCCCGTCTGGTCTCCCTGCGGGGCGGGGCACTTTCGCTTGAGGCCTATGCCCACGCTCTTGGCGCCGAGATCGATCGGGTGGTGGCGATCGCGCCCGAGCCTCATCGTTGGCGCCATCCAATGGGGCGGCGCGACGCCCTCGCAGCTCAGTGCGTCGCGCCTGGTCGCGATCGCCGAGCGCCTGGCGTTGCGCTTCGACCGGCTGAGCGGCGCCGAGATCTCGATGGAGGTCGATCCGCGTTACTGCGAGACGACATCGTTGGCGCGATGAAGGACATCGGCATCACTCGCGCCAGCATGGGGGTCCAGGACTTCGATCCCGCGGTGCAGCTGGCGATCAACCGCGTGCAATCGGTCGAGACCACCGAGGCGGCGGCGAAGCGGCTGCGGCGCGCGGGCATCGCGCAGGTCAATATCGACCTCGTCTATGGCCTGCCGCCGCAGACCCTCGATAGCCTGTCGCGGACGCTGCAGGCCGCGGTTGCGCTCGCGCCCGACAGGTTCGCCGTCTTCGGCTATGCCCATGTTCCCTTGATGAAGCAGCGTCAGGCGCTGATCGACACCGCCACCTTGCCGGGTCCCCCCGCTCAGGCCGGAGATGGCCGCATTGGTGGCGCGCCATCTCGGCGATGCGGGCTACATCCAGATCGGCCTTGATCACTATGCCCGGCCGCGCGATCCGCTCGCGACCGCGGCCGCCGCCCGCCGGCTTCGCCGCAACTTCCAAGGCTATGTCGTGAGCGATTCGCCATTGGTCGTGGGGCTCGGCGCCTCGGCCATCTCCTCCCTGCCGCGCGGCTTCACGCAGAACGTCGCGTCGGCGGCCCGCTATGTCGCTGCCCTCGAGGCCGGCGAGGTCGCGACGGCCCGCGGGCTTTGTCTCAGCGACGCCGACCGGCTGCGTGGCGAGATCATCGACCGGCTGATGTGTGTCAATGCCGCTGACATCGGCAACATCTGCCGCTGCCATCGGGTGCGGCCGGCCGAGTTCCTGTCCGCCATCGACAGCCTGCCGAAGCTGGTCGAGGACAGGCTGGTCGTGCTGGAACGTGAACGGCCGTCGGTCACCGATCGCGGTCGCCCCCCGGTGCGCAGCGTGTGCGCGGCGTTCGACGGCCATCTGGCAACCCGGTGGCGGGCGCCACACGGCTCCCGTCTAGGAGAGCAACAAATGAGTCCCTATCAGCTGGTTTCCCGTCACGTCGAGGCGGCCCTCGCGGAAGCTGCCGGTCACAGCATTGACGCCGACGTCGTCGCCCGTTGCCTGCTGTCGGAGGCGGTCCGCATCTTCCAACGCAACAGGTCCAACAACGACATCGCCTCGGAACTGACGGGGCTCGCGGACAACCTCGACGAGGACAATCCGCTGGTCTTCATGCGGCCGTGAGCGACCAGTTCTAGATGCCGCCGTCGCCGGGACCCGGCATCACGACGACGTTGTTCATCACGCGGCGCACGCCGGCGACGTTCTCCGCAGCCACCCGGATCGCCTCCTTGGCGGCTGGGGAATGCACGTGCCCCCACAGGCTGACCACGCCGCTGTCGACGACCACGTTGCTGACGCCGTTCGCCCACCGATAGCTGTCGAGGGCCCGCGATACCTCCGTCCTCACTTCGTCGTCGCCGGGCAAGGACGTCGCCGGATAGGGCTCGCGCGCCAGCAGGCCCTGCAGCAGGTTTGCGCGACTGACGATGCCGATCACCTTGCCGTCGCGCACCACCGGCACGCGCTTGATGCCATTGCGCTGCATGAGAACCGCGATGTCCTGCAGCGGCGTGCGCTCGTCGGCAGTGACCACCTTGCGGGTCATCACATCGGCGACGTGATGGGAATGCGACCGCACGTAATCGCGCGCCACCCGGGCTTCGTCGGCCAGCAAGCGCTGCAGCCACGACTTGGCCGGCACCGTGCCGCTCTCCGGCCGGTTCATGAGATCGGCCTCGCTGACGATGCCCACCATCCGGCCGTCGGCATCGACGACGGGAGCGGCGCTGATGCGCGCACCCAGCAGGATGTCCGCCGCGGCGTAAACCGTGGCGTCGGCAGGGACCGTTACCACCGGTCGCGTCATGACCTGGGAAGCATGCATGGGGTTTCTCCCGGGCGAAAGTCGCCCATCAATCCCCTCGCACGGACGCACCCGCGCGGCTTTGCTGCAGATCAATTGTCCGGCGGCGTGCTACCATTGACGAAGCTCGACATGCAGCACCACGCTACAACCTCGATCTGTCGGATACCTCAGTCTTGAACAGCGAACCGTCGAATATGGCGCTTGCGCTCGAGGCGGCCGAGGCGCGGCTGCGGTCCATCATGCAGACCGTGCCCGATGCCATGATCATCATCGACGAGCGCGGCCGCATCGAATCGCTCAGCACGACGGCCGAGCGGCTGTTCGGCTATTCGATGGCGGAGCTGTCGGGACGGAACGTCAGCCAGCTCATGCCGTCGCCCGATCGCGAGCAGCACGATGCCTATCTCAAGCGCTATCTCAGCACGGGCGAGCGGCGCATCATCGGCATCGGCCGCATCGTCGTCGGCCAGCGCAAGGACGGCACGACCTTTCCGATGCATCTCACGGTCGGCGAGCTGCGCTCGGCCGAACGGCACTATTTCACGGGCTTCATTCGCGACCTGACCGACCAGCAACTGACCGAGAGCCGGCTCAAGGAGCTGCAGTCCGAGGTGACCCACATGTCGCGCTACACCGCGCTCGGCGAGATGGCCTCGACGCTGGCGCACGAGATCAACCAGCCGCTCACCGCCATCAGCAACTATCTCCGCGGCAGCCAGCGCCTGCTCGATCGGCTGGAGGGCGAGCCTGTCCCGATGCTGCGCGAGGCGCTGGGCAAGGCCGCCGACCAGGCGCTACGCGACGGGCACATCATTCGCCGGTTGCGCGAATTCGTGTCGCGCGGCGACAGCGATCGCCGCATCGAAAATCTTGCCAAGCTGATCGAGGATGCCAGCACGCTGGCCCTTGTCGGCGCCCGCGAGGCAGGCATCACCGTGTCGTTTCGGCTTGATCCCAAGGCCGATTTCGTCCTGGCGGACCGCATCCAGATCCAGCAGGTTCTGGTCAACCTGATCCGCAACGCCATGGAGATCATGACCGAAACGGCGAACGACCGCCGGCTCGACATCGCGACCGCCGCGGGTCCCGTCGAGCTCGTCGAGGTGAGCGTGGCCGACACAGGATCCGGGCTCGCGCCGGAGGTGGCAAAGCATCTATTCCAGCCGTTCGTCACGACCAAGCGGCAGGGAATGGGACTCGGACTCTCGATCTGTCGGACCATCGTCGAGGCGCATGGCGGCAAGATCTGGGTCGAACACCGGTCAGGAGGCGGTACGATCTTCCGGTTCACTCTTCGCGCCGCTGCAATGGAGGAGGGGGCCGATGCCGACTGACGTCGTTCATGTCATCGACGACGATGCCGATGTTCGCCAGTCCCTGGCCTTCCTGTTGACGGCCGCGGGGTTCACCGTGCGTGTGCACGAGTCTGCCGTGGCGTTCCTGGCCATTCTGCCCGAGGCGACGCGAGGCTGCGTCATTACCGACATCCGCATGCCGCAGATGAATGGTTTGGAGCTGCAACGCCGCCTGGGCGAGCTGAAGGCGGGCCTGCCGGTGGTCGTCATGACGGGCCATGGTGACGTACCCATGGCGGTGGAAGCCATGAAGGCAGGCGCCGTCGACTTCATCGAGAAGCCGTTCGACGACGAGGTCCTGCTCTCGGCCGTCCGGGCCGCGCTGGCGCACCGGGGCCGGGAGAGCGCCCGCGATGCGCGAGCCGCGGAAATCCAGGCGCGCATCAAACGTCTCTCGGAGCGCGAGCGCGAGGTGCTGGAGCGGCTGGTGGTCGGCAAGGCCAACAAGGTCATCGCCTTCGAGCTCGGCATCAGCCCGCGCACCGTCGAGGTCTACCGCGCCAACGTCATGACCAAGATGCAGGCCGACAGCCTGTCGGAGTTGGTCCGGATGGCTCTCGTCGAGGATCGTCTGTCCTAAGGCAGGCGGCATTTGCGCTAGATCAACGCAGGGCGACTTTCCGGCCGGCTACCCTGCTGCAATGACGAGTGTGTCGGAGAATGTCCTGGTGGTCGATGACGATGCCGCCGTGCGGGCGGCATTGAAGTTTGCCCTCGAGGTGGAGGGATTTCGCGTCCGGCTGTACGACGGCCCCGAGGCGCTGCTGGCCGATCCCGATCTGCCCAAGCGGGCCTGCCTGGTCATCGACTATCGCATGCCCGGAATCGACGGCATCGAGCTGGTCCAGCGGCTGCGCGAGCGGCACGTCAAGCTGCCTGCCCTGCTGATCAGCGGGCGCGTCAACATGCAGCTGCGCGGCCTCGCCCAACGGTCCGGCGTGGTTGGCGTGCTCGAGAAGCCCCTCTCGGACGCGACTCTTGTCGATAGCATCCGCAGCGCCTTGGGCCCGCCGGCGTGAGGCGGGGGCCGCTATGCCGCGGACCATCATTACCTACGCACTGCGGCGGACCGGCCTGCATCAGGCTGGCCTCGCGATGCTGTCGGTCGCCGTCTTCCTGCTGAGCACCGCACCGCTCGAGCTGCAGCGGCGCATCGTCAACACCATCGTCGAACGCGGTGCCCTGGAGACAGTGGTCTGGCTCGCTGTGGCCTATGCCGGCGTCGCCCTGGCCCAGCAATCGCTCAAGCTCGCCCTCAACGTCTATCGCGGCTGGGTGGCGGAAAGCACGGTGCGCACCTTGCGTGCCGAGGCGGGCAACACAGCCGAAGCGGCGGGCCGCATGAACGCCATGGACACCGGCGTCGAGGTCTCGGTCATCATCGAGGAGGTCGAGCCGATCGGCGGCTTCACCGGAGTCAGCGTCTCCGAACCGCTGCTGCAGGGAGGCATCCTCGTCAGTGTCATCGTCTACATGCTCTATCTCGACCCGACACTCGCGCTGGTCACCCTCGCCTTCTTCCTGCCGCAGCTGGTGTTCGTTCCGCTCCTGCAGCAGGCGATCAACCTGCGGGCACGCGCTCGCATCCTCACCAAACGCGGATTGAGCAGCGATATCGTCGATGCCGCCGCCACCGACGCCGGCTGGCGCCGGGTCGACGAGCCGATCGCCCGCGTGTTCACGCTGAACATGGGCATCTACAAGCTCAAGTACACGATGAACCTGCTGATGAACCTGATGCATCATTCGGCGGTTGCCGTGGCCCTCGGCCTGGGCGGCTGGTTCGCCCTGGACGGCCGCATCGAGGTGGGAACAGTCGTGGCGATCGTGGGAGGCCTGGGCAAGCTCAACGATCCCTGGGGCGACCTGGTGAATTGGGGACGTGAACTGCCGGTTGTCGAGGTAAAGTATCGCCTGTTCGTCGCCGCTCTCGATCGCCTCGCTGAAGTCGCGGGCGGGCTTTCAAGCGTAAGAACTTGAGGCAGGTCAAGGAAAGTCAGGTCATGCGACGCAATGGTTCCTCGCGTGGAGGACCCTGCGATGGCCAGGAGCACAAAAGATACATTCGGCTATGTCGGCACCGAATCGACGACCGTGCGCGAGCTGCTGGAGCAGCTCTCCGTCGCGCTCGAGGAGATGGCCAAGGCCGAAGGGGCCGAAGCGATGAAGGGCGCGCGCGAGACGGCGCGGCGGCTGGCGCGCGAGGCGGAGTCGTTGGTCGACGACTTCGCGGCCAAGGCGCGGGACGCCAGGGCGGTGGTTGGGCAGCACGGCGAGGCCATGGAAGGCTTGATCCGCGAGCGCCCATGGCTGGCCGTATCGCTGGCCGCAGGGGTCGGGTTCCTGCTCGGCATGCTGGTGCGACGATGAGCGAGCCAGGTCGCGAGGGTGCATCGTCTGCCGCGGTGCTGCTGCGTGCGCCGGCCGCCGTTGCCGGCATCGCGGCGGCAAATGCGGGCCGCCGCATCGGCGTGGCGGTGGCGGGCTATCTCGTCGTCGCAGGCCTTTTTGTAGCAAGCCTCTGCTTCCTCACCCTGGCCGGCTATCGCGCGATCACCCTCGGTCTGGGCAAGGTCTACGCCGCCTTGATCGTCGGCTGCGCCTACCTCGTCGTCGACCTTTTGGTGGCGCTGTTTCTCGCCATCCGCCGCCGCTAGAGCGGCGACCTACGTAGAATCCCTTAGATCAATACCTGAATGGTGGGCCACCCGTCTGAGGCGTAATCGGGAAGCACGGGACGCTCATTGACGGAGACAGCAATGCCAGCCCAGACCTTCGCCACTCCCCAGGCTTCCAAGTTTCCTGCTGCGGCATTCGGCCTTCGAGCCCCGACTGGCCGCATGCCGGCCGGAATGCAGATGTTGCTGGCCAAGGGCGAGGAACTCTTCGCCGATGGCGATGACGCCGAGTATTTCTACCAGGTCGTCTCCGGCGCCATCCGGTCCTACAAGCTCCTGAGCGACGGCCGTCGCCAGATCGATGCGTTCCATCTGCCGGGCGACATCTTCGGCCTGGAGGCGGGGAATGAGCATCGCTTCTCGGCCGAAGCCGTGGGCGACGTGCAGGTCATCGCCTATCGTCGCAACCGCCTGGCGGCGCTGATCGAAGAGGACGCGACTTTCCGCGACCGCATCATGACGGCGACGCTGCGCAGCCTGCAGCGCGCCCAGGACCACATGCTGCTGCTCGGCCGCAAGACGGCGCAGGAGAAGCTCGCCACCTTCCTGCTCGACATGGCCGAGCGCATCTCCAAGGACGACGATCATTTCGACCTGCCCATGCAGCGCTCGGACATCGCCGACCATCTCGGCCTCACTATCGAGACGGTGTCGCGCACCCTCACCCAGTTCGTGCGCAGTGGCCTGATCCGGCTGATGCCGGCCAGCCGCTCGATCGGCCTTTGCAACAAGATGGCGCTGAAGAGCCTTGATGCCTGAGACGCCGGCCGGACGGCAATCAGAGGAGGGAGAGATCCGCTGCCTGTCCGGCGCCGCGCACGATCGACAGCGGCGCCGAGATCCCGACCGCACAGGGGTAGCCCATGACCAGGACGCTGAGACCAGCAAAGACGGCGCGGCCGACATCCGCTTGCCCGGTGCCAAGCCACGAGCCCGTGAGCCAGCCGAGGAACGCCTGCGCGGCGACGACCAGGACGGTCGGGGTGTAGATGCGCAGCACGCGGTCGACGAGATGAAGAATGCCAGGTTTCAGGGCCCGCGCATCCTCGACGTGGCGGATCACTTGCTGAAGGAAGCTGCCTTCGCCGATGGCCGTCGTGTTCACCAAGAGCGCGCCCGTGCCGTTGATCGATCCGCCGATCACCGGATCGCCTTCCCGCTTTTCGACCGGCACGGCCTCGCCGGTCACCAGCGACTGGTCGACGCCCGAGTGGCCGCTGACCACGATGCCGTCGGTCGGGATGCGTTCGCCCGGCCGGACACGGACATGGTCGCCGACCTTGATGTCCTCGATCGGCACCTCGCGTTCCTGGCCGTCAGTGACTACGCGCGCGGTCTCGGGCCTCAGATCGAGCAGCCGCACACGCCCGCGGCGCCACCGTCCGCCCCGAGCGGCAAGATGGGCATGATGGGGCCGGACGGCGTGATGACCCAGCGCGCCAAAGTGGAGATCGCAAAATTCAAGGCCGACCTCAAGGTCACCGACGCCCAGCTGCCGCAGTGGAACCGCTTCGCCGACGCCCTGCGCGGCATGGCCAAGGTCATGGAGGATTCGCATCGACAGCTGATGACGCCAGCTGGCGGTACACTCCCTGGCCGGCTCGGTCGGATGGAGAAGGCCCTCACTCACCATCTCGCCTCGGTGAAGGCCGTCGAGGAGGCCCTGCAGCCGCTCTACGCGTGGCTGAGCCAGGAGCAGAAGAAGGTCGCCGATGCGATCAGGATCGGCCCTATGGGGATGATGTGACGCCATGGACGATCGGCACGATCCGCCATGGTGGCGCCAGCGCTTCTGGCTGGTGCTGATCGCATTCATGGCCATCGGCGGCTTCCTGCTGCTGACCGAGCACAGAGCGCACGTCCTGGGCGTCCTGCCGTTCCTGCTGCTGCTGGTCTGCCCGCTGATGCACCTGTTCATGCACCACGGTCACGGTCACCATGGGCAGCGTGACGATGCGGCTGCCGACGATGGCCACGCGCAACATGGCGGAGGACCCCATGCACGATAACGCCTCCGCCTACGGCCTTTGGTCGATGGTGCTGTTGAATTCGGCGATCTTCATCTTTTTCGCCTTCACCTTCTTCAAGCCCGCGACCCGCCGCGACTGGCGGTCGTTCGGTGCCTTCAGCGCCTTCCTCGTCGCCCTGTTCGCCGAGATGTACGGCTTTCCGCTGACCATCTACCTGATGTCGGGATGGCTCCAGAGCCGCTACCCCGGCATCGACTGGTTCTCCCACGATGCCGGCCACCTGCTGGAGACCCTTTTCGGCTTCAGGGCCAATCCGCATTCCGGGCCGTTCCACCTGCTGAGCTTTGCCTTCATCGGCATCGGCTTCATGGTGATCGGGGTCGGCTGGAAGGTGCTCTACCAGGCGCAGCGCGAGGGCCGCCTCGTCACGTCGGGCATCTACGCCTATGTCCGGCATCCGCAATATGTCGGGTTCATCCTCGTGATGCTCGGCTTCCTGCTGCAATGGCCGACCCTGCTGACACTGGCCATGTTCCCGGTGCTGACCGTGATGTACGTACGTCTGGCGCGCAGCGAGGAACGCGATGCGCTGGCCACGTTCGGAGCAGCGTACGAGCAATATATGCACCGGGTGCCGGGATTCATCCCGCGACTATCCGACATTTTCGGCGGCCGGCAGCATGGCTAGCAGGGTTCGCCATGACCGGCCGCGTGCGCAAGGACGGTGGACACGCGACGCCCGGCATGGCGAATGCGGTCGACCGCGGAGAGATCCTGAGCTTCATCTGCACGCTCAAGGCGCAACCGCCTCGAGTTGCGTCCAACACCAGTACGAGGATGTGCTGAATGTCCCATCCGCTTGGTGAATTGAGGGAGGACACCATGAGATTGTTCCTGAGCGGCTCCTTGTTGCTGCTTGTGGCGGCGTGTGCGGAGCCAACAGCGTCCGTCGCCACGCCGTCGCCCGGCTCCGCCCCGCTGGCCGTCGATCTCGGCGGCTCGTCCCGCATCGCTCGGATCGCCGCATCGGCTGGCGAAGGCGAAGGCTACGGCACGGTGCCGGCCGTTACCTCCGCGCATACGACGATGGCCGGGATGACCCATGACGCTGCAGCGCCCGTGGCGAAGTCCGCCACGCCGGCGGTGGACCACAGCACCATGGACCACAGCAAGATGGACCACGCGCAAGCGTCGGCCCCGCAGGTCGCGCAGGCGGCCCACGTCCTGGGCACCGGCACCGTCAATTCCGTCGATGCGGCCGGCCACAAGGTCAACCTCGCCCACAATGCCATCCCGGCGATCGGCTGGCCGGCGATGACCATGGACTTCGCGGTCGCCCCATCGATCGATCTTGGCGCGCTCAAGCCCGGCGGGCGAGTCAACTTCATGCTGCAGCGCGGCGGCGACGGCATGTACGTCATCCATTCGATCACGCCGGCGGGAGGACAGCGATGAACCACCATCCGTCACGACCGGCGATCGGCCGGCGTCGTTTTGTCCAGGGCATTGCCGCCGCCGGTGCGGTGTCGTCGTTGTCGCCTTGGGCGGCTTCAGCCGGCACGTCGGCTTCGGTGCTGAGCGGCACCGACTTTCAAGCTCGAGCTCGCCGCCATGCCATTCAACATCACGGGATGGACGCGGCCGGCCACCGCCATCAACGGCCAGATTCCGGGGCCGACGCTGCGCATGCGCGAGGGCGATACGGTGACCCTTTCGGTCACCAACCGGCCGCCTTTCACCAGCTCGATCCATTGGCACGGGTTCAGGATCCCCACGGCGATGGATGGCGTGCCGGGCTTCAGCTACGCCGGCATCAAGACGGGCGAGACTTTCGTCTACCGCTTCCCGCTGAAGCAGAGCGGCACCTACTGGTACCATGCGCACGGTCCTGAGGAGCAAACCGGCGTCTACGGCTCGATCGTCATCGAGCCCAAGGGCGGCTTCGCCAACCGCTTCGACCGCGACTATGTGATCGTGCTGTCCGACTGGAGCGATGAAAGCCCGCTCAAGATCATCAGCAACCTCAAGTCCCAGAGCGACTATTACAATTACAATCGTCGCACGCTCGGCACCTTCATCCAGGACGCCAAGCGCGACGGCCTGGGGCCGACGGTCCAGGACCGCCTGATGTGGGGCAACATGCGCACGAGCCCCACCGACATCCTCGACGTGTCGGGCGCCACCTGCACCTACCTGATGAATGGTCAGCCGCCCGCCGCCAATTGGACCGCGCTGTTCCGTCCGGGCGAGTGCGTACGACTGCGCTTCATCGATGCCACGGCAACGGCCGGCGCGTGCTGCTGCTGAGCGACCTGCGCAAAGCCAAGCGGGGCAACGATCCGCGGCCGCCGACAGGCGAGATCGTGCTGCACCTGACCGACAACATGGAACGCTTTATGTGGAGCTTCGACGGCACGAAGTTCTCCGATGCACCAGCCATCATGCTGAAGCTCGGCGAGCGGGTCCGCTTCACCCTGATCAACGACACGATGATGGATCACCCCATGCATCTGCATGGCGCGTGGAGCGAGCTGGAGAACGGCCACAGCGACTACCTGCCCTACAAGCGCACCATCCTCGTCAAGCCGGCCGAGAAGCTGAGCTTCCTGGTCACCGCTGACGAGCCCGGCCGGTGGGCCTTCCATTGCCATCTGCTCGATCACATGGAGCTCGGCATGATGCGCGAGGTGCGCATGCCATGAACAGGTGGCTGGGTTGGCACCGATGAAAACAGGATCTGGCTGTTGACCGAAGGCCGCTACAGTAACGGCGAACTGGACGACGGCATCCATCAGTTCTTCTACGGCCGCGCCGTCACCACATACTTCGATGCCATGATCGGCACGCGATGGGACATCGATTCGCAGCCGACCCGCGGCTGGGGTGCGATCGGCTTCCAGGGGTTGGCTCCCCAATGGTTCAAGGTATCGGCCTTCGGCTATGTCAGTGGCGACGGACATCTCGCGGCCCGGCTGGAGGCGAGCTACGACATCCTGATCACGCAGCGGCTGATCCTGCAGCCGCAGATCGAGCTCAACTTCTACACCAAGGATGACCCGTTCTACACCAAGGATGACCCGGCGCGGCTGATCGGCGCCGGGCTGTCGGAGCTCGATGCCGGCCTGCGGCTTCGCTATGAGGTCACCCGGCAGTTCGCGCCCTATATCGGCATCACCTATCTCGGCCAGTTCGGCTCTACGGCCGACTATGTTAGTGCCGCAGGCGCTCGACCCAGCAGCTGGGTTTCACTGCTGGCGTGCGGACATGGGTCTAGGCCGTCCGGTTCCCGGCTGCGGTTAGCTTGGCGGTTACAGGGGATACGCTGTCTTGGCCATTCTGCACCCGCGATCAAGTGCACTTCGAGATCACCACGAAGGGGCCGCGGCCCTACCTTGCCGGTCACGCAAGCGATATTCCCGGTTCGTCGATCGGCTGACCGCTGAGGACATCGGCGCCAACTTCGGGTTCATCCGCAGTACGTGGCCACCTGCCACCCGAGAGTGTCAGCCGGGGTTGAGCTCTCAGAGATGATGCAGTACGACCTGATGGGGTCAGCTCAACGCCCGGCTGCAAGAGAGATGCCCTTGACCCAAATCAAGCCCTTTCGTGGTTGGCTGTCTCAAGCTGCCGTAATGGCATTGAACCTGCACAGCGGATTGTGGTTCGCCGCCGCCGTGTCCGCTGTTGCGCTCATGGCGACGGTCTTGCCCGCGACAGCCCAGGTACCGGATCCTCACGCCGGCCACCACCCGGGCACGACGCAGACGGAGCCTGGCTCACTCCCTCAGCCATCGGCACCGGCAGCGCCGCCGTCCTCAGGCGACTGCGCGGCCGGCATGATGGGCTGCATGAACCGGCCGCCGCCGAAGCAGCTCTATCCGCAGCTCATGGAGCTGCCAGCGATGACGCCCGAGGCGCGCGCCAAGATCGAGGCGGACGCACGCGAGCACATTAACGCCGGCAACGCGGCCCTGGCGCAAGCGCAGAACGACTACCATCGCGCCATGATCGGCAACGACACGGCCGGCATGGTGGCGGCGATGACACGGCAACGAGTTGCACTGGGAGAAATGGAAAGCGGCACCGCGGCGCTCAGGGCACTCTCGGAGGGACAGCCGCCGCGGCAGATCGCCCTTGCCTGGTTCCGCGAACAGATGAACCTGTCGCCAGGCGCTTCGTCTGTGGATGGGCCTGTCAGGCCGTTTGGAATTTCCTGGTTTCACTTCATCTCGATGGTCGTGGCCGCCCTGTTCGCCTTGACGGTGCTTGCATTTGGGGTGGCGCGCCATCGTCGTTCCATCGCCCTGGTGAACCAGCTGACGAAGGCCACCCCAGTGCCGGTGCCTGTCCCGGTGCCCGTCCAGCGACCGCCAGCGCAGCCGCCAACGCCGCAAGTGACGGCTCCGCCCATGCCCCGCGCAGTTGTTGCCCCGGGTCGCGGGTGGATCGGGAGCCTGCTGGTCGCCTCGATTGTCCGCGAAACGCCTCATGTGAAAACCTTCCGGCTCGTCGATCCGAACGGCGGCCCTGTCCCCTTCACCTTCGTTCCGGGTCAGTTTCTCAACTTCTCGACCGATATCGAAGGCAGGACGATACGGCGCTCCTACACCATCGCTTCGCCGCCCAGCCGCAACTCGTACGTGGAGATCACGGTCAAGCGCGAGGACGAGGGCGAGTTCTCCCGCTTCCTGCACGATAAGCTTGCCGTCGGCGATGTGCTGCAGGTGAGCGGTCCTGCCGGCGCCTTCACTTTCGACGGCGGCACGGCCGATAACATCGTGCTGATCGCGGGCGGCGTCGGCATCACGCCCATGATGTGCGTGATCCGCTACCTCACTGACACGTCCTGGCCGGGCGAGGTCTTCCTGGTCTTCGCCATGCGGAGCACCGAGGAGTTCATCTTCCGCGAAGAACTCGAATATCTTCAGCGCCGGTATCCCCGATTGCATGTCGCGGCCACGGTCGGGTCGCGCTCGGAAGGCACGGCCTGGATGGGTCTGGAGGGGCCCATCAGCCGGGAGACGCTGGCACATGCCGTGCCGGGTATCGAGAAGCGGCGCGTCCATTTGTGCGGCCCGCCCCCCATGATGGAAGCCATACGCGGGCTCCTGGGCGAGCTGGGCGTGCCACCCGACCAGATCAAGACCGAAGCCTTCGGCCCGGCGACGGGCTTGGTGCCGCCCGCCAGGCCGGCGCCCCCGCCACCGCCGCCGGCTTCCGTCGCGAGGCTTCTTGATAAAGTCGATGCGGCCGCAGCGGATGTATCGCCTCAGCAGGCGGTCGGGCCCGCGACCGCGACAGTGTCGTTCGCCCGGTCGGCGCGGTCCGCGCCGCTGCCGCCGGACAAGAGCGTGCTCGAGGTGGCCGAATCGATCGGCGTGCCGATCGACTATTCGTGCCGCGTCGGCACTTGCGGCATTTGCAAGACGCGGCTGCTGTCCGGACAGGTGACCATGGAGGTGCAGGACGCCCTGACCGACGAGGACAAGGCCAATGGCCTCATTCTCGCCTGCCAGGCGCATGCCCTGCACGACATCGCGGTAGACGCCTGACATGAACGACCGCGAGAGACTGATCGTCCTGGCGCTTGGCACGGGCGTCCTGTTCCTGGCGCCGGGCTACCTGCTGCATGTCTCGCCGCGCTTCCCAGGGAGCCTGACCGGTGGCGTGCTGGGCATCACGGCCACGTTGCTGGTGATCGCCATCCTGTTCTACCCGGCGGTCAAGTACGTCGCCTGGCTGAAGCGGCGCGTCACGCCGCGCTTGCCCCTGGGCCGACTGCTCAGCCTCCACATCTACGGCGGTCTCCTGGCCTCGATCCTTGCCATCCTGCATTCGGGCCACAAGTACGAGAGCGCCCTTGGCATCGCCCTGGTCGTCGCCATCCTGGTCATCGTGGCGACAGGCTTCCTCGGCCGCTACTATCTCGGGCATCTCGGCGGTGAAGTTCGCCGGCAGCAGACGCTGCTCGGCACCCTGCGCACCGCTTACGACCGAGCAGCGCTTGTGCTCGCTACGCGGCGGACCGCGGCAACGCCGGTAGCAGACGTCCCCATCCTCGACTTGGTCGACGCCCTTGCCGATGCGGAGTATGCCATCATCGCGCGCGAGGCCGCCAAGCGCATCGCCGGCCGCTGGATCGTCGTCCATGTCGCGGCTTCCATCGCGCTCTATGCCCTCCTGCTGATGCATATCGCCAGCGGTATCTATTATGGCCTGCGGTGGCTGCCATGAAATGGCGGACGTTCGCCTGGCTGGTGCTGACCGTGGCGTCGATCGCTGGCGCCGGCGCCGTTACCGCCACGATCTATCGCGATGGCTCGGCCGCCATCCCACATTGGACGACATGGATGAAGCCGGGCGAGCTGTCAGCCCGGCACGCCTTTCTCTCCAATAAATGCGAGGCCTGCCACACCGCAACCCGCGGCGTGGAGGCCGTCACCTGCATTTCCTGTCATGCGACGAATGCCACGACGCTGGCGCGGGAATCGACCGCCTTTCATGCGACCATCCAGTCGTGCACTGCCTGTCATGTCGAGCATGTGGGGGGCGTGCGGCCCACGCGGATGGACCATGACGCGTTGCTGGCTATCGGCCGCGCGGACCGTCCGCCCGCGCCGTCCCATTGGTGGTCTCATCTGGGAGTCGGACGGGAGCGCACCGACGGCCTCGACTGCTTCGCCTGCCACAGCAACCGCAGCCCGCATCGCGACCTGTTCGGCAAGGAATGCGCCGCCTGCCATCTCACCGAAACCTGGAAGGTAGCCGGGTTCAGGCATCCGTCGCCCAGCTCGACGGAATGCGCCCAGTGCCACCAGGCGCCGCCCAGCCATTACATGCATCACTTTGAGATGATCTCGATGATGGTGGCGCGGCAGCATCATGCCCGCGTCGAGCAGTGCTACCTTTGCCACCAGACCGACGCCTGGAACGATATTCGCGGCGTCGGTTGGTACAAGCATCACTAATGCGGCTTGAGATGGATCAAGGTGGTGCCCTTCCGGCGGGGCTTTAATGCCTCCGAAATCGCAAGGAGCTTCACATGAACCGCATCGGTGTGCTCGAATTGGCTGGTTTGCTGGTCCTCGCTTCTCTTGGTGCCGCGGCCCAGCAACCGTCCACACCTGCGCCCTCGCAAGGACAGCAGATGCAGCGGGAACACAACATGGGCGGGATGGGCCAAGGTCAGGGCACGAACCAAGGCCAGGGCGGCATGGGAATGGGCGGGATGGGCCAGGGCAACCAGGGTCAGGGCACCACCCAGGGCCAGGGCGGCACGGGCCAAAACAATCAGGGCATGGGCCAGGGCAACCAGGGCCAGGGCGGCATGGGGATGGGAGGCATGGGCGGCATGATGGACCACATGCACAAGGGTCCGGGCACGCCGCCGTCGTCCGCGCATGCTCCGGCAAGCCCTGGCGCCACAACGCCGCAATGCCCGGCCGGAACGACCATCCAGATGGACGACAAGGGCCAGCATATCTGTAGGTAGATAATTCCTATGCCGGGTTTATGCCGGAGACCGTCCAGCCTCATTGTCTGCAAATGGCCAGAGAGGCGATGCTCGCGGGCACAACGGACAGGAAGAACCACATGTACGTCAACCTGATGGCCGCTATCGTCCTGGCGGGGTCCACCAGCCTGGCTGGCTGCCAAGTAGGTTAGCCCAACTTGCGCAGTTGGAAGTCGTTTTTTCTTTTTTGGGCCGAGCAGGCTGAAGGAGATCAAGGGGTTGGACGGCGTACGGCGCTGGAATGAGCGTGTAGTGCCGACCATCCCCATTTTCTTTTGAGAGAGGTTGCGTTGTGATGACTTGCGCTACACGACGCGGAAGAAGGACGGCAAAGTCCACCGTTACTGGCGTCTTGTGCGCAGCGTGCGGGTCGGCCGTCGCGTCATCCAGCAGACAGTGGCACAACTTGGCGAGCTCGATGCGCGGGGCCGGCTTCAGGCGCGAGCGCTGGCGCGCCGTCTGATCGGTGAGCCCGAGCAGGCGGAGCTGTTCGACGACGGCAAGCAGCATCTGACAGTGCCGGTGCGCTTGAAGGGCGTGCGGGTTGAACGCTCGCGGCGGTTCGGCGACGTGTACCTGGCGCTGGCGTTGTGGCAAGGCACGGGACTGGCCGATCTGTGCGAGAAGCTGTTGCCATCGGGCAAGGAAGCAGTGCCGTGGGCGAAGATGGCGGCGGTGCTGGTGGCGGCCCGGCTGTGCGAACCGTCGAGCGAACTGCACATTGCCGAGGACCGGTACCGGCGCACGGCGCTTTGCGATCTGCTGCAGCTGGCGCCCGATCTGGTCAACAAGGACCGGCTTTATCGCGCGCTCGATCTGTTGCTGGAGCATAAGGCTGAGCTGGAAGCCCATCTGTCGCGGCGCTGCGGCGAGCTGTTTTCGGTCGACAACGAGGTGCTGCTGTACGACGTGACCAGCACCTACTTCGAGGGCGAGGCGGAGGCCAACCCGCTGGCGCGACGCGGCTACAGCCGCGATCACCGGCCCGACTGCAAGCAGGTCTGCATCGCCCTGGTGGTCACCTTCGACGGCTTTCCGCTGGGCTACGAGGTGTTTGCCGGCAACACCCACGACAGCAAGACCGTGCAGACCATCGTCGAGAGCATGGAGGCCCGCCACGGCGTGGTCGGCCGCGTCTGGATCGCCGATCGCGGCATGTCCAGCGCCGAGAACTTGGCGTGGCTGCGCCAGACCGGGCGGCGCTACATCATCGGCGCGCCCAAGGCCGAGCTGCGCAAGTTCGCCGCCGAGCTGGCTGCGACCAGCGGCTGGCGCACGATCCGCGAGGGCATCGAGGTCAAGCTCGTGCGCTGGCCCGACACGGCCGAGACGGCGATCCTATGCCGCTCGGCTGACCGGCGCACCAAAGAGCAGGCCATGCACGACAAGTTCAGCCGCCGCATCGAGGCGGCGCTGGCCAAGCTTGGCGCGCGGAGCGAGCCCTCGACCAAGCGGCTGAGCGCCGCGCAGATCAACCGCCAGATCGGTCGCATCCTGCTGCGCAACCAGCGCTCGGCTGCACGCTTCAAGATCACCCTGCCGGCGGCCGATTGTCCGGCCGGCCTTCGCCTGCACGTCGAGCTCGACCAGGCCTTCGACGACTGGGCCGCCATCTCGGAAGGCGCCTACGTGCTGCGCACCAACATCGAAGACTGGAACGACGAGCAGCTGTGGCGGGCTTACATCCAGCTCACCCAGGCCGAGGCTGCCTTCCGCATCCACAAGGATCAGTTGCGCGTGCGGCCGATCTGGCATCAGCGTGCCGATCGCGTGCAGGCTCATATCCCGGTCTGCTTCCTCGCCTTCGTGCTGTGGAAGTGCCTGGAGATGTGGCAGCACCGCGCCGGCTTGGGCAACTCGCCGCGTACCGTGCTCGACGAATTCGCCTGCATCCACTCGCACGACGTCATCCTGCCCACCACCACGCACGGCGAGATCCGCCTGCGCTGCATCGCTCAGCCCGACGACGCTCAGGCGCACTTGCTCGATCGGCTCGGCCTCGTCCTGCCAAAGCGCATGCGCGCCGGCGACCTCGACTTGCCTCTCGCGCTCACCGCCTGAGCCAACACCAGAACCAAAAATGTAGTGCCGACTTTTCGGCTAACCCTTTGATTCTGTTGAGACGAGGTGTCGATTCTGCGCAAGTTGGGTTAGTTTCAGTCACGCCTCCCGGCGGCCAGGCCTGCCTGCAGGCGGTAGACGTCCAACCCAGCCCGCGCGCAGTCCTTCCTTCCTGACCTACCTCACGGACGGCTTACAGCGCCGTGCCCTGAAGGGCACGGCGCTGCTACGAACTCCAGAAAAACGGGGAGTGTGAGCCAACATCTACTGATTGGACTTTCCGGTAGCTGGCCCACCCGAATGGCTCGGCGTTGCCGGCATGCTGTGCTGCTTGTCCTGGATGTCCTTGGTCTCGCCAGCCTTCGGCGACGATGAATGTCCGTGGGTACCCGCGCCGGGCTGCGTACCGCCGCCCATATGCCCACCCTGGCTCTGCGTGTTCGTCTGTGCCGAAGCTGCTTGCACGAACGCGAACGACACAGCCGCCGCAAGGATAGCGCTCGCCACTGCTGATCTGAAAAAAGTTGCCACAATTGCCTCCATCTCGTGGGACGCTGGGAGATCCAGCATTCTGTTGATACGGCGCTGCGTGAGACCGCGCTTTGATATGGCTCAAGTGCGCCCGTGGCTTCCGCGTGCGCTCACCAAAAAGGTAGTTGATCCAAGTCAAGTGAGTTTCGGTCGGACGGTCCCATCATCAACGCGAAGGTGGGAGGGCAGGCATGATACCAAACAATGAACGGCAGCAGCGCTCGGCGAGCTTCCTGCTGCCGGTCGACGACAAGGAATTCATCCTGTCCGACGAGATGCGACCGCTGCGCTTCGCCATGGAATACGCCAAGGCTGAGGTCGCCCTGCGCAAGGCCTGCATCTGCTCGACGGTGGTCGTCTTCGGCAGCGCGCGCATTCCTTCGCCCGAGCAGCTGGCGCGGCTTCGCAACGGCGGCGCGAACTTCGAGCATCTGAAGCGGCGAGCAGCATACTACGAGAAGGCGCGCGCTTTCGCCCGCCTGGTCTCCCTGCGGGGCGGGGCGCTGGGCGCGGCACAGGGCTGCGGCGAAAACGTCATCGCGACCGGCGGCGGGCCCGGCATCATGGAAGCGGCCAACCGCGGCGCCGCTGAAGCCGGCGCGCCGAGCATCGGCTTCAACATCACGCTGCCGGCGGAGCAGGAGCCGAATGCTTACTCCACGCCGTCGCTTACCTTCAGCTTCCACTACTTCGCCATGCGCAAGATGCACCTGGCAATGCGGGCCAATGCGCTGGCCGTCTTCCCGGGCGGCTTCGGCACGCTCGACGAGCTGTTCGAGATCCTGACCCTGCTGCAGACGCGCAAGATGCCGTCCATACCGGTCGTGCTGTTCGGACGCGATTATTGGCGGCGTATCATCGACTTCGACGCGCTGGCCGCCGAAGGCGCGATCGGCGACTCGGACCGGCAGTTGTTCGACTTCGTCGAGGAGCCGGAGGAGGCGTGGCAGGTGCTGTGCCGGCGCGGCCTCACCGCCCATCTCCCACCCCGGCGCATGCACTCGGTCATGTGCGAGAGCAAGCGAGAAGGCAAGCTCGCGCGCGAGGCGACATGCGGCTGACCTTTCTCGGTGCAACGCACACGGTCACCGGCTCCAAGACCCTGCTGACGGCCGGCAAGAAGAAGCTTCTCGTCGATTGCGGCCTGTTCCAGGGCCAGCGGGAGCTGAAGGAGCGGAACTGGGCCGATCTGCCGGTCGACCCGCGCTCGATCGATGCCGTGGTGCTCACTCATGCGCATCTCGACCACTCCGGCTACCTGCCGGTGCTGGTGAAGAAGGGTTTTCGCGGCCCGGTCTACTGCACGCCGGCGACGCGCGATCTCTGCGAGATCTTGCTGGTTGACAGCGGCCATCTGCTGGAGCGTGACGCGGAGTTCGCCAATCGCCACGGCTATTCGCGGCACAAGCCGGCGCTGCCGCTCTACACGGCGGAAGACGCCCGCGCAGCGTTGACGCACCTGCGCGCGGTCCCGTTCGGCAAGCTTTTCTCACCAGTCGAGCAGACAGAGGCGATGTTCCTGCCGGCGGGCCATATCCTCGGCGCTGCCATGGTCCGTATAAACGACGACAGGGTATCGGCCTTGTTCAGCGGCGACCTCGGCAGGCCGAACGATCCGGTGATGCTGGAACCTGCGCTTCCGCCGGCAAGCGACTACTTGGTCGTCGAGTCGACCTATGGCGACCGCCGTCATGACACCAGCGATCCTGAGCAACGACTGGCTGACATTCTCGCCACGACAGCCACGCGCGGCGGCACCGTCATCATCCCGGCTGCGGATTCCGCTGAAGTCGGCCGGGCATTCCGATTGATGTCGGCCACCTGATTCCGATCGAAGCCGGCCATCGATTCCGATTGATGTCGGCCGGGGTGGCGGGCGCCTCTGGTCGTTTGTCGTTTGGCATCAGACAGG
>JACPOB010000068.1 GCA_016185145.1 Rhodospirillales bacterium | reverse complement strand
TCATGCCGTGGCCGGCGCCGAGCTTCAGGTTCCACAGGTTGCTGGTGCCCTCGGCCGGCACCTTGCCGGGGATCACCTGGTGCAGGGCGTCGTAGCAGACGTCGGGCAGCATGTGGCCGATGGTGCTGCGTGCGTTCACCGCCGCCGGGAACAGCGCGTTGACGATGGTGTTCTCGGGCGCCGTCACCAGGATCGAATCGAGCGTGCCGGCATTGTTGGGAATGGTCGGCGCCACCACGCACTTGATGCCGAAGGCGGTGTAGGCCTCGGTGTAGCACATCGGCGAATTGATGCCGTAGATCGACGAGCCCGAGGTGCCGGCATAGTCGACGGCGATATGGTCGGCATGGATGGTGACGGCGGCGTGCAGGTCGATCGGCGCGTCGTAGCCGTCGATCCGCATGTGGCCCTTCCAGGTGCCGCGCGGCAGCTTGCCGATCGCCGCCACCATGCCGGCGCGGCTCTTGTCGATGATGTGCCGGCCGAGCTCGTCGAGATTGTCGATGCCGTGCTCGGTCATCATGTCGCTTAGCCGCTTCTCGCCGATGCCGTTGCAGCCGATCAGCGCGTGCAGGTCGCCCTCGACCTGGACGGGCTCGCGCACGTTGGCGCGCACGATGCGCATCACGCTCTCGTCGATCCTGCCTTCGCGCATCAAGGGCAGCAGCGGCAGGAACAGGCCTTCGTGATAGACCTGCCGGCCGTCGGGCGATTGGCCCAGCCCACCGATGTCGACCACGTGCGTGGTGCAGGAGAACAGCGCCACCAGCTTGCCTTTGTGGAACGCGGGCGAGGTGACGACGATGTCGTAGAGATGGCCGGTGCCCTTCCACGGATCGTTGGTCACGTACGCATCGCCCGGCTTCATGGTCTCGACCGGGAATTCGCGGATGAAGTGGATGACGCTGCGGGCCATCGAATTCACGTGGCCCGGCGTGCCGGTGACGGCCTGGGCCAGCATCTGGCCTTCGAGGTCGAACACGCCGGCCGAGATGTCGCCCGCCTCGCGCGCGCTGGTCGAGAAGGCGGTGCGCACCAGGGCGCGCGCCTGCTCCTCGACAACGCTCAGCAGGCGGTTCCACATCACCTGCAGGCGGATATCCGAAGGCGTGCTCATGCTCGATCCTCCAACACGATCTGGCCCAGCGCGTTGATGCGGGCCGCAAATCCCTGCGGCACCACGGTCGTGGTGCCATCCTCGACGATCAATGCCGGCCCGTCGAGCGACATGCCGGGCTCGAGCGACGTGCGCTCGTGGATCGCGGCCTGCTCGTGCCGGCCCGAGGACGGATCGAGCACTTCTCGGCTTCCATTCGCCTTCGGCGCGCCGGCTGCCTTGGCCTCGGTCGTGGGCTTGGGCAATGGCCGGTCGGTGGCGAGCGATAAGGTCCAGGTCAGCGCCTCGACCTCGAGCTTGGGAATGATGCGGCCGAACACCGTCTCGTAGGTCTCTTCGAAACGCCGACGCAGCTCGCGCGCGGCATCGACGTCGAGCGCCTGGTTGGGCAGGGGCACCGCGATCTCGTGCCCCTGGCCGCGATAGCGCATGAAGGCCTGGCGGGTCTCGACCAGCTTCTCCTTGGGGGCGGCGAGCCGAATCACCGATTCCGCTTCCTCGCGCATGGCGGCGAACAGGCCGTTCACCGTCTTGGCGTCGAACAGGTCGAGCCGGAGATGGCGCGTGCGCACGACCTCGTAGGCGATCGGCGCGCGCAGGAAGCCGAAAGCCGAGCCGACACCGGCGCCGACCGGGACCACGACCTTCTTCATGCCGAGCTTGCGCGCCAGCCGCGCGGCGTGCAGCGGCGCCGCGCCGCCGAAGGCGATCAGGGTGCGGTCGGCGGTGTCCTTGCCGTTCTCGACGGCATGCACGCGCGCCGCACTCGCCATGGTCTCGTCGACGATTTCGGCGATGCCGGCCGCCGCGCCCTGGGCGTTGGTGTTGAGGGGACCCGCCAGCGACTGCAGAGCCGCGTCGGCCTTGTCGCGATGAAGCGGGATGGCGCCGCCGGCGAAGCGTTTCGGATCGAGGCGGCCCAGCGCCGTGTCGGCATCGGTGACCGTGGGCTCGGCACCGCCGCGGCCGTAGCTCGCGGGACCGGGCACGCTGCCGGCCGAATCGGGGCCGACCTGGATGCGGCCCAGCGCATCGATGCGGGCGATCGAGCCGCCGCCGGCGCCGATCTCGACCAGCTCGATCACGGGGATGCGCACCGGCAGGCCGCTGCCCTGCACGAAGCGATAGGCCCGCGCCACCTCGAACTGGCGCGAGCGCTGCAGCTCGAGGTCGTCGAGCAGGGTGAGCTTGGCCGTCGTGCCACCCATGTCGAAGGCGACGGCCTTGTCGAGGCCGTTCTCCGCCGCCACGGTGAGCGCCAGGATCGCACCGCCGGCCGGTCCGGATTCGACCAGCCGCACCGGGAAGCGCCGCGCCGTCTCGACCGTGGTGATGCCGCCCGACGACATCATCAGCAGCAGCGGACCGGCGATGCCTTCCTTGCGCAGGTTGGCTTCGAGCTCGCCGAGGTAGCCCGCCATGCGCGGCAGGACGTAGGCGTTGGCGATGGTCGTCGAGGTGCGCTCGTACTCGCGGATCTCGGGGCAGACCTCGCAGGAGAGCGAGATGGCCACGCCGGGCAGCTCCTCGGCCAGGATCGCGCCGGCGCGCCGCTCGTGCGCCTCGTTGGTGAAGCTGTGCAGGAAGCACACGGCCACGGCCTCGATCTTCTGGGCGCGCAGCTCGGCGGCGACCTGGCGCACCGCCTGCTCGTCGAGCGCCAGAAGCACGGCGCCGTCGGCGGCGACGCGCTCGGGCACGCCGAAGCGCAGGTCGCGCGGCACCAGCGGATCGGGCCGCTCCATGTAGATGTCGTACTGCTCGAAGCGGTGCTCCCAGGCGATCTCCAGCGAATCGCGGAAGCCCGCCGTCGTCAGCAGCGCCGTGCGCGCGCCCTTGCGCTCGATCAGGGCGTTGGTGGCGAGCGTCGTGCCGTGCACGACCAGGCCGACCTCTGCCGGCGGGCACTGGGCCTCGCCCAGGATGGCGCGCACGCCCTCGATCACACCGCGCTCGGGCGCGTCGGGCGTGGTCAGGACTTTTATGGCATGGGCCTTGTCGCCTCTCTCGAGGACGACATCGGTGAAGGTTCCGCCGATGTCGACGGCAAGCCGCGCCTGATGGGCAGTGGTCATCTCAGTTTTCGTCGATCTTGATGTTGCCCTTGGTGACGACGTCGCCCCAGGTCTTGGAATCACGTTGGAGGAAGGCGATGTACTCGGCCTTCGGTAGCGTGGCCGGATGCAGCCCGACCTCGTCGTACTTCGCCTTCACCGCCGGATCGGCCATCGCCTTCAGGATGGCGGCCGTGAGCGTCGCCAGGATCGGCTCGGGTGTCTTCGGCGGTGCGGCGATGCCGTACCAGTTCTCCGCTTGATAGCCGGGCACGGCTTCGGCGAGCGCCGGCGCATCGGGCAGCACCGGCCAGCGCTCGGGCGAGGTCACGGCCATGGCGCGTGCCTTGCCGCTCTTGATCAAACCCAAGGTGGCGGGATCGCCGAAATAGGCGTCGACGATGCCGGCGGCGAGGTCGTTCAGCGCTGGTCCGGTGCCGCGATAGGGCACGTGCACCATCTTCAGCCCCGACATCTGCACGAACAGTTCGCCTGCCAGATGCTGGCTGGTGCCGATGCCGCCGGAGGCCCAGCGGATCTCGGTCTTCTTCGCGAGATCCATGAACTCCGGCAGCGTCCTGGCCGGCAGGTCGTTGCGCACCGCCACGATGAACGGCATGCGCACCAGCCGCGTGATGTGGGAGAGCCCCATCGGGTCGTAGGGCAGCTTGCGCAGATGAGGTCCGGCGGTGACGGTGCCCGCACCGGTCAGCGAGAGCGTGTAGCCGTCGGGCGGAGCATGGGACATCGCCTCGACGCCGATGACGCCGCCCGCGCCGCCCTTGTTCTCGATCACGATCGTCTGGCCGAGATCCTTCGAAAGCGGCTCCATCAGCAGCCGGCCGGTCAGGTCGACGCCGCCGCCGGGCGGGAAGGGCACGATGATCCTGATCGGACGGCTGGGAAAATTCTGGGCTGCCGAGTGACGCGTCGCCGCGAGAACAGGCAACGCAAACGCTCCAACCAGCAGGCCTCGACGAGTGTTACGCAAACAAATCCCTCTCTGATTCTCTGGCCACCTTGACAGGGCGATTGTGGTGGTTCAACACTTAACCAATTAGTTAAGTATCAACCGTGAGGTGATCGGCGATGAAAAAGCTCCATCAAGGCGGCTGCCACTGCGGCGCGGTGCGTTTCGAATGCCGGCTCGATCCGGCGGACGGCACCAGCCGTTGCAATTGTTCGGTGTGCGCCAAAGGCCGGTTCTGGAAGGCGATCGCGCGCAAGGAAGATTTCCGAATCCTCCAGGGCGAGAACGATCTTTCCGACTACCAGTTCGGCAGCAACAACATCCATCATCTCTTCTGCCGGCATTGCGGCATCAAGCCGTTCGGCCGCGGCCACATGGACGCGCTGGGCGGCACCTTCTACGCCGTCAACGTCGCCTGCCTGGATGGCGCGGCGCCGGAAGAGATGGCGGCCGGCCCGATCCAATTTCAGGACGGCCAACACAACGCCTGGGACAAGGTACCGCGGGAAACGCGGCACCTCTGACGGCTGGCTACAGGGATTTCGACCTCGATCCGGCGCGGTGACAGCACTGCTTGCACATCGGTCGGCGACGCAAGGCAAGGTATGAATGACGTCGGTGATGTCCAGATATGGCCCCTCCTGGAGCATCAAAAGTCGCAATAAAAGAACCCGGCATTGCTCGGCAGGGCGCTGCGATGCCAACGTTGACTAAAGTTATTTACAAGCACGACGGTTCTTGCTAGAGTGCGAGCGTCTGTCGCTCTATGCATCGTTTATCCGACCATAAAACCAGATCGCTCCCGCCCGAGAGCTGGTCATCCCGTCCGGCTGCCTTCAGCCGGACGGGATGGGCGCCGGCCAGCTGGCATACAGCTGTCCGAATTCGTCCGAATTCCCGGCCCCTACATCGCCACCTTGCGGAAGACTTCGACGAAGCGCTCGACATCCTGCTCGTCGTTGTAGACGTGCGGGCTGATGCGCAGCCGGCCGAGGCGTGGTGCTGCGTAGACATTCTCGGCCGCGAGCCGCTTGGGCAGGTCGGTTGCCATGCCCTTGGGGAAGTAGAGGCTGAGCACGTGCGGCGCGCGCAGCTTCCTGTCCATCACCTGCACGCCGGTGTTGGCGAGACCGTCGGCCAGCTTGTCGGTCAGCATGGCAAGCCGCGCGCGGATCGGCTCGTTGCCCCAGCCCGCCATCATCTCCATGCCGATCGCCGCCATCTCCATGGAGATGAAGTGATCACGCTCGCCCATGTCGTAGCGGCGCGCCCCTTCCTGATAGGCGGTGTCGCGGAAGTAGACCGTGTCCTCGGCCGACACCGCCTTGCGCGCCGGCGCCGTCTGCTCGAGCGGCACGCCATGCTGATGGCGCTTGGCGACATACATGAAGGCGCGGCCGTAGGGGCCGAGCACCCACTTGTAGGTCGGGAAGATCAGGAAGTCGGGATCGAGCTTTTTCACGTCGATGTGGCGGATGCCGACATCGTGCGTGGCGTCGACCAGCAGGACGGAGCCCTTGGCCTTGGCCGCCGTGGCGATGCGCGCCATGTCGAGGGCGCCGCCGTCCGACCAATGGACCGAGGAGATCGAGACCAGCGCCAGCGGCTCGGCGCCGGCCCGGTCGATCTCGGACAGCACCGCCGAGGTCCAGTCGCCGTCGGTCGGCTGCTTCACCGTCTCGACCGTGAATCCGCCGGCTTCGGCACGGCTCATCCATTCCAGCACCGGCGAGGTGTGGTCGTCCTGCAGCACCAGCACGCGGCTGCCGCGCGGGATGGTCAGCACCTTGCCGGCGGTGGAGACGCCGTAGCCGACCGAGGGGATCAGCGAGACGTCGACGGAGTCGGCCCCGATCAGCGCGGCCGCCGCCTTGCGTGCGCGCTCGTACTGCTGCGGCTGGAAGTCGGCGGCGAGCTTCCAGGGCTGGCCTTTGCGCGCGACGGCGGCGCGGCCGGCCTCCTGCACCGCGATCGGCAATGGGCTGTAGGTCGCGGCGTTGAAGAAACAGACCTCGCGCGGGATGTCGAACAGGGCGCGCTGGCTAGACAGCATGGAAACCTCCGATGGATGGCCAAGAGTAGCGTGGTGACGGCGATTGCGGCCCGACAATTTCTCAAGCCAGCCATTTGCTAGAGCGGTTCCCAATTGGAAGGAACCGCGTGCGGTTCCTTCCAATTGGGAACGCGCGCACCGGTGATACTGGGTTACACAGGCACATTCCGTCCGGCTGATCCAGCCGGACGGAATGTGCTTTAGACTGCGCCATGCGCCGTTTTCCGCCCCAACGCCTGATCTGCCTCACCGAGGAGACCGTCGAGACGCTCTATCTCCTGGGCGAGCAGGACCGCATCGTCGGCGTCTCGGGCTACGCCGTGCGGCCGCCCGAAGTGCGGCTGAAGCCGCGGGTCAGCGCCTTCACCTCGGCCCGACTCGACAAGATCCTGGCGCTGCAGCCCGACCTGGTGCTGGCCTTCTCCGACCTGCAGGCCGACATCGTGAGCGAGCTGGCCAAGGCCGGCATCGCCGTCCATCTCTTCAACCAGCGCGACATAGCGGGCATCTTCGCCATGATCCGCACCGTCGGCGCCTTGGTCGGCGCCGGCGACAAGGCCGAGGCGCTGGCGCGTTCGCTCGAAGCGCGGGTGATGGAAATGGCGCGAGCAAGCAAAGGCGCGTCGCGGCCGCGAGTCTACTTCGAGGAATGGAACGATCCGATGATCTCCGGCATCGGCTGGGTATCGGAGCTGATCGAGATCGCCGGCGGCGAGGACGTGTTCGCCCACCTGCGCACTGCCACTGCTGCGCGCGACCGCATCGTGTCGTCCGAACAGGTGATCGCCGCGCGCCCCGATGTGATCCTGGCCTCATGGTGCGGCCGCAAGGTCGTGCCGCGTCAGATCGCCGAACGACCGGGCTGGGCCGCGTTGCCCGCGGTCGCCAACGGCCGCATCCACGAGATCAAGTCGCCGATCATCCTGCAGCCCGGTCCGGCGGCATTGACCGATGGCCTCGATGCCATACGGTCCACGCTGAGGGCCTTGAGGTAGCACGATGTACACAGTCGACAGCCATGACCGGCTCGAGGAGTTGAAGGACTTCCCCCTGCAATCTGGCGGCGCGCCGACGCCGTTGGTGCTGGCCGACGACAACGAGATGGTGCTTGCCTATCTCCTGCACCCGACATGTGAGGAGGTCGCGATCGTCGAGTTCGATGGCGTCACGGCCCACTATCTCGGGGTGCCGAACGACGAGGCGATCAGAGGTCATGCTCTCTTTGAGAGAGGTCTGAATTCCGGCCGCGCGTACGAGGTGCGGGACTCGTCGTGGATCCGGGCGCTGGAGCGCATGAACCGCGTCCATCCCAAGCATCATGCGGCACTGTACAGCCATTGCCGGCATTTCATTGTAACCTTCCACGACACGACGCTCGAGTGCGTTGCCAATGGCATTCGCAGGATCACCCGACTGCCCTACATCGATCGGGTGAGGTTGATTGACGAGATGCAGCGTCGATTACCTCGCGTGTAATTGAGAGACCGCCGCCGGAAGCTCACCTTCGGCTCATCAGACCCAAGGAGGGTTCAGATGAGCTACCAGTCCCGCCAGCGCCTCGCTGCTCACCCTGCCGCATTGGTGACGATGGTGTCGTCACGGCCGTCGCTACGGCATCGGCTGGCGATGACTCTCAAGATCTGGCGTGCCCGCGTGTCGGCACGCCGTCATCTTGCTGCAATGGATGCTCGCAGTCTGCGTGATGCGGGAATTTCCCCAGCCGCCGCTGCCTACGAATCGGGCAAGTCGTTCTGGCAGGCATTTGGGCCACTGCGCTAGCAAAAGCAGCGGGCTGTTTTTTCGCCTCACAATCGCCACAACCACGCCCCCTTCTAGGGAACTCCCGCGCGCGATGAGCGTTAGCTCCCCGCGCGCAAAGCGCGGTCACGCCTTCGGGGCGGCCCCGCACGCGGCGTGTCGTGGTCGAGAACCTCTTCGCGCCTGATGAAATGTCGTAAGCGCAGAGGGGATTTTAGCTGGATGACACCGCCGGATCTCGACCGGACGAACGCGCTATTCCTCGATCTCGATGGCACCCTGCTGGAGATCGCGGAGACGCCGGAATCGGTCGTCGTTCCGCCAGAGCTGCCGCAGCTGCTTGAGAGCCTGCGTGCCGAGCTCGGCGGTGCGGTCGCGATCGTCACCGGCCGGTCGATCGGCGTCGTCGACGATCTGCTCAATCCCTTCGTCGCCACCGCGGCCGGCGAGCATGGCGCGTCGATGCGCTATCAGGACGGCAAGATCGAGGAGATGCCCAAAGGGCTCGCCGTGCCGGAGGCTTGGCGCGAGGCCCTGGTCGGCGCGGCCGAGCGTTGGCCCGGCGTGCTGGTCGAGCCCAAGCCGCATGGTGTTGCCATCCACTATCGCCTGGTGCCCGAGCGTGGCGACGATGTGTGGCGGCTGGTTCGGGCTCTGGTGCCGCAGGATCATCCGTGGTTCCGGCTGCTGCCGGCGCGCGAGGCCGTCGAGATCGGACCGCGCGCGGCCTCCAAGGGCCATGCCGTCGAGCAGTTGATGAAGCGCCAGCCCTTCCAGGGTCGCCGGCCGATCTTCGTCGGCGACGACTTCACCGACGAGGCCGGCATGGAAGCGGCACGACAGTTCGGCGGCCAGGGCCTGCGCGTCGCCGAGGTGTTCGGCGGCCAGCCGGCGGCGGTGCGCGCCTGGCTGAAGCGCGGCGTCGAGCTGCTGAGCGGACGCAACATGCCGCCTGCCGTGTCGGCCGGAGCCGCGCCATGAGCAGCCTCGATCTCGGCGTCATCGGCAACTGCGCCATCGCCAGCCTCGTCGACCGCAAGGGCCGGCATGTGTGGCACGGCATCGGCCGGCTCGACGGCGATCCGGTGTTCAATGCGCTGCTGGGCGGCGACGACCCGCAGGGCGGCTTCATGGATGTCGTGGTCGCGGGCGCCAAGGAAGTCGGCCGCCAGCGCTACCTGCACAACACCGCCATCCTGGAGACCGTGATCGACGGCAACAGCGGCACCGTGCGCATCGTCGACTTCGCGCCGCGCTTCCGCCGCTTCGGCCGCATGTTCCGTCCGCCCATGCTGGTGCGCCGGCTCGAGCCCGTGGCCGGCCGGCCGCGTATCACCATCCGGCTGCGGCCGACCTTCGACTACGGCGCGCACAAGGCCAAGCTCACCTCGGGCAGCAACCATGCGCGCTTCTTCGGCGACACCGGGGTATTGCGGCTCACGACCGACGCGTCGATCAACTACATCCTGCACGAGACCGAATTCTCGCTCGACCGGCCGCTCAACCTGATCGTCGGAGCCGATGAAAGCATCACCGACAATCCCGACGCGCTGACCAAGACCTTCCTCGCCGAGACCGAATCCTACTGGCACACCTGGGTGCGCGATCTCAACATACCGTTCGACTGGCAGCAGGCGGTGATCCGGGCGGCGATCACCCTGAAGATGTGCAGCTACGAGGATACGGGTGCGGTGCTGGCCGCGCTCACCACCTCGGTGCCCGAGGCGCCCAACACGCCGCGCACCTGGGACTATCGCTTCACCTGGCTGCGCGACGCCTTCTTCACCGTGACGGCGCTCAATCGTCTGTCGGCGACGCGCACCATGGAAAGCTACGTGCGCTTCATCGTCGACGTCGTCGAGGCCGGCAGCTCGCGCGACGAGGTCCACGCCATCGCGCCGCTGTTCCCGATCGCGCCGGGCACCGACACGGCGGAGCGCCTGATCGACACGCTGCCGGGCTATCGCGGCTTCGGTCCGGTGCGCACCGGCAACGCCGCCGTCATCCAGCGGCAGAACGACACCTACGGCTCGATGGTGCTGACGGCGGCGCAGATGTTCTGGGATGAGCGCCTGCCGCGCCAGGGCGATCTCGAGCTCTATCGCCAGCTCTGCGTGGTGGGGAACGAGGCCCATCGCACCGCGTTGACCCCGGATGCTGGCCTTTGGGAGTACCGGGAGCGCGAGGAAGTGCACACTTTTTCCGCGGCGATGTGCTGGGCAGCGCAGCACCGGCTGGGCATGATCGCCAAGCGGGTCGGGGTCGATTCGGAATCGCGCGAGTGGCTCGCCCGCGCCGGCGTGCTGCGCCAGGAGGTCCTGCAGCGCGGCACCACCCAGGAAGGCTGGATTTCGGGCGTGCTCGACCGCGACATGCTCGACGCCTCGTGCCTGGTGCTGCCCGAGATCGGCCTGCTGGGATCCGACGATCCGCGCTTCCACGCCACCCTCGATGTCGCCGCCAAGCGTTTGATGAAGAACGGCTTCCTGATGCGCTACCGCGAGGCCGACGATTTCGGCAAGCCGTCCAATGCCTTCCTGCTCTGTACGTTCTGGTACATCGATGCGCTGGCCAGCGTCGGCCGTCGCCAGGAGGCCCTCGAGCTCTTCAATAACCTGCTCGCCCGTCGCAACCATGTCGGGCTACTATCCGAGGATATCGATCCGAAGACCGGCGAGCTGTGGGGCAACTTTCCACAAACATACTCGCAGGTCGGGCTGATCCTGTCGGCCATGCGCCTGTCGCGGAGCTGGGAGGAGGGGCTATGGCACGCATCGTGATCGTCTCCAACCGAGTTCCGATTCCCAAAGCCCGCGTGCCTGCCGCGGGCGGCCTCACCGTGGCGTTGCGCGATCTGCTCATCCCGGGCGCGATCTGGTTCGGCTGGAGCGGGCGATTGTCGTCCGAGCCGTCGCTGCAGCCCGCATTGGTCGAGGCGCGCGGCGTGACCTACGCCACCGTCGATCTCTCGGCCGAGGCGCATCGCGCCTTCTATGTCGGCTTCGCCAACGGCGCGTTGTGGCCGCTGCTGCATTTCCGGTTGGGGCTGATGCACTACCGGCGCGAGGACTATGCCGGCTACATCGCCGTCAACCAGACCTTCGCCACCGCGCTGGGTCAGGTGCTGCAGCCCGACGACACGGTGTGGGCGCACGATTATCACCTGTTGCCGCTCGGCCGCCTGCTGCGCCAGCAGGGGTTCAACGGACCGCTGGGCTTCTTCCTGCACGTGCCGTTCGTGCCGCCGTCGATGCTGGAGGCGATCCCCGTCGCGCGCGAGCTGGTGGCCGACCTCTGCGCCTACGACGTCGTCGGCTTCCAGACCGAGGAGCATGCGCGCGACTTCCGCGACTGTGCGCAGCGACTGCTGGGCGCCATGGTCGACGGCGAGTGGGTGCGCCTGAACGGCCGGCGCATGCGTGCCTTCGCCGATCCGATCGGCATCGATGCCCAGGCCTTCGCCGATGAGGCCGAGCGCGCCGCCAACGACAAGCTGGTGCATCGCGTCTCGGGCAGCCTGTCGGGCCGCAAGCTCGCCGTCGGCGTCGACCGCATGGACTATTCCAAGGGCCTGCCCAACCGCTTCGAGGCCTATGGCCGCCTGCTCGAGCGCCATCCCGAGCATCGCCGCGCCATCCACTTCCTGCAGATCTGTCCGCGCTCGCGCGAGGAGGTCGACGAGTATCGCAAGCTGCGTGCCGAGCTCGACCGGTTGACCGGCCGCATCAACGGCCGTTTCTCGGAGTTCGACTGGACGCCGTTGCGCTACTCGACGCGGCCGGCGCCGCGGTCGACCCTGGCTGGCCTCTACCGCATCGGCCAGATCGGCGTGGTGACGCCGCTGCGCGACGGCATGAACCTGGTGGCCAAGGAGTTCGTCGCGGCCCAGCCCGACGACGATCCGGGCGTGCTGGTGCTGTCGAAGTTCGCCGGCGCCGCCCACGAGCTCACCGAGGCGCTGATCGTCAATCCGTTCGACCCCGACGCCATCGCCGACGCCATGCACGCGGCGCTGACCATGCCGTTGCCCGAACGCCGCGAGCGCCACGCCGCGCTCAAGGCCAAGGTCTTCCGCACCACCGCCAGCGCCTACTGCCAGCGCTTCCTCGATGCGCTGCACGCGCCGCCGCTGAAGCTGCAGGCGGCGTAGAGCGCGCAGAGCCAACCGCCGGTTGGTCGCCGGCCGCGAGGTGATGGGCTACTCTCCATCACCCGCCCATGAGCATCATCTCGCGCCTCTGCATCTCCGGCTACCGTTCGCTGCGTGACGTCAGGCTGGAGATCGGACAGCTCACGGTCGTCACCGGCGCCAACGGCAGCGGTAAATCGAGCCTCTATCGCGCTCTGCGCCTGCTGGCCGACGTGGCGCAAGGCCGGATCATCCACTCGCTCGCCTTGGAAGGCGGTCTGCAGTCCGTGCTGTGGGCGGGGCCCGAGCAGTTCTCGCGGGCGATGAAGGCGGGGACGCAACCCGTCCAGGGGACGATGCGCAAGAATTCCGTGAGCCTGAGACTCGGCTTTTCCTCCGACGACTACGGCTTCGCCATCGATCTTGGCTTGCCAGTGCCGGGTTCCAGACATTTCGACAAGGATCCTGTCATCAAGGTCGAAAGTCTGTGGACGGGCCTGGTCATGGGGCGTGCCAATGTCTTTGCCCAGCGCAAGGGGCCGTCGGTCAGCCTTCGCAATCAGGAAGGCTCATGGCGACTGGCCTACGAGAGCCTGGCTTCCTACGACAGCATGCTGACGCACTGCAGCGATCCGCGCGACGCCGCCGAGCTGCTGCTGTTGCGCGAGAATATGCGCGGCTGGCGCTTCTACGACCATTTCCGCACCGACAGCGAGGCGCCGGCGCGGCGTCGCCAGATCGGCACGCGGACGCCGGTGTTGGCGTCCGATGGCGCCGACCTTGCTGCGGCCATTGCCACGATTCAGGAGGTCGGCGCCGAGGACGAGCTGACGGCGGCGGTTGCCGATGCTTTTCCTGGCGGCTCGGTCGGCGTGGACGACGCCGGCGGCTATTTCGAGGTCGAGATGCGCCAGCATGGCTTGCTGCGGCCACTCAACGCGTCCGAGCTGTCTGACGGGACCTTGCGCTATCTCCTGCTGATTGCCGCCCTGCTGTCGCCGAGACCGCCGACGCTGATGATCCTGAACGAGCCGGAAACCAGCCTGCATCCCGACCTGTTGCCGGCGCTGGCGCGGCTGATCGCACGGGTATCGAAGGAATGCCAGATCATCGTCGTGTCGCACGCCGCGCCGCTGGTGTCGGCGTTGCAGGAGGCCGGCGCCAAGCAGATCGTGCTCGAAAAGCAGCTCGGCGAGACGGTCGTGCCCGGCGAGGAACGCCCGATGTGGAACTGGCCGTCGCGTTAAATGGCGATGCCGAACGGCGGCGGGTATACGACGCGACCCTCGCCGCCCTGCAACACGCCGGGCTCCAGTTCGATCGCCATGAACGACGCACCGGAGAAAGGCGCCTCGAGCGGCCGAGCGAGCGCTGCAGAGAATCCGAAGCGCGGGTAGTAGTCCTGATGGCCAAGGACAACGACCGCCTGCCAGCCACGTTCGCGCGCCTGCTGGAGTCCGGCGCGCACCAGCGCGCTGCCGATGCCGCGGCGCTGACGGTGCGGCTGAACTGCCATCGGCGCCAAGGCAAGCGCACGCACGGGCTTGCCGCGAACGGTGACATCGAGAGCGCTGAACAGGATGTGACCGTCCACCATCGGATCGACGGCGACCAATTCAACGGCAACGAGTCCCGCAGTACGCAGGTCTTCGATCAACCGGGACTCGTCGGTGCCGCCAAATGCCGTGTCATTGAGATGCCGGATCGTGTCGTCGTCGGCTGGCGTGCGCTCTCGGATCGTCATGCTGAGTGACACTACCAGAGACGCTTGACGCCGTAGACGTCGAAGACCCGTTCATTCGTGACGAGTGCAAGGTCGTCCAGCATCGCTTGAGCTATCAACATGCGATCGAACGGGTCCTGGTGATGACCGACCAAGCCTCCGGCACGCTCGGCATGGCGCACCGACACTGAAAGTTCGTTGAAGCCTTCCCCGGCAACTGTACCTGCGACGTCGCTGGCCACTACTGCGGCGTCCGGCAACTTGCCGATGCGATATTTGGTTGCGATTTCCCAAGCGGACGCAGCGCTCACGAAGACCTGGTTTTCGATGTCATCCTCGATCGCCGTTCGCGCGCGGCGCGAGAGCTTGGGATCGGCAAACACCCACCAGAGAAAGGCGTGGGTATCGAGCAGCAGTCTCACGCCGGCTATTCCCAGAGTTTCAATTCATCTTCAGGCAGCGGTTCGAAGAACTCAGGCCCGATGGAGCCTTTACCCTTCAGGCGGCCGAACTTCCTCTTCGGCTTTGGTGCGACGGGTACGATCTTGGCGACCGGCTCCTTGCCGCGGGCAAGCACGATCTCCTCGCCGGCTTCCGCCCGGGCGACGAGCTTCGAGAGGTTCGTCTTTGCGGCATGGATCGTATAGGTCGGCATGGCAGATATTTAGCTAACTAGATTAGCTAATTCAAGCCCACTGTGCCGGCGACGTGCCGAGCGGCTCGGGAGGCTTGGCGAAGAAAGGCGGCGTGTCGCTGAGCTGCACCACGGGCTTGAGATGCCTCAGATGGCCGAACAGGCCGTCGCTTTCCATGAGATAACGTGCGAGCTCGGGCTCGGGCAGCTCGGCCATCCCTTGGCCGGGTTCGACCGTGCCGAGGCTCGCCAGCCAGTGCGCGACCTGCACCAGCGACACGCGCACCAGCCACGAGCCGCCCTGCTCGACGCGGCGGGCGAGGCCTGCCATGGCGCCCAGTGCGCCGAGATAGCCCGCGATGTAGTCGAGCGCCTGGACCGGCAGGTTGCGCGGCTTGGCGAGGGAGCCTTGCGTGGCCGAGAGGCCGGTGACGTTCTGCACGATCGAATCGAAGCCGCGCCGCTCGGCCCACGGGCCTTCATGACCGTAGGCGCAGATGCTGACGCAGACGATGCCCGGCCTCAGCGCCGCCACGCGCTCGGGCGAGAAGCCGCGCGCGGCGACGGTGCCGGGGCGATAGCCTTGGGTGAAGACATCGGCCTCGCGCAAGAGGCCGGTCATGGTCTTGATGCCGTTGGGCTGGGTGAGATCGACCCAGGCGCAGCGCTTGCCGTGGCCGGTGTCCATCAGGATCTCGGTCTGATAGGGCAGGTGAGGGGCCGCGATGTGCAGCACGTCGGCGCCGTTCTCCGCCAGCACGCGGCCGCTGGTCGGTCCCGCCAGCACGCGCGTCAGGTCGAGAGCGCGCACGCCGCTCAACGGGCGTTCGCCTTTCGGCAAAGGCCGCGGCGGCGCGTCACCGATCTGGACGATGTCGATCAGCGGCAATCTGGCGACGGCCGTGCCATGCGGATGGGCGTTCCATTCCTCGCGGCTGCGCACCAGGCCGCCGACGCAGCCGCCGTCGGCGATCGCCTGCTCGATGGCAAGCCCGTCCCACTTGGCGACGGCCTCGGCCAGCGCCTCGCGCGTCTCGGCCTTGGCGCCCGTGATTCGCAAGGCGCCGGCGCGATGATGCGGATGGTTGGTGTGCAGGAACATGATGCGGCCGTCGCGCGTCGGGTAGTGGCCGGCCAGCGGATCCCACGACACCGGCTTCTTGCCGTTCTGCAGCACGTAGGTGTTGGAGCGCAGCGACGCCGCCGCGGCATGGCGGTCGACCGTCACGGCCTGCGGCTTGCCGGTCCTGAGCCGCCACAGGTCGGAGACCGCGAGGCCGACGGCGCCCAACGCTGCCGAGCCGGCGGCCGCGACACGCCAGGGCGTCACGAACACCGGGTCCTCGCCGCCGGCGATGGCGAGAGAGTCATCGCCGCGCCTGGCGCGGCCGAGCCGGGCGAGAACCGTGTAGGCGAGGTCCGCGCTCACGTCTCGGCCATGATCCTGGTCAGGGTAGTCATCAGGTCCTGCGGGCAGGTGATGTGCGGATTGTGGCTGGCATCCATCTCGTAGTACTTCCAGGTCGAATCGCCTTTGGCGCGCTCGGCGAACTGGCGGAACGTATCGCCGGGCCCGCTGCGCCTGGCGTAGATGTAGGCGCGCGGCAGCGGCGGTTCGCGCGAGGCGAGCCGCAGCTTCTGCTCGAAGGTCTTGATCGGCTGCGAGCGCCGGCGCGGCGTCGCCCAGGTGACGTCCTCGGGTGCCGTATCGGGCGGCATCGGGTTGGGCGGGATGCGCCAGCCCGCGCCTTCGCCCATCGCCTTGCCGCGCATCAGCTCGGTGCCCTGCGGACCCAGCAGGTCGAACAGGCTCTGGCCGTCCTGCGGCGCGAAGGCGTCGATATACACGACGCGTGCAATACGCCGGCGCGCCTTGTCGGCGACGCCCGTCGCCACCATGCCGCCATAGGAGTGGCCGAGCAGCGTCACGTCCTTCAGGTCCTCGCAATCGAGCACCGCGGCCACGTCGTTGATGTGCGTGGTGAGGTCGATTTCGTGGTGCGCGAGATGGGCCCGCTCGCCGAGCCCGGTGTAGGTCGGCGAGAAGAACTGATGGCCGGCGGCGGCGAACAACGGCCGCATCTTCTTCCACGCCCAGGCGGCTGACCACGCACCGTGTGCAAGAACGATCGTTGCCATGCGTCCCCCTACAAGCTGGCCCCTAGAAGCTGGCGAAGCCGATATTTGAGTGCTATTACGAATTACTCGCAATGAAACCCAATCCAACCATAGCACTTGGCGAGGCCCGCGTGGGCTTTCGTGGCCGCATCCATCAGCTCTCCGTGAACGGCTCCGGCACCGGCCTGCCCGGGCCGGAGCTGGAACGCCGGCTGATCGAGCTGGGCTTCGTCGAAGGCGCCATCGTCGAGCTGCTGCATGAGGGCCTGTTCGGCGGCGATCCCATTGCCGTGCGCGTCGCCGACACGACCATCGCGCTGCGTCGGCGCGAGGCGATGGCGATCCTGGTGACGGCGGCAGCATCGTCATGAGCGCCACGGTCGTCGCCCCCACTGTCGTAGCGCTCGTCGGCAATCCCAACTGCGGCAAGACCGCGTTGTTCAATGCCCTGACCGGCAGCCGCCAGAAGGTCGCCAACTATCCCGGCGTCACGGTCGAGAAGAAGATCGGCCCGCTCACGACGCCGGCGGGGCGGTCGATCCAGGTGATCGACCTGCCCGGCACCTATTCCTTGCGCGCGCGCTCGCCGGACGAGGAGATCACGCGCGACGTCGTGCTGGGCCGCCTGAAGAGCGAGGTCGTGCCCGACCTGATCGTCTGCGTCGCCGACGCCTCCAACCTTCGCCTGGCGCTGCGGCTCGCGCTCGAGCTGAAGCGCGTCGGTCGCCCGGTGATGCTGTCGCTCAACATGATGGACATCGCCCGCAAGCGCGGCATCTCGATCGATATCGAGCACCTGTCGCGCGAGCTCGGCGTGCCGGTCGTGGAATCGGTGGCGGTGCGCCGCGGCGGCATCGACGCCCTGCTGGCCGGCATCGACAAGCGTCTCGACGAGCAGCTCAAGGCCCACGAGGCCGACTGGCAGCCGCCCGACGCCGGTGCCCTGCGCGTCGGCCAGCGCGAGGCCGATCGGCTGCTCGCCGCCGTCGTGCACGGGCCGGGCCAGCGCGATTCGCTGACGGCGCGCGTCGATTCGGTGCTGCTGCATCCCGTGGCCGGGCTCGTCATCCTGCTGGCCATCCTTTTCGTCATGTTCCAGGCGGTCTTCGCCTGGGCGACGCCCGCAATGGACGTGATCGAGTCGGCCTTCCATTGGCTGGGCGACCAGGTCGAAGGCGCGCCGCTGCCCGAGTTGCTCAGAAGCTTCCTGAAGGACGGGCTGATCGGCGGTGTCGGCGCGGTCATCGTGTTCCTGCCGCAGATCGTGATCCTGTTCTTCTTCATCCTCGTGCTGGAAGACCTGGGCTACATGGCGCGGGCGGCCTTCCTGATGGACCGCATCATGGGCGGCGCCGGCCTGCATGGCCGCGCCTTCATCCCGCTGCTGTCGTCGTTCGCCTGCGCCATTCCCGGCATCATGTCGACGCGCGTCATCGACAACCGGCGCGACCGGCTCACCACCATCCTGGTGGCGCCGCTGATGACCTGCTCGGCCCGCATCCCGGTCTACACCCTGATCATCGGCGCCTTCATCCCCGACCGCGAGGTCTGGGGCTTCGTCGGCCTGCAGGGGCTGGTGATGTTCGGCCTCTATGCCACGGGCATCGTGGGCGCGCTCGCGGTGTCGTTCGTCCTGAAGCGGCTGATCTGGCGCGACACGCCGGGCGAGCCTTTCATGCTCGAGCTGCCCGACTACAAGATGCCGCGCGCCAGAAGCCTCGCCATCGGCCTGTGGGGGCGTGCGACGGCCTTCCTCAAGCGGGCCGGCACGACCATCGCCTCGATGATGATCCTGATCTGGTTCCTGGCCAGCTTCCCGCAGGCGCCCGAAGGCGCCACCGAGCCCGCGATCAGCTACAGCCTGGCCGCCATGATCGGCTCGGCGATCCAGCCGTTGACTGCACCGCTCGGCTTCAACTGGCAGATCAACGTCGCGCTGATCCCCGGCATGGCGGCGCGCGAGGTCGCGGTCGGCTCGCTGGGCACGATCTACTCGATCGCCGGCGGCGAGGAAGCCACCGAGCAGATCAGCCGCGCCCTGGTCGCGAGCTGGAGCCTCGGCACGGCGCTCGCCCTGCTCGCCTGGTACATCTTCGCGCCGCAGTGTGCGTCCACTCTCGCCGTCATCCGTCGCGAGACCGGCGGCTGGAGGTGGATGTGGATCACCTTCGCCTACATGCTGGCGCTGGCCTATGTCGCCGCGCTCGTGACCTACCAGATCGCCCGTGCCCTCGGCGCCGGCTGACGAGACGACCGAGGCCTCGATGACCAGACAGCAGCGCACTTTTCGCTATTGGCTGCAGCAGCTACACCTTTGGATCGGTCTGATCCTGCTGCTGCCGCTGGTGATGATGGGCGTGACCGGCGCGGTCCTGGTCTACGGCCACGATATCGAGCACCTGTTGGGGCAGGGCGAGCCGCCGGCAAGGACTGTCGGCGACTGGCGCTCGCCGGCCGAGCTGATAGAGGCGGCTCGTGCCGCCTCGAAGGATCCGACGCGCATGCCGATTGCTGTGCGCTGGCCGATGGAAGTGGGCGAGCCTGCCGCCGTACGCCTGTCGCGGCCGGGCATGGCGAGCGAGCGGCCACAGTTCCGTGGCGGCCAGCAAGGCCCAGGACCCAATCAGGGACAGGGCCAGGCGCAGGGCCGCGTCCCCACGCAAAGCCCGTTCGCCGGCAGCCTGCAGATCCTGATCGATCCAGTGTCGCTGCAGGTGCTCGAGACCCAGCAGGCGATGACCGGATGGCTGCGCTTCTTCCACGACCTGCACGGCCATCTCTTCATCGCGGGCGGCCTCGGCCGTGAGCTGGTGGGATGGCTCGGCGTCGCGCTGCTGGTGCTGGGTTGCTCGGGCCTTTACCTCTGGTGGCCTCGGCCGGGCCAGTGGAAGGCGGCCTTCATGGTGCGCCGCACCGCCAAGGGCCTGCGCTTCAATCGCGAGCTGCACGGCGCCGTCGGCATCTGGAGCCTGGTGCTGTTCATGCTGGTGAACTTCACCGGCGTCTATCTCGCCTTTCCGCAGCAGATCTCGGCCGCGGTCAACGCGGTATGGCCCGGCCGCGACATGCGCGCAGCGATGTTCCAGGCGCGCGTCGAGCCGATGCGCGGCGTCCAGCCGATGGGCGTCGACGAGGCGGTCGAGCTGGCGCGCTCGAAAGTGCCCGATGGCCGCTTCCTGAATGCGTTCCTGTCGACCCGGCCCGACCAGGCGCTGCGAATCGGCCTGGTCCGTGCCGACCATGCCGAGGGTGCGCCCGTCATCACGGTGATCATCGATCCCTTCCGCAAGAGCGTGGTCGACGTCTTCGATCCGCAGACCATGAGCACGGGCGAGCGCATCATCGCCTGGCAGCGCGCGCTGCATTACGGCATCGGGCTCGGCGGCGGCTACAAGTTCCTGGTGTTCGTGTCGGGCGTGATCATCCCGGTGTTCGCCGTCACCGGCTTCCTGATGTGGTGGCTGAAGCGCCGCAACCGCCGCGCCGGCGAACGCGCCAAGGCCGCCATCCAGGCGGCCGCCGCGGCGCGGGCGGCGGATTAGCTACTTCGTCCCGAGATCGTACAGAACGATCGCGCGCCTTGGCTCGGGTGGCAGCGACCGCCACTGAGCCGGATCGACTACCGTACCGTGCGCCCGCACCCAGCGCTCGAAATCGCGCGTGCGCCGGTTGGTCGCCAGCACCACGAAACGCACCTCGCCCCGTTCGACGGCCCTGGCGAAGGCGTCGACGCTCATCACCGGGTCGTTGCCGAAGAAGCCGCCGAACGCCATGGCCGGCTGGCCGGTACCGATGATCACCGGCGCGGCCAGCAGCGCATTGGGCGCGGCCAGGAGAAAACGGGCATTGCCGCGATGCTTCTCGAGGAAAGCCAGCAGCTTGGGATCGTCGGTCAGCGCCGTCCAGTTGCGCGACAGGATCGGCCCGCGACCGTCGTCGAGGCCGAGCCAGCGCGGCAGGCTGGCCGAGGGCAGGGTGAGGTTGCCGGGCGCGAACACGGCGCTCAACGACCAGAGCGCGGGCAGGACCAGCAAGGTGATGCCGCCAATGACGGCCGGCGGACGCTTGGCGCGCCATTGGGCGGCGACGGCGGCCGCCAGCGCCACGGCGGGGAAGCCGACCCAGGTCGACGTCCAACCGAGCGTCGCGCCGGTGATGTAGGCCTGCCACAGGGCGGCGGCGCCGAGGCCGATGGCGAGATGCGTCGAGCCGCGCCGCCACAGCTCGAAACAGCCGATGCCGGCCAGCGCCGCCAGCGGTGGCCCGAGGGTCGACAGGTAATAGGCATGGAAGATGCCGCCGGCCAGGCTGTAGACGACGCCGTAGGTCAGTGTCCACACGCTCCACAACGCCACCTGCGCGCGCCGCCGGCGCCAGGCGAACACCGCGCCCAGCACGGCAAGCGGCAGGGTCCAGGCGAACTGCATGGCAAGGCTGGGCGCGGCCAGCCGCAACGGGCCGACCGGCTCGGCGTCGTAAGCGACGAAGCGCTGCGTCTGCGCCGGTGCGGGTGCCGGCATTGGGGCGGGCGTGCTGCGCACGAAGCGCTCCAGCCCGTTGTGCATGACAATGAGCTCGAGCATGGAATTGTCGTGGCTGCTGCCGGCATAGGGCCGCTTCGCCTTGGGCGTGAGATCGAACGCCGCCGCCCAGGAAAGCGACACGACGGCGAGGGCGACGGCGGCCGCCGCCATCCAGGCGAGCCGCCGGCCCCAGCCGAGCGTCCCGGCGAGCAGCCAGCCCGCCAGCAGGGCCGGCCCGCAGACCAGCGCCGCCAGCATCTTGGTGTTGAAGGCGAGCCCCAGCACGGCCATCGCCACCACCAGCGACAGGCCGCGGCCGCGCAGCGCGATCCGCGCCGCCAACAGCAGGAAGAAGATCAGCCAGGAATCGGTGTTGTTCGAGCGATCGACCGCGACGGCGATGGGCATGATCGCCAGCAGCAGGGCGGCGACGATGGCGGCGGGCGCGCCGAGCGGCCGCACCAGGCGATGGAGCAGGGCCACCGAGGCGATGCCGGCCAGCGCCTGCGGCAGGTGGATGGACCAGCCGCTGTAGCCCAGGACGGCGGCGAAGATCGTCTGGATCCAGAAGGCGATCGGCGGCTTGTCGAGGGAGATGAAGCCTGCGGGATCGAACGAATTGTAGAAGAACAGCCAGGCGCCCTGCAGCATGCTGCGCACGCCCGCGGCGTAATAGGCGGTGCCGACGCCGTTGTCGTCCAGCCGCATCAGACGCAGTACGGCGGCAACCAGCAGCACGGCGGCGAACGCCGCCCATTCGATCCGTCGTCTGCTCGCCTGGTCCGTCAATCGCCTCCCCTCGAGGGGTCTACGCAGGATAGGGCACGCTCATCCCGGGCGGTTGGGAGACTTTTCCTCAGGCAGGCCCCTTCAAGAAGGCAGGGGACCGCGGAAGACGAAGAAGGCGCCGCTGCAGATCAGGGCGAAGCCGACGATGTGGTTCAGGGTGATGCGCTCGCCGAGGTAGAGCACCGAGAACAGGGCGAACACCGAAAGCGTGATCACCTCCTGCATGGTCTTGAGCTCGGCCGCCGAATAGACCGTGTGCCCCCAGCGGTTGGCTGGCACGGCGAAGCAGTATTCGATGAAGGCGATCCCCCAGCTCGCCACCACCACGATCCACAAGGGCCGATCGGTGAACTTCAGATGCCCGTACCAGGCAAAGGTCATGAAGACGTTGGAGATCAGCAGCAGGACGATGGGGGCAACGGCCGGGGGCAGCCAGGTCATGTCGGTTACTACTCCGCTTTGATACCGAGCTTCTTGATCAGGGGTACGACCAGCTTCTCTTCCTTGTCGAGCATGGCCGCCAGCTCCTGCGGCGTGCTCGATTTCGTCTCCGCCGTCAGCTCGGCGAACTTCTTGATCACGCCGGGATCGGCGAGCGTCGTCACCATGGCGGCGTTGAGCTTGGCCAGGATCTCCGGCGGCAGCCTGGCCGGCGCGAACAGGCCCGTGTAGGTGCTGAAGGTGAAGGTCTCCAGGCCCTTGACGCCCGATTCCTTCATGGTCGGCACGTCGGGAAGCTGCGGCAGGCGCTTGTCGGACGACACGGCGATGGCGCGCATCTTGCCGGCCTTGATGTGGCCGATGGCGGCGTTGATCTGGTCGACCTGCGCCGGCACCTGGCCCGCGATCAGGTCGAGATGGGCCTGCCCGCTGCCCTTGTAGTGCACCAGCGTGTACTTGGTGCCGGTTGCTTCGCCCAAAAGCTCGATGGCGATGTGGTTGGTCGTGCCGACGCCCGAATCGGCGACGGTGAACTTGCCGTCCTTGCCGAGCGCAATGAAGTCGGCGAGCGTCTTGATCGGCGAGTCGGGCGGCACGATCAGCACGGCGGGCACGGCCTGGATGTGGCTGATCGGCTGGAAGGCCGTGCGCCAGTCGTAGGGCGCGTTGCCGTAGATCGCCGGCACCGCGACCAGGGAATTGGCCGAGACCAGCAGGTTGTAGCCGTCGGGGGCGGAGCGGGCGATGACGTCGCTGCCGATCATGCCCGAGGCGCCGGCCTTGTTCTCGACCAGCACGGTGACGCCCAGGACGTCCTTCAGCTTCTCGGCGATGATGCGCGCCGTGACGTCGATGTTCCCGCCCGGCGCGTAGGGCGCCATGATGCGGATCGGCTTGTCGGGATATTTGTCGGCAGTCTGGGCGGCGGCGCCTGCTCCGAAGAGCAACGCCAGCACGCCCAATAACGCCGAAAACGAACGCATGATTTTCCTCCCTCTTTCACCTTCCTCCCCACGCTTCAGCGTGGGAAGGCATGACTCTTAACCTACCGGCCCTCCAAAACACACAGGGTGTCGGCGCGCTGCTTCGCGTCGCGGATTGACGGGCTGCCCATCTCACGCAGCACAAGGGAAGATGCCGATGCTGCGCCCACGGCCATGTCGCCTTGAGCAGCGCACCTGCCGGCCTCTTCCTGACAGCAATGCACGCAGGTGGCATTACGAAGATAACTACTATAGTTATTGATATATTCCTTCGGTTATTATATGCTGATGCTGCGTCAAGTTGCTTGCAGGGTGTAAGACCTATGGAGGTTTGCGTGATGTTCAATGTGAGACCTGACGATTATCCTTGGATACGTGCGCCGCAGAAGGCGGATTTTCCCTGGATACGCGCACCGCAAGAAACCGAAACACCTTGGATACGCGCACCACAGGAAGACGTGCCAGGGTTCCAGGTCGGCCAGTATGGCTCATTCATCAATGTGGCTGGCAGCGCGAATCCTATGGCGACGGATGACTTGAGGCGCTGATGCATCGACCGTTGTACAAGTCTGGTCCTGCTCGCTCCGGGGAGGAGGCCAGTTACATGGGACCAGTGCATGGCGCATTGTGAAGGAAGGGCCTACTTTCGAGAGGTTCAACCGTACATAAAGTTCCCTTCACCACCCAATTAGGACCTCGGGACTTCAATGGATAAGGAGACCGCAGCCAAACTCGAAGGCATGATGCTTGGTTCTCGTATGCTGCTTCAGTCTGTTGCCGACTTTGTTCGGGAGAGCGTGCCAGAGCAGGATCGGCATGCGATCGCGTTGAAAATCGGAACGGCGATGGCCGAATTGCTTGATATCTCGTGGATGATCTATGGCCAGCATCCCGGTCTCAATCCTTATCAAGAGGAAGAGCGACTCGCAGCTGAGCGACGGGGCAATTCATCGTCTGGCGAGAACAAGACCTAAAGCACAAGCGCCCGGCTGGAATCAGCCGGACCCTGTGTCCTCTTTGCGGATCAATCTGGCGGCCTATGCTGCGCCCAGGGCCGGGCCGCCTCCAGCAGCGCACCCAGCCGCAGCACGTCGGTCTCGTGGCCCCAGCGGCCGACGATCTGCACCGAGGTCGGCAGCCCGTCGGCGCCGAAGCCCGAGGGCAGGGCGAGCGCGGGATGGCCGGTGAGGTTGAACGGGTACTGGTACGAGGTCCAGCCCTGGCGGGTGATGCCGCATTTCACGCCGTCGACCAGGACCTCGTCGTTAGCGGCGTCATGAGTGACGTCGAGCGCGGTGCGCGAGTTGGTCGGCGTCACCAGGAAGTCGTAGCGCTCGAACAGCGACTGGATCTTGCGGAACAGCGCGGTGCGCGCGAACTGGGCGTTGCGGAAGTCGGCCAGGCCGAACTCGGCGCCGCGCTCCATGAAGGCCAGTGTCACCGGATCCATCTGGTTCTGCCACTTCGGCAGGTACTGGGCGCAGAACACCGCGAAGTTCGCCTGATAGAGCACGCGACCTTCGTATTCGATCCAGTCGATCGTCTCGGTCACTTCCTCGACGCCGGCGCCCATCGCCTGCCACGCGGCAAGGGCGGCGCGCGTGTTGGCGCGCACGTCCGCGGCGATGCGCGGATTGGCGGTAAGCTCGATGTAGCCGATGCGCACGCCTGAAAGATCCTCGCCGGCGAGCTTGGGCGACAGCGGATGCTGTACGCCGCCCGAGAGCGTCCAGGGATCCTTCCCGGTCGGTCCTTTCAGCACGTCGTGCATGACCGCGGCGTCGGTGATGGTGCGGCTGAGCGGGCCGGCATAGATGTTGTTGCCGAAGGCATCGCGCGTCGTGTCGTAGGGCACCGCCCCGAGCGTCGCCTTCAAACCCACGAGGCCGCTGCACGAGGCCGGACCTCGGGTCGAGCCGGCGCCGTCGGTGGCGAGCGACAACGGGCCGACGCCTGCGGCCACCGCGGCCGCGCCGCCGCCGCTCGAGCCGCCCGGCGTGCGCTCGAGGTTCCACGGATTGCGCGTAACGCCGAACGAGGGCCCGTCGGTCAGGCCCTTGACGCCGAATTCCGGCGTGGAAGCCTTGGCGAAGATGATGGCGCCCGCCGCGCGCAGGCGCTGGACCAGGATGTCGTCGGCTGCGGCCGGCGGATTGTCGGCGTAGATCGCCGAGCCGTGCCGCGTCGGGACGCCTTTCACGTCGACCAGGTCTTTTATGCTGATCGGCACACCGTGCAGCGGTCCAAGAGGCTCGCCCTTGGTCACGGCCTCCTCGGCCGCCCGGGCGTCGCGCCGCGCCTCCTCGTGCATCAGGACGCGAAAGCAGTTGAGCCGGGCATTGGCCCTGTCGGCCTCTTTCAGCACGGCATCGACATACTCGACAGGCGAAAGCTTCTTGGCGCGGATGAGGGCGGCGGCTTTGACAGCCGGGGTGAACAGCAGATCGGCATCGGTCATCGGCCCACCATAAGCGATCCTCGACAGGCTCTGCCACCTGCGCTACGCCGCGCGCGGATGTTCTCGCTGCCTGTTCTTGCCGCGCTGGCCGTCGTGGCCGCCGTCACCTCGTTCATCTCCGGCATCTTCGGCATGGCAGGCGGCATGCTGCTGATCGGCTTCCTGCTGTTCCTGCTGCCGGTGCCTGTGGCCATGGTGTTCCACGGCGTCATCCAGATCGCGGCCAACGGCTGGCGCGCCTGGCTGTGGCGCCGTCACGTCAAATGGAGCGTGGTGCTGAAATTCGGCGCCGGGGCAGGGGCGTCGCTGCTGGTCTTCTCCTCGTTCGACTTCGTGCCCGACAAGGCGCTGGTGCTGATGATGGTCGGGCTGATGCCGTTCATTGCGCTCGCCGTGCCGCAGCGCATCGCGCCCGACATCGAGCGCGGCGGCCAGGCCTTCCTGGCCGGCGCCATCGGCGGCGCCATCCAGCTCATATCGGGCGTCACCGGCCCGCTGCTCGACATCTTCTATGTGCGCACCGGCATGACCCGCCAGGTCAACGTCGCCACCAAGGCGGCGGCCCAGGTGCTGGGCCACTTCACCAAGGTCGCCTATTTCGGCCTCCTGATCGAGGGCCCGGCCGGTCGCGATCTCGAGCAATGGCTGGTCATGGCCTATGCCGCCGCCTTCGCCGTGCTCGGGACCACCTTGTCGCGCGGCTTCCTCGACCGTATGTCCGACAGGCAGTTCTATTATTGGACGCGCCGCGTGATCCTGGCGCTGGGCGCGGTCTATGTTGCGCAGGGCATCTGGCTGATGGTGACGCGATGGTAGACGTAAAAGCCGAGGTGAGGGCGCTGCTCGACCGGCTGCCCGACGACTGCAGCTATGCCGACGTGCAGCGCGGCATCGCCGTGCTGATGTGGCCCAAGCAGGGCGATGGAAGCCTCAAACCACCGGAGCGTTTGCCGCCGGAAGAAGTGAGGCGCCGGCTGCGCGAATGGTTGAAATCGGAGAAGGACAAATGAAGGACCGCGTCTCGATCGACTTCAATGAGGGCGTGGCCGACCTACGCCTGATCCGCGCCGACAAGATGAACGCGCTCGATCCCGCGATGTTCGAAGGCATCATCGAAGCGGGCGCCAAGCTTGCGACGATGAAGGGTCTGCGCTGCGTCGTGCTGTCGGGCGAAGGCAAGGCCTTCTGCGCCGGGCTCGACATGGCAAGCTTCGCCACCATGAAGCAGGATGGCGATGCCGTGCCCGGCGTGCGCGACCTCACCAGGCGCACCCACGGCATCGCCAACCGGCCGCAGCAGTGCGCCTGGCAGTGGCGCACCCTGCCGGTGCCGGTGATTGCCGCGGTCCACGGCGTGGCCTTCGGCGGCGGCTTCCAGATCGCGCTGGGCGCCGACATGCGCTACGCCACCGCCGACACGCGCTTCTCGGTGATGGAGATCAAGTGGGGCCTGGTGCCCGACCTCGCCGGCACCCAGCTCATGCGCCATCTGGCGCGCGAGGACGTCGTGCGCGAGCTCACCTATACCGGCCGCATCTTCAACGGCACCGAGGCGCAGCAAATGGGCTTCGTCACCCGCGTGGTCGACGATCCGCGCGCGGCGGCGCTGGAGACCGCCAGGGAGATCGCTGCCAAGAGCCCGGACGCCGTCCGCGCCGCCAAGCGTATCCTGAACGACGCCGTGGCCGTCGACGCCGCGACCGGCTTGATGGCGGAGTCCGTCGAGCAGCAGAAGCTGATCGGCTCGCCCAACCAGCTCGAGGCGATCATGTCGAACCTGCAGAAGCGGGCAGCGAACTACAAGGATTGAACTGATCTTCCGGACCGCGCGCATCTTGCGCGCTCATGAATCATGAGCGAGCTGGAAGCTCGCGGTCCGGAAGACCATGAGCCAGCTGAGGAGGAACCCATGAACCGCCAATGGCTCTACGCCAAGCAGCCCCAGGGCAAGATCGGGCCCGACACCTTCCAATGGACGGAGACGGCGATCCCCGAACCGCGCGACGGCGAGGCGCTGGTGCGCACGCGCATGCTGTCGCTCGATCCCGCCAACCGCGCCTGGATGATGGGCAAGACCTATCGCGATGCGCTGGAGCCCGGACAGGTCATGAGCGGCTTCGCCATCGGCGAGGTGGTGGATTCCAAGACCGGTGGGCTGAAAGCTGGCGACATCGTCGAGGGCGACTGGGGCTGGCAGGACTACGCCGCCCTGCCGGCGCGTCGATTGACCAGGCGAACGACCAAGGCACCGCTCGAACTCCTGATCGGACCGCTCAGCGTCACCGGCCTCACCGCCTATTTCGGTTTGCTCAATGTCGGGCAGCCCAAGCCCGGCGACACGGTGCTGGTATCGGCGGCGGCCGGCGCGGTCGGCACCATGGTCGGCCAGATCGCCAGGCTGGCCGGCTGCCGCGTCGTCGGCACGGCGGGCGGCCAGGACAAGTGCGACTGGCTGGTGCGCGAGCTCGGCTTCGATGCCGCGATCGACTACAAGGCGGGCGGCGTGTACCGTGCGCTGCGAGCCGTTTGTCCCAACGGCATCGACGTCTATTTCGACAACACCGGCGGACCCGTGCTCGAGGCGGCGCTGTCGCTGATGAACCTGCGCGGCCGCATCGTCTGCTGCGGCAACGTCTCGCAATACGACGTCGAGAAGCCGGCGCCCGGGCCGATGGCCGTACCCGGCCTAGTGGTGACCAAGCGATTGCGGATGGAAGGCTTCATTGTCATGGACTTCTACGATCAGCGCGCCGAGGCCGAAGCCAAGCTCGCGCGCTGGGTCGAGGAAGGGAAGATCAAGGCCATCGTCGATGTCGTCGACGGCCTCGACAAGGCACCGCAGGCGCTGATCGGCCTGTTCGAAGGTCGCAATCGCGGCAAGATGGCAGTCAGGGTCTGACGTGCCGGGGCGCGTCATCAGCTTGCAGACCAACACCTCCTCACCCTGAGGAGCGTCGCGAAGCGAAGCGTCTCGAAGGGTGGCCTCAGTCTTGGCGTTGCCATCCTTCGAGACGCGCCCTTCGGGCGCTCCTCAGGGTGAGGTGGTCGACTTGTCACCGCGAACGCCCGCACCGTCTCAAGGATTTCTCAAGGGCAAATCAACCATCTGTCGAAGCTTTGCGGCGACCGTTCCGCTATTGACCCTCGGGCGTCTTGCAAGAGGGAAAGTGACCATGGCATTGAGCAGATTCATCATCGAGCGCGACATTCCAAAAGTGGGGACGTTCGAGCGCGAGCAGCTGCGCCAGGCTGCGGCGAAGTCCAATGAAGTTCTGAACCAGCTTGGCCCGGACATTCAATGGATCGAGAGCTTCGTCACCAGCGACAAGACGTTCTGCGTCTATCTGGCGAAGGATGAAGCGGTGATTCGAAAGCACGCCGAAATCAGCGGCTTTCCGGCAACCAAGATCACGGAAGTGTCGAAGGTCATCGATCCGACGACGGAGAAAGCGGCGTAGCCATAGCTTGGCGGGTGCAACAAGTCTCGCTTAACGCCATCGCGTTCCTCCTCTAGGCTGGCACCAAGGCGGGTAAACGCCGGTAGTCTGGAGGAAACAGTATGAGTCAGTCGATTTCTCGTCGGCGTGCCCTGCAGGGGGCGGCTGCCCTGGGCGGCCTGGCCGCGCCGATGCTCAACACCGTGACGGCCTATTCGCAGAGCAGCGCCTTCAACTGGCAGCGCTTCAAGGGCCAGGCGATCGAGATCGTGATGGAGACCGGCCCGCGCGCCGACCTCGTCAAGAAGTACCAGAAGGAGTTCGAGGCGAAGACCGGCATCAAGGTCGGCCTGGAGATCATCCCCGAGCAGCAGGCTCGCCAGAAGACCACCATCGAGCTGAACTCGGGCAAGCCGTCGTTCGACCTCTTCAACATCGCCTATCACGTCCAGAAGCGGCAGATCGAAAAGGCCAGGTGGCTGTTCGACATCACGCCGTGGACCAAGGATCCGCAGATGACGCCGGCGGAATACGAGTTCGGCGACGTCTCCAAGCCGGGCTGGGACTACGCCACGCAAAGCGACGGCAAGATCACCAGCCTGCCGATGTTCGTCGACTACTTCATGATCTACATCAACAAGGAGCTCTTCGCGAAGAAGGGCCTGCAGCCGCCCAAGACCATGGACGAGATGATGGATGCGGCGGCCAAGCTCAACGACCCGGCGGCCGGCATCGCGGGTTACGTCGGACGCGGCCTGCGCAACGCCAATGTCCCGCTGTGGACGCAGTATCTGTCGGGGTGGGGCCAGGAGACGACCAAGGGCAACCCGCCGCAGCTCATCACCGACACGCCCGACGCCATCGCCGCGGCCGAGTACTACAAGAAGATCCTCAGCAGCTACGCGCCGCAGGGCGTGACCGGCTTCAACTGGAACGAATGCCAGGGCCTGTTCATGCAGGGCCGCGCCGCGATCTGGCTCGACGGCATCGGCTTCGCGCCGCCGGCCGAGGACAAGACCAAGAGCCGCGTCGTCGGCAAGGTCGGCTACATCCTGCCGCCCGCCGGCCCCAAGGCGCATCACTCGGTGTTCTTCGGCGGCGGCGCCGCGATCCCCAACGCCAGCGCCAAGAAGGAAGCAGCCTACATGGCGGCGCTCTGGATGACGGGCCGCGAGATGACCAGCCGCATGCTGCAGACCGGCGGCGGCGTGCCGTTCCGCACGGCGCCGCTCAAGGATCCCAAGGTGCTGTCGGGCCTCACCATTCCCAAGGAATGGGCGGACTGTGCGGCCGGCTGCGCGCCGATCTCGATGCCCGGCCTGCCGGTGATCGTGCCGGTGACGCAGTTCCGCGACACAATCGGCACGGCTCTGACCAACATGCTGGGCGGGGCCGATCCCGCCGCCGAGCTCAAGCGCGCGACCGCCGAATTCAAGCCGATCCTCGAGAAGAGCGAACAGGGCTGAGCGCGAGGGCTGAATGTACGGGCGGCGCGTGGCGTAGCGTATGGCCGGAGCGGACATCTCTGGAGGCATGACGGCCCGGGCGTCGGGGGACGCCCGGCTGCGGCCCTATCTCGGCTTCATCTGGCCGGCACTGGTGGTGTGCACGGCCGTCATCATCTTCCCGTGGCTGTTCACGGTGTGGATGAGCCTGAACGACTGGCACATCGGCAGCGAGCGCGCCTTCATCGGTCTCGCCAACTACGCCAACCTGGCGACCGACCGCCGCTTCCTCGAGGCGATCGGCCACACCTTCTACTTCACCATCCTCGCCGTGTTCCTGCCCTTGGTGCTGGGCACGATGGCGGCGCTTGTCTTCCACAAGAAGTTCCGCGGCCGCGGCTTCTTCCGCACCCTGTTCATCATGCCGATGATGGCGACGCCGGTGGCGGTGTCGCTTGTCTGGACCATGATGTTCCATCCGCAGCTCGGCGTTCTGAATTACCTGCTGAGCCTGGTCGGCCTGCCGCCGTCGCAATGGGTGTTCGCCACCGGCACGGTGATCCCGAGCCTGATCCTGGTCGAGATCTGGCTGTGGACGCCGTTCGTCATGATCATCGTGCTGGGCGGGCTCGCCTCGCTGCCGACCGAGCCCTACGAGGCCGCCCTGATCGACGGCGCCTCGCAGTGGCAGATGTTCTGGAAGATCACCTACCCCCTGGTGCTGCCCTTCCTGGTGGTCGCGATGATCATCCGCACCATCGATGCGCTGAAGGCGTTCGAGACGATCTGGGTGATCACCAACGGCGGACCCGGCACCGCCTCGGAAACGCTGAACGTCTATCTCTACGCCCAGGCGTTCGCCTACAACCAGGTCGGCACCGCCTCGGCCGTCGTCGTGGTGTTCTTCGCCATCATCGTGGCGTTGTCGCTGGTGCTCCTGTGGGCCCGGCAGAAGGCGAAGTGGTCGTGAGCGCCCTCGCCCTCGACAAGCGCACCAGGCGCCGGCTGCGCAAGGCGGTCGACAAGGCGGCGCTGGCCCTCGCCGTGGCGGTGCTGCTGGCGCCCTGCCTGTTCGTGTTCTTCTGGATGTTGTCGCTGTCGATCAAGTACGACATCGACAACACGGCTTGGCCGCCGGTCTTCTGGCCCGAGGAGCCGACGCTGGACAACTTCCGGCACGTCTTCGAGGAAAGCCCGATGTTCCTCTACTTCTGGAACAGCGTGCAGGTTACCGGCAGCGCCACCCTGGTGGCCCTGCTGCTGGGCGTGCCGGCGGGCTACGGGATCGCCAAGGCCAAGGCGAACGGGCTTGCCGCCATGCTGCTGCTCAGCCGCATGACGCCGGGCCTGTCCTATCTCATCCCGCTGTTCACCCTGTTCCAGATGATGGGCATGATCGGCACGGTCTGGCCGATCGCGCTCACCCACATGGTGATCACGCTGCCGATCGTGGTCTGGATCATGATCGGCTTCTTCGAGACCCTGCCGCACGAGCTCGAGGAGGCGGCCCGCATCGACGGCGCCAACCTCTGGCAGGCCTTTCGCTACGTCGCCTTGCCGTTGGCCCGCCCCGGCATCGTCGTGGGCGCGATCCTGTCGTTCATCTATTCCTGGAACAACTTCATCTTCGGCGCCGTGTTCGCCGGCCGTACCACCCGCACGATGCCGGTCGCGGTCTACAACATGCTGACCTTCGAGAGCTTCGCCTGGGGGCCGCTCGCCGCGGCGGCCATCGTCGTCATGCTGCCGGTGCTGATCCTGACCGTCGTCATCCAGCGCGAGATCGTGCAGGGCCTGTCGGCCGGCGGCGTGAAGTAGCGGCCAGCAGCGGCGCTCAAAACCGCGACAGCAGCGAGCCGTAGCCGTAGATCCTGTCGGTGATCCCGTTGGTCCTGAGCGCGTGCCAGTAGGTCGTGGCATTGATCTGCAGCACAGGCTTGTCGAGCCAGCGTTCGGCTTCGTCGGCCAGCTTGGCAAAGGGAAGATTGGCGCCGAAGGCGACGATCGCCTCGACATCGGGTCCATCGATCGAGCGGGCCGCCTTGATCATGTCCTGGGCGGTCAACACGGAATATGACGCCGGGCTCTTGCCGCGCATGTGGCAGAAGCGGACGATCTCGTAGCCATGGGCGCCCAGCACGGCGTTGAGACGCGGCTCGATGCACGGGTAGTAGGGCTCCATGATCGCGATCCTGCGCTTGATCCCGTGCGCCTTGAGGCCGGCGGCGACGGCGTCGGAGGCGATCGAGACCGGGATGTCCCAGCCGGCGACCTTGCGCACGCGCCGCTTCAGCTCCTCGCCCCATTCGAGCGTGCCGCCCCAGACCGACAGCGCGGAGATGCCGAGGATGAAGGCGTTGGGCTTGGCGTCCATGACGCGATCGACCGCATCCTCGAGCGATTTGTCGATGGCCTCGAGCTGCCTCTCGAAATCGGCGTCGCAGGTCACGGGATCGTCGGCGATGACCATGCGGGCCAGGTGGTTCGTCACGCCCGCCGGTCGCATGTCGTCGTACTCGGGCTGGACGACCGTGTTCGTCGACGGCGTCGTCACGCCAAAGGCAAGTCTCCAGGCCAGGTAGTCGCGCACGCTTTTCCTCCTTCGTTGTCTTCCGGACCGCGAGCTTCCAGCTCGCTCATGATTCATGAGCGAGCTGGAAGCTCGCGGTCCGGAAGACCATGACGCCCAGTCTATTTTCCGACGAACACCGGCTTCCGCTTCTCCACGAACGCCTGCACCGCTTCCTTGTGGTCCGCGGTGCGCGACGCCTGGACGAGGCGCTCGGCCTCGCGATGCAGCGCGGTCGGGTAGTCGATGTGCAGCGCGTCGTCGAGATTGTCCTTCATGTTGCGCAGCGCCACGCGCGGCCCGTTGGCCAGCGACCTGGCGAACTCGAAGGCCTCGTCGCGCAGCTTGTCGTCCGGCACGATGCGGTTCACCAGCCCGATGCGCTCGCAGCGCTCGGCGTCGACGCGCTCGGCCGTGAACATCAGCTCGCGCGCCCGCGCCGAACCGACCGTGCGCGTCAGCAGCCAGGCGATGCCGTAGTCGCCCGACAGGCCGACGCGCGCATAGCCGGTGCTGACGAAGGCGGACCTGGCGGCGATGCGGATATCGCAGGCGAGCGCGATGGCGAGACCGGCCCCGGCCGCCGCGCCGGGCAGGGCGGCGATGGTGGGCTTGCGCACCGCGACCAGCGCGCCGGTCAGCGCCGCCTGGCGCCAGCGCAGGTCGCCGAGCCGCTCCTCGAAGGTCATCTGGCCGCGCGGTCCGCGGCCGCCCATGCCCTTCACGTCGCCGCCGCTGCAGAAGGCGGTGCCCGCGCCGGTGATCAGGATGGCGCCGACCTCGGGATCGTCGCCGCGCTCGCGGATCTGGGTGCGCAGCGCCGGCGTCAGCTTGTCCGACATGGCGTTGCGCGCCTCGGGCCGGTTCAGCGTGATCAGCGCCACGCCGTCGCGGACCTCGCACAAAAGTTCGGTTGTGCCGGTATCGATTTCCATGGAAGCCTCCATGCCATGACATTCCCGGTCACCGAACACACCGTCAAGACCGCTCGCCACACCACGGGCTATCTCGCCTGCGGAGCGGAAAAGGGGCCATTGCTGATCTTCTGTCACGGCTGGCCCGAGCTCTCACTGTCATGGCGGCATCAATTGCCGGCAATGGCGGCGCTTGGCTTCCGCTGCGTGGCGCCCGACATGCGCGGCTACGGCCGGTCGAGCACTTATATGCGCCACCAGGACTTTGCCCAGGAGCTGATCGTCGAGGACATGCTGGAGCTTCTGGCTTCGCTCGGTCGCGACAAGGCAGTGTGGATCGGCCACGACTGGGGCAGCTCGGTGGTGTGGAACGTGGCCTCGCACCATCCCGACAGGACGGTGGGCGTGGCGAGCCTCTGCGTGCCCTACATCGCCGCCGGCAACTCGGTCGAGAACCGGCTGGCGCTGGTCGACCGCTCAGTCTATCCCGCCGACCTCTATCCCGTCGGGCAATGGGACTATCACTATTTCTATGAAGAGAATTTCGACAAGGCGCAGCGCGATTTCGAGGCCAACATCCGCAACGCCGTGAAGGCGATGTTCCGCAAGGGCAATCCGGCCGCCGTCGGCAAGCCCTCGGCCACGGCGTCGGTGCGCAGGAACGGCGGCTGGTTCGGCGGCGGCGCCTGTCCCGACCTGCCGCGCGATCCCGACGTCATCACCGAGCAGGATCTTTCAGCCTATACCGCGGCGCTGACGCGCCACGGCTTCTTCGGGCCAAACGCGTGGTACATGAATCACAAGGTGAATGGCCAGTATTCGAAGCAGGCGCGGTCGCCCAAGCTCGCGATGCCGGTGCTGTTCCTGCATGGCGCCTACGACACGACCTGCGAGACCGTGAACTCGCGCTTTGCCGAACCAATGCGCGCCGATTGCAGCGATCTCACCGAGGTGGTGGTGAAGTCGGGCCACTGGATGGCGCAGGAGCAGCCGGTCGCCGTGAATGCGGCGTTGACCAAGTGGCTGGCGACGAAACTGCCCGACTATTGGAGTGCGGCATGACATTTGCGGTCACTGAACACACGCTCAAGACCGAGCGTCACACCACCGGCTACCTCGCCTGCGGGCCGCAGAACGGACCGTTGCTGATCTTCTGCCATGGCTGGCCCGAGCTCTCGCTGTCCTGGCGTCATCAGTTGCCGGCGATGGCGGCATTGGGCTTCCGCTGCATCGCGCCCGACATGCGCGGCTATGGCCGTTCGGCCACCTACACGCGCCACGAGGACTTCGCGCAGGAGCTGATCGTCCAGGACATGATGGAACTCCTGGCGTCGCTCGGCCGTGACCACGGACAAGATAGGGCGGTGTGGATCGGTCACGACTGGGGCAGCCCTGTCGTCTGGAACATCGCCGCGCACCACGCCGACAAGACCGTGGGCGTGGCGAGCCTCTGCGTGCCCTACCTCGCCACCGGATTCACGCTCGATACCGTGGTCGGGCTGGTCGACCGCAAGCTCTATCCCGAGGCAGAGTTTCCCGCCGGGCAGTGGGACTATCAGTTCTTCTACGAAGAAAGCTTCGACAAGGCCTGCAAGGGCTTCGAGGCCAATGTCCGCAACACGGTGAAGGCGCTGTTCCGCAAGGGCGACCCCAAGTCGGCCGGCAAGCAGAGCCGCACGGCCTCGGTGCGCAAGAACGGCGGCTGGGTCGGTCCGGCGGGCTTCCCCGATTTCCCGCGCGATGCCGACGTGATCACCGAGCAGGACCTCGAAGCCTACACCGCGGCCCTGACGCGCAACGGCTTCTTCGGCCCCGACTCCTGGTACATGAACCACAAGGCCAACGCCGCCTACGCCCGGCGTGCGCCGAACGGCGGCAGGCTCGCGATGCCTGTGCTGTTCCTGCACGGCGCCTACGACGTCACCTGCGAGACCATGACGTCGCGCCTCGCCGAGCCGATGCGCAGTGACTGCGCCGACCTGACCGAGGTCGTCGTCCCCTCCGGCCACTGGATGGCGCAGGAGCAGCCGGTGGCGGTGAATGCCGCGCTGGCGCGATGGCTCGCGACAAAGCTGCCCAACCATTGGATGGGGACGCAGGCTTGAAAAACGGCATTCGATGGTTCGCGCTGGCCGTCGTCTCCGCTGTTGTCGTGTCATCGGCGGCGCTGGCGCTTCAACCCGTCACCAAGGAACAGCTTGTCTGCAGCGGTCCCTACATCTTTGCCGGCCGCGTCCTGTCGGCCGTCAACAAGGACTGTCGGCTGACGAAGGCGGCGGCAGAGTGTTCCCAGGCGCAAAAGAACGACGTCCAGCTCGAGGTCGTGATCACACGGATACTCGGCATCCGACCTGAGCTGGCCAGTCCGGCAATGGCCTTGCGGGTCGGCCAGACGATAAGGCCGATGACGGTGGCCCAGACGTCGCCCTACTACAAAGAAGCGTACGATGATTTCAGCGGCCCCAACTTCATGGGTGCTTACGACGCGCTTCTGTCCGATGAGCGGGTGAATTCGGCCTATGTCGGCCGGGAACTGCTCTTTTCCGGAGGCCCAGCCGTCGTTAGAACGTGGAATCTGGACGGCGTGCGCTGGGCGCAGGACACCATGGCGGTCGGCACGCGGACGCCCGAGCGCATTTGCCACACACCGCTTTAGGTCTTGTCGTCATGCAGTTCGCGTCACTCTCGCTGGTTACCGCCTTTGGTCTGTTCGTTGCCGCCACGGTCAGTGCGCAGCAGCCCAAGCCCGGTGCTCCGCCAGCGCCGGCGCCGCAATCCAAGCCGGCGGCCAAGGACAGTCCGCTGCCGACGTTGAACATGGTCGTGCCGCAGCGCGACCGCGACGCCGCCTATGCCTACTATCGCGACGAGATCGCCGCCGGCCGCTGCCCGACGCCCCTGGTGCGCAAGGACAAGACCTGCGGTGCGCCGCCGGCGCCGACCGCGCGCGCCTGGAAACTCGACCAGCCGCTGCCGGACGGCGTGAAGGCCGATGCGCCGCCGCCCGGCCTGATCGCCAAGCTGTCGCCGTCGCCGGCCGGCCATCAGTACTTGCGCGTCGATACCGACATCCTCGTCATCGGCCTCGGCACGCGCAACGTCGCAGCCTTGGTCGTCGATCTCAGCCGGCTTCAGTAGGTGGCATCGGGGCTCGAGGTTTCCGCCCTTTCCGCCCTTTCCGGTAGTCCCTGCGTAGTGGACTGCACGGACTGTACCCCCAATCGGTGGTGCCTCATTCCGAGTTCGGACAGTTACGCAAGTTTCGCAACCGGAATCGCCCTCGTCGGAGAGCTGGGGCGTCGGCCCATCCGGAGGCAAGCGACCGGACGGGCCGCGTGCGGTGTCTGCCGCCGCCTTTTGAGTCTCGGATCAACGATGCAAAGAGCAGGAACGCGGAAAGCCGCGCAACGAAGCGATTGTATAACCAAAGTTAAGAACGGTCAATAACTTCGGTTTGCTGTCGCCAATTTCGTTTTTGCGAATTTTTGCGTACCGTAGAGGGCCACTTCTGGCGGGTCGAACCGGCGAGCACGCCATTCGTTGTGTCTGCGTTCCCGAGTGCCATCACAGATGACCTCATCCTGAGGAGCCGCGCGCAGCTGAGCGCATTCAGATGCGCGTAGGCGTCTCGAAGGATGGCAACAAAGGCGATGTAGCCCACCCTTCGAGACGGCAAGCGCGCATGTGAATGCGCGTAAGCGGGCCTCCTCAGGGTGAGGTTGGGCTGTATCAGTGTCCAATGAAAAGCAGGTACTAGCGACCCCTGATGCGCCGCCAGGCGGCGAAGGCACGGCGGGCGTTCTCACCGCTCGGGATGTGCAGGCCGTAGACGCCGCCGCCCGAGCTCACCTGCTCGGCCACGAATTCCTCGTAAGCCATCGCCTCGACCGCTTCCTCGGCGATCTGCTCGACCATCGTTGCCGGGATCACGAGGAGGCCGCCGCGGTCGCCGAACAGGACGTCGCCCGCTTCGACCGGCAGCGGTTTGGATGCCGGGCCCGACGCTCGTTGCCAGGCCGGCAATCCGGCGCGCGCGATTTCGGCGGCGTTGCGCAGCGGGCTGTTGCTGACGACGCCGGCCACCTTGCGCCGCGTCAGCAGCGCCAGCGGTGCGGACGTCACGCTGCTCTCCATGACGAGTACGGCTCCAGGCGCGCAGGCGTCGACGGCAGTGGCGGCCTCGCCGACCAGCGCCTCCTGAAAAGGCGAAAGTGGCTCGAGGCCCGACAGCGATTGACGCCGCAAGCCGTGCTTCGCGAGCGCGGCGGCGATGCGAGCCGTGCCGACTGATAGAAGCTTGTCGCGGATGGCCTGTGCCAGCGCCATCGATCAGCCTCGTCGCAGCGCCTTGTACCGCTCCAGGCTTTCGGCGGGCCAGGTCTTGGGGATGTCGTAGAACTCGGGCACCGCGGTCGCCCCTTCGGGCAGCACGACCCAGGGCTGCCTGGACATGGTGAAGATGTGGATGTCGGGCGGCATGGCATCGGGATTGTCGAGCGTGCCGACGCGCACGAAGCGCACCGCGTCGCCGGCACCCGGATAGTTGCTCCACACCGCGATGCGGCACTTCGGGCAGCGCCAGATCTTCTGTCCCTTGCCGCTCTCCGACGGCGTCAGGACCATCTCGGGCTCGCCGGCTAAAAGCTCGACGCGGTCGGCCTCGATCATGGCGTTGAGCACGAAGGCGGAGCCGGTCTCGCGCTGGCACCAGCGGCAATGGCAGCAATGCACGAACAACGGCTTGGAGGTCATGCGATAGCGAACGTTGCGGCAGGTGCAGCCGCCGTCGTGGGTCTGGGTGTTGCTGGCCATCGTATAAGTCTCCCAGCTAAGCTTGGCGCTTGAGATAGCACCGAGCGAAGGGGAGAGAAATGGCCGGACGGCTTGCAGGCAAGGTGGCGGTGGTGACCGGCGCGGCGCCGCGCGGCGAGGGCGTGGGCAACGGCATGGCGACCGCCATCATGTTCGCCCGCGAGGGCGCCAAGGTGGTGCTGGTCAATCGCAGCGCCGAGCGCGCCGAGAAGCTCGCCAAGCAGATCAAGGACGAGGGCGGCGAGGCCGCGGTGTTCGCGGGCGACGTCGCCAAGGCCGATGCGGCGGAGGCGATGGCTCGGTTCGCGGCGAAGACCTACGGACGGCTCGACATCCTGCACAACAATGTCGGTGTGGGCGCACCGGGCACGCCGGAGACGGTGACGCCGGCCGACTGGCACAAGGTGCTGGAGGCCAACCTCACAACCACCATGCTGTGCACCAAATACAGCATCCCCGAGATGAAGAAGGGCGGCGGCGGCTCGATCATCATGGTGTCGTCGATCGCGGGCGCGGTCGGCCTGATGGGCAGCCCGGGCGCCGTCGCCTACTCGACGGCCAAGGCCGGCCTGCACGGCTTCACCCAGTCGGTGGCGGCCGACTATGCGACCGAGAACATCCGCGCCAACTGCATCATCGTCGGCTCGGTGCACACGCCGATGGTCGCACACCTCGGCGCCGAGGCGCGTGAGCGGCGCAAGAAGATGGTGCCGATGCAGACCGAGGGCACGGCGTGGGACATCGCCTATGGCGCCGTATATCTTGCGTCGGACGAATCGCGCTGGGTGACGGGCGTCCTGCTGCCGATCGACGGCGGGCTCGTGGCGCTGAGGGCGTGGCCGCGCTGAGGGCGGGGCACAATGGGGGGAGACATCGAGAATGTACAAGTCGGGAGCGATCACGATCATTGCCGCTGCCGCGGCGATGATGGCCAGCGGTGAGGCCGGCGCACAGAGCATCATCGACATGAAAGGGACCTGGACCGGCACGGCGGAAGCGATCGTCGACGGCCCGGCCCAGCATCATCCGGCGCCTGGCGCCGACGGCACCAGACCCGCGGGAAAGTACCGGCTGAGCGAGCAGCCCTTCACCCTGGTCGTCGAAGGCCAGACCGGAAGGCGGTTCTGGGGGACGACCTCCTCGACGAGCAAGACTGAACGAATCATCGGTTCGCTGTCGGTCGACGGCAAGTCCATCCACATGGTCGACGACGACGGACTCCTGGACGGCAGCATCGTGACTGCCGACGTGTTCAACGTCTGCTATCGCCACGTCAACGCGGGCTCGGCCGTCGTCGCCTGCGCCGTGGTGTCACGCAAGAAGTAGGTGGCTACCTCGCCGCTGCCTGTCGGTCGTGGTGCCAGGTGTAGAGGCCGCTCGCCACGACGACGGCGGCTCCCAGGATCGTCCAGCCATCCGGCACGTCGCCGAACATCACCACGCCCAACAGCGTCGCCCACACCAGCAGCGTATAGTTGTAGGGCTGGATGGCGCCGGCCTCCGCGTGGTCGAGGGCCTTGATCATCGCGTAGTTGCCGACCGCGCCGACCACGGAGATCAGGGCCATCAGGATCCAGGCGGTGACGGTGGGCCACTGCCAGCCGATCGGTCCGACGAAGGTGGTGGCGATCAGCGGCACCAGCGCCGCCCAGATCAGCGACGTGTCGGCCGAATCATGCCGCGCGGCGAGCCGGGTCAGGATCTGGTAGGTGGCCCACAGCACGGCGCCGATCAGCGGCAGCAGGACGGGCCAGTCGAGGTCGCGCAAGCCCGGCCGGATGATCAGCAGGACGCCGACGAAGCCTGCCGCGACGGCCAGCCAGCGCGCCGGTCCCGCCTTCTCGCCAAGCAGCAGAACGCCGAGAGCGATCACCAGCAAGGGCGAGGTCGCTGCGACGGCATGGGCGTCGGCCAGCGGCAGGTAGCGGAAGGCGAGCACGAAGACCGCGCTTTCGATGATCAGGATCAGCGAACGTGCGATCTGTAGGCGTGGCCTGGCGGTGCGCAGGCTGCCGATCAGGCCTCGGCGACGCACGATGACCCAGCAGAACAGGAAGATGAGCGCGCAGCGGATCCACATGATCTGGCCGACCGCGTAGTCGGCGACCAGGAACTTGCTGATCGCGTCCATGCCGGCGTAGCACAGCGTCGCCAGCACCGTGAAAAGGGCTCCCACCGCGTTGTTGCGTGGCGTCACTCCGCGGCGGCCCGGCGCGCCGGCGGGCGGAAGGCCGGGATCACGCGCTCGGCGAACAGTCTTAGGCTCTTCATCGTCTTCTCGCGCCCGTAATAGGGCGGGTAGTGCAGCAGCAGGGAGGTCATGCCGGTCTTCGCCTGCATTTCGCGCAGGCGGGCGATCACGGTCTCGGCCGAGCCGTGCAGCAGGGTCGAAGCGAGATCGTCGTACTTGATGGCGGCGCCCTTCTCGGAGACCGAGCCGAGATAGCCGCCGGTGCCCGAGCCGCCGAAATGCGAGATGTGGCGCACGATCGCTTCCTCGGTCTCGGCGCGCGCCTCGGCATCTGTGTCGGCGATGTAGACCCAGCGGGCGATGTCGATCTCGCCCGCCGCCGGGTTCCTGCGCCGCTCCGCCGGGGCCGTCGCGAGCTCGCGCTTGTAGAGCGCGGTCTGCGCCGCCAGCGTCTCGACGCTGGGCAGGGTCGACAGCATCAGGCCGAAGCCGTTGCGGCCCGAATAGCCGATCGAGCGATCGGTGCCGCCTGCCATGTAGAGCGGCGGATGCGGCATCTGGACGGGATGCGGCAGCATCTCGTAGGGCTCCTTGACGGCGCCCTTGTAGTACTTGCCCTTGTGGTCCCAGCGATGCCGGTGCCAGGCATCGAACATCAGGCCGATCGATTCCTCGACAATGTCGCGGCGGTTGTCGAAGTCGCGGCCCAGCCCCTCGAACTCATAGGGGCGATAGCCCGAGCCCACGCCCAGCCGCACGCGGCCGTTCGAGAGGATGTCGACGAACGAAGTGTTCTCGACGACGCGGATCGGGTCGTAGAGCGGCAGCGTGATGACGGCGGCGCCGATCCTGATGCGGCTGGTCTTGGCCGCGAGGTAGGCCATGTAGGCGAAACAGTCCGGCATGATGCCGTAGCTGGTGGCGAAATGGTGCTCGGCGATCCAGGCCGTGTCGTAGCCCAGCCGCTCGGCCTCGATGACCTCGTCGGTCGTGCGCGCATGGACGTCGCGGTGGGGGTAGGGCTCTTCCTCGGGATTCGGATGCGACGTGAAAAGGATGCCGAATTCCATGTCTCCTCGCCCCTTCCAGATTGTCTGCGATCCTAGGACGGCAGCCATGCGCTCGCCAGCGATTGACCCCACTCTGCGGAAGGGTACGCTTCCAAAATAACCGGAGGATCGCCATGGCATTCGACCTCGTCGTCAAGAACGGCATGATCGTCGATGGGTCCGGACTACCGCGTTACCGCGCTGACATCGCCGTGAAGGACGGCAAGATCGCCGAGATCGGCCGCATCAACGGCGCCGCCGCCAAGGAGACGATGGACGCCGACGGCCGCGTCGTCTCGCCGGGCTTCGTCGACGGCCACACCCACATGGATGCGCAGATCTTCTGGGATCCGATCGGCACCAGCTCCTGCTTCCAGGGCGTGACCACGGTGCTGATGGGCAACTGCGGCTTCACCTTGGCGCCCTGCCGCGAGGCCGAGGCCGACCTTGTCATGCGCAATCTCGAGCGCGCCGAGGACATCAGCCGCGCCGCCATGAAGGCCGGCATCAAATGGCGCTGGGAGACCTTCCCCGAGTTCCTCGATGTCCTGGAGTCGCTGCCCAAGGGCATCAACTATGCGGGCTACATGGGCCATTGCGCGCTGCGCACCTACGTCATGGGCCAGCGCGCCTTCACCGACCAGGCGACCGAAGACGATCTCAAGGCGATGGTGCATCACACCCGCGAGTCGATTGCCGCGGGCGCACATGGCTTCTCCACCACGCGCAGCGTCAGCCACATGACCTCGGACGACAAGCCGGTGGCGAGCCGTCTCGCCACCTGGGAAGAGTTCGACACGCTCGTGAAGGCCATGGGCGCCGGCATGGTCGAGGTCGCGGGCGAACCGCGCGGCGATGCCGAGAAGGCGCGGCGCTGGTACGAGGACCTTGCCAAGCTCGCCATCGAGAGCGGGCGGCCGATCACCTTCGGCCTGTTCAACCGGCGCGCCGTGCCGGGGCATTGGCGCACCACCTTCGACATCATCGAGCGCACTGCGCGACAGGGCGGCCGCATGTTCGCCCAGGTGCACAGCCGGGCGCTGAACGTGCTGCTCTCCTTCGAGACGCAGCTGCCGTTCGACAAGTGGGACGTGTGGCGCGACATGCGCAAGCTGCCGCTTTCCGAGCAGAAGCAGTGGCTGCTCGACGCCGACAAGCGCCGCAAGCTGGTCGAAGTCGCCACCCGGCCTTACGAGGGCCCCATCGTGCGCGGCGCGGAAGCGCGTCCGCCGGAGTGGGACATGATCTATGCGCTCAGCGACATGAAGGGCCCGCACAAGACCATGGCCGAGCTGGCGCGCCAGAAGAACACGCATCCCGTCGATCTGATGATCGACATGGCGCTGGAACAGGACATGAAGTTCTTCATGATCCAGCCGATCGCCAACGAGGACCAAGCCGAGGCGCTGGAGCTGATGAAGCATCCGCGCTCGGTCGTGACCTTCTCCGACTCCGGCGCCCACGTCTCGCAGATCATGGACAGCTCGCTGCAGACGCACCTGTTGAGCCACTGGGTGCGCGAGAAGCAGGCTTTCACCCTGGAGGAGGCGGTGAAGCTGATCACCAACGACACCGCCACCCAGTTCGGTTTCCACGATCGCGGCCTGCTGCGCGAAGGCATGACGGCCGACATCGTCGTGTTCGATCCCGACACGGTCGGCCCGCGCCTGCCCGAGGTCGTGTGCGACCTGCCGGCTGGCGCCAAGCGGCTGAAGCAGAAGTGCGACGGCATGCATGCCACCATCGTCAACGGCCAGGTGCTGCTGCGCGACAACGAGCCGACGGGCAACCTGCCGGGCAGGCTCCTGCGCAGGAAGCGGCACTGAGTCATCGCTAGGAGCGCGCCACTCCGTGGCGCGTCATGGTCTTCCGGACCGCGCGCATCTTGCGCGCTCATGAACCATGAGCGAGCCGGAGGCTCGCGGTCCGGAAGAGCATGACGCACCACGGAGTAGCGCGCTCCCAGCAATGAGCCGACCTACTTCGTCGTGTAGCCGCCGTTGACCAGGATGGTCTGGCCGGTCATCCACCAGCCGTCGGACACCAGGAAGCGGATGAACGGCACGATGTCCTCGATGTCGGTGAGCCCGGTCTTCGAGAACTTGGAGAGTGCGGCGGCCGTCTTGTGATAGGCGACGGCATCGGCGCCTTCGGCCGGATAGAAGAACGGCGTATCCATCGGCCCGGGGCCGATCGCCGTCACCGAGATGCCGCGCTCGCCGAATTCCTTCGCTGCGGCGCGCGTGAAATGCTCGACCGGCGCCTTGGTGCCGGCATAGGCCGCATAGAACGGCGTGAACGCGCCGAGCAGCGACGTGACCAGCGTGCAGACCTTGCCGTTGTCGTTCAGGTGCCGGCCGGCTTCCTTGAGGAAGAAGAAGGCGGACTTGGCGTTGATCGCCGACATCTCGTCGTATTCGGCTTCGCTGATCTCGATCAGGGGCTTCTTCAGCACCTTGCCGACCGTGTTGATGGCGATGTCCGGCTTGCCGACCGTTCGGATGGCGTCGGCGAACAGCTTCTCCATGGCGCCGGCCGTGGTGAGGTCGCCCTGGAAGGCGGCGCTCTTTGCGCCGGCCGCTTTGACCGCCGCGAGCGTGACATCGGCGTCCTTCTTCGTCGACACGCTGTTGTAGTGGATCGCGACCGCCGCCGCGCCTTGTTGGGCAAGGTCTCGCGCCAGCAATCCGCCGAGATTCTTCGCTCCGCCGGCGATGAGGACGACTTTGCCCTTGATGCTGTGGTCAGTCATGGCTCCAGCCTCTTGTTGCAGTCGAGCGCCACCCACCGTGGCCCTTGTGGCGGCAGAATATCCTCCAGAAATTCGGTACAAAGATGCCGATTCTGACATGTGCTGTCGGGAGTTCCGAACAATCCAGCTGCGAGCCGCCCGTTGGACCGAATCGACCTTTTCCGCACCTTCGTCCGTGTCGTGGACAGCGCGAGCTTCACCCGGGCCGCCGCCGTGCTCGGGCTTCCGCGCTCATCGGTGTCGGCCGCCATCCAGGATCTGGAGGCCCGGGTCGGAGCGCGCCTTCTTCATCGCACCACGCGCAGGGTCTCGCCGACGCAGGACGGCGTCGCCTTCTATGAACGCTGTCTCAGGGTCATCGCCGATGTCGAGGAAGCGGAAAGCCTGTTCCGGCAGACCGCGGTGGGTCCGAGCGGAAAGCTGCGGATCGACGTGCCGAGCCGCATCGGCCGGCTGATCGTCGCCCCTGCGCTGCCGGACTTCCTGGCGCGCTATCCGGAGATCGACATCGATCTCAGCATGACAGATCGCGCCGTCAACCTGATCGAGGACAGCGTCGACTGCGTGCTGCGCGTCGGACCCCAGGGCGATTCGACCCTGATCGCCCGCGCGATCTGCGATCTTCCGTTGATCAACGTCGCGAGCCGGGCCTACCTCGGGAAGCACGGTGTGCCGACTGCGCCGGCCGATCTCGATGGGCACCTGGCCGTCAACTACGCCTCGCCATCGACCGGCCGCATCGAGGAATGGGAGTGGGTCGAGAACGGTGAGGCGCGCATTCTCCCGATGCGCAGCCGCGTCACCGTCAACAGTGCCGAGGCGTACATCGCCTGCTGTCTCGCCGGCCTCGGCCTCATCCAGATTCCGGCCTTTGACGTGAAGGTCCATCTCGCCTCCGGAGAACTGGTGGAGGTCATGCCGGATCATCGCGCGGCGTCCATGCCGATGGCGCTGCTCTATCCGCATCGCCGGCACTTCTCCCGCCGTCTCCAGGTCTTTGCCGACTGGCTGGAAGCCCTGCTGAAACGCGACCTTCTTTCCTGAAGCCGGCGCTTGACTTCGCTGCGCCGCAACATCATATACGCGGCGTCCGCAGGCCTGCGGACCTAAAAGGTTTCTCGCGATCGCGCGACGCGCCCCACAATCGGTAGGCGCTTCATCCCGAGACATCTCCCAGAAGAAAGAGCCCTCCCAGCCGCGCGCGGGAACGGGCCGAAAAGCCGCTCAGAGCGAGCGGCCGTAAGGATTTGTTTTTCCAGTGACTGATGTTTCCTTCGCGGATCTCGGATTGTCCGAGCCGCTGCTGCGTGCGTTGAACGCGGCCAGCTACACCCATCCCACGCCGATCCAGGCCCGCACCATTCCTGCCCTGCTGCAGGGCCGCGACGTGCTGGGCATCGCCCAGACGGGCACCGGCAAGACGGCGGCCTTTGCATTGCCCGTGCTGCAGCAGCTCGCCCAGCAGGGCGGGCGGGCGCAGCCGAAAAGCCCGCGGGCGCTGGTGCTGGCGCCGACGCGCGAGCTTGCCGTGCAGATCGCGCGCAGCTTCGATACCTATGGACGCGGCCTCGGCCTGCGTCTCGGCATGGTGATCGGCGGCCTGGGCTTCGGCCGCCAGATCGAGACGCTGAACCGCGGCGTCGACATCCTGATCGCGACCCCGGGTCGGCTTCTCGACCTGATGGAGCGCGGCAATGTCCGCCTGGGCAACGTGACGTTCCTCGTCCTCGACGAAGCCGATCGCATGTTCGACATGGGCTTCATCAAGGACGTGCGCCGCATCGTCGGCTCGGTCGCCAAGGAGCGCCAGACGCTGCTGTTCTCGGCCACCATGCCGAACGACGTGGCGCGTCTCGCCTCGGACATCCTGCGCAATCCCGAGCGCGTCGAGATCGCGCCGCAGGGCCGCACCGTCGAACGCATCGACCAGGGCGTCTATTTCGTCAATGCCGCCTCCAAGCGCGCGTTGCTCAGCCATCTGCTGGGCGACGCCGACCTCGAGCGCGTGATCGTCTTCACCCGCACCAAGCGCGGCGCCAACCGCGTCGCCGAGGCGCTCGACAAGAGCGGCGTGCCGTCCGAGGCGATCCACGGCAACAAGTCGCAGAACGCCCGCCAGCGCGCGCTCGACAGCTTCAGCCGCGGTCGCGCTCGCGTCCTCGTGGCGACCGACCTCGCCGCCCGCGGCATCGACGTGCAGGGCGTGACCCATGTCATCAACTACGAGCTGCCGGCCGACGCCGAGAGCTACGTCCATCGCATCGGCCGCACCGCGCGCGCCGGCGCCTCGGGCATCGCCATCTCCTTCGTCGACGGCAGCGAGCGCGGCCAGCTCAAGAGCATCGAGCGCCTGACCAACCAGCGCATCACCGTGCTGGTGACCCCGGCCAACGAGGACCTGCCGCAGCAGGCCGCCCCGGCGCCGACGTCGCGCGACCGCGAAGAGCGCCCGGACGACCGCGGTGAGCGCCGTGGCCCGCCGCGGCGCCATCGCGGCCAGCGTCCGCAGAATCACGGGACCTATGGCGGCGGGCCGCGCCAGGAAGCTCATGGCGAGGAACGTCATGGCGAGCGGTCGCATCGCCCGCATGACCATCGGTCGCACGATCATCGCCCGAATGGCCACCATGGCAACGGCCATCGGCACGAACGTCCGCACGGCCACCAGCCGCACCGGTCGCATCAGGAGCGTCCACGCTCCTTCGAGGGCCAACGCGACTTCGGCGACTATCGCGATCGCGCCCCCGAGCAGGGCCGACAGGAGGAGCGCCCGCGCGGCCAGCGTCCGGAGGGGCAGCGTCCAGAGGGGCAGCGCCCGGATGGGCAGCAACGCCGGCCGCATTGGAAGAAGCGCCGTTTCGGCGGCCGCGGCCGCGCCGCCTGAGGCGTGTAACGGACCGGTTCGTGCCGTTTCAGGCCCTGTGATGGGGCGCATCACGCCGGGCGTCGGGTGAGGCGGCCCTTGACGTCGATGGTGGCCGGGCGTCTCCTTCGCCGATGGAACACCGGCTCGCTGCGATCGTAGCGGCAGACATGGTCGGTTACAGCCGGCTCATGGAGATGGACGAGCGCGGCACGCTCGCCCGTCTTCGGACCCATCGGATAGAGCTGATCGACCCCGTCATCGAGAAGAACAACGGCCGCATCATCAAGACCACCGGCGACGGCCTGCTGGTCGAGTTCCACAGCGTCGCCGACGCCATGCGCGCCGCCATCGAAATCCAGGATCGTATGCGGCGGCGCAATTCCGATGTGCCCGCCGACCGGCGCATCGAGTTCCGCATCGGCATCAATCTCGGCGACATCATCTTCGAGGATGGCGATGTCTATGGCGATGGCGTGAACATCGCCGCGCGCGTCGAGCAGCTCGCCGAGGTCGGCGGCATCTGCGTGACCGCCGCCGTCCACAATCAGGTCGACGGCCGCGTCGAGGCGACGTTCGACGATCTCGGCGAGAAGCCGCTCAAGAACATCAGCCGTCCGGTCAGGGTGTACCGCGTCCTGATTCAGGCCGATGGGCGCGATGCCGGACAGGCCGAGGGGGCGCGCGGCGTAAACAAGGCCGCCGTGGTCAAGCCCAGCATCGCCGTGCTGCCCTTCGCCAACATGAGCGGCGATCCCGAGCAGGAGTTCTTCGCCGACGGCCTCACCGAGGACATCCTCACCGAGCTCAGCCGGCGGCACGAGCTGTTCGTCATCTCGCGCACCTCCTCGTTCGTCTACAAGGGACAGGCGGCCAACCTGCGCGAGGTCGCCCAGAAGCTCGGCGCGCGCTACCTGGTCGAGGGCAGCGTGCGCAAGGCGGGCGAGCGGCTGCGCATCACCGTGCAGCTGATCGATACCGCTACCGACGGCCACATCTGGGCCGAGCGCTATGACCGCAAGCTCGACGACATCTTCGCCGTCCAGGACGAGATCACCATAGCGATCGTCGCCACACTGCCCGGCCGGCTGGAAGCCGCGCAGCACAACCAGCTTTCGAGGCTGAAGCCTTCCAGCATGGCGGCGTACGAGTGCGCGCTCGCGGCCAAGGTGCTGCACCACAAGGCGACGCGCGAGGACAACGCCGAGGCGCTGAAGCTCATCGACCGGGCGCTGTCGCTAGACCCCGACTATGCCCACGCCCATGCCTGGCGCGGCTGCATCCTGGGCCAGGCCTGGGGCTACGGCTGGGTCGCGGACAAGGACACCGTCTTCAACGAGGTGACGTTCGAGCTCGACCGGGCGATCACGCTCGACGACAACGATGCCGACGTCCATCGCATCCTCGCCGCGATCGCCATCGTGCGCAACGACATGACGCGGGCGCGCCATCACCAGGATCGTGCGCTGGCGCTCAACCCCAACTACGACCTCGTGGTCGTACAGATGGGCGAGCTGTTCACCTGGCTGGGCCAGGCCGCGGAGGGAGTCGACTGGATCCGCCGGGCGATGAAGCTCAACCCCCACCACCCGCCGCGCTTCTGGGGTCATCTCGGCCGCGCGCATTTCGTCGGCCGCGAGTACGCCAAGGCCATCGAGGCGTTCATGCACATGACGAACCACGATGCCCAGCTGCATGGCTTCCTCGCCGCGGCCTACGCCTACCTCGGCGACGGAACGGCGGCCGCGGCGCACATCGGCCGGCTGCGCGAGCTCGACCGCGCCCTCGACCTCGAGAAGTTGCTCGCCACCATGCACTACGCGCGGCAGGAGGACCTGCTGCATTTGAGGGACGGGCTCCGGAAAGCGGGCTACTGAGCAGGCGGTCTGAATCACTTCCTCCCCACGCTCCGCGTGGGGAGGTGGCCCGTAGGGCCGGAGGGGTCATGAGCGACCGTATTGCTGCTCACGACCCCTCCGTCCGCTAACGCGCCTGTGAAGGCGCTCACGCGGACACCTCCCCAGCTTCGCTGGGGAGGAACGAGCCAAGCAGCGTGGACAACGCTTTAGAGAATCCCTTCCTCACGGAAGATCTCCAGGCATTTGCGCAGGGCGTTCTCGTAGCGCGCGCGCTCCTTGGCAATCGACTGGTCGTCCCACTCGAAGAAGCCGCGCTTGGTCTTGAAGCCGATGCGGCCTTCGTCGACGTTCTTCTGCAGGACCGGCGGCGGGCCGTCCGCGTTGGTGAGGTCGGGCCAGATGATCTTGGCGACGGCGCAGGTCGTGTCCCAGCCCGAGTGCTCCTTCTGCACGATCGGGCCGGCCGCGGCGTAGCGGAAGCCGAAGCTGAGCCGCACCGTGGCATCGATGTCCTCGGGCGAGGCGACGCCCTGCTCGATCAGCCACAAGGCTTCGCGCATCAAGGCGCCCTGGATGCGGTTGCCCAAGAAGCCGATGACGTCCTTCTTGACCTGAACCGGCCGCTTGCCGAGCGCACGCATGATCTCGCCGACGCGCTCGGCCTGCTGCACGTCGGTGTGGACCGAACGCACGACCTCGACCAGCGGGATAAGATGAGCCGGCATGAAGAAGTGCAGGCCCATCATGCGGCCCTGGGTCGCGAGGCCCTTGGCGATCTCGCTGATCGGGAAGCTCGATGAGTTCGAGGTGATGGCGCAGTCGGGCCGCGCCAGCGCCTCCATCTCGGCGAACAGCCGGCGCTTCAGCTCGAGATCCTCGGTCACCGTCTCGACGACGACATCGATCGTCTTCCATGACGCTTCCGGCAGCGTCGCATAGGTCGCGAGCCCTGACGTGTCGACGGGCTTGCCGAGTGCGGCGAGAGCGCGCGCACAGGCGTCGGGCAGGCCCTCGCGCGTCGAGGCCGAGCGCGACACGACGTCCACTTTCCAGCCGCCGCCCAGGAACATCGCGATGATTCCCACGCCCATCGTGCCACCGCCTACGACCAGTGCATGACCCGGTGCGTGGCGTTCGCTTTGCGACATTCTTGCTCTCCTCCCAACTCGACGGGCGCCCCGGCGGCGGGGCAATATCGCGGCTCATTCATTTAGCCCGTGGGGGAAACGTATGAGCGCCACCTACAAGGATATCGGCGTCAGCAGCGAAGGTCATGTCGGCATCGTCGAAATCCAGCGACCGCCGCACAATTTCTTCGACAATTCGCTGATCAACCAGATCGCCGACGCCTTCGAGGCGTTCGACCGCGACGTCAATATCCGCGCCTATGTGCTCTGTGCGCAGGGCAAGTCTTTCTGCGCCGGGGCCGATTTCGCCAACCGGCCGCAGACCGGCTCGGCCGAAAGCGGCAAGCACCTCTACAAGGAGGCGACCCGGCTGTTCCGCTCCAAGAAGCCCAGCATCGGCGCCATCCAGGGCCCGGCGATCGGCGGCGGCCTCGGCCTCGCCCTGATGCCGGACTTCCGCGTCGCCGCGCCGGAGGCGCGCTTTGCCGCAAACTTCACGCGGCTCGGCTTCCATCCCGGCTTCTCGCTGACCTTCACGCTGCCGCGCCTGGTGGGCCAGCAGCGCGCCAACCTGATGTTCCTGACCGGCCGCCGCATCGGCGGCGAGCAGGCGGTCGAATGGGGCCTCGCCGACGTGCTGGCGCCGCTCGCCGACGTGCGCAAGGAGGCGATGAAGCTCGCCCACGAGATCGCCGAATCGGCGCCGCTCGCCGTGATGTCGACGCGTGAGACCATGCGGCGCGGCTTCGCCGATGCCGCCGAGGCTGCGACCGAGCGCGAGCTCACCGAGCAGGACTGGACGCGCAAGACCGAGGACTTCAAGGAGGGCGTGAAGTCCTACGCCGAGAAGCGGCCGGGCAACTGGAAGGGCCGCTGATGGCCGAGCTCGCCGGCCAACTCCGAGGCAAGGCCGCCATCGTCACCGGCGGCGTTTCCGGTATCGGCGAAGCCTGCTCGGAGACGCTGGCGCGCGAAGGCGCGTCGGTGCTCATCACCGACATCGACGACGCGCGCGGCAAGGCGGTCGTCGAACGCATCGCCAAGGCGGGCGGCAAAGCGCGCTACCTGCACCACGACGTGCGCGACGAGACGGCGTGGCCCGGCGTGATCGCCGAGGCCGAGAAGAGCTTCGGCCGCCTCGACATCATGGTCGCCAATGCCGGCATCGGCATCATGTCGCCGATCGAGACCATGACCTTGGGCGACTGGCAGAAGCAGCAGGCGATCAACCTCGACGGCGTGTTCCTGTCGATCAAGCATGCCATCCCGGCGCTGCGGCGCCAGGGCGGCGGCTCGATCGTGCTGATGTCGTCGATCGCGGGCCTGCGCGGCGCGCCGGGCCTTGCCGCCTACTCGGCGACCAAGGGCGGCGTGCGGCTCCTGGCGAAGTCGGTGGCGCTGGAGCACGCCCACGACAACATCCGCTGCAACTCGGTGCATCCCGGCATCATCGCGACGCCGATCTGGGAGAAGATCCCGACCGGCGCCGAGGGCAACCGCCGCAATGCGCCGATCGACCCGCGCGAGCGCGCCGCCATGATGGTGCCGCTGACCCGCGTCGGCGAGGCGCAGGACATCGCCAACGGCGTGCTGTTCCTGTGCACCGAAGCCGCCAATTACATGACCGGCCAGGAGCTGGTCATCGACGGCGGCATCACGGCCGGCGGCCGGCCAACGCGGCAGCAGCAGTAGGGCCATGGGCGCCGCGGCAAAGGGCTGGATCGTCGTCGCGGCGTTGAGCGGCGCGATCTCCGTCATCGTCGGCGCGTTCGCCGCGCACGGCCTCGATCTTTCCACCGAGGCCGGCCGCAAGGCGCGCGAGTGGCTGCAGACCGGCAGCCAGTACGAGATGATCCATGCGTTGGCGATTATCGGCGTGGTTGCCCTGGCGCGCAGTGCGATGCTGAACGCACCGGTGGCGCTCGTTGCCCAATGCCTGTTCCTGCTGGGCAGCGTGCTTTTTCCAGGTGCGCTCTATGCGCTCGCGTTCGGCGGTCCGCGATGGATGGGAGCGGTCGCGCCCATCGGTGGCGCCGCCTTCATCCTGGGCTGGCTCAGCCTCGGCCTTGCCGCGCTGATGAAGACCGACGCCGACTGATTTTCAGGAAATCTGCTCGTCCAACAAGTTGAGCGCCTCGGCCGCAAACGCGCGCATGTTGGCGACGCGATCGTTCGAGCCGGTGCGCAAGGTGCGCGCGATCTTGCCCTTGGGGCCGACGACGGCGACGCAGGTGTGGCCCGCGGGATCGCCGTAGGAGTTGCCGGTCGGGCCTGACGCACCGGTCTCCGCGAGGCCCCAGGTCGTGTTCAGCCGCTCGCGCACCAGCTCGGCGGCGAGCGTCGCCCAGGGTTCGGAGGAGGAGCGGATGCCTTTGCGCTTGCTCGGAGTCGCGGTCAGGAAGGCTTCGCCCGCCGGCCGCGTGTAGACCACGGCGCCGCCCATGAAGTAGGCGGAGGCGCCTGGTACCGCGAGCAGCACGGCCGAGATCAGGCCGCCGGCCGACGATTCGGAGACGCCGACCGTTTCCTTGCGCGCCTTCAGTTTCTCGCCGACTTTCTTCGCCAGCGGCAGGAGCGAATCCATTTATGAATCCTTTTTCTTGGTGAAGATGTCGAGCACCAGCGGCACCTGCTGGCCGAGCCAGATCGCGCGGTCGCGATGGTCTTCCAGGTCCTGACCGGTGTTGGGATGCACGAAGATCGTGAGGTCGCCGCGGTTCAACGCGAGCCACGACAAGAGCGGCGCGAGCTGCTCGTTCTTGAAAGCGACCTGGTAGCTGAAGCGAGGGTGCGGGCCGACCGGCCTTTCGTGGAAGCGGCCCATCTCGATCTCGAACGTCTCCTCGATCTTCTCGCGCAAGGCCCGCGCGGGCCCGGTCGTGATGGCGTCGAAGTAGACGTGGGCGTGCCAATCCTGAATTTTCGCTGTGTCCATGCGCTCACCCTATCATATCGCAGCACCCGCCTGTCGGAACCTTCTGCCGTTCCCCGATGCGAGCTTGCTTGCTAGGCTTGCCCCATCATGAACTTCGATTTCTCCGACGACCAGAAGCTGCTCAAGGAGCAGGTCCGCAAGTTCCTCACCGACAAGTGCCCGACCAAGGTCGTGCGTCGAGTGCTGGACGGCAACGAGACCCACGCCGACGAGGTCTGGAAGGGCCTGGTCGAACTCGGCGTGCCGGCGACCGGCATTCCTGAAGAATACGGCGGACTCGGCCTGTCGCCGCTCGAGCTCTGCGTCATCGCCGAGGAGGTCGGCCGTGCGGCCGCACCAGTGCCGTTCGACACGTCGGTCGTGCTTGCGACCGAGGCGCTGAAGCTCGCGGGCTCGGACGCGCAGAAGAAGAAATGGCTGTCCGAGCTGGCGGCCGGCAAGGCGATCGGCACGCTCGCCATCGCCGAGGGACCGCAGCCGCCCAAGCCGCGGTCCATCCGCACGACCTTCGGCGGCGGGCGTCTGAACGGCAGGAAGGTGCCGGTGGCCGACGGCGAGGCGGCGACGTTCGCGGTCGTGCTCGCCAACACGGGTGGTCAGGGCGATCGCGCGGTGTCGCTGGTGCTGGTCGATCTCAACCAGGCCGCCGTTGCGAAGAAGCGCGTCGAGACCATCGATCCGGCGCGCAAGCACGCCGAGGTCACTTTCAAGGACGCCGCCGCCGAGCTTTTGGGCGCCGAGGGCGAGGGCTGGCGGACGCTCGAACGGCTGTACGATGCGGCCGCTGTCTACTTTGCCTTCGCCCAGGTCGGTGGCGCCGAGGCCGCGATGTGGATGGCGCGCGACTACGCCCTGCAGCGCCAGGCCTTCGGCCGCGCCATCGGTTCCTACCAGGCGATCAAGCACAAGCTTGCCGACTGCTACGTCAAGCTCGAGCTGGCGCGCTCCAACGCCTATTACGGCGCCATGATGCTGACCGACGGCGGGGCGGACCTGCCGCTCGCCGCCGCGGCCGCCCGCATCGCCGCGACCGACGCCTACGACTTCGCCTCGAAGGAGAACATCCAGACCCACGGCGGCATCGGCTTCACCTGGGAGGCCGACACGCAGTTCCATTACCGCCGAGCGCGCGTGATGGCGCTGGCGCTGGGCGGACCGATGGCTTGGAAGGACAAGCTGGTGAGCCGGCTGGAGCAGAAGAACGCAGCGTAACGTACCGCCTCACCCTGAGGAGCATCGCGAAGCGATGCGTCTCGAAGGGTGGGCAGCATCAAGACTGAGGCCCATCCTTCGAGACGCGCCCTGCGGGCGCTCCTCAGGATGAGGCGATTGGAGGAGACAGATGGACTTCAACGACACTCCCGAAGAAGCCGCCTTCCGCAAGGAAGTGCGCACCTGGCTCGACGCCAACGCCACGCGCAAGAGCGACGACAAGGCCGCCTTCCGCGCCCGCAACGACGATCCCGAGCTCCTGAAGAAGGCCAAGGCCTGGCAGGACAAGAAGGCCAAGGCGGGCTATGCGCGCATCACCTGGCCCAAGGAATATGGCGGCCGCGGCGGCTCGCCCATCCTGCAGGTGATCTACCAGCAGGAGGAAGCGAACTACCTGGTGCCGCTCGGCTTCTTCGACATCGGGCTCGGCATGTGCATCCCGACCATGATGGCCTATGCCACGCCCGAGCAGCTCCAGCGTTATGTGAAGCCCGCGCTGCACGGCGAGGAGGTGTGGTGCCAGCTCTTCTCCGAGCCCGCCGCCGGCTCCGACGTCGCCGGCATCCGCACCCGCGCCGAGCGTGACGGCGACGGCTGGGTGATCAACGGCCAGAAGGTCTGGACCTCGGGCGCGCACTACAGCGACTACGGCATCATCATCACCCGCACCGATCCCAACGTGCCCAAGCACCAGGGGCTGACGATGTTCTTCCTGTCGATGAAGGCGCCGGGTGTCGAGGTGCGGCCGATCAAGCAGATGTCGGGCGGTGCCAACTTCAACGAGGTGTTCTTCACCGACGTGCGCGTCCCCGACAGCCAGCGCCTGGGCAAGGTCGGCGAGGGCTGGAAGGCGGCCCTGACAACGCTGATGAACGAGCGGCTGGCGGTCGGCATGCCCTCGGGCGGCCTCGACGTCGACGAGCTGATGGAGCTCGCGCGTGACACCGACCTCGAAGATGGTCCAGCGATCCGCAACCAGCAGGTCCGCAGCAAGATCGCCGACTGGTACGTCCAGCAGCAGGGCCTGAAGCTCACGCGCTACCGCACCTTGACGGCGCTCTCAAAGGGCCAGACGCCCGGGCCGGAATCGTCGATCATCAAGATCGTGGCCGCCCCCAAGATGCAGGACATGGGCGCCTTCGCCATGGAACTGATGGGCCCGGCCGGCATCATGAAGGAGGAGGTGCCGCACGCCGCGGGCTTCCAGGCGCAATGGATCGGCGGCGCGGGCTTCCGCATCGCCGGCGGCACCGACGAGATCCTGCGCAACATCGTGGCCGAGCGCGTGCTCGGCATGCCGGCGGACGTGCGCGTGGACAAGGACGTGCCGTTCAACAAGTTGACGCGCTCTTAGCGCGTCAACGGCGGGCGGCAGCGCTTGTAACCAAGCGCGAGAGCCGCGCGGTTCAGAATGGGCACGATTGCAGCAGCCTCGTCATTTCTGCGCTGTGCGGGCTACCGCGCCTCAGAAGGCGCTTACGCCCGCCGGCGCCGATGACGGCGCCTTACCTCATCTTCAGCGCCCAATCCGTGTACTTCTTCGCCTGCGCCTGCAGGTCGGCGTAGTACTTCGCGTATTCCGCACCGACCATCGGTTTCAACGCCAGGCCGACCGCGTCCATCTTCTCCTTCATTTCCGGGCTGTTGATCGCCTTCAGGAAGTTGGTCTCGATCACCTTGATGACGTCGGCCGGCGTGCCCTTGGGCGCACCGACGCCGCGCGTCGAGGACGAGATGACCGTCGGGAAGCCCAGCTCCTTGGTGGTCGGCACGTTGGGCAGGAACTTCGAGCGCTCGCTGTCGGTGACGCAGAGCCCGCGGCACTCGCCCGACTGCACGCGCTTGAAGACGCCGCCGACATTGTCGAAGGCGCAGTCGACATGGCCGCCCAGCACGCCGGTGATCTGCTGCGCGCCGCCGTCGAAATGGACGATGCGGAACTCGGCACCCGTCGCCTCCTGCATCATCAGGATGGCGAGATGGTCGTCGCTCAGGATGCCCGTGGTGCAGGCGCTGATCTTGCCGGGGTTCTTCTTTGCGGCATCGATCAGGTCGGCCAGCGTCTTGTAGGGGCTGTCGCCCTTGACCCAGACCAGGCCGGGATCGAGCACCTGGTTCACGACGGGAATGAAGCTGTCGATGGTGAACGCTGCCTTGCGCTCGGGATCGAGCGTGATGGTGTTGATGCCGGGCAGGTTGAGGAAGCAGAGCGTGTAGCCATCCGGCCGGGCGCGCGCCGCCTCGGTGAAGCCGATCTGGCCGCCGGCGCCCGCCTTGTTCACCACCGTGACCGGCTGGCCGAAGTCCTTCTCGGCCGCCGCGGCCAGGATGCGCGCCCCGACGTCGGTGCTGCCGCCGGCCGGGAAGGCGACGATGAGCTGTATGGCGCGGCGCGGATAGTTCTGCGCCAGGGCCGGGCCGGCCATGGCGGTGGCTGCCGATGCGGCGAGCACGGTACGACGACGGATGAGCATGTTTTCCTCCCTTTTGTTCTGACGAAGCAACCTCTTGTTCAGTCGACGTCGCTCTCCCTGAGCGGCGCAAGCGAGCGTGGCTTGAAGACGAGAAAACCGATCACGATCACCGGCACCGCGAGCAAAGCGAGCGCCACCGGCCGGTCGAGGAAGATCGCGAAGCTGCCGCCGGAGATTTCCAGCGTCGTGCGCAGCGATTTCTCCATCATCGGGCCCAGGATCAGCGCCAGGATGGCGGGGGCTATCGGGAAGTCGAGCTTGCGCAGCAGGTAGCCGATGATGCCGAAGCCCAGCATCACCCAGACGTCGAACAGGCTCTGCTTCAGGCCGTAGGCGCCGATCACGCAGAAGATCAGCACGCCGGCGCACATGTAGCTGAAGGGAATCTTGAGCAGCTTGGCCCACAGGCCGACCAGCGGCAGGTTCAGGATCAGCAGCAGCGCATTGCCGACGAAGAAGCTCGCGATCACGGTCCACACGAGGGCAGGCTGTTCCTTGAACAGGAAGGGCCCGGGCGTGATGCCGTTGATGATGAAGGCGCCCATCAGCACGGCGATGGTCGGCGAGCTCGGGATGCCGAGCGCCAGCAAGGGTACCATCGCCGCATTGGCGTAGGCATTGTTGGCCGTCTCGGCCGAGGCCACGCCCTCGATCGCCCCCTTGCCGAAGCGCTCGGGTGTCCTGGACACGCGCTTCTCCAGCACATAGGCCATGAAGGTCGGCACGATCGCGCCGACGCCGGGGATCAGCCCCAGGATGAAGCCCACGACGGTGCCGCGGCCGATGGCGCCGGCGGAGTCCTTGCATTCCTGCCTGGTCGGCATCCAGCTCTTGAGCTCGGCCTCGATCATGCGGGCCTGCCGGGTCTCGGCCGCCAGCAGCAGCTCGGCGACGCCGAACAGGCCCATGACGACGGGCACGAAGCCTATGCCGTCGAACAGTTCCTCGATGCCGAAGGTGAAGCGCGGCGCGCCGCGCACCGGATCGAGGCCGCTCATGGCCAGCAGCAGGCCGATCACCGTCATCAGCAGCGCCGCCAGGATGTTCTTGCCGGCGAGGCCGACCACCAGGCAGAGACCCGCCACCATCAGGGCGAAGAACTCGGCGGGGCCGAACTTCAGCGCCAGCGAGGCGAGCGGCATGGCGACGACGACCAGCGCCACGGTGGCGAGCGTGCCGCCGACGAACGAACCGATGGCCGCGATGCCGAGCGCCGACCCGGCGCGGCCCTGGCGCGCCATCTGGTGGCCGTCGATGCAGGTGATGACCGAGGCGGCCTCGCCCGGCACGTTGATCAGCACCGACGTGATGGTGCCGCCATACATGGCGCCATAGTAGATGGCGCTCAGCATGATGATGGCGCCGGTCGGGTCGAGGCTGAACGTCAGCGGGATCAGGATCGCCGTGCCGGCAGCGGGCCCGAGGCCTGGCAGCACGCCGATCAGCGTGCCCAGCGTGCAGCCGACCAGGGCATAGAGCAGGTACTGCCAGGACAATGCCGCGGCAAAGCCCGACAGAAGATAGCCGAGGGATTCCACGGTCTAGATCCCCAACTGGCCGACCGGCAGGAGCACATCCAGCCAGGTGGTGAAGACGTAGTAGACGCCGAAGCTGCCCAGTGCGGAGAAGACGGCGATCACCCACCACCGCCGGTCGCCCAGGGCGATCACGAGCGCGGCGTTGAACACGAGCATGGAGATCCGGAAGCCCACGTATTCCATCACCAGCGTGACCGCCGCCAGCAGCAGCACAATGGCAAGCCAACGCATCGCCCCGGGACCGTGGGGCAGGATCCGAGTCTCACCGTCGGAAGGATCGGCCGCTTCGCGAAACGTCGAGACCAGCAGCGCGACGGCGAGCACCGTGCCGATCAGGGCCAGCCAGAACGGAAAGAAGCCCGGGCCGGGACCCAGGCGATCGGTCAACGGCAGCAGCAGCGATTGCCATATCGCGAACAGACAGAAGACCAGCATGGCGCCGGTCGCAACAAGCCGACCTTGGCGCATGCCCGGTGGCCCTCCCAGTTTTCTTTTGCTCTTCTGGCAGGCAGCATAGAGCCAAATCGGCATCAGGTGAAAGATCAGGAGGAAGCATGAACAGGCTTGACGGCAAGGTTGCGTTCCTGTCGGGCGCGGCGCGCGGCATCGGCGGCGCCACGGCCAAGTTGATGGCGCAGGCTGGCGCCAAGGTGGCGATCGGCGACGTGCTCGATGAGCGCGGCCGGCAGACGGCGAAGGAGATCGAGGCGGCGGGCGGGCAGGCTCTCTACGTTTCGCTCGACGTCACGAACGAGGCCAGTTGGGCGGCCGCGATGGACGCCACGGTCAAGACGTTCGGCAAGCTCGACGTGCTGGTGAACAACGCCGGCGTCTTCAACGGCAAGGGTGTCGAAGACGCCACGCTCGACGAATGGAACAAGCTCGTCGCGGTCAATCTGACCGGTGTCGTGCTGGGCACGCGCGCGGCGCTGCCGCATCTCAAGGAGAGCGGACCGAAGAGTCCGCACGGCGCCGCCATCGTCAACCTCGCGTCGATCGCCGGGCTCGTCGGCTCCCAGCTCGACCCGCTCTATTCTCTGACCAAGGGCGGCGTCACATTGTTCACCAAGTCGACGGCGCTGGAGTTCGGTCGCAAGGGCTACAAGATCCGGGTCAACTCGATCCATCCCGGTTTGATCGAGACCGACATGGGCCAGCAGACCTTCGCCATGCGCGCCCGCCAGCAGGGCACCAACGACACCGAAAAGGCGCGCCAGACCACGCTCGCCCTGCACCCGATCGGCCGGCTCGGTGTCGCCGACGACATCGCCAAGGGCATCGTGTTCCTCGCATCGGACGATGCGGGCTTCATGACCGGGGCGGGCCTGGTCGTCGATGGTGGCTGGACCGCCCACTGAGCAGCCGACTTGAACGCGCTCGCCATCTCGCTGCTCGCCGCCCTGCTGATGCTGGGCGGCTCCTGCGTGGGCATCCTGCTTCGCAGGAACCTGCCTAAGCATCATCTGAACGACCATTCGAAGGATGTCGTGCGGCTGGGCTCCGGGCTGGTCGCCACTATCACGGCCCTGGTGCTGGGTTTGCTGATCACCTCCGCCAAGAACACCTATGACATCCAGCGCCAGGAAATCAGGCAAATCGCGGAGAAGCTGGTTCTTCAGGACAGTCAGCTCAAGCGCTATGGACCGGAAACGCGTCACGCCCGCGAATTGCAGCGACAGGCGATTCCCGCCTTGATCGGGCGAATCTGGGGGCAGCGCGCCGTGCAGTCACCAACGGGTGCGCCATACCAGCCAGGCATGGAGGGAGACCTGGTGTTCTCGGCCATCGAAGCCCTGACGCCCCAGAACGACGTTCAACGGAGCCTCAAGTTCCGCGCCCTCGCTACGACGTCGGCCATCACCGAGGCGCGCGTGTTGCTGTTTGAGGAAGTGGATGCCGGCCTGCCGGCGGCGCTTCTCGTGGTGGTGATCTTCTGGCTGACCATGCTGTTCGCCGGATTCACGCTGTTCTCCCCGATCAATGCGACCAGCGCCGCGGTCCTGGCGATTATTGCCCTTTCGGCGTCGGGTGCGATCTTCCTGATCCTGGAGTTGAACAATCCATTCAGCGGGCTGTTGCAGATCTCGTCCGCTCCGATTCGAGACGCGCTCGGCGTGCTCGGTCCCTGACCGGCATCATGCTCTTCCGGACCGCGCGCGTCCTCGCGCGCTCATGAATCATGAGCGAGCTGGAAGCTCGCGGTCCGGAAGACTAGAAGATTCCTGCCGCCAGTCCTGCCGCCATGGCCGCGCCCAGCTCCTCGCATTGCTCGACGAAGGCGGGCTGCCAGGGTCCCCGGCAGATCAGCGGCTCCTGGACCAGGCGCCAGCGCAGGCCGGTGAGGATGGTCTCGACGCCGCGGCGCGTGCCGGTGCCGTCGCTGCCGGCGCGGATGTAGAGGGCTGCCGGCAGCCCCTGCGTCTTCTCGAGCAGCGGATTGTAGGAACGGTCGAAGAAATCCTTCAGCGCGCCGCTCATGTAGCCCAGGTTCTCCGTCGTGCCGAGGATGACGGCTTGCGCGGCCAGCACGTCGTCGGGCCCGGCCTGCAGGGGCGCCGCGACCCTCACGTCGATACCCGTTTCGCCCAGCGCGCCGCGCTCCACGGCCGCACGCAGGGAGAGGGTGTTCTCCGACGGTGCGTGCGCCACAATGAGCAGCCTTTTCGACATGGGAGGGGTTTTACCCCGTATCGCATCGACATGCTCAAGAAACTCCTGATCGCCAATCGTGGCGAGATCGCCATCCGCATCGCCCAGGCCGCCGCCGAGCTCGGCATCGCCACCGCCGGCCTCCATTCCGAGGACGATGCGACGTCGCTGCACATCCGGCGTGTCGACGAGGCCGTCGCGCTGAAGGGCCGGGGGGCCGCAGCGTATCTCGACATCGCCTCGGTGATCGCCGCCGCAAAGAAGGCGGGTTGCGACTCCGTGCATCCGGGCTACGGATTCCTGTCGGAGAACGCGGACTTCGCGCAAGCCTGCGCGGAGGCGAAGATCACCTTCGTCGGTCCGACGCCCGATCAGCTGAAACTGTTCGGCGACAAGGCGCGCGCCCGGGCTCAGGCGCAGAAGAGCAAGGTGCCGGTCCTGCCCGGCACCGGCATCGTCGACCTCGCCGGTGCCGCGGCGTTCTTCAAGAAGCACTCAAAGTCCGGTATCGCCCTGAAGGCCATCGCCGGTGGTGGTGGCCGCGGCATGCGTCTGGTCAAGGAAGAGGGCGAGCTCGTGGATGCCTTCGCCCGCGCTGGAGCGGAGGCCAGGTCGGCGTTCGGCAACGGCGATCTCTATGCCGAGCGCCTGGTCGGTCGCGCGCGCCACATCGAGGTCCAGATCGTGGGCGACGGCAAGGGCGGTATCGTCGCCCTCGGCGAGCGCGAATGCACCGTGCAGCGGCGCAGCCAGAAGATCGTCGAATTGGCGCCCAGTCCCAACCTCGCGCCGGCGGTCGCCAAGAAGATCGTCGCCGCCGCCGTCGCCATGGCGAAGGCCGTGAAGTACCGCAGCCTCGGCACCTTCGAATTCCTGGTCGATGGCGATGAGTTCTTCTTCATCGAGGCCAACCCGCGCCTGCAGGTCGAGCACACCGTCACCGAAGAGGTGTGGGGCGTCGATCTGGTGAAGACCCAGCTTCGGCTGGCGGGCGGCGTTGCCCTGGCCAGGACCGGCATCGCCGACGCCAGGCCACGCGGCCATGCCGTCCAGCTTCGCATCAACATGGAGACCATGACGGCGGACGGCTCGGCCAAGCCGGGCGGCGGCACGCTCACGGTGTTCGAGCCGCCCTCGGGTCCGGGCGTGCGGGTCGATACCTACGGCTATGCCGGTTACCGCACCAACCCCAACTTCGATTCGCTGCTCGCCAAGCTGATCGTGCACAGCCCGTCGCCAGACTTTGCCGATGCGCTGGCGAGAGCCGAGCGCGCGCTGGCGGCGTTCCGACTCGAAGGCGCGCCCAGCAACATCGCCTTCCTGCGCGCCCTGCTTGCGCACAAGGATTTCCGCGCCGACAAGGTGCATACGCGCTTCGTCGATGAGCAGGCCAAGGCGCTGATCGACGCCGCGGCGCAGCTGCAGCCCGGCCTCTACTTCCAGGTGGCGGCCGCGCCGGCCTCGGGCAATCGCCAGGCCGGCGCGAAGGTCGACGCCGTCGATCCCTTGGCCGTGCTCGCCTTCGGCAAGACGCAGCAGCAAGTCGAGGAGCAGGCATCTTCCGATGCGCCGGAAGGCACGGTGCCGGTTCCTGCGCCGATGCAGGGCACGATCGTCAGCATTTCGGTCAAGGAAGGCGACGCCGTCGCCGCCGGACAGCCGCTGCTGGTCATGGATGCCATGAAGATGCAGCACGAGATCCGCAGCCCGGCGCGCGGCTATGTGCGGCGGATCGCGGTCGAGGCCGGCGAGACGATCTACGAGGGCCACGCTCTGCTGTTCGTGGAGGAGGCCGACGTCGAGGTGAAGGGCGCCGTGGTCGAGACCCAGATCGACCTCGACTACATCCGCCCCGATCTTGCCGAGTATTTCGAGCGCCGCGCCATGACGCTCGACGACAAGCGGCCCGAATCGGTGGCGCGCCGGCGCAGGACCAACCAGCGCACGGCGCGGCAGAACCTCGACGACCTGGTCGATCCCGGCAGCTTCGTCGAATGGGGCGCCTTCGCCATCGCGAGCCAACGCACGCGGCGCACGCAGGAGGACCTGATCGAGAAGACGCCGGCCGACGGATTGATAACCGGTATCGGCCGCGTCAACGGCTCGCTGTTCGGCCCCGAGAGGAGCCGGGTGGCGATCGCCCACTACGACTACACGGTGCTGGCCGGCACCCAGGGCAAGACCAACCATCACAAGAAGGACCGGCTGTTCGAGATCGTCGAGGAGCAGCGCCTGCCGCTGGTCTTCTTCACCGAGGGCGGCGGCGGCCGGCCGGGCGACGTCGACGTGCAGTCGGTGGCCGGCCTCAACACCATGGCCTTCCACATCTTCGGGCGGCTGAGCGGTTCCTCGCCGCTGGTCGGCATCAATTCCGGGCGCTGCTTCGCCGGCAACGCGGCGATCCTGGGCTGCTGCGACGTGGTGATCGCGACGAAGAACTCGTCGATCGGCATGGGCGGCCCGGCGATGATCGAGGGCGGCAATCTCGGCGTGTTCGCGCCCGAGGAAGTGGGCCCCATGAGCGTGCAGGTGCCCAACGGCATGGTCGACATCGCCGTCGAGGACGAGGCCGAGGCGGTTGCTGTCGCCAAGAAGTACCTGTCGTACTTCCAGGGTGCGCTGCCGGAGTGGCGAGCGGCCGACCAGCGGCTGCTGCGCCGCGCCATCCCGGAGAACCGGCTGCGCGTCTACGACGTGCGCTCTGTCATCGAGACCTTGTGCGACGAAGGTTCGGTGCTGGAGCTGCGCCGCGCCTTCGGGCCCGGCATGGTGACGGCGCTGGCGCGCATCGAGGGCAAGCCGTTCGGCATCGTCGCCAACAATCCGACGCACCTCGCCGGGGCGATCGACTCCGACGGCTCGGACAAGGCCGCGCGCTTCCTGCAGCTCTGCGATGCCTTCGATCTGCCCGTGCTGTTCCTGTGCGACACGCCGGGCATGATGGTCGGGCCCGAGGTCGAGAAGACGGCGCTGGTGCGCCATTGCTCGCGGCTGTTCGTGACCGGCGCCAATCTCGGCGTGCCGTTCGGCACCATCGTGCTGCGCAAGGCCTATGGGCTGGGCGCCCAGGCGATGGCCGGCGGCTCGTTCCATGCCGGCACCTTCGCCATCTCCTGGCCGACCGGCGAGTTCGGCGGCATGGGGCTCGAGGGCGCCGTGAAGCTCGGCTATCGCAAGGAGCTCGAAGCCGTCGCCGATCCGGCCGAGCGGCGCGCGCTGTTCGACAAGATGGTGGCGGCCGCCTACGCGCGCGGCAAGGCGCTCAGCACCGCGACGTACTTCGAGGTCGACGAGGTGATCGATCCCGCCGATTCACGCCGCTGGGTGTCGACCGCTTTGCTCGACGCCCCGGCTCGTCCGCGCAACCCGCACAAGAAGCGGCCGAACATCGATACGTGGTGAAGGCGGCACCGTCTCTTTTCCTCCCCCGTCATACGGGGGGGGTAGGGAGGGGGAGGGCCGCAGAGATGATCTCTCCAGACAAGAGATCATCATCTGAAACTTGCGGCGTCCGGCGTGTTGCTCGCCCCCTCCTGTATCCTCCCCCGCGAGCGGGGGAGGAGAAGAGGGTCAGTTACTGCGCCACCCAGAACGTGTCCGGCTGGTAGAGGCCGATATATCCGCCCGGATCCCAGGCGTAATAGCCTTCCTTGGGCACGTTCTTGATCTTCGGTCCGACCACCACGGGCTGGCGGATGCCGTTGACCGTGCCGATGGTGAAGACCTCGTCGGCGGTGCTCGTCAGGATCTTCTCCCATGCCGCGCGGCGCTCGGTTTCGTTGGTGCCGTGCTCCCACTCCTTGACGTAGTCGAGGAGCTTGCAGGCGACTTCGACGTCGCACTTCTCGCCCATCCGCTCCTTGGATTCGACGAACATGCCCCAGCGCGACCACTGCAGCCCGCCCTGCATGGTGGGGGCGAACTCCTTGGGGCTGGTGTTGGGCGTCGGCATGGCGGTCACGACGCCGGCGAAGGCGGTCATGATCGCCTCGCCGGAGAAGGCGCGCAGCCGGAAGTTCTCGCGGGTCTGCGGCTTGGTCAGCATCTTGATGCCGACCTTCTTCCACATCTCGGCGATCAGGTGCAGCGCATCGGCGTCCTCGGTCTCCTCGCTGGCATGCTCGACCACGATGGTCGCCGGCCGGCCGTCAGGCAACAGGCGGAAGCCCTGGCTGTCCTTCTTGTTCAGGCCGACCTCGTCGAGCAGCTTGTTGGCCAGCTTGGGATCGTACTGCGCCCACTTCTTGGCGTACTCGGGCTTGAAGAGCTTGGAGCCCTCCATGACCGTGTTGTTCGACGGCTTGGCGAGACCGAGATAGACCGTCTCGTTCAGCTCGTTGCGGTCGATGGCGACCGACAGGGCGCGTCGGAAGCGCACGTCGCGCATCAGCTTGCGCCAGTCCTCGTCGTTGGCGTTGAGGTTGGGATAGAGCGCGAGCTGCGAACCCGAGCCCGATTCCCAGAGCCGCACCTCGACGCCCGAGCTCTTGGCGCTCTTCTGCAGGAAGGTGTAGTCGCGCATGTTGAGATAGCGCGGCTGCAGATCGGCCTCGCCGAGGCCGGCCTTGGCGGGCACCAGGTTGGTCGCGGCCTGGGTGAAGATCACGCGGTCGATGTAGGGCAGCTGCTGCCCCTTGCCGTCGATGCGGTGATAGTAGGGATTGCGCTGGAACACGTAGCGCTGCGCCGGCGAGGCGGTGGTGTTGACCCACGGGTTGAGCGTCGGCAGATCCGGATTGTCGTTGGCGTACATCACGTCGTGACGCCGGTAGATCTGCACCCAATTGCCGGTGCTCTGGCCGCCGCGGGCCGCCTTGGCGATGTCCTCGGCCGAGGCGTACTTGGCGTGGAACTTCTTGAGATAGTGGGCCGGGCGGAACAGGAACAGCGGCGCGGCGCGCGCCTGGCTCTCGATGAAGTAGGGATTGGGCTTGTCCCAGGTGTACTTGATCGTGCGTGCGTCGATGATCTCGACCTTGGGCGGCTGGCCGTCGACCATCAATTCGACCGACGGGCCGGACGGCGACAGCTCCTTGTTGTTGGCGATGTCTTCCCAGAAGAAACGGAAGTCGTCGGTGGTGAAGGGCTGGCCATCGGACCACTTGTGGCCTTCGCGCAGCTTGAAGGTGAACTCCTTGTCGCCCTTGTTCTCGTAGCTCTCGAGGATGTCGGGCTGCAGCTTGAACTCGGGCGTGTACACGATCAGGCGCGTGTAGCTGTAGACCGTCATCAGGCGGGTATCGCGCGCGCTCGCCACCAGCATGTTGAGCTGGCCGCCCGATTGGCCGGGGCCGTCGGCACCGGCGAACTTGGTCACCACCATCGGCTGTTTCGGCACGCGTTGATCGACCGGCGGCAGTGCGCCCGACTTCACCTGATCGGCGAGCGACGGCGTTTCCTGCAACTTGGGAACCGGATCGGCGGCGAAGGCCGGGCTGCACAGCAGCCCAAAGGCGACAGCCTTCGTGAACACGCGTCGTTTCATGATGCCTACCCTGCCGTTTCTTGTCGTGGCGTCTGCGGAAATCAGTGGAGGTGAAATCTAAGTTCCCAGCGTCGGCAGTGCAAGGAACACGCCACGCGGCGCGCGAGCGGCGCGCCACATTTTCTTCATGATTGGCGCTCCGATCAGTAACGGTCGAAGGCGCGCTTGGGTCCCGGCCGCGTGCCCTCGGCGATCAGCGGTTTCACCGTGCCGTTGGCCTCGACCGTATCGGACGCATAGGGGCCGGTGACGCCGACCGGCCGGTCGCCCTTCACCGTGACGCGCTCCATGGTGCGGCGCGCCGGGTAGTAGTCGTGCGCGGCATAGTGCAGCACAGAACGGTTGTCCCACATCACCAGGGTGTTGGGCTTCCACTTCACCCTGAGCTGATACTCGGGGATGGTCGCCTGCCGATAAAGGAAGGCGAGCAGCGTATCGCTCTCGTCGGTCTTGAGATCCTTTATGCGCACGCAGAACTGCTGGTTCACGTAGAGGATGCGCCGGCCCGACACCGGATGCACCCGCACGACGGGATGCCAGGGGTTGGGGAATTCGTCCTCGAGCTTGCGCAGCTTGGCGCGATCGTCGTGGCTGAACAGCGGCCGCCACGGCTTGAAGTCGTGCAGCGCCTCCATGCCGTGGATGTGCTGCTTCATGCGCTCGGACAGGCCGCGATAGGCCGCACTCATGCTAGAGAACAGCGTGTCGCCGCCGACCTCGGGCACGACCTTGGCGCGCAGGATGGTGCCCATCGGCGGCGCCTCGCGGAAGGTCTCGTCGGCATGCCAGATGTCGGTCAGCGCCGGCGGGTTGTCCTTGGAATAGTCGAGGATGATGACCTCGGGCTTGTCGGCGAGGTTGGGCGAGAAGGGATGGATGGAGAGCTCGCCGAACAGGGCGCCGAACGCCATCTGCTGGTCGACGGTGATGTCCTGGTCGCGCATCACGATCACTTCGTATTGCACCAGCGCACCGTGCACGACCTTGAACTGCGCCGGGTTCAACGGCCGCCGAAGATCGATGCCCTCGATCTCAGCGCCGATGAAGCCATTGATCGGCCGCACGTTTATCGGCCGCGTGGCGATTTCCGCTTCCGCCTTGCGCGATGCGGTAGAGCGCACTGCCGGCATCGTTTCCTCCGCTTGTTTATTGCGCTACTTGTAGCTCGATTTCGCGGGGAGGACCATGGCAAGCGGTCTGGAGAACGAATTCGTAGCGCTGCATGAGATCGTCAAGGCGGCGAAGATCAAGCTCAACGCCAACATCTGGGATTACCTGATCGGCGGCACCGAGACCGAGACGACGCTGCGACGCAATCGCATGGCGCTCGATTCGATCGCCTTCCGGCCGCGCGTGCTGCGCGACGTCAGCAAGATCGATCCCTCGTCGGAGATCCTCGGCAAGAAGATCCGCCTGCCGATCATGCTGGCGCCGGTCGGCTCGCTGGAATCGTTCGAGCCGGGCGGCGGCATCACCGTGGCCAAGGGGGCGGGCGCGGGCAACGTCGCCATGCTCATCAGCTCGGTGACGACGCTCAAGCTCGAGGACATCGTCAAGGGCGGCGGCGGACCCAAGATCTACCAGCTCTATGTGCGCGGCGACGACAACTGGGTGGCCGATCGCGTCAAGCAGGCGATGGACGCGGGCTACGACGCCTTCTGCATCACCGTCGACACCCAGGTCTATTCGCGCCGCGAGCGCGACATCGCCAAGCGCTTCGTGAAGTCGTGGCGCACGGCGGCGACCGGCCAGGACCACCAGGCCGCCTTCTCGTGGGACAACTTCAAGAAGGTGAAGGACAAGTTCCCCGACGTGAAGTTCATGTTGAAGGGCATCGGGACGGCTGAGGATGCCGACATCGCCTGCCAGCACGGCGTCTGGGGCGTCTACTGCTCCAACCACGGCGGCCGCCAGCTCGACCACGGCCGCGGCTCCGCCGCGGTGCTGCCCGAGGTGATCGACGCGGTGAAGGGACGGGCCAAGATCGCCGTCGACGGCTCGTTCAGCCGCGGCAGCGACATCGTCAAGGCGATCTGCCTCGGCGCCGACTGGGTCGGCTTGGGCCGGCTCTACTGCTACGGCCTCGCCGCGGCCGGCGCCGCCGGCATCGAGCGCATGGTCGAGCTTCTCGAGGAGGAGATGAAGGAGGTGATGGGCCTTCTCGGCGTCACCAGCCTGAAGCAGCTCGACAAGAGCTACATCTCGGCCAGCACGCCGACCAACCTGCCGGGCGTGCACAGCGCGTTCCCGCTGATGCACGAGGGATACTGACGACGTCGACAGCAGGCAGCGGTATCGGTGGCAACCTGCGCCTGGGTACTTCGCTTAGGGAGATTGCCGAAGACGAACGGTCGCCACATGAGTCAGAGCGATATCCGAAGTTTGCCGACGGCGAGGCACGACTTCCATCCCGTGATGCGTGTGTCGTATGAGTTCTTCATGCGCAGCTTCGATCTCCTCGGTCAGCTGCACGAGCACGCGGTCAGTGCGTCGATCATCATGACGCTCTGGCGCGGCCGGCTCGCCGGGGCCGGCCGCAAGCCGATGGCCGTTCGCGAGCTGTCGCGTGAGCTCAATCTTCCTTACGAGACGGTGCGCCGGCATGTTCGTGACCTCGAGCTAAGCGGCGCTTGCGTCGTCATGACGGGCGGACTCACGGTGCCCGATACCATGCTCGAGGGGCCACGTGCCTCCCGCATGCTGCGCAGGATCCATGTCAACGCGGTGCGCCTGCTGGTCGATCTGACGCGCATTGGCGCCGTCACGTTTCCTTCGGCGTTGCGGCGTGCACCGCCACCAGGACGTCTGACGATGGAGCAGATGGTCATCACCATCGCCGCGATGGGCCTGCTGCTGGCCGGCGTGCGGCTGATGCGCGACTTCTGGGGCGGCGATCTGGTGAAGGGGCTTGTCTTCACGGCGATCTGGACGGCGAACGTCAAGCACGTGACCAACACGTCTCGCGCCGCCACGTCGTCGGTGCTGCCCGACGACCTCCGCCAGCCGGTCAGCGTGCTGGCGATTGCCCGATCGCTGCGCCTGCCTTATGAAACCGCCCGGCGGCACGCCGACGCACTCGTCCGGGAAGGACTCTGCGTGCGTGCCGGGCGTCAGGGCGTATTCGTGTCGGCCCAGATGCTCGAACGCACGGTGGCCGGCAGCGTAGCCGGCCATCGCCTGGTGATGGCGTTTCTTGCCGAGTTGCGGCTCGGCGGGGTGAAGATCTAAATCACATTCGGTTCTGCTGGAGTCAGCCGAACGGAATGTGCCCGTTGCAACCGTGATCTCCTGCGTGCGCTTTCCTCTAGTCGTCCCCACCCTGATGCAGCTCGACAAGAGCGACATCTCGGTCAGGACGCCGACCAGCAGGCCGGGCATGCGCCTGGCGTTCCCGTTGGCGGACGACGGGGGCCGATCCGGTAAGCAGGCAGCAGCCGTCCCGCAGCGCCACCGGCTCGCCGCCGAGGACCGCGAGCAGCAAGGCCGCGGCGCAATGGGTTGCGCACGTTCCCGGCTTGCGAGGATCGCAGGCGACCTCGTTCGACCGCTCGTTGTGCACATGACTTTTTCGCGAAGCCTTGCGGCTTGGCGACCGACGATCCCTGGATTCTTGCTCTGACACTTTGCCCGCCGTACTAGAGCGAACTCCCCGCGCCTGGGTACTCCGCTTGCAACCGGCTGTAGAAGCCGGTAAGTGCCCAAAATGAGCCAGTTGGCCACCCAAATTGAGCCACTGATCCCCGCGTGAGGGTCTGATCGTGAACCGGCCCGCTACGGCAGATCCGGTGACGACCGCGGCGCAGCGCCATGTGCGGCCTGTCGCCCGGGTCTCGACCGAGTATTATCTGCGCGCCTTCGATTCCCTGACCCGGCTGCAGCAGGACATGGCCGATGGAGCGATCTTCCTGGTCCTCGTCCATGGTCAGCTGATCGCGCCCCATCGCAAGGCAATCGGCGTGCGGGAGCTGTCGCGCAAGATCGGCATGCCTTACGAAACCGTGCGCCGCCATGCCCAGGTACTCGTTCGCAGCGGCAAATGTGTCAGCCCCGGAGGCGGGCTCGCCGTGCCGGCGTCCGTGCTGAAAAGCCGCCTGATCACGACATTCATGCGAAGCATCTACGTCGACACCGTGCGCCTGCTGGTCGATCTGACGCGCATCGGCGTCATCGCCTTCCCCTCGGCGTCGCGGCGTCCGCCATCGTCAGGGCGCCTCACGAAAGAGCAGACAGCCATCGCTGTCGCCGGCCTCGGCCTGCTGCTGGTGGCCATGCGGTTGATGCGCGATTTCTGGGCCGGTGACCTGATGAAGGGCCTGGTCTACACCGCGATCTGGACGGCGAACGTCAAGCACGTGGCCAAGACCTCGCTCGCGACCAGCTCGACGGTGCTGGCCGACAGCCAGCGCCAGCCGGTCAGCGTGGGAGTGGTCTCCCGGTCGCTGCGCCTGCCCTATGAGACGGTCCGCCGGCACGCCGACGCGCTCGTGCGGGAGGGCATCTGCGTGCGCGCCGGGCGCCAGGGCCTGGTCGTGCTCGCCACCACCCACGTGCAGACGGAGCCGGGTGCCGTCGCCGGCTACCGACTCGTGATCGAGTTTCTAGGCGAGCTGCGGCGGGCAGGCGTCACAGTTTAGGACCTCCAAGGTCCGCTCATGATCATGGTCTTTTGGACCGCGAGCCTCCTGGCTCGCTCATGATCTTGTCTTTTCTGGCCCGGTGCGGGCTCTCGCGCTTGATTACAAGCGCTGCCGCCCGCCAGAGGTTAGCGCGTCAGAACGCGCTAACCTCTGCCGACGAACGGCATCTTGGTCGCCATCACCGTCATGAACTGCACGTTGGCGTCGAGCGGCAGGCTGTCCATGTAGAGGATGGCATTGGCCACCGCGCTCACGTCCATGCGCGGCTCGGCCACGGTCGTGCCGTTGGGCTGCAGCACGCCCTTGGTCATGCGCTCGGTCATCGGCGTCACGGCGTTGCCGATGTCGATCTGGCCGCAGGCGATGTCGTACTGGCGGCCGTCGAGCGAGGTCGATTTGGTGAGACCGGTGATGGCATGCTTGGTCGAGGTGTAGGCGACCGAGAACGGCCTGGGCGCATGCGCCGAGATCGAGCCGTTGTTGATGATGCGCCCGCCGCGCGGCGTCTGGTCCTTCATGATCTTCATGGCTTCCTGGGTGCACAGGAAGGGACCCGTCAGGTTGGCCGCCACGACCGAGAGCCAGGTCTCGTAGGGCAGCTCCTCGAGCGGCACCGGCGGGGCGCCGCCGCCGGCATTGTTGAATACCAGGTCGAGCCGGCCCCAAGTCGCCTTGACCTTGGCGAACAGCGCCACGATGTCGTCGCGCTTGGTGACGTCGGTCGGCACCGCCATGGCGTTGGGCGCGTTGTTGCCCGCCATCTTGGCGGTCTCGTCCAGCGCATCCTTGCGCCGGCCGGCCAGGGCCACCTTGTAGCCGTTGTTCAACAGGGCGAGCGCCGAAGCGCGGCCGATGCCGCTGCCCGCGCCGGTGACGACTGCGATCTTTCCGCTCATGGGTATTCCTCCTCGAAGGGAGGGACCCTATCAGACGGCGAGGGTCTTCAGGTAGGCCCGCCAACCGCCCAGTGAGGTGATGTCCTCTGCATCCGCTGTGGCGTGGCTTTCGCACAAGAAGCCTGGAACGCCCGAGCCGTCGGCCAGCATCACCGTGCCCAACCCCAGTGGCGCCGGGATCTTGCGCAGGAAGCCGCCGACCGCGGCGGCTGGTAGGCTCCAGACTTCGAGCTCGATGGCGCCGCCCTCCTCGGCAACGCGCACCATACCGGGCCGGCGCGGCGGGCCGCCGGGCAGGGCGTAGAAGCGATAGACCGGCGCCGTCTTGCCGACCTGCTCCAGGCGACCGCCCAGCTCGGTGAGCTGGCGGTTGAGCGGCAGGCCGCTCATGTGCGCGCCGACGACGGCAATGGAGACGCGGTCCTCCACGAGCACGGGATCGTGGAGGACAGCCGGGAGTTGGCTCGTGGTCTTGCCCAGAGGCAGCGGCACCTCGCGCTGCCAGCGCGCGCCGAAGGCGAGCAATGCGCTCTCGCGATGCGCCGCGCCGACCAGGGTGATGCCGAACGGCATGCCGTCGGGCCGGAATCCAGCCGGCAACGCCAGCGCGCTGAGCCCGAAGAAGTTGACGAAGTTGGTGTAGTGGCCGAGGTGCGAGTTGTAGAGCACCGGCTCGCGCTCGAGATCGGCCACGCGATAGATGGTCGGCGCCGTCGGCACGACGATGAAGTCGAGCGTCGCCATCTGAGCCAGCGCCGCGGCCTCGAGCTCGGCGAGCTCATACTGGCCCTCGAAGGCGTCGACCGCACTGTACTCCCGGCCAGACGTGACGATGTCGCGTGTCACCGGCCAGATGCCGGCGGTATCGTCGGCTGCTTCGATGAACGCGCCGACCGCGGCGGTGCGCTCTGCTACCCATGGCCCGCCGTAGAGAAGCTGCGCGGCGTCGCGGAACGGCGCGTAGTCGATTTCGACGGCGGTGCCGCCCAGCGCCTTCAACCGGTCGACCGCCTGCGCATAGAGCGCGGCATAGGCGTCGTCGCCGAAGAACTCGGCGTCGGCGTGCCCCAGCATGCCGAAGTGGAAAGCCTCGCCGATCGCCGTCGTCGCCTGCGGTTCGTTCGCGACCTTCAGCACTGCATCAGCGTCGGCGCACGACAGCGCGAACACCGACACGCAATCGAGCGACTTGCACGCCGGCACGACGCCCGAGGTGCTCAGCAGACCGGGCGTCGGCTTCAGGCCGACGATGTTGTTGAAGCCTGCCGGCACACGGCCCGAACCTGCCGTATCGGTGCCAAGGGAGAAGCTCACCAGGCCCGCGGCGACAGCGACGCCCGAACCCGAGCTGGAGCCGCCCGGCACGAACGCCGCGTCGAACGGATTCTTTGGCACCCCGTAGGGCGAGCGCACGCCGACCAGGCCGGTGGCGAACTGGTCGAGATTGGTCTTGCCGACGACGATGGCGCCGGCCTCGATCAGCCGCCGCACGACCTCGGCCGATTGCTGTGGCTGATAGGAGAAGCCGGGGCAGGCCGCGGTCGTAGGCAGGCCCGCGACGTCGATATTGTCCTTCACCGCAAAGGGCACGCCGTAGAGCGGCAGCCGGTCGATCTCGCGGCGCCGCGCATCGAGCCGCACCGCCGCGGCCCGCAGATCCTGATCCGGCGTGCGCGTGATCCAGACGCGGTCGTCGCCCGCCGCGGCGATTCGCTTCAGGACCTCCTCGATCACGTGGCCGACATCGAGGGTGCCGGCGGTGTAGGCGCTGCGCAGTGCATGGACACCGAGATCGAGAAGCGCGGTCATGCGGAGCGTTGTAGACAATGGCCGGCTTGAAACCATCGGTCACATGCGCGCGGGTCCTTCCTCTCTCCTTTGGCATGCTTCTTGCCGCCGCGATGTCCGGACGGCAGATTGTCGATTCGCACGAAAGAGGAAATTTCAATGGCCGAGGAAAAGCCCGATATCGGACGTCTCGTCGACGAGGCAGCCAAGGCGATCGGCCTGCCGATCGCGCCGCAGTACCGCGCCAACGTCATCGTGAACTACGAGCGGTCGATGCTGATCGCCAAGCCGTTGCTCGAGGTCGAGCTCGACGATGAGCTGACGCCGGCGCCCGTGTTCCGGCCATGAGTGTTCCGCCCATGACCGACCCGCTCTCCAAGCAGGCGACCGCGACCGACATCGCCCGAGCCGTCATGGCGGGCAAGGTCAAGGCTTCGGCCGTCATCGAGGCGACGCTCGGCCGCATCGCAACCAGCGAGCCCACCGTCAACGCCTTCACCGACGTTCTGGCCGAGCGGGCCCGCAGGCGCGCGGCCGAGATCGATGCCGGTGTGCATCGCGGCCCGCTGGCCGGAGTGCCCTTCGCGGTCAAGAACCTGTTCGACATAAAGGGCCTGCCGACGCGCGCCGGCTCCAGGATCAATGTCGACGGGCCGATAGCGCCGCGCGACGGCTCGCTGATCCGCAAGCTCGAAGCGGCGGGCGCGATTCTCGTCGGCGGCCTCAACATGGGCGAGTACGCCTACGACTTCACCGGCGATAACGCCCATTACGGTCCCTCCCGCAATCCGCACGACACGACGCGCATGACCGGCGGCTCGTCGGGCGGCTCGGGGGCGGCGGTGGCGGCGGGCGAGGTGCCGCTGGCGTTGGGCTCCGACACCAACGGCTCGATTCGCGTGCCGTCCTCGCTGTGCGGCCTGTTCGGGCTGAAACCGACCTACGGCCGGCTGAGCCGCGCCGGCTCCTATCCCTTCGTCGATGCCTTCGACCATCTCGGCCCGCTCGCGCGCTCGGTCGAGGACCTCGCGCTGTCGTTCGACGCCATGCAGGGCTGGGATCCCGACGATCCCGTCTGCACCGACCGGCCGGCCGATCCGACGGCGCCGTTCCTGAACGAGGGCGTCGGCGGCCTGCGCATCGCCGTCGCCGGCGACTACTTCGCCAAGGGCGGCGAGCCGGAAGCCTTCGAGGCCGTGGCCGGCGTGGCCAAGGCGCTCGACGCCACCAGGACCGTCGTCATCCCGCAGGCGGCGGCCGCCCGTTCGGCTGCCTACGTCATCACCGCCATCGAGGGCGGCCAACTCCACCTGCCGCGCTTGCGCACGCGGCCGCAGGACTTCGATCCCGACACGCGCGAGCGCTTCATGGCGGGCGCGCTGCTGCCGGGCGCCTGGTACGTCAAGGCGCAACGCTTCCGCCGGCGCTATCGCGCGATGGTGCAGAAGCTGTTCGGCGAGGTCGACGTCATCCTCGCTCCCGCAACGCCCTGCATCGCGCCCAAGCTCGGCCAGGTGATGATGAAGCTGGATGGCGTCGACCTGGCGGTGCGCGCCAATCTCGGCGTCTTCACCCAGCCGATCTCCTTCATCGGCTTGCCGGTCGTGGTGGTGCCGCTGCACAGGCCGGGCAGCATGCCGATCGGCGTGCAGGTCATCGCCAACCATTACAACGAGGCCGCGGCGCTGCGCGTCGCACGCCATCTCGAGAAGGCCGGCGTGGCGAGTGCACCGGCGGCATGACCGTGGCCCATGCTTCGAGACGCATCGCTTCGCGATGCTCCTCAGCATGAGGTTGGTTTGATTTGACCTCACCCTGAGGAGCGGTCCGCAGGACCGCGTCTCGAAGGGTGGGCCACAAAGAGGCAGGAGCAACATGGACATCAACATCCCCGACGTCGTCGCCGAGGTGACGGCCGCCTTTAATCGCTACGAGAAGGCGCTGAACAGCAACGACGTCACCGTGCTCGACGAGCTCTTCTGGAAGAGTCCGCACACGCTCCGCTACGGCGTCGGCGAGCAGCTCTATGGCTACGACCAGATCGCCGCCTTCCGCGCCGGCCGCGATCCCGGCTTCGTCGTCAACCGCGACCTCCTGAAGCTCTGGATCGTCACTTACGGTCGCGACTTCGGCACGGCGAATTGCGAGTTCCGTCGCCACGGCCAGACGAAGACCGGCCGCCAGAGCCACACCTGGATGCGCACGCCCGACGGCTGGCGCATCGTGGCGGCGCACGTCTCCCTGTTGGGTGAGGCGACGGTGATGAAGTCGTAAGGGAGAGCGGGCCGGAAGCCCCGCGCCCCCGGCTAGCGTCCGTTCTTCTTCCGCCAGGCCGCGAAGTCGGTCAGCGACTGCGGGTCGGTTGCGGGGTAGAGGCCGAAGATGCCGCGGCCGGCGCGCACCTGCTCGGTGACGAAATCCTCGTAGGCCGTCATCTCGAAGGTTTCGTCGGCGATCTCGTCCAGAAGGTCGGCGGGAATAACGATCACGCCATCCTGGTCGCCCAGGATGATGTCGCCGGGAAATACCGGTGCATCGCCGCAGCCGATCGGCACGTTGATGTCGATCGCCTGGTGCAAGGTCAGGTTCGTGGGCGCACTGGGACGCTGGTGGTAGGCGGGAATGCCGAGCGCGGCGATCTCCGCCGAATCGCGGAAGCCGCCGTCGGTCACGACGCCCGCCACGCCGCGCTTCATCAGGCGCGTCACCAGGATGGCGCCGGCGGAGGCGGCGCGCGCGTCCTTGCGGCTGTCCATCACCATCACTGCACCCGGCGGGCAGTCCTCGACTGCCTTGCGCTGCGGATGGCTGCGGTCGCGGAAGACGTCCAGCTTGTTCAGGTCCTCGCGCGCCGGGATGTAGCGCAAGGTGAAGGCAGGACCGACCAGCGTCGGCTGGTTGGGCGACAGCGGGTGGACGTTCTGGATGGCCTGGGTACGAAAGCCGCGCTTGAACAGCGCCGTCGCCGCCGTGGCCGTGCTCACCGTCTTGAGCTTGTCGAGCGAGTTCATTGTTTCTCTCCTTTGGCTTTTTACCTCCCCACGAAGTGGGGAGGTGTCGCCGTCATACGGCGACGGAGGGGTCAAGGGGGCGACAAAGTTCTGCGGCCCATGACCCCTCCGCCCTCGTATGACGAGGGCACCTCCCCAGCGAAGCTGGGGAGGGAAGCGATTCTCTAGGCCAGCAGCTCATCGCCGCAGAGCGGTTTGCCGTTCGCATCCTTGATGACAGCGCCGAGCTCTGCGAGCTTGGCGAAGAAATTGGGGAAGGTCTTGCGCACGCAAGCGGGCTTGATGAGCCGCATGCCGGGCACGCGCAGGCCCAGCATGCCGAAGCACATGGCGACGCGATGGTCGTTGTAGGTCTCGATCTCCGCCCCGTGCAGCGGACCAGGATGGACGGTGAGCGTGTCGCCGCTCTCCTCGACCCTGGCGCCGCACTTGGTGAGTTCCGTGCGCAGCGCCTTCACCCGCTCGCATTCCTGCACGCGCAGCCGGCCGAGCTCGGTGAAGCGCGTGATCGCGGGCGCGAACGGCGCCAGCACGATCGCCGTCATGATGCTGTCGGCGAGGTCGGTCTGGCGTGAGTAGGCAGCGCGCCATGGGCCTTGGGCGACGAGGTCCAAAAACTTCTGATCGGCCTGCATGCCGCTCGCCGGCGTCGGCACGACCCTCACACGGCTGTCGCTGTCGCGCAGCAGCCAGTCGGCGCCCCAGAAATAGCTGGCGCCCGAGGCGTCCGCCTCGATGTCGTAGGTGCCGCCGTTCCACGGAAAGTCCTTCATCAGGCGGCGAGTCATGTCGACGTACGGGAGTTCGTCCTCGTTGGCGCCGGTGACCGCGATCTGCCAGCCGCCGATGCCGGCGGAGAGCAGCAGGGCCGAGGCGAACTGCGAGCTTTCCTCGACGCTGACGCTGCAGGCGGCCCCCGGACGCGGGCCGGTGCCGTGGATGACGGCCGGCAGGCGGTCGTTGGGCGTGTCGATGCGATAGCCGAGCTGGCGCAAGGCGCCGACCAGCGCCGCCTGCGGCCGCTGATGCATGCGCTCGATGCCGCTCACATGGTAGCTGCCATGGCCCAGGCACAGCATCGGCGGCAGGAAGCGCGCGGCCGTGCCGGCATTCTCGACGAACAGCTTTAGCGGCTGCTCCGGCGAGCCGGCATTGGGGATCCGGCCGCCGGCGCCTTGCACCTCGAGCGTGCGATTGGCGGGCTCGGCCGGATCGTCCGTCACTTCGACGGGAAAGCCCAGCCGCTCCAGGCACTCGACCATCGCCTGCGTGTCCTCGCTCCACAGCGCACCGCGCAGGGTCACCGGTTTGGCGGCGAGCGCTGCGAGGATAAGGGCGCGGTTGGTCAGGCTCTTTGAGCCCGGCAACACGACCTTCGACTCCTTGCGCCCGCTCGGCGGGACGACCTCGATGAGATCAGGCAGCATGAACGCCTAGTAGATCGACGGCTCGGCGACGGGCGCGCCGAAGCCGGTCTCAAGGAAGTCGAAGTCGCAGCCTTCGTTGGCCTGCTTGATGTGCCGTGTGAACATCCAGCCATAGCCGCGCTCGTAGCGCGGCTCAGGCTTCTTCCACGCCGCGCGGCGCCTGGCCAGCTCTTCGTCCGACACCTCCATGTCGATGGTGCGCTTGTCGACATCGAGCGAGATCATGTCGCCGGTGCGCACCAGCGCCAACGGCCCGCCGATATACGACTCGGGCGAGACGTGCAGGATGCAGGCGCCGTAGCTGGTGCCGCTCATGCGGCTGTCCGACAGCCGCACCATGTCGCGCACGCCCTGCTGCACGAGTTTCTTGGGGATGGGCAGCATGCCCCATTCCGGCATGCCCGGGCCGCCCTGGGGCCCAGCATTGCGCAGGATCAGCACGGTGTCCTCGGTGACGTCGAGATCGTCGCGGTCGATCGCGGCCTTCATCGACGGATAGTCGTCGAACACCAGCGCCGGTCCGGTGTGCTTCAGGAACTTGGGCGCGCAGGCCGACGGCTTGATGACGCAGCCGTCGGGCGCGAGGTTGCCCTTCAGCACCGCCAGCGCGCCTTCCTTGTAGATCGGGTTGCTGACGGGACGGATGACGTCGCTGTTGTAGATCTCCGCGCCCTTGACGTTCTCGCCCAGCGTCCTGCCGGTCACGGTCATGGCGTCGAGATGCAGGTGGTCGTGGATCTCGTTCAACAGGCCGGGCAGGCCGCCGGCATAGAAGAAGTCCTCCATCAGGTATTTGTCGCCGCTGGGGCGGATGTTGGCGATCACCGGCACCTTGCGGCTGGCGCGCTCGAAGTCGTCCAGCCCGATATCCTGGGCGGCGCGGCGCGCCAGAGCGATCAGATGGATGATGGCGTTGGTCGAGCAGCCCACCGCCATCGCCACGGTGATGGCGTTGAGGAACGCCTCGCGGCTCAGGATCCTTTTAGGCGTCAGGTCCTCCCACACCATCTCCACGATGCGGCGCCCGCTTTCCGATGCCATGCGGATGTGGTTGGCATCGGCCGCCGGGATCGACGAGGCGCCGGGCAGGGTCATGCCGAGGGTCTCGGCCATCGCCATCATGGTGGCGGCCGTGCCCATGGTCATGCAGGTGCCGTAGCTGCGCGCAATGCCCGCCTCGACATCGACCCAGTCGTCGTCGGAGATCTTGCCCGCGCGCCGCTCGTCCCAGTATTTCCAGGCATCGGAGCCCGAGCCCAGGACCTTGCCCTTCCAGTTGCCGCGCAGCATCGGGCCGGCCGGCAGGTAGATGGCGGGAATGTCCATGCTGATGGCGCCCAGGAGCAGGGCAGGGGTGGTCTTGTCGCAGCCGCCCATCAGCACGACGCCGTCGACAGGGTGCCCGCGCAGAAGCTCCTCGGCGTCCATGGCCAAAAGGTTGCGGTAGAGCATGGTCGTGGGCTTCAGGAAGCTTTCCGACAGCGACAGTGCCGGCAGCTCCATGGGGAAGCCGCCGGCCTGCAGGATGCCGCGCTTCACGTCGTCGACGCGGCTCTTGAAGTGCATGTGGCAGGGCTGGGCTTCCGACCAGGTGTTGAGGATGGCGATGACCGGCTTGCCGACCCAGTCCTCGGGCGCGTAGCCCATCTGCATGGCGCGCGAGCGATGGCCGAAGGCGCGCAGGTCGTCGGGCGCGAACCAGCGCGCGCTGCGCAGATCGGCGGGTTGCTTCTTCTTGGCGGCGGCCATGCGTTTCCCTCCCTTTGATCTCATCTCATCTCCGCCCCCGTCATACGGGGGAGGATACAGGAGGGGGCAAGCCGCGGACTCGCTGCCGGCACGTTTCAGATCATGACGTTCTCATCGTCGAGATCATCCATGTGGCCTTCCCCCTCCTTTATCCTCCCCCGTATGACGGGGGAGGAGATGAGAGGTCCTTCGCTTCGCTCAGGACGGCAGATAGATTAGCCCGCCGATCAGGGAGTCATCCAGAATGAAGCTTCTGCTCACCCATGTGCCGCAGGCGCGGCGCCAGTATTACGGCGCGCGGGCGCTGGCGCGCCTGCAGGAACTGGTCGAGGTCACTCTCCACGAAGGCGACGCGCCGCTCGATCCGGCGGGCGTGATCGCCATGGCCCGCGGCGTCGACTTCATCATCGCCGACCGCGCCACCGCCGTGCCTGCGGAGGTCTTCGACGGCCTGCCGGGACTGAAGGTGGTGATGCGCAGCGCCATCGATATCCGCAACATCGACCTCGCCGCGGCCTCCAAGGCGGGCGTGCTGGTGACCCATGCCGAGGCGGGCTTCGTGCAGTCGGTGGTCGAGCTGACGCTCGGCCTGATGGTCGATCTGTCGCGCGGCGTCTCGCGCGCCGTCGCCGACTACCACGCCGATCGCAAGCCCGAGATCCGGATCGGCCGCCAGCTCGGCGGCAGCACCGTCGGCATCATCGGCTACGGCCGCATCTCGCGCGCGCTGGCGCCGGTGCTGGCGACGCTCGGCATGAAGGTGCTGGTGTCCGATCCCTACGCCCAGGTCGACGATCCACGCTTCATCAAGCTGCCGCTGCAGGAGCTTTTAGGTCAGGCCGACTACGTGATCTGCCTCGCCATCGCCAACGAGGAGACCGAGAACCTGATGGATGAGGCTGCGTTCGCGCGCATGAAGCCCGACGCCTTCTTCGTCAACATGTCGCGCGGCAACCTTGTGGACGAGGCGGCGCTCGCCAGGGCGCTGACCGAGGGCCGCATCGCCGGCGCCGCCATGGATGTCGGCCGGGCGCTCGACCAGATGCCGTCACCCGAGCTCGCCCGCCTGTCCAACGTCATCGCCACGCCGCACATCGGCGGCCTCACACCGCCCGCCAGCGAGAGCCAGGCGTTCGACACCGTGCGCCAGGTCGAAGCGCTGGTGAACGGCGAGGTGCCGCCGGGCGCGGCGAATCTGGAAAGCTGGACTCGGCGCTGAACTCTCATTGCTGGGGGCGCCCACTGGAGTGGCGCGCTCCCAGCAACGAACTAGGATTTCGGCTGATACTTCTCCATCCGCGTCGGCTTCAGCTCGCCGTCGGGATGGTGGCCGACCAGGTCGGGCTTGCCGTCGAAATCGGTGTCCCAGTAGGAGATGTCCCACTTGCCGTCGCGGTCGTCGTCGAGGATCCAGGCGTCGGTCTTGCCGTCCTTGTTGGTGTCCAGCCGGAACTCGACCGGCAACGACTTGTCGTCGGGAACGATGAGCGCGGCATTCACCTTGCCGCTGCAATCCATGTCGAGGGTGCGGACGAACGACTTGTCGTCCTTGCTGCGCCCTTCGTATGCGACCTTGGGCTCGCACGGTTTCGCAGGCCCAGCGGCAACGGCGACGGCCCCGCTGGGCGGGTCGTAGGCGCCGTCCTGGGCCGCCTTCAGGAACCGCTCGACGTCGCTGATCGCCACCGCGAAGTTCAGCCCCTCGCCCTGCTGCTTGAAGAAGTTGACGCCGATCAGCTTGCCGCCGTCGCTGATCAGCGGCCCGCCCGAGTTGCCCGGATTGAGGGGCGTCTGCGTCTGGATGACGTCGACCTTGTGTGGCCCCCATTTGTAGTCGAGCCGGATCTGGCTGATCAGGCCCTTGGTGTAGGTCCAGGTCTGCCCCTTGGGATGGCCGATCGCGTGGATGTCGGCGCCGACCTCGGCCTCGTTCATGCTTCCCAGAGGGATCGCGGCGACGTAGCCCGGAACGCTCGCCACTTCGATCAGGGCCAGGTCACGCACCGGATCGAGCTTGCGCACGCGGCCGAGCACGGCGTGCGCCTTGGTGATCTTCTCGCCGTCCTTCTGAGGCTTGAAGACGACCGAAACCTCCCGGGCGTTGCCCACGACGTGGGCGCTGGTCAACAGCATTCCGGACCGCTTGTCCCCGGGAAGCGGTTTCGTGGCGATCAACGAAGCGGAGCCTTCCGCTTCGTCCGTCACGATCAGGGCGACCGAGGGCGCCAGCGCGCGATAGAGCTCGATCTCGCGGGCGCCGCGCAGCCGCAGCGGCGGTTCGGGCCGGTCGATGCGCTCGAGAGCAGGCGGCAGCTTGGCAGCGCCCGAGAGCGCAGGTGCGGTGCTACCGAGGGCATACTTCACGCCGCCCGGCAGCGGCTGCGCGGCATCGCCGGCCTGCGGCAGTGCGCCGAATTCGGTCCGATCCTGTGCGACAAGGCTTCCGGCATGCAGGCACGCCAAGAGTGCAAGCGATGACAACCCTTGCTTGAGCATTGTCCCTCCCATGCCGCGTCACCATTTGTGTAACAGCGTAGCGGCAGGAAAGCGAGCAAATGGCCAATCCCGGGGATCTGATCGCTGTCGACGTCCACACCGACGACGTCGGCGACTACAACGTCACCGAGCCCGGCTGGTATGCCGTCGACGACGGCGGCAAGGTCGTGCTGGGGCCGTTCGTCAGCCTCGCCGAATGCGACCGCGCGATCCGCGACCGGCTGCAGCGCATCATTCCGAAAGTGCCGGACTGAGCATGGACGAGTTGATCAACTGGATCCTCGAGGAGGGCCGCAACAGCGACGACCTGGGGGCGATCTTTAAGGAGGTCAGCGAACGGCTGGTCGCGCAGGGAATTCCGCTCCTCCGTACCAACCTGGGCATGCCGACCATCGAGCCGACGGCGGCGCTGCTGAGGTTCGAATGGTCACGCGACAAGGGACTGGCGAGCGACGCCCTCTCTCCCGAGGATAGCTACGGCCCTGAATTTCAGCGCAGTCCGATTTTCTATCTGATCGAGCGCAACCTGGTCCAGGAACGCTGGAATCTCGAGGATCCGGAGATCGTGCGGAGGTTCGCGCTGTTCGAGGATCTGCGCGCTCTGGGCGTGACCGAGTATGCCCTTCGTTTCGTCCGGTTCAGCCAGGGTCGCACCGCGCTTCGCGGCGCGGCGCTCTCCATGGCGACCGATCGCCCCGGCGGCTTCACCGAGGACGAAATCGCGGCAGTCGGTCGTATCCTCCCGGCGCTCGGCATTGTCGCCTATCGAATCGGGCTGTCGCGCGTTGCGGTCGAAACGCTGGGGGCCTACCTCGGTCCGCAGACCGGGGCCCACGTGATGCAGGGGATGATCCGGCGCGGCGACAGCCAGGTCATCTCGGCGGCGTTGCTCCTCGCCGATCTTCGCGGCTTCACCGCGCTCGTCGACGCCAACCCGGGCACGGACGTCGTCGGCTGGCTCAACCAGCATCTCGAATGCATCGGCGACGCCGTCACGGAACGGGGCGGCGAGGTGCTGAAGTTCCTGGGTGACGGGCTCCTTGCCGTCTTTCCCTCGGACCGCATTGGCGCCGAGCAGGCGTGCCGCGAGGCATTGAGAGCGGCGGTGGATGCCGGTGGCCGGAACGCGGCGCTCAACGCCCGGCGCACGGCCGAGGGTGGGCCCACGCTCGACCTCACCATTGCTCTGCATTTCGGCGACGTCATCTACGGCAACATCGGCACGGCCCGGCGTCTCGACTTCACCGTGGTCGGCCCGGCCGTCAACGAGGTGAGTCGCATGGAGGCTCTCGGCAAGGCGCTCGGGGCCGAGTTGCTGCTGTCAGAGTGCTGTCAGAGAGCATTGCCCATCGTTGCGGCCATCCCGTGCTCAGCCTCGGGACGCACAAGCTGCGCGGCACGACCGGCATGCGCGAAATGTTCGCCTTGGAGCCGTCCTGACACCGGGTTCATTGTCTTCCGGACCGCGCTCCATCGAGAAGGGCTGCCAGCGCACCAGCTTGGACTTCTCCAGGATCGAGGGATTGACGCAGGCGCGCGGCCACTTGCCCTGCAGCACCAGCGACAGCTCCGCGCCGACGCGCCGCTTGCGCGCCTGGTCGAAGCGGTTCGAGGCCGAGGCGACGTGCGCCGTCAGGATCACGTTCTCCATGCCGAGCAGGGGATTGTTGTGGCCGATCGGCTCGACCTCGACCACGTCGAGGCCGGCGCCGGCGATCCAGCCTTCCTGCAGCGCCTTGATCATCGCCGCCTCGTCGACCGTCGAGCCGCGGCCGGTGTTCACGAACAGCGAGGTCTTCTTCATCTTGCGGAAGTGCTGCTCCTTCATCAGGTGATGGGCGTCCTTGGTGCCGGGCGCATGCATCGAGACGATGTCGGAGCGCTGCAGCAGCTCGTCGTAGCTGACCGGCTGCACGCCGTGCTCGGACATCACCAGCTCCTCGATGTAGGGATCGTAGGCCAGCATCTGGAAGCCGAACGGCGCGGCCCGCTTCGCCACCGCGCGCGCGACATGGCCGAACGAGATGAAGCCGAGCGTCATGCCCATGAGGCGCGGGAACTGGTAGAGCATGGGCCGCGCCTTGGTCCATTCGCCCTTGCGCACCATCTGGTCCTGCACCACGAGCCTGCGCCAGCTCGCCAGGATCAGCGTCATGGCATGGTCCGCCACCTCCTCGATGAAGGTGTCGGGGCAGTTGGTCACCGGGATGCCGAGCTGGGTCGCGGCATCGACATCGACCGAATCGACGCCGACCGAGCCCAGCGACACGACCTTCAGCTTCTTGCCCGCCTCGATCACCTTGGCGGTGATGCGCGGCCGACCCTTGGCGTAGATCGCGTCGGCGTCGGCCACGGCCTTCATCAGCTCGTCGTCGCCGCCCGTCACCTCGACGATCTCGGCGCCGAGCGGGCCCAGGGTCTCCATTTCCAGGGAATGGTCGGTGTTGCCCGGACCGGTCGTCACGATCTTGAAACGCGCCACGTGTTGTCTCCTCCGCAGATTTGAGGGCACTCTAGCCCAATCTTCGAACCACGGTGAAATCGGTATGCCTGCGCCCAAGAATGTCCTGTTGATCGTCGTCGACCAATGGCGCGGCCTGATGCTGCCCAAGCTCGGGGCGGACTACCTCAAGGTGCCGAACATTCACCGGCTCTCCGAGGAGGGCGTGACCTTCCGCAATCATTTCACACAGGCCGCACCCTGCGGCCCGGCGCGGGCCAGCCTGCTGACCAGCCTGTACCTGATGAATCATCGTGCGGTGCAGAACACCATTCCGCTCGACGCCCGCTTCACCAATCTCGGCCACGAGCTGCGCCGCGGCGGATACGATCCGGCCCTGGTCGGCTACACCACGACCACGCCCGATCCGCGCACCACCGACGCAAACGATCCGCGCTTCCTGGTGCTGGGCGACATCATGGACGGTTTCCGTCCTGTCGGCGCCTTCGAGCCCTACAAGGATGCCTATTTCGGCTGGGTCGCCAACCAGGGGTTCAAGCTGCCGGACAGCCGCGAGGACATCTGGCTGCCGCAAGGCGGAGCCGGCCAAGCAAGCGGGGGTGGCGCCACGTCGCGCCCGGCGGTGATCCCCAAGGAGCTGTCGGACACCGCCTGGTTCACCGAGCGCGGCCTCTCCTACCTGCGCGGCCGCGCCGGCAAGCCGTGGTTCCTGCATCTCGGCTACTACCGGCCGCATCCGCCGTTCATCGCGCCCGCGCCCTATCACGACATGTATCGGCCGCAGGACATGCCCAAGGTCGTGCGCGCGGCCTCGGCGGCGGAGGAGGCGGGCCAGCATCCGCTGCTCGGCTACTACGTGAACAACATCCAGCAATCGAGCTTCTTCCAGGACGGCAAGGGGCTGGGCTCGGCGATGAGCGAGGCCGAGGTGGCGCAGATGCGCGCCACATACTGCGGCCTGATGAGCGAGGTCGACGACCAGCTCGGCCGCGTCTTCGACCATCTGAAGCAGACCGGGCAGTGGGACGACACGCTGATCGTCTTCACCTGCGATCACGGCGAGCAGCTCGGCGACCATCACCTGCTGGGCAAGATCGGCTACAACGACGAGTCCTATCGCATCCCGATGATCATCCGCGATCCGCGGCCCGAGGCCAACGGCGCGCGCGGCTCGATCGTCGAGCGCTTCACCGAGACCGTCGACACCATGCCGACCATCCTCGAATGGCTCGGCCTTCCGGTGCCGCGCCAGTGCGACGGCCGCTCGCTGCTCGGCTTCTGCGAGGGCGAGCCGCCGCGCGACTGGCGCACCGAGGTGCACTACGAGTTCGACTTCCGCGACCTCTACTACAGCAAGCCCGAATCGGCGCTGGGCGTGCCGATGGACAAGTGCTCGCTCGCCGTCGTGCAGGACGAGGCCTTCAAGTACGTCCACTTCGCCGCCCTGCCGCCGCTACTCTTCGACTTGAAGAAGGACCCCGGCCAGTTCGTCAACCGCGCCGCCGATCCGGCTTATGCGGCGAAGCTCGCCGAGTACTCCTCCAAGATGCTCGACTGGCGCCTGGGCTTCGCCGACCGCACGCTCACGGGCTACCGCGCGACTCCCAACGGCCTCGAATCGCGCGCAGCATAGTCTTCTCTTCCGGACCGCGCGCGAGGACGTGCGCGGTCCGGAAGACCATGAAGGTGCGTCGGTTACTCAGTCACTCACTCACTCACTCACCCCGCACGCGATCGTGAGCGCGACGGCGTTGGTCACAGCCTCCGCCACTGGAAATTCATTTCGCTGTCACCAAATGGGCGTGCGGGAGAAGAGAGTAGAATGACCCGCATCTGTACACCCGTATGGCTCACGCTTGCTGCGACTATCTTCGTCGCTGCACACGCATCCGCACTCGAGACGCTTCCCGGCGAACCGCCGGTTGAAGAGAAACACCACGTGATCGACGAGAAGGCCGCGCCGTTCGACGAGCCGCTGGCGAGCGGCCGCGTCGTCGCCGTCGATCGCGCGGCCAGCCGCATCACGTTGGAATACCGCCCGATCCCGGCGCTCTTCCTCGAAGGCGGCACGCGCATCTTCCATGTCGGCGATCCGACGTCGCTGAAGGGCCTCGGGCCTGGCGACAAGGTGCGCTTCGAGGTCGAGCGCGACGGCCGCAGCTACACGATCATACGGCTCGTCAACAGCAACTAGCTGCTAGACTGCTCCCGGCTGCGCGTGCGGCCGATGGAGCGTCGCTTATGGAACGGATCGTCATCGCCGGTGGCGGCATCATGGGCTCCTGCATCGCCTACCATCTGGCGCTGGCGGGAGCCGCCTCGGCGGTCACGGTGCTGGAGCCCGACCCGACCTACGAATTCGCCGCCACGCCGCGCGCGGTCGGCGGCATCCGCCTGCAGCACGCCCTGCGCGAGAACGTCGAGATGTCGCTCTACGGCGACCAGGTCTACTCCGCCTTCGCCGAGCATGTGCGCGGCGGCAAGGTCGAGTTCGATCCGCAGTTCCGCCGCCGCGGCTATCTCTATCAGGTGCGCGGTGCCGCCGGCATCGCCGCGCTCGAGGCCAATGTCCGCATGCAGCGGCAGCTCGGTGTCGAGGTGCATATCCTCGACGCCGCGGAGCTGCGCCGGCGCTACCCGTCCTTTCGCTTCGCCGGCGTCGACTGCGCCGCGCTGTCGCCCGCCGACGGCCAGGTCGATCCCTATTCGGCACTGATGGGGTTCCGAAAAGCCGCGGAGAGGCTCGGCATCACCTACCTGAAGGATCGTCTCGTCGGGCTGAAACTTTCCGGCGGGCTGGTGAGGCAAGCGCTTCTCGCCTCGGGCGGCAGCCTGCCCGTCGACACGCTGGTCAATGTGGCGAACTGCTGGGCGCCGGAGATCTGCGCCATGGTCGGCATGTCGGTGCCGATCGAGCCGGTGCGCCGCCAGCAATTCTACTTTCTGGCGCAGCACAACATCGAGCCGATCCCCGCCATGCGCCATATGGACGGCCTCGCCGTGCGCATCCATCAGGACGGCTACATCGTCGGCTCGACCAATCCGCGGGCCGGCTTCGACTGGGAGATGGACCACGAGGTGTTCGAAAGCGTGCTGTGGCCGCAGCTTGCCGAACAATGCGGCGCGTTCGAGGCCGTCAAGCAGAAGGGCGGCTGGGCCGGCCACTACGACATGAACCGTCTGGACGGCAATCCGATCATCGACCGCTTCGACAAGGTGCCGAACTTCATCCTGGCCGCCGGATTTTCCGGTCACGGCCTGATGCACGCGCCGGCCGTGGGGCGCGCGGTGAAGGAACTGATCCTGGACGGCGGCTTCCGCTCCATCGACCTGTCGCGGCTCAGCTGGCGTCGCGTGGTCGACGGCCAACCGCTGGCGGACGATGGACCGACGGCATGAGGCTCGCCGAAGTGAAGGAGGCAATTTTCGGTTGACGCCCCGAGTGGGTGCAAAAGCAGCTCAGCGAGGGGATTTGGAGGCCGTATCAACAAGAGATCCTTGATCGGTCCAGTAGCCGCTGGCTTTCTCTATCGCCGCCCGCCGCAATAGCACGCGGTGAACGACGGCACATCGAGATGACCGATGGCGCAGAGATAGGCGGCCAGGCCGTCGGCGCCGAGCTCGCCGCGCCCGACCTTGTACAGGCGCCGGTAGGTGTCGCGCACCGCGCCGTCCGTCGTAATCGCCTGCCACAGCGTGCCGACGCTGTCGGGCGAGTAGCGCGGCTGGCGATAGGCCTCGGTGAAGGTGTATTCGCGCCGCCAGTCCGCCGCTGGCGCGGCGTCGCCGGGATTCGACAGGTACCAGGTCGAGAAGTCGGTCGGCACGCCGGTCCGCCTGTCGTAGGTGAAGATCTGGAAGCCCGGATTCTGGCCGTAGGCGGGGCTGACCGCGGGCGAGAGCTTGTTCAGGCCGATGACCGCGCCGCTGCGGTCGATCAACAGCCGGTAGTCGTCGAAGTGGGTATGGCCCGAGAAGCTCGCCTGGACCACATCGCCGTATTCCGTGAGCAACGTTTGAAGCTCGGACGCGAACGGCTCCTTCAGGAACGGCACGACCTTCGCCGCACAGGACTGGGCCGGGGCGCCGAGCGTCGAATAGGCGTCGATGCCCCAGGGAATGTGATGCACCATCCAGACCTTGCCGCCGGCCGCGCGTTGCCGCACCAGCCGGTCGCGCAGCCAGCGCATCATGGCATCGGCGGCGACGAGGCCGTTCGAGCCGCAGCTGTTCTGGTACAAGTGCGACCACATCACGTCGTTCAGCACGATGATCAGCCCGTTGTGGATGCTGGGATGCCGCGCCGCGTAGTAGCCGCCCGCGGCCCAGGTCTCGGCGAAGTCGGGTTCCAGCCGCTCGGCGCCGACAAGCCGTCGAACCGCTTCGCGCGTCGCGGCGAGATAGGCGCCGCCCGGCTCGATGCGATAGTCGCCGCAGCTCGAATCCTCGTTGCCCAGGGCGATGAAGGCAGGCTTGCCGGCGAGCGTCTTGGCGAGCGCGTCGGCGACGAACAGCGTCGTCTTCACGGTCATCTCGGCCACGGCCGGCGACGTCGTGCTGCCGCCGAGCGCCGCCGCCGTCTTGGCGTTGAACTGGTGCGTCAGGAAATCGCCCGGCACGATGGCGAAATCGACGTTCGCCGCGACACGGGCGAAAGTCGCGAGGGTCGAGGCGAGCAGGGCATGGTTGGTGTCCTCGCCGATGCGCGACATCGCCTGGTCCTTGATGGTGGCGAGGGTCGCCGGCCACTCCGCAGGCGCGGACCGGACGAGCGTCGCCGCGAGGTTCGGCGGGTCGAACGGATTGAAATGGATGTCGGAGATGACGGCGAACGTGCCGCCGTCCCCCTGGGCGCGCGCCGCCGGGCCGAAGCCTGCCGCCCCGAGAACGGCAAGGGCGCACAGGCGAACGAAGAATGCGGCTCTTGTCATGCTGCAGACTAGCCGAAAACGCGCCGGGGGCGCTCATGCTCTTCCGGACCGCGAGCTTCCAGCTCGCTCATGATTCATGAGCGAGCTGGAAGCTCGCGGTCCGGAAGAGCATGAGAAGACGCGCCACTGGAGTGGCGCGCCCTCAGCCGAGGCTTGGTCTGCCGCCCGTTTGGGCTAAACTCACCCCCATGAAAGAGGAAACCTACCGCCGCCCCACGGCCGGCGATCACCCGGCCAATCTCTCGCCCGACTACAAGTCGACGGTCGGCCGCTCGCCCAAAAAGCCCGCGATCGTGCTGCCGCACAGCCTGTCGGAGATCACCGGTCCCTCTCTTGCCGACGAGCGTCTCGACGCCAACGAGCACGATCTCACGAAGCAGCGCATGGCCGAGCCGCTCGGCGAGCGCATCATCGTGCAGGGCCGCGTGCTCGACCAGGACGGCAAGCCCGTGCCCGGGGCGCTCGTCGAGATCTGGCAGTGCAACGCCGCCGGCCGCTATCACCATCCCGGCGACCAGCACGACGCGCCGCTCGACCCCAACTTCTACGGCGGCGGCCGTGTCCGCGCCGATGCCGAGGGCCGCTACAGGTTCATCACCATCAAGCCCGGCGCCTATCCCTGGAAGAACCATCACAACGCCTGGCGTCCGGCGCACATCCACTTCTCGCTGTTCGGGCCGGCCTTCGCCACGCGCCTGATCACCCAGATGTACTTCCCCGACGATCCGCTGCTCGCCTTCGACCCGATCTACAAGTCGGTGCCGGCCGGCGCGCGCGAGCGCCTGCAGGCGGCCTTCGACATGGACCTGACGCAGCCCGAATGGGCACTGGGCTACCGCTTCGACATCGTCCTGCGCGGCCGCAACGCCACGCCGATGGAGTAGGCGGTGACGGACCGGCGGCATGGCAAACGACACAACCTCACCCTGAGGAGCGGCCGCAGGCCGCGTCTCGAAGGGTGGGCCTCATACACGGTCTTTGTTGCCCACCCTTCGAGACGACCCTTCGGGCCTCCTCAGGGTGAGGCGGAGGCTTGGATCATCACATGACATCGCACGCTCTCACCCCCTCGCAGACGGTCGGCCCGTTCTACTGGGGCACGCTGTGCAGCACCTACCGCGCCGATCTCGCGCCGCCCGGCGTCGCCGGCGAACGCATCGAGATCGTCCTGCAACTGCATGACGTCGAGGGCGCGATCGTGCCCGACGGAGTCTTCGAGATCTGGCAGGCCAACAGCCACGGCCGCTACAACCATCCCGACGATCGCCGCAACCTGCCGCTCGACGCCGGCTTCGAAGGCTACGGCCGCGCTGGAACCTTCACCGACGGCACCAGCCGCTTCACCACGGTGAAGCCCGGCCGCGTGCCGTGGCCGGGCTATGGCGGGGTGGGGGTCGGCCTGCAGGCGCCGCACATCAACGTCTCGATCTTCGCCCGCGGCGTGCTCAACCGACTGGCGACGCGGCTCTATTTCGACGGCGATCCGGCGCTCGCCGAAGATCCCGTGCTGAAGCTGGTCGAGCCCGCGCGCCGCGATACGCTGATCGCCAAACGCGACGCGACTGGCGCCTGGCGCCTGCCGATCCATCTCGGCGGGCCGAACGAAACCGTGTTCTTCGACGTGTAGGACCATGGCCGGCCGGCTGGTCAACGCCCTCGGCTCCTCCGCGCTTGCCGCGGAAGCCTTCTCCGACCTCGCCACCTTGCGCCACATGCTGCGCTTCGAAGCGGCGTTGGCGCAGGCGGCAGCCGAGGCCGGGCTGATCCCGAGGCGCGCCGCGCCCGTCATCGTCAAAGCCTGCGATCCCGCGCTCTACGATCCCGTGGCGCTGGCCGACGCCGCGCGCCGCACGGCCACCCTCACCGTGCCGGTGGTCAAGGCGCTGACCGACGAGGTCGCCAAGCGCGACGCCGACGCCGCGGGCTACGTGCACTGGGGCGCCACCAGCCAGGACGTCATCGACACCGCCATGGTCCTGCAGCTCGGCGAGGCGCTGCCGCCGCTCCTCAAGGAGCTCGATGCCATCGTCGCCGCCTTCGCCGCTCTCGCGCGCAAGCACCGACGCACGCCGATGCTGGGCCGCACCCTGTTGCAGCCCGCCACCCCGATCGCGCTCGGCCAGAAGATCGCGGGCTGGGCTTCCGACATCGCCCGTGCCGCGCGCCGCCTCGAGGCGAGCTTCAAGGAGAGTCAGGTCGTCCAGTTCGGCGGCGCCTCGGGCAGCCTGTCGGCGCTGGGCGAGGGCGCCGAGCCGGTGATGCTCTCCCTCGCCAGACGTCTCAGGCTCGACCTGCCGGCCGCGCCCTGGTTCACCCAGCGCGTGCGCGTCGCCGCGCTGGCACAGGACGCCGCCCTTGTCGTCGGTGCGCTGGCCAAGGCCGCGCGCGACATCTCGCTGATGATGCAGATCGAGGTCGGCGAGGCGGCCGAACCCGGCGGTCCGGGCCGCGGCGGCTCGTCGACCATGCCGCACAAGCGCAACCCCGTCGGCGCCGCGCTCGTGCTGTCGGCGGCGGGCCGCGCACCGATGCTCGCCGCCACCATCGTCGCGGCGCTGCCGCAGGAGCACGAGCGCGCCCTGGGCGGCTGGCAGGCCGAATGGCCGACCATGGCCGCCCTGATCGAGACGCTGGCCTCGGCCGTGCAGGCGATGCACGAGGTCGCCCCGGGCCTCACGGTCGACCCCGACGCCATGCAGGCCAACATGGACGCGACCGAAGGCGCCGTGCTCGCCGAGCGCGCGACTTTCCTGCTCGCCGAGACGATGGGCAAGCAGAAGGCCGGCAAGCTCGTCGAGGAGGCGCTGGCGAAGGGCGGCTCGTTCGTCGAGGCGCTGGGGCGGCTCGAGAAGGAGCTGTCGGATGAGATGGCGCTGCTGGGCTATTCGCCGAAGTTCGTGGATCGCCTGCTCGCCGACCTGAAGCGCAGGTAAGCTGCCGGTCCACCGCACACGGGAGGCGATCATGTACAAGCAAATCCTGATAGCGACGGACGGATCGGACGTAGCCCGCAAGGGCGTCGATCATGGACTGTCGCTCGCCAAGAGCGTTGGCGCCAAGGTCACCATCGTCATGGTGACGGAGCGCTGGCCGGTCTATGCGGGTCCCGACTGGATACCCGGGCCGACGGAAATGGCGGAGTACGAGGCGAGACAGAAGGAAGCGGCCACGACGGTTCTGGCTGACGTCAAAGCCGCGGCGGATCGGCTCGGCGTCGCCGCCGAAACCATTCATGTCCCCGAGGCTCAGCCTGCCGAAGCCATCATCGCAACCGCCAATGAGCGACATTGCGATCTCATCGTCATGGCCTCCCATGGCCGACGCGGGCTCCGCCGTCTTCTGCTCGGCAGCCAGACCGCCGAGGTCCTTGTCAGCAGTCCGGTTCCCGTTCTGGTGGTCAGATAAAAGGCTCAAACCTGGTAGCGATGCGATCGGCCATGTCATTGGCCGGGCATCAGCCGGATCCGGGCGGTGACCGGCGCCGCGGCGGTCTCCGGTCCCAGCGCGACCGTGTCCCCACTGGCCCAGCGCTCGAGGAAAACGTGCGCTGTCGGGCTCAGCAGATGGCCGGATTGACCGGGCGTCACGATGAACCGGCTGCGGTCGAGGTCGGCCAGGTCATAGGCCGCGCGATAGGACGCTCCATGCACGCTCTCGAATCCGCCGAACAGGGCTTCCTGGCGATTGATCGTCGTCGTATCGCCGGGCACTGAAGCGCTCGCCTCGGTCAATCGTCCCAGCAGCGGCACGAAGCGGAGCACGGGGTGGGCGAACACCGCCCGATGCACCGCGCCCCAGCGCCATGCCGCGGGGTCCGGTCCCAGTCGACCGGCGAGCTCGCTTGCCGTGCTCTCCAACGCCTTGGCCAGCATCGTGTCGCACGGGCCGCCGCACCAGGCGGATCGCGCGGCCGGGTCGGCGTCGGCGGACAGCAGCCACGCCACGAAATCCAGGCGCGACACGGCGGGGGACTGCTCGGGCACGCCCGCCCGACGCAGCACGTCCTCGCGAAAACGCGTGAGCCAGGCGTTGAAGATCAGCGCTTGCGGCTCTTCCATGGACATGGCGCCGTCCCACCCCTGCAACTGCAGGAGCGCCTGGCGGGCCGTTCCCTCGGGCACCGCCACGCCGCGCAGCACGGGAAGAAGCTGGCGGGCATAGGTGCTGCCGGCATCGCTCTGCATGCGCGCGAAGTCGGCCACGCTGTGTCGCGTGGACGCGGCCAGCACTTCGTCGATCCGCTCTGCGCGCCAGGGACCGCGCGGATCGTGGCCCAGGAAGATCGGAAAATCGGGCGGCGCCACCGGCTCGTTGGCGTTCACCAGCCGTCCGCTCGGCGGGTCGACCGTCACCGGAAGCTGTCCGCCGGAGGCGAAGCCGGTCCAGTCATGCAGGCCGTCCGCGCCCTCCACGGGAAAGCTGCCGTCGCCGGCGCGACGGACCGGCACGCGGCCGGTCACGAACAGGCCGATATGCTCGGCATCCGCCACGAACATGTTCTGCACCGGGGAGGTGATCCTGGCCGCCGCTTCGCCCGCCTCGACCACGCTGCCGGCCCGGTTGAGCGCGAGAAATCCCGACGCTGCGGTCTCGCCGGGCTTGAGGCTTGCCATCGACACGGCAAGCAGCCTGCCGTCCTCCTCCGGTGCGATGTCGCTGATCACCGGCCCGTGCCGCGTCTCGCGCACCGTGAGTACGACATCCGGCTGACCGCGCGCGCGGATACGTTCCTCGCGGGTCGTGAACGGTCGGGGGCCATCCGGAGTCGCGTACCGGTCGTCACCGACCGGCGTCTCGATGAAGACGTCCTGGGTATCCGCACTGGTGGTCGTGAAGGCCCAGGCGATACGAGGGTTGCGCCCCATCACGATGCCCGGCACGCCCGGCGCCGTGGCGCCCGCCCACACGCCATCGGGCCGCTCGATGCGAACCAGGTACCACGGCCCGGGCAGCGAATAGGTGAGATGCGGGTCGCCCGCCAGCAGCGGGTGGCCGGTGGCGCTCAGCCTCCCGGCGACCGCCCAGCCGTTCGATTCGTCCGGGGGCAACGTGAACGGCTCGGGGAAATGCGGCAATGCGGCCAGGACCTGCGCGGCCTTGGTCGCGAGGCGTGCGTCGACGCTGGCCTTTTGTATCGGCGTATCATGGCCGCGCCCCGGCCGGAACCGAGGCCAGAGCTCGGCGATCCGCTCCGCCGAAAGCGTCTGCGACAGCGACAGACGCGCCAGCTCCTGCTGCCAGTTGCCGGCCAGCCACAGCCCCATGGTCTTGGCCCAGAGCAAGGTGTCCGACGGCCGCCACGGCTCGGGTGCGTCGAGCAGGATGAACTCGGGTGCGCTGAAGCGCCCGCGCGCCGAGATCCAGGCGTTCACGCCGCGCGCGTAGGCTTCGAAGACGGCGCGGTCGGCAGCGGGCAGTGCCGCTTCATCGGCCAGTGCGCGAACGCGCAGCCCGAGCACGCGCATCTCGCGATCGAAGCGCAGCGTTTCCGGCACCGCCGCCAGCTCCGACAGGCGGCCCGATGCGGCCCTCCGCAGCAGCTCGAGCTGGAACATCCGGTCCCGCGCGTGCAGATAGCCGAGCGCCACCGCCGCATCGATTTCCGATGCCGCGCGGATACGCGGCACACCGTCCTGGTCCATCGTGATCGACACCGGCGCCGTCAGTCCGGGAATCGTCGCTTCCTGGTCGGAGGGCGGCAGGCTGTACCAGAGCAGGCAGCCGACCAGGGCGACGGCCAGCAACGCGGTCGCGCCAAGAGCGGCGGCGGTCCACCGGATCGTGCGCCACGAGCGTGACCTTCTGTGAGAGAGTCCCATCACGCAGACTCGTCTTTCAGGGTGCAATCGTCGCCATGAAACACCCGTCGCGTTGATTTGCAAAGAGGTCATAGGCGATGACGGGCGCTCGTGCTCAGCTGGAGAAGGAGCGGTCGGACGTTCGTTGATCGGCTGCTCCCGAAACTGCGGCGCTCAAGAGTGTCGGTTTGCCGAACCTTTACACGGGACAATCCGTATCGACGGTTCGAATCCCTTCCTCTCCACGACAGCATCGTAAAGGTTTGAGAGTCGCCGCCAGCCGATCGTCGGCCCGAGCCGTCGTCGCTCGCCGAAATCGGGCCGTCGCTTTCGCTTTTACTTGCGAAGTACCTCTCATGCTTCATTGAGGCGTGGCTCTTTGGGCATACGCTTGTTGCGCAGTGAATGTGCTTCTGCTGGTGCCGCCAAACTTCACCGACAGAAACAGGGAGCGTGGCAGAGAAGAGTTGTCCTTGAGCAGAGAGGGAAACGCGGTACCGGGCGATCCGATTGCACCGCGCCTGATCGAGCTGGCGGAGAAGTGGGAGGGCGACCCTTTACGCGACGCATTCTATCGGCGGTGCGGGACGAGGCGACTCCACTTCGTCGGTACGACAGAGATCCCGGAGCGTCCGACTGAAGGTGTGAAAGGCCACGACGGGCTGCTGGATCATGCGCAAGGCAATTGACACCGCGCCAAAGAATGGTGAGTTCGTCATCCTGGAGGATGCCGCACGCGGTACGATTGCGGTCGCTCGCTGGTCGGCCGAAGCCGCGCAGTGGCTCGATGACGGGGGCGCGCCTAGTCAACTCAACGCAACACACTGGCATGCGCCGCTAAATCGCGATGAGGAGGGCACGCCCGGTCAACTCAACGCGAGATTTTGGCAGACGCTGAGGCCTGCAAAAGGCGTTGTGAAGACGGGCGACGAACCCGGATCGCTCTCGGGCCCGAGCGAGCGACGTATTCACCGCACGCCCTCGAGCCCTGCGCCTGGAGCGCAACCGCAGCGGGCTGCAACGCCGAAGAGATACGCGAACGCCTGGGCCCGGGTTGCCGATTTTGCCGGGCGCGGCGGCGGCAAGGTCCTGTCGCCATTTGCGGTCGCCGGTGGCTGGATCGGCCACCGCCGACGCAGCATCGTGGCCATGGCCGCTTGCCTGCTTGTCGGCGCGGCGCTCGGCGATCTCGGAAAGTCGCTCCTCTATGGGACAGCATCGGAGGACAACACGGAGTTGAAGCGAGCCCTTCAGCAGGAGCGCGAACGGGCCAGCAAGCTTGCCGGTGATGTGGCCGCGGCGGAGGCGCAGGCCGAGTTGAGCCGCCAGGCGGGCGAAGCATCGGCCCGTGAGAAAGAGGCCGGTGAACGTGCCCTTGTCGAACTACGCCATGCACTGCAGTCGGAGCTGGCCAAGACCAACAAGCTCGCCGGCCAACTCGCGGAGGCGCAGCGCGACAACGCGGCCCAGACCGCAGTTGCCAGCAAGATAATTGCTGAAGCCCGGCGAGCAGAGGAAGAGCTGCACCAGGCTCTCAAGCGGCAGGAAGCGGAGGCCGCGCAGCCTAAAGTACGCCCGGCCGAGCAACTGGCCCTGAAGCAGGAGCGGGACAAGGCTGAGAAGATTCGCGTCGAGCTCGCTGCGGCGCAGCGCGAAATGGAGTCACAGGCGGCGATGTTGCGCTCGGCAGGTGACGAGGCCGCGCGGCTGAAGGAGGCGAGTGCGCGCGCTACGGACGAGCTTCGCCAGGCACTGCGACAGGCCCAAGACAAGGCCGAAAAGCTTGCCGGTGAAGTGACTGCGGCGCGGGAGCAGGCCGAGGCCCAGACAGCCGCGGTGCGTGCCTCGAGTGACGAGGCCCGGCGGGTCGTCGAGACAAACAAACGGACGGCTGACCAGCAAGGTCAGGCGCTGCGCGAGGCGCAAGCTCGGACCGACAAGCTCGGCAGCGAATTGGCGGCAGTACGCCAGGAGATGGAGGCTCAGAGAGCGCTGGCGCGAGTAACGGGCGAAGAGGCCCAACGGGCAGCCGAGACCAGCAAGCGAAGGGCCGATGAGCAAGACCAGGCGCTACGCGAGGCGCAAGCCAAGGCCGAGAAGCTGGTAGCTGAATTGGCGGCAGCGCGACGGGAAGTCCAGTCGCAGGTATCCGTGGCGAGCGCGGCGAGGGATCGAGCCGCAGACGTGACAGAGGCCGCTGAACGCAGCGCTGACGAGCAGCGCCGCGCGCTCCAGCAGGAGCGGGACAAGACAGGAAATCTCGCCACTGAACTCGCCGAAGCAAGGTCGAGCCTGGAGGCTCAGGCGAAGGCAAAGGCGGCCGAGGAAGTTGCCCGCGACAACGAGTTGGCGGCCATGCGAGAAGAGCTGCAGAAGGCAAAGGCCGAAGCCACCTCGGCCCGCGATTTTCTCCCAGCTGATCGCCCCCGGACCGTGCCGGCATCAGCGTCGCTGATCAAGGACGTGACCGGGCAGACAAGGCAGCCGACGAATGCGGTGACGCAGCCGGCAGCAGCCATCGAGCAGGGCAGCCAGCAAGTCGTTCGCCTGATAGCGCGAGCCAACCTGCTGCTGGAGCAGGGCAATATCGGCGCCGCGCGAAACCTGCTCGACCAGGCGGCCGAGATGGGTAGCACAGAGGCCCTGTTCTGGCTGGCGGAGACATATGACCCGCAGCGCCTGTCGGCGCGGCAAACCTTCGGCACCCAGAGCGACGTCGCCAAAGCGCGCGAACTCTACGGCAGGGCGCTGGCCGGCGGCTTGGATGAAGCCAAGGCCCGACTGGAAGCATTGCAGCAATGACCGCACCAGGAAGCGATCGATGATGGCGAAGCCCATGAAGAGCTTGTTGAGCGCATTTGCGCTGTGGGTGCCCGTCACTCTTGCGCTCCACCCGAGCACAGCGGATGCGCAGGACCAGCCGGCCCGACGCGCGCCGACCTACGCCGAGCGGCAGGACAAGATCAATGCCTGGACGGTGGGCCTGGCCGCGGGCCTTCTCGAGGGGGCCCCGCTGCGGCTGGCTACCGAAATGTCCCGAGTGGTCGATGACGGGGAAAATCTTCACGTCTTGCCGATCGTCACACGTGGTCCCACCGAGAACCTCAATTCCCTCCTCTATCTGCGCGGTGTCGATCTGGCGATCATCAATTCCGACTCACTGGATGAGTACAAGGTCGTGTTTCCCGATATCGGGCTCCATGTGAAGTTTCTGCTCAGTCTTTTCCCGTCCGAGCTTCACGTCTTCGTCCGACCAGAGATCCAGAGTCTTCAGGACCTCGCGGGAAAGAAGGTGAATTTCAATACTCTGGGCACGGCGGCCGCCTACTCCGGACCGCTGATCTTCAGCCGATTGGGCGTCAACATCGAAAAGACCTTCATTCCGCATCCGTTGGCGTTGCAGCAGATGCGCAAGGGGGACATGGCGGCGGTCGTTTTCGTCACAACCAAGCCCGTCGATGCTTTCATTCGCGGCCAGTGGGAACCCGGTTTCAAGTTCCTGCCGGTGAGCTACGACTCGAAATTCGAGGACTATTATCTGCCGGCGTTCCTGGAAGCTTCCGACTATCCGGCGTTGATGAAGCCCGGCGAGCGCATCGCGACGTTGGCCGTACCCACTGTACTCGCCACCTACAACTGGCCCGTCAACTCGAACCGCTATCAGCGGGTGGCTCGCTTCACCGATTACCTTTTCGGCCGTATCGACAAGCTGCAGGTCCCTGGCTTCGACCCCAACTGGAAAACCGTCAACCTGGGCGCGATGGTGCCGAGCCTTGGCCGCTTCTCGGCAGCGCAGGAGTGGCTGGATCGCCAGAGTCGACAGCGGGCGTCGAAGCAATGAAATCCGCAGCCGCCTGCCTGCCTGTCGCGCTGGCGTTGGGCAGCGCCACCGCGATGGCGCAGGCGGCCGGCGATCTCGTGGATAGGCTGCGCACGTGCTCGACCCTTTCACAGGCCGAGAGGACGAAGTGTCTGGACCTGCTGTCTCGCGACATCGGACCGGGAGCCGCGCGACCGCGGCCGGCCTCCGGCTCCGAGGGAGCGGCGACGCCGGAAAAGTGGGTCGTCAGCGAAACGACTTCACCGCTCGACTATTCGCCCGTTGTGATCGCCACTGCCACGGCCAGAGGTGCTGCGGACGGTTCGGGCATGAAGCTTTCGATTGCGTGTCGCGGTGGGACGACGTCTTTGCTGCTCGGCGGTCCTGGCGCCTTGCCGGCGGGCGATGGCTACGCTGTTTCCTACGCTGTCGACGGGGGATCGCCAACGACGCTTGTGGCCACCGCTGCGCCGTCTGGGGTGGGTATGGTCATCACCGCCGATGTCGTGCGTTTGTTGCTGTCGCTGCCGGCGCAGGGCGAGATCGCCTTTCGCATAGTCGGCCGCCAGGGTGTGACGCAGGAGGGGCGCTATTCCTTGGGCCAACTGAAAAGCACGCGCGAGCGATTGGCATTGTCTTGCAAATGGCCAACCAGGCCGGAGACGCCGCGAAAGTGATGATGGCGCGGACATGACGTCAACGAAGTTCAGGAGCGGTGCCATGGCAATCTTCCCTCACTCAGTCTTGGTTGCAACGTTTTCCGTGGCGGTTCTGTGCCTGCTCGACGCACCGTCGCCCGCCGTGGCACAGATCAAGCAGTCGGCGGCATCGCCAGCCGCACCCGGCCTCGAGAAAAAGGCGGCACATCGGCTGATCCTTCAGGTGAATACAAATGAGCCCGCAGCAATGAATCTGGCGCTCAACAATGCGGCCAATGTCGAGCAGTACTACAAGAGCATCGGAGAGAGGGTTCAGATTGAGATCGTTACCTTTGGACCGGGGCTCAACATGCTGCGCGACGATACCTCTCCGGTGAAGGAGCGGATCAAGTCGCTTGCCGAGACCTCGCGGTCGATCTCGTTTGCCGCCTGCGACAATACAAGGACGAACATGAGCCGCGCCGAGCAAAAGGAAATACCGCTCATCGCGCAGGCTACGGTCGTGTCATCCGGCGTGGTGCGAGTAATGGAGCTGCAGGAACAGGGGTGGAGCTACGTACGCCCATAACCCGCGCGAGGAACTCGAGAAGCTTTACGGCACGGCGCTGAACAGGCGCATGGGGTCACTGAGACCCTTGAGCTCAACCGGGCCCTGCTCGACGAACTTGAGCCCTGCGCCTGCGACCAGGTCCTTCACCGTGCTCGAGGCCAGCACCTCGTTGGCGTTGGCCCTCTGCGCAACGCGCGCAGCGATATGGACGGTGATGCCGCCGACATCGTCGCCCATCATCTCGACCTCTCCGGTGTGAACGCCGGCCCGTATCTCGATTTCGAGCGGTTGCACGGCCTTGACGATCTCCTGCGCGCAGCGCACGGCGCGGGCCGGACCGTCGAACAGGGCGAGGAAGCCGTCGCCCGTGGTCTTCACCTCCCGGCCCCGGTGGCGCTGAAGCTGCGAGCGCACGACCGCATGATGCGCTTCCAGCGTCGAGCGCCACTGCCGATCACCCGCGGCCACGGCGCGCCTGGTCGAGTCCACGATGTCGGTGAACAGCACGGTCGACAGCACTCGATCGACTTCGACAGCGACTGCCGAAGCGCCCATGAACTGCCGAATTTCCTCGACGATGCGGTCCTGGTCGGCTCCCCCGGGGACGTGATCGTTCCCGGGCATCTCGACATAGTGCGCGCCGGGAATGGTTGCGGCGAGCTCTCGTCCAGCCTGCGAGCGCACTCGAACATCGTCACGGCGATGGATGACCAGCGTCGGCACGCGGATCGTGGGCAGGATCGCGCGCACGTCGATCTCGCTGTTCATGCGCAGGAGATTGATCACGTCCGAAGGGCTGGCGCTCAGGCGCTCGAACTTTGCGAAGTTGGCCACCGCTGCGGGATTGCCGGCCGCCGACGGCACGAAGCTCGACAGACTGTTGCCGGTGCCCCAATTCTCGCGGACCTCGCGTTCTGCCGCGGCGAGGTCGTCCTGGGGAACGGAGGCGCCGATCGCCCGCGCGTAGGTACCGAAAAGGATGAGGCCGGCCACGCGCTCGGGATAGGTCGCGGCAAACAACATGGCCATCGGACCGCCCTCCGAGATTCCGAACAGGAAGGCGCGCTCGGACTTCGCCGCGTCAAGCACGGCACGAATGTCGTCGATGCGCTCGTCCAGGTGCGGGACGCCGACACCGCGGTCGCTCAAGCCCGTGCCGCGCTTGTCGAAGCGGATGAGCCGCGAGAACCCGCCGAGGGCGTGGAACAGACGCGCGGTGTTGGGATTCTCCCACATCTGCTCGAGGTGCGAAACGAACCCGGGTGCCACCAGGAGATCGGGACCGCTCTGCCCAGAAATCTGATAGGCGACGAACACTTCGCCACTGGTGACATAGCGCGTCTCGACAGTCATGGCGCGAGCCTAGCGTGTCACCCGGAGGCTAGCCATAGGCCGGACACCGCGACCAGCAGTGAGCAACCGTTTGCGGCAGCGGCGTGGGCATTGGCGACCACGGCGTCCGCGTGGACGTGGAACACGACCAGACGCAGCGCAGTAGCCGGCGTCTCGGTCGAAGACTACAGTGGACCTGACGGTGACTGCCTGACCGCAAGGCACGCGGAGAAGCCATGTACCAACTGCGATACGAAGAGCTGCATCCCGAGTTCGGCGCCAGCGTCCGCGGCATCGACCTCGGCGGGCCGCTCGCGCCTGACCTGGTCCGGGAGATCAACGCAGCGATCGACCGGTATTCGTTCGTCTGCTTCCCCGATCAGTCGATGGATGACGACCGCCAGCTCGCCCTCACGCGCCAATTCGGCAAGCCCGAGCCGAGCCACACCAGTGTCGGCAAGGTCGAATATTTCGGCACCATCGGCAACGTCCAGAAGGACGGCACGGTGCTGGGCAGCTCGCACAAGAAGACCATCTTCCTCACCGGGAACAACATGTGGCACTCGGATGCTTCGTTCAAACCGGTGCCGGCGTTCCTCTCGATCATGTGCGCCTACGAAACGCCGGCCGAGGGCGGAACGACGATGTTCGTCTCCCTGCGCGCCGCCTACGATCGCCTCTCACCCGAGCGCAAGGCCGAGCTCGATCCCCTGATCGCGATCCACGATTACGTCTATTCGCGCTCGAAGGTTGCGCCCGATGCCGTATCGCCCGAGCTGGCAGCCTCCCTGCCGCCGGTGCGACAGCGGCTCGTCCGGACCAATCCCGCGACAGGTGCCAGGAACCTGTTCCTCGGCTCCCACGTCCGGGAGATCGAGGGCATGAGCCAGGCCGCCGGCCGCGCCCTGATCGACGAACTGACCGAGGCGGCGATCCAGCCTGAACACGTCTACGGCCACGCCTGGCAACCGGGCGACGTCGTTTTCTGGGACAACCGCTGCCTCCTCCACGCCGGAAGCGGCTACGACGCCGACCGCCACCGCCGCTACATGCGCCAGACCCGCGTCAGCGGAACGTGCTCGTCGTTGGCGGAGGTTGGTTAGCCGAAGGCTCGCTTCCGTCGTTCCGACTGCAAAGTCCTCAAGGAGTTGCCCGCAAGCCGACGGCGACCAGTTCCTCGGGAAGGTTCCGACCGCCGCCCACGGGAAACACGATGTACTGCCGGCCGTCGAGCAGATACGTCATCGGCGCGCCGCTGGCGTTGCTGCCCACGGGAATTTCCGCCAGCAGCTCGCCTGTCGCCTTGTCGTAGGTCCAGAGGTTGGTGTCATGTTCGGTCAGGCTGTAGGTGCGTCCGAAGCCCGTCGATGACGGCAATACACCTCCGAGAACGCCGGATTGAACGGCGAACAGCAGGGACCGGGTCACCAAGGCCCAGCCCTTGGTATAGGGATTGCCGAGACGCTCCTTGATGCCCAACGACCGGACGATGGGATTGTCGGTCGGGCCGATGCCCAGGGGAACCCGCCAGCGCTGCTCGCCAGTGTTCATGTCGATCGCGACCAGGCTGGAGTAGGGCGGCTTCAGGATCGGAAGGCCGCGCGGACCAAACAAGGGGCGGGGGCTGCCGATGTAGTCGTATTCCTGCTCGAAGGGCATCGGCCGGCGCAAGGCGATGACGAACGGCACGCGATGCGTCTCGACATAGAGCAGGCCTGTTTCCGGATCGACGGCCGCGCCCGGCCAGTTGGCGCCGCCGCCGATGCCGGGATTGGTGGCGGTGCCGCGCTCGGTCGGCGGCGTGTAGAGCGGGCCATGGTCGTAGCGGCTCAGGATCTCGACGGCCTCCGCGCGGACCTCCGGCGTGAAGTCGACCAGGTCCTCTTCCCGGAGACCCTGGATGTCGATGGGCGCCGGCCGCGTCGGGAAGGGCTGCGTCGCCGCCGCGCGCTCGCCCTTGACCGAGGAGGGCGGCACGGGCCGGTCCTCGATCGGCCAGACGGGCTCGCCGGTGACGCGGTCGAAAACGAAGACGAAGTTCTGCTTGGTGACCTGCGCCACCGCCTTGACCGGCCGGCCATCGACGACGATGTCGACCAGGTTCGGCGCCGCCGGCAGGTCGTAGTCCCACAGGCCATGTCGCACGATCTGGAAGTGCCAGACCTTGCGGCCCGTCCTGGCGTCGAGGCAGACGAGGCTCTCGCCGTACAGCCCGTCGCCCGGCCGATGGCCGCCATAGTAGTCGTTGGAGGGCGTGCTGACGGGAAGGTAGACGTATCCCAGCTCTTCGTCCGCGCTCATCGGCGCCCAGACGTTGGTGTTGCCGGTGCGCCGCCAGGAGTCCTGCTCCCAGGTCTCCACCCCCGGCTCGCCCGCTTGCGGGACGGTGTGGAACGTCCACAGCAGCTTTCCGGTGCGCACATCGAAGCCGCGGACATCGCCCGGCGCCGGAAGATGGTTGGGCCAGAAATCCCAGATCGACGAACCGACGATCACGACGTCGCCGACGACCAGCGGCGGCGCCTGGCTGGAGTAGACCTGGCGGGGGAAGGGCCGATGAAGTCCCAGGGTGAGATCGATTCGGCCGTTGCCGCCGAAGGTCTCGACCGGCCGGCCGGTTCGCGCATCCACCGCGACCAGGAACGCATCGCCCGTGAGGATCAGGATGCGTTCGTCGTCGTCGCCCTTCCAGTAGGCGACGCCCATGTTGGTCCAGCCGAGATTGGCCGGCTGTTCGGTCGTGTCGTAGGCGCGCGGATCGAAGACCCATTGGGTCTTGCCGGTCGCGGCATCGATCGCCGCGATCTGGGACAGCGACGTGCTGGTGTACAGGGTCCGGCCGATCATGATCGGAGTCGACTCGTGGCTGAACGGCGCGGACGCCTTGATCCCGGTCGCGCGCAAATCGTGATCCAGCGACCGCCAGCGCCACACCACCTCGAGCTTGCCGGCATTGTCCTTGTTGATCAGGTCGAGCGGCGACCAGCGCAAGGATCCATTGGTGCCGGCGTAGGCCGGCCATTCCCCGCGGCGCAGCGCCGCTTCGGCCGCCTTGCCCGCTCCGGGCAGCTGCTGGGCGGAGGACTGAGAGGCAAGAACGACGACGACTAGCGCCAACGCAAGCGATCGCAAAATCATTGCTGGCCCCCAAGCGCTGGTCCAAGCGCAGCTCGCGCCTGCAAACCTCGCGTTGGCCAGTGTAGTCGCGTTCGGGCAATCTCTCCATCGCTACAACCGAAGGAGAACCTGGCATGAGAGCGCTGTTCGTGACGGTCCGCATGAAGCCGGAGTACCGTGACCGGATCCTGAAGGGCGCACTCGAGGACGGGCGCGGGTCTCGCGAGGACGAGCCGGGCTGCCTGCGGTTCGACGTCTTCCAGGACGACAGCGACCCGAACACGATCTACTTCTACGAGGTGTACCGGGATGATGCAGCGCTCGAGGCGCACCGCGCAGCGCCTCACTACCCGGCCTGGGGCAACTTGCCGGCCGATTGGTTCGTCGGCCGGAAGGCGGTCGTAGTCCGCGGCACGATGATCGCGCCCTCGGAGGCTGAGTACCGATAGCACGCGGAGCGCCGCGTTCGCGATTTCGACAATGCGAGACTGGACGGCTTGCAAGTGCTAGTCTCACATCGCCTAAAAGACAAGTCTGGCCTCGGAAGTGAGTTGCGCGGCGTTGCCCGGGCGATGCTCAATAGGGAGGCTTTCATGAAGCGAAGGACCATCGGAATTGTCTTGGCGATGAGTACCGTGCTTGCTGCGTTGGCCGACCCCGCGATCGCCCAGAATTCACCTGGGAGTGCAGCCCTCGATGCAAGCCTGCGCGGGGCGGTCGAGCGCAAGGACGTGCCGGGCGTGGTCGCGCTGATAACCGATCGCGAGCGCGTGCTTTATCAGGGCGCCTTCGGTATGGCGGACGTTGCGACCGGGCGCTCGCTCACGACCGACGCACTGTTTCGCATCGCCTCGATGACCAAGCCGATCACTTCGCTGGCATTGATGCAACTCGTCGAGCACGGCCGCCTCGGTCTCGATGATCCCGCCGAAAAATACCTGCCGGAGCTGGCGGGCCTGAAAGTCTTCGAATCGTTCGATGCGGCGACCGGAGCCTATCAGCTTCGTCCGGCATCGAAGCCGGCGACAGTCAGGCACTTCCTGACGCACACGTCTGGATTGGCCTATCCGTTCACGAGCGCGATCTGGCGCGATTTCAAGCCGCGCAATGGCGAAACCTATCCGTTCGGCGGACCGCTGCTGTTCGATCCGGGCGAGCGCTGGCACTACAGCACGAGCACCGACGTGGTCGGCAGGCTGGTCGAGGTGTTGTCTGGCCAGAAGCTCGAGGACTACTTCCGCCAGCGTATCTTTGCCCCGCTCAAGATGGACGACACGTCCTACAACGTGCCGGAGGCAAAGGGGCCGCGCCTCGTCGCGCAACAGCAGCGCGCCGGCGAGCGCATGGACGGCGCCATCGAACTTCAAAAGCCCCAGCCCGGGCTCACCATAGCGTCGCCGATCGGCGGCGGCGGGCTCGCTTCGACCGCGAGCGACTACGGGCGCTTCATGCGCATGCTGCTCAACGGCGGCGCGCTGGACGGGGCGCGGGTGCTCAAAGCCGAGACGGTCACGCTGATGGGCCAGAACCACATCGGTGCGATCTCGGTGCCCGCGCTCAAGAGTGCCCTGCCTCGTAGCGCCGACTTCACCTTCATCGCGGACGGCCGCGACAAGTGGGGATTGGGCTTCCTCATCACGGCCGATCAGCTCCCCGGCAAACGGTCGCCCGGCAGCCTGAGTTGGGGCGGCATCAACAACACGTATTTCTGGATCGATCCCGTGCGCGGCATCGCCGGCGTCATCATGATGCAGTACCTGCCGTTCGCCGACAGCAAGGCGTTGAGCGTCTACGACGCGTTCGAGCAAGACGCCTATCAGCTTGTGGAAGCTGCGCGGTAACAGGCTTTCAATGTCTGGCCGGTTTCGTGCCGGCCATCAGGCACCTGCGTAAAGCTTTGAGTCAGACTTGGGAAGTGACAGCCAGCCTCTAGTACCGACTATCACTGAAGGGTGAGTCGTGGCTGTCACCCCGAGCGTAGCGAGGGGCCTCTTGAGGCCGCAGGAAAAGGTCCCTCGCTACGCTCGGGATGACAGCAGGTCCGTATCAGGCATTTGGATTCTCGGTGCTAGTGCGCTCATGTCCGCCTGAAGCGGACCGCCAACCTTTCTGCCTGCCCTTAGGAGACCAAGAATAGAGATAAGGAGGAAACAGATGACTCAAGAAGCGTTTGCCCGTCGTCGTTTCGTTTCCGGTACCGCCGCGATGTCGGCGGCTCTTGTCAGCGCACCGTTCGTGCGCGGCGCCCATGCCGCGGGCAAGCTCGCCGTCGGCTTGTGGGATCACTGGGTGCCGGGCGCCAATGCCGCCATGGAGGCACTGATCAAGCAGTGGGCGGAGAAGGAAAAGGTCGAGGTCCAGATCGACTTCATCACCACGCAGGGCAACAAGCTGCTGCTCACTGTCGCCGCCGAGGCACAGGCCAAGTCCGGCCACGACATCCTCGCTCAAGTCTCTTTCTGGCCGGCGCGCTATGCCGAGCAACTGATGCCGGTCAATGACCTGATGGCCGAGCTGATCAAGGCGAACGGTGCGGTCAACGGCACCGTCGAATATCTCGGCAAGGTCGGCGGAAAATGGCTTGCGGTGCCGGCAACGGCGGGCAGCCAGATCAAGGGCCCGTGCTCGCGCATCGACCTGATGAAGAAGCATGCAGGCATCGACGTGCAGGCTATGTATCCTGCCGGTGAACCGCCCAAGGCCGACAACTGGACTCTCGATACTTTCCTCAAGGCGGCGGAAGCCTGCCACAAGGGAGGAAACCCGTTCGGCATCGGAGTCGGCTCGACGGGAGACAGTGTCGATACCATCGGTGCGATCTTCCATTCCTTCGGCGCAGTGTTGATCGACTCCAAGGGCGAGATCAGGGTGAAGAGCGATCCCGTCCGCCAGGCGCTCGACTACTACAAGAAGCTGATGCAGTTCCTGCCGGCCGATGTGGCGGCGTGGGACGACGCCTCGAACAACAAGTTCCTGATCGCCGGCCAGGGCTCGCTGATCATGAACCCGCCAAGCGCATGGGCGGTCGCCAAGCGCGACGCGCCGAAGGTCGCCGAGCAGTGCTGGACGCACGGTTTCCCGGCGGGTCCCAAGGGCCGCTTCGCGCCGTTCGTGCCGTTCTTCTGGGGCATCTGGAACTTCAGCAAGAACCAGTCTGCCGCCAAGAGCCTGCTGATGCATCTGTCGACGGCCGACTCGGCCGAGAAGATGGTGATCGCCTCGGGAGGCTACGATCTACCGTCATTCGAGAAGCTGACGACCTTCAAGACCTGGGCCGAGGAAGGGCCGCCGAAGGGCACGCTCTATCACTATCCAAACCCGCACAATCATCAGATCCTGTCCGTCGCTGCGGCGCCGGCGCCGCACAAGATCGCTGAGCAGATCAACACTCAGGCTATCCAAACCCAGATGGCGGTCCGCTACTTCAAAGGCGAGCCGCTGGAGAACACGCTGGCCTGGGCGTCCGGCGAACTCGAAGGCTTCATGCGCAACTAGAGCGCACGGCATGAAGCAAAAAGGGGAGGCGTCGCCGGGGGCGGCGCCCGCTGAGTGCCGCTGAGACATAGTGAGCTGGGGCGCCTTCTGGTTGGACCGGCTTCGCGCGGCTTGCCGACGGTCAGTGCCACGAAAGTCTGTCCCTCGATTTCGGAGCGACATTAGCCGATAATCGGCTGAACATGCGCCTGCAAGTCCTTCGCACCGATGACGAAATCCTCAGCGCTAAAACCATCGACACCAACCTGGCCCGGCTTCTCGGCGAGGTCTGCCCCACGGTTCATTGGGGCACCACGATCGATCGCGAGAGCCTGCTGAAGGCCCTGCTCCAGGCGAGCGCGTGCGCCTGTGCGGTGATCGTGAATGGCGGCCTGGGACCTGACAGGTTTTCCCAGGAGATGGCGGCCGAGGGCGGTGCTCACCATCCGTTCAGCTGGCATGAGTGGATTGTACCCGTTGAAAGAGTTGACACTCTTTCGCCCAGCGGCTTCAACGCGAGTTGCATATGATCCCTTTCCGAGGTGCGCCTACCCGTCTCGTCCTGACGACCGTGTCGGGGGCTCTCCTGAGCTTGGTCTCGACCGTCCAGGCGCCCAGGGCACAACAAATCATCACCTACGCGGACGGGGAAGTCAGGACGGCTCCAATCGACGTTTCGCAACTCACGCAGCTCCAGGTCGCCACGGGAACCGCGACGCAGTCCGGCTTCATCTTTGACAGCAATCCCACGCCCCCACTTCAGAAGGCCGGCGCCGGAACGCTCGTCGTCACCGGCGCCAACATCTACAGCAACCAGACAACGATCCTGAGCGGCGCCCTCAACATCCAGAACAATACCGCCCTTGGCGCCACGGGCGGCGGCGCCGTCGCCAGCGGAACGATCGTATCCAGCGGGGCGGCACTCGAAATACAAGGCAACATCACGGTCGGAGCCGAAGCTCTGCTGTTGAACGGCACCGGCATCGGCGGGGGCGGCGCTTTACGCAATATCTCGGGCAACAACAGCTACGGCGGCGCCATCACCCTGAACAGCGCAGTCCGTATCAATTCCGATAGCGGCGTGCTCACGCTCGGCAATATCAACGTCACCGCGGTTGGACAGAACCTCGCCGTGGGCGGCGCAGGCAACACCACCGTCTCCGGCGTCATCGCCACCGGTACCGGCACCCTTACCAAGGACGGAACGGGTACGCTCACTCTCACGAATGCGAGCTTCTACCAGGGCAGTACGACGATCTCCGCAGGCGTCCTCAACATCCGGAATGGCAATGCGCTTGGCACCGGCGCTGGCGGAACAACGGTCGGCAACGGCGCGGCGCTGGAACTCCAGCAAGGCATTGGCGGAAGCGTCGTCGTCGGCCCCGAAGCCTTGACGTTGAACGGCACCGGCATCGCCGACAGCGGCGCGCTGCGCAATGTCTCCGGCAACAACGTTTACGGCGGGCCGATCACGCTGAGCAGTGCAGCCCGCATCAACTCCGACGCGGGCACACTCACCCTCGGTAGCAGCATCGCGGGACTCGGTCAGAATCTCACCGTTGGAGGCGCAGGCAACACCATCATCTCCCGCGCTATCAGCATCGGCACCGGTTCGCTCACCAAGGACGGCGCCGGCACCCTGATCCTGGCCGGCAACAACGCCTACTCGGGCGGCACGACGGTGTTGGGCGGCACCCTCCAGGGCAACACCACCAGCCTGCAGGACGACATCACCAACAACGCCAACGTCGCCTTCGATCAGGCCGGCAACGGCACCTATGCCGGCAACATATCGGGCAGCGGCACCGTGGTGGTGAGCGGCGGCGGGACGGTGACCTTCTCGGGCGCCAACGGTTACAGCGGCGCCACGGCGATCGACAGCGGCACGCTGGCTCTGGCCGGCGGCGACATCTCGAGCTCGAGCGGCGTGACGGTCGCGAGCGGCGCCACGTTCGACATCACGGGCAACGTCGGCTTCACCGCCATCCGCAACCTGGCTGGCGCCGGCACCGTGCAGCTGAATGACGGGCTCGTCCTCACCAATGCCTCGGGCACCTTCGCCGGCGTCATTGCCGGCAGCGGCGCCAGCTCCGGCCTCACGGTCGCCGGCGGCGGCACGTTTACCCTCACCGGCGTCAACACCTACACCGGTCCGACCCAGATCAACGCCGGTACCACCCTGGCGCTCAGCGGGTCGGGGTCGATCGCCAATACCTCCTTCGTCGGCGTCCTCGGCACGCTGGACATCTCGCAGACGACGTCGGGCGCGTCCGTCGGCGGGCTGTTCGCCGGCGGCACGGTCAGCCTGGGCGGCAAGACGCTCACCATCACCAACGGTTCGACCTTCAGCGGCGTCATCCAGGATGGCGGCATCGGCAGCGGCTCCGGCGGCTCGCTGGTCATCTCCGCCCCGGGTTTCGGCCAGGACCTGAGCGGCGTCAACGCCTACACCGGCTCGACCACGATCACGGCGGGCGCCCTGCTGACCCTTTCGGGCAACGGCAGCATCGCCTCGTCGAGTGGGCTCAACCTGGCCGGCGCGGGCGCCACCTTCGACATCTCGGCTGCCAACGGCAACGTCACGATCAAGGATCTGGTCGGTGTCGCGGGCTCGACCATCCAGATCGGCGGCAACAGCCTGGTCGTGGGCACGGCGAACTCGACGACCTTCGCCGGCGTGATCGACGACAGCAGCAGCCCCGGCGGCGCCCTCATCAAGCAGGGCACGGGGACGCTGACCTTGAGCGGCGCCAACACCTACACCGGCGGCACGCAGCTCAACGCCGGGACCCTGGCGATCGCCAACAACAGCGCGCTCGGCACTGCCGGGCTCGCCTTCTCGACCGGCACGACGCTGCAGGCCGCCGCCAACGGCCTGTCCGTCGGCAACGACATGAGGGTCGCCGGCATCAGCACGGTCGACACCCAGGCCAACACGCTGGCGCTCGGCGGCGTGATCACCGGCACCGGCACCCTGACCAAGATCGGCACCGGCACGCTCATCCTGACCGGGACCAACAACTACACCGGCGGCACGACCGTGTCGGCCGGCATCCTGCAGGGCACAACGTCGAGCCTGCAGGGCAACATTCTCAACAACGCCCAGGTCACGATCAACCAGGCGACCAACGGCACCTACGCCGGCAACATGTCGGGCACCGGCGGCCTGCTGGTGAACGGCACCGGCACGGTGATCCTGAGCGGCAGCAACAGCTACAGCGGCGGGACCTTGGTGACCGGCGGCATCCTGCAAGGCACCACATCGAGCCTGCAGGGCACCATCGTCAACAACGCCCAAGTGACGATCCAACAGTCGACGACCGGCGCCTATGCCGGCAACATGTCCGGTGTCGGCAGCCTGTTGGTGAACGGCGGCGGCACCGTGATCCTGACTGGCGTCAACAGCTACACCGGCGGCACCACGGTCGCGGCTACAAGCACGTTACAGGGCAACAGCGCGAGCCTGCAGGGCAACATCCTGAACAACGGCGCCGTCGTGTTCAACCAGACCGGCAGCGGGACCTACGCCGGCAACATGAGCGGCACGGGCACCTTGACCCTGCAGGGCGGCACGCTGATCCTGACCGGCAACAACACCCTTACCGCCGGCACCTCGGTCTTCAGCGGCAGCACCTTGGTGGTGAACGGCAGCCTTACCGGCGCCACGACGCTGTTCAGCGGCAGCATGCTGGGCGGCACGGGCACGACGGGTACGTTGGTGGCCATCGGCGCCACGGTGGCGCCGGGCAATTCCATCGGCACGCTCACCGTCAATGGCAACTTCGCGCATATCGGCGGCACCTACGCGGTCGAGGCCAACGCCCAAGGCCAGAGCGATCGCATGAACGTTTCCGGCACGGCCACGATCAGCAACGGCGTCGCCGTGCAGGTGACTGCGGCGTCCGGCAACTACGCCAACAGCACGACCTACACCATCCTCAACGCCACCGGCGGCGTGACAGGCACCTACTCCAGCGTCACCAGCAACTTCGCCTTCCTGACGCCGAGTCTCAGCTACAACGCCAACAACGTGTTCCTGACGCTCGCCCTGCAAGGCGCGGCGTTCTCGGGCTTCGGCGGCAACACGGTGAACCAGCGCGCGGTCGGCTCTGCGCTCGATCAGTCGTACGCCAGCGCCACCGGCGACTTCGCCACGGTGATCGGTGCGCTCGCCGGACTCAATACCCAGCAGGGTCCGTACACGCTGAACCAGATCAGCGGCCAGCCCTATGCCGACTTCGGCACGTTCAATGTCGCCAACAACGCGATGTTCATGAATGCGCTCGGCCAGCAGATGGCGCTGGCGCGCGGCGGTCAGGGCAGCGGCCAGCGC
>JACPOB010000178.1 GCA_016185145.1 Rhodospirillales bacterium | reverse complement strand
CGGTCCCCCATGCTTGAGGCTCGGCGCCGGACCACCCGGCGCAACCCTCGTTCTTGCATGCCGTGGGGCCGGTCACCCTGTGGGACATGTAGACTGAGGAGCCGCGCAAAGCGCGGCGTCTCGAAGGATGGCAACAAAGACAATGTAGCCCACCCTTCGAGACGGCCCTGCGGGCCTCCTCAGGGTGAGGTCGGGCTGTATCAGCGTCCAATAAAAGTGGGTACTAGTAGTTCGGCACAGGGATTTTGGCGGTTGATGTGAGGCGGATGAGATTGCCAGCACTGCTGGCACCGATGCTCGACCAAGAGCGGTTTTTTGGCGCTCTACGGTCCGCCAAAAAAACTAGAACCGAAGTTGACTTATTAAATCACCCAAGTTATATTGACCCTGCGCTCGCCTCCCGGCGGCTCTGCTCTATGCATCGTTCATCCGATACCATTGCGCCCGGCGGCAGACCTGCCGGGTCCAGGTTTCCGTCATCCCGAGCGACGCTCGAAGGGCGGTTCGGTCGGGGCTGGGCGAAAACGGCCAGCGAAACTAGCGAAATTCAAAAAGGCTGAAGATTCAATTGCTTCGTCGGTGTTTGCGGGACCAGCGAAATCCAGCGAAATTCACGCCGACCAGCGGTCGGGCCAAGGCACGCAAATGTCGTTCCTGTCGCGTTTCAGGCGACAGCGCTCGACTGCCGCCGGGGGCCGAAAGGCGCAGGACATCAATGGCGGACATTTCCGACAGGGTCGCACGAACGCGATCCTGTAGATCACGCCGGTACAGCCCGCCAACTATCCGCCGGACGAAACGATCGTGCGCAAATACGTGAAGGGCAAAGCCCTAATCCCAGAGGCAAATGCGTCATGCTATGGGGGACCTCCAATCCAGGGAGGTTCCCATGAAGGCTGCCGTCGTCACCGAGAATGGCGTCCAGTACACGGACGCGCCGAAGCCCTCACCCAAGCCCCACGAGATCCTGATCAAGGTGCGCGCCGCCTCGCTGAACCGCGCCGATCTCGCGGTCGCGTCCGGCCATGCGCACGGCCGGATCGGCGGCCCGGGCACCATTGTCGGCCTTGAGTGCGCCGGCGAGGTCGAGGCCGTCGGTGCCGACGTGAAGGACTTCAGGCCGGGCGATCGCGTCATGAGCTCGGCGGCCGGCGGCTTCGCGGAGTACGCCGTCACCGATTCCGGCCGCGCCCACAAGGTCCCAGCCAACAACATGACCTACGAGCAGGCGGCCTGCATGCCGGTCGCCGTGCAGACCATGCACAACGCCCTGGTCGGCGCCGGCCGGCTGAAGGAGGGCGAATCGGTCCTGATCCAGGGCGCCAGCTCCGGCGTCGGCCTGCTGGGCATGCAGATCGCCAAGCACATGGGCGCCTCGATCGTCATGGGAACGTCGACCAACGACGGCCGTCGTGCGCGGCTCAAGGAATTCGGCTGCGATCTCGCGCTCGACACGCGCGACGACAAGTGGCCGGACAAGGTCAAGGAAGCGACCGGCGGCAAGGGCGTCGACCTGATCGTCGACCAGGTGTCGGGCGGCGTGATGAACCAGAACATGGAAGCAGCCGCCATCCTGGGCCGCATCGTCAATGTCGGCCGCCTGGGCGGCATGAAGGGCGAGTTCAACTTCGACCTGCATGCGCTGAAGCGCATCGACTACATCGGCGTGACCTTCCGCACCCGCGGCCCCGAAGAAGTGCGCGCCATCGTCAAGGCGGCCCGTGCCGACTTGTGGCCGGCCATCGAAGCCGGCAAGCTCAGCCTGCCCATCGACCGGACTTTCCCGCTCTCCCAGGCGGCCGAGGCGCTGGCGCACATGAAGGCCAACGCACATTTCGGAAAGATCGTCCTGGTCGTCTGACAGGGGGAGGTGCGCCCATGGCCAGCCAGACCTATGTGAAGACGGAAGTCGTCGGCAGCTCGGACAAATCGGTCTCCGATGCCATCGAATCGGCAATCGGGACGGCGTCGCGCTCACTGCGCAATCTCGACTGGTTCGAAGTGGTCGACGTGCGCGGCCGCATTCGTGACAACAAGGTGGCAAGCTACCAGGTCACGCTGAAGCTGGGCCTGCGGTACGAGCCGAAGGCGTAGTCGACATCGCGCTTGCGTCCGCCTCGGCGAATGCCCATTTTTGGCGATGAAAGGGCATTCGTCATGAGCAAATCGATCAACCATCTCGCCACCGCCGACAACTTGTTCTTCGGCCAGGGGAGCAAGGGGGGCGGTCTCGACCGTCGCAAGACGGAGAAGATGGTCAACGAGGCACTGGCCGGCTGCGACGACGGCGAGCTGTTCCTCGAGTACGAGCAGAGCGAGGGCCTGTCGTTCGACGACGGTAAGCTGAAGAGCGCCTCGTTCGACACCACCCAGGGCTTCGGCCTGCGCAGCGTCGCCGGCGAGGCCACGGGCTTCGCCCATGCCTCGGCGCTCGACGAGCAGGCGCTGAAGCGTGCCGTCGCCACCGTCAAGGCGGTACGCACAGGTTATAGCGGCAAGATGGATGAATCGCCCCGCGGCACCAACCAGCTGCTCTATGCCGACGACAATCCGATCGACGGCGAGGCGTTCGCCCGCAAGGTGGCGCTGCTGCAGGAGATCGACGCTTATGTGCGCGGCAAGGAGCCCAAGGCGCGCCAGGTCTCGATCTCGATGTCGGCTTCCTGGCAGGTGGTCGAGATCATCAAGGCCGGCGGCTGGCGCGCGGCCGACGTGCGGCCTCTGGTGCGGCTGAACGTCAGCGTCGTCTGTGCCGACGGCGACCGCATGGAGGCCGGCAGCACCGGCTCGGGCCGGCGTGCCGCCTACGGCGACATCTTCAAGCCCGAATACTGGCAGCGCGAGGCCGACGAGGCGATCCGCCAGTCGCTGGTGAACCTGCAGTCGGTGCCGGCGCCAGCCGGCGAGATGCCGGTGGTGCTGGGCTCGGGCTGGTCGGGCGTGCTGTGGCACGAGGCCGTGGGCCACGGGCTGGAAGGCGACTTCCATCGCAAGAAGACGTCGATGTTCACCAGCATGATGGGCGACATGATCGCCTCGCCCGGCGTCACCGTGGTCGATGACGGCACCCTCGCCGACCGCCGCGGCTCGCTCACCATCGATGACGAGGGCACGCCGACGCAGCGCAACGTGCTGATCGAGAACGGCCGCCTGGTCGGCCTGATGCAGGACCGCCAGAACGCGCGCCTGATGGGTGTGAAGCCGACCGGCAACGGCCGACGCCAGAGCCACGCCCATGCGCCGATGCCGCGCATGACCAACACCTTCATGTTGGGCGGGACCGCGGATCCGAAGGAGATCATCGCCTCGGTGAAGAAGGGCCTCTACTGCGCCAATTTCGGCGGCGGCCAGGTCGACATCGTGTCCGGCAAGTTCGTGTTCACCGTCACCGAGGGCTACCTGATCGAGGACGGCAAGCTCGGCGCGCCGGTGAAGGGCGCGACCCTGATCGGCGCCGGCTCCGAGGCGCTGACCAAGGTCGGCATGGTCGGCAACGACATGTCGCTCGACCCCGGCATCGGCACCTGCGGCAAGGACGGCCAGGGCGTGCCGGTCGGCGTCGGCCAGCCGACGCTGCGCATCGATGCGCTGACGGTCGGCGGCACGGCGACCTAGTCATGTTCTTCCGGACCGCGAGCCTCCGGCTCGCTCATGAATCATAAGCGAGCCGGAGGCTCGCGGTCCGGCAGAGGAAGAATATGAGCGGACCTGGAGGTCCGCGGTCCCGCGAGAGCGCGGTTACGCCTTCGTCGGCGCCTTGCTGTAGTCGGCCTCGCTGACCGGCTCGAACCAGCTCGTCGCCTCGCCCTTCTCGTTGGTCTCCGACATGGCGAGATGGACCATCATGGTCTCGGGCGCCGAGCCATGCCAATGGCGGGCCCCGGGAGGAATGACGACGGTGTCGCCCGGCTTGATCTCCTGCACCGGCTCGCCTTCGAGCTGATAGCGGCCGACGCCGGACAACACGTAGAGGACCTGGCCGACCGCATGCTTGTGCCAGTTGGTACGGCCACCGGGCATGAACGACACCCGCGACGCGCGCAGGCGCGAGGGGCCTTCGGGCGCGAATACCGGGTCGGACAGCACCGTGCCGACGAAGTTGGCCGGTTCCGCCTTGGCTGTCGGGCGGGACGCGGCGCGCATGATCCTGGGCTTCATGGCGTTTCCTCGATCATTGGGACGACCGATCCTAACGCGGCCGGGCTACGGCGTGTAGAGGCCCTTGGCGTGGGCGAGCGCCACGCAGATCGCTTCGATAGCGTCCAGCGTCGGCGTGTCGACGCCGGCGCTGCGGGCGAAGGCGACCGGCGCGCGCACGATCGATTCCACTTCCATCGGCCGGCCGAGATCGTAGTCCTGCAGGATCGACGGACGATGGCTGGTATAGACGCGCTTGGGCCCGTAGCGCTCGTCAGGATGATCGTCGAGGACCACGCCGTGGGCGGCGGCGACGGCCAGCGCCTCGGCATGGGCGCGCCGCGACAGCCGATTGATCAGCGGCGTCTTCTGGACGTGGACGGGCTGCCCCGTGAGCAGGCACACCGTCGAGCCCGTCAGGTTTGCCATCAGCTTGTGCCAGATCTCGTAGCGGATGTCGGTCGTCGCCGGCGAGCCGATGCCGGCCGCCTTGAGCGTGGTGCGCAACGCCTCGATGCGCGGGCTCGACCGGTCGTCCGGCTCTCCGACCCATAGGATGTTGCGGTCGGGCACTTCGTTCTCGACCACGCCGGGCTCGATCACATGGTTGGGCGAGCTCACGACCGCGCCCACCACGCGATGCATGCCGACCGACTTGGCGAGCGCGCTTTCCGGGTCGAGGCGGCTGAGATCGGGCGCCGGTGGGCGCGACTTGGAGAGCCCGTGGCCGTACCACCAGGGAATGCCGTTCTGGACGAAGGCGACGGCCGTGTCGGGCCCGAGCAAAGGCTCGACGTTGCCGGCGAGCGCATGCTGGCCGGAGGCCTTCAGCGTCACCAACACGGCGTCCTGCGGCCCGAGATCAGCCGGTCGGTCCGACGCCTTCACCTTGGCCGTGATCTTCCTGTCGCCGGCCAGCAGGGTGAGGCCGCGGGCGCGGATCGCCTCGAGATGCGCGCCGCGCGCCACGATCGAGACCTCGTTTCCGGCGTCGGCCAGTCGCGCCGCGAAATTGCCGCCGATGGCGCCTGCCCCGTATACGCAAATCCGCATGCTCCGCTCTCCACTCCTGCCGTAGGCTTGTCCCCAACCAGGAGGAAACAAGCATGGCCGACGGTGAATATCGCGGACTGATCCACCGTAACAACGCTGATCTCGCCGCCTGGCTTGCCAAGCGCCCGTCCGGAAAGGCGCTCGAGCCCGACCTGCCGATCATCGACCCGCATCATCACCTGTGGGACGCCCCGCATCGCGACCGCGACCGCTACTTCCTGGCCGAGCTGCTGGAGGACACCGGCGGCGGGCACAACATCGTCTCGACCGTGTTCCTCGAATGCCAGGCGATGTTCCGCGCCACCGGCCCCGACGAGATGAAGCCCGTGGGCGAGGTTGAGTTCGTGAACGGCATCGCCGCACAGAGCGCTTCCGGTCAATACGGCAAGACGCGCGCCTGCGAGGCGATCATCGGCTGGGCCGACCTGATGCTGGGCAGCCGCGTACGCGCGGTGCTGGAGGCCGAGATCGCCGTCGCCGGCGGGCGCTTCCGCGGCGTGCGCTACGGCACGTCGTGGGATGAGGGCTTGGCCGGCAAGCATGTCTCGCGGCCGATCCCTCGCCACCGCCTGCTCGACCCGAAGTTCCGCGAAGGCTTCGCCGAGCTCGGCAAGCTCGGCCTCACCTTCGACTCATGGCACTTCTTCCCGCAGCTTCCCGACCTGCTGGATATCGCCCGCGCCTTTCCCGGCCAGAGCATCATCGTCGACCATGTCGGCGGCCATCTCGGCATCGGCCAGTACGCCGGCAAGCAGGCCGAGACCCTGCCGATCTGGAGGAAGAACATGCAGGATCTCGCCGGCTGTCCCAACGTCGTCGTCAAGCTGGGCGGCCTCGGCATGACCTCGTTCGGCTTCGACTTCCACTTGCGGGACGTGCCGCCCTCCTCGCAGGAACTGGCGGCGGCGTGGAAGCCCTACATCGAGACCTGCATCGACCTGTTCGGCCCGGAGCGCTGCATGTTCGAGAGCAACTTCCCGCCCGACAAGCAGTCGTGCGGCTACACCGAACTGTGGAACGCCTTCAAGATCATCACCAAGGGCGCGTCGGCCGCGGAGAAGAAGGCGCTCTACAGCGACACCGCCGCGCGCGTCTACAAGATGATCGCGCCTTAGCCCAACTTGCGCAGTTGGAGGGTCAGTTTGATTTTTTTCGACTGATCGGAGTGAAGGAGATCAAGGGGTTGAGGGATGGCTTGGCGCGAATCTGGGGTGTAGTGCCGACCATCCCCATTTTCTTTTGAGGTCTGTTG